>CAVRTM010000012.1:0-406904 GCA_963724015.1 uncultured Actinomycetota bacterium
CTCTTCCTGTGGGTACTGAGATGTTTCACTTCCCCACGTTCCCTCCACGCACCCTATGTGTTCAGATGCGGGTGACTGGACTTGCCTCCAGCCGGGTTTCCCCATTCGGAAATCCACGGATCACAGTCTGGTTATCGACTCCCCGTGGCTTATCGCAGATTCCTACGTCCTTCATCGGTTCCTGGTGCCAAGGCATCCACCGTGTGCCCTTAAAAACTTGGCCACAAAGATGCTCGCGTCCACTGTGTAGTTCTCAACATACAGGCGGTGACCCGATCCGAAACTGGCACCCACACCCACGCCGGATGCGGTATGACCAGGACCAGGCCCCGTTCCGAAAGGCTCCCGAGCTGTCGCCCGACCCCTCAGGACCCAACAACGTGCCAGGCACCGACCACCCCACCCGGCCCACCCTCCACGACCCACCCCCCAAAGGGAGCCAGGCCGTACTGGTGAGCCGGCACAGGAGTGCCGGCGCCAACTAATCGATGTTCCACCCGTGAGCAACCCCCACGACACACTCGGCCGTGACGGGGCCACCTGGACACCCAACCTCCCGGCCCGCCGGCCGAAGCCGACCAGGCACAGGTGGGTGCCAGTGCTCCTTAGAAAGGAGGTGATCCAGCCGCACCTTCCGGTACGGCTACCTTGTTACGACTTAGTCCCAATCGCCAGTCCCACCTTCGACGGCTCCTCCTCTTGCGAGTTAGGCCACCGGCTTCGGGTGTTACCAACTTTCGTGACTTGACGGGCGGTGTGTACAAGGCCCGGGAACGTATTCACCGCAGCGTTGCTGATCTGCGATTACTAGCGACTCCGACTTCATGGGGTCGAGTTGCAGACCCCAATCCGAACTGAGACCAGTTTTTTGGGATTCGCTCCACCTTACGGTCTCGCAGCCCTTTGTACTGGCCATTGTAGCATGCGTGAAGCCCAAGACATAAGGGGCATGATGATTTGACGTCATCCCCACCTTCCTCCGAGTTGACCCCGGCAGTCTCCTATGAGTCCCCACCATCACGTGCTGGCAACATAGAACGAGGGTTGCGCTCGTTGCGGGACTTAACCCAACATCTCACGACACGAGCTGACGACAACCATGCACCACCTGTATACCGACCTTGCGGGGAGCACATCTCTGCACTTTTCCGGTATATGTCAAGCCTTGGTAAGGTTCTTCGCGTTGCATCGAATTAATCCGCATGCTCCGCCGCTTGTGCGGGCCCCCGTCAATTCCTTTGAGTTTTAGCCTTGCGGCCGTACTCCCCAGGCGGGGAACTTAATGCGTTAGCTGCGGCACGGACCTCGTGGAATGAGGCCCACACCTAGTTCCCAACGTTTACGGCATGGACTACCAGGGTATCTAATCCTGTTCGCTCCCCATGCTTTCGCTTCTCAGCGTCAGTAGTGGCCCAGAGACCTGCCTTCGCCATCGGTGTTCCTCCTGATATCTGCGCATTTCACCGCTACACCAGGAATTCCAGTCTCCCCTACCACACTCTAGTCTGCCCGTACCCACTGCAAGCTCAAGGTTGAGCCTTGAGATTTCACAGCAGACGCGACAAACCGCCTACAAGCTCTTTACGCCCAATAATTCCGGACAACGCTCGCACCCTACGTATTACCGCGGCTGCTGGCACGTAGTTAGCCGGTGCTTCTTCTGCAGGTACCGTCACTTGCGCTTCTTCCCTGCTGAAAGAGGTTTACAACCCGAAGGCCTTAATCCCTCACGCGGCGTCGCTGCATCAGGCTTTCGCCCATTGTGCAATATTCCCCACTGCTGCCTCCCGTAGGAGTCTGGGCCGTGTCTCAGTCCCAGTGTGGCCGGTCGCCCTCTCAGGCCGGCTACCCGTCGTCGCCTTGGTGAGCCATTACCTCACCAACAAGCTGATAGGCCGCGAGTCCATCCTCCACCGAAAAACTTTCCACACCATACCCATGCGGATTGGTGTCATATCCGGTATTAGCCCCGGTTTCCCGGAGTTATCCCAGAGTGAAGGGCAGGTTACTCACGTGTTACTCACCCGTTCGCCACTGATCACCAGGTGCAAGCACCCAGATCACCGTTCGACTTGCATGTGTTAAGCACGCCGCCAGCGTTCGTCCTGAGCCAGGATCAAACTCTCCGTAGATGTCTTGCCCACCACCACAAAAGGGCGGCAGAAAAACAAACCCCGAAGGGTCACTGATTCCAGCTGAATACAGAACCAAGCCCGCTGGACTTGAATCCATCAATCAACCAAAGAAAAACATCGCCAACCCAACCCACCCAAACCACAAACGGCTCAAGCAACCAGGGCCGACAACCAAACTTGGCATCGATTTTTGGCACGCTGTTGAGTTCTCAAGTGTCGGACACGCACCACCACACGACGCGCTAACTCGGCTCCGGGGCAACCGTTCAAACTTACCTCACCCCACCCCACCGATCCAAATCGCATTCCGTCTCGCGACGAGCGTGATCTGCACCTGCTGGAGCCTTCGGGGCAACCGTTCAAACTTACGTCGGCCGGCCAGGCCCGTCAAATCGTTGCCCACCGGAACGGTGGGCGATGATGTGCGGGGCTGGCTTTGTGGGCCGAGGAGGAGATTAGCAGGGATCTGCGGGCGCCCGGACCACCTGGGGGGCGCTGCACGGGCTCCGCGTGGCACGTGCGGGACGCGTCGGCGCGCCACCGTCCCGCCGACACCCCTTAGACGGGCGGGACCCCGCGCCGGCGGGTGCTGAAGGCGCGGTCCCGGCGTGCGGCATAACGCAGGCGGTGCAGCAGCTCGGCCCGCAGCTCGTCGGCCTCGATGATGCCGTCCAGGACCAGGTCGGCCACCAGGCGCTCGAGGTCGACGTCCTCCTCGTACTCCCGCCGACGGTCCTGGACGAACTGCTCGCGCTCGGCCGGGTCTGCGATCTCGCTGATCTTGTTGGCGTAGACCGCGTTGACGGCAGCCTCCGGGACCCATCACGGCGATGCGGGCCGTGGGCAGCGCCAGCGTCGCGTCCGGACCGAACCCCGGACCGGCCATGGCGTAGAGCCCCGCGCCGTAGGCCTTGCGCACGATGACCGAGAACTGCGGCACCGTGGCCTCCGAGACGGCGGTGATCATCTTGGCTCCGTGCCGGATGATGCCGCCGCGCTCGACCTCCGACCCGATCATGAACCCCGGTACGTCGGCCAGGTAGACCAGCGGGATCGAGAACGCGTCACACAGCCAGATGAACCGAGCCGCCTTGTCGGCACTGTCGGCGAAGAGGACCCCGCCCTTGACCGCCGAGTTGTTGGCCACGATGCCGACGGTCTCGCCGCCCATCCGCCCGAGCCCCGTCACGAGCTCGGCGGCGAACAGCGGCTTGACCTCGAAGAAGGAGTCGTCGTCCAGCAGGCCGTCGATGACCTCGTGGATGTCGAACGGCTGGCTCTCGACCTCGGGAACGGTGCCGCGCGTCAGCGGCACCGCCGGCTCCTCGGGCACGTACGACGGCGCCTCGGAGCGCCAGCTCGAGGGCAGGTAGGAGAAGTACAGCTTCGCCAGCTCGATCGCGTCGTGGTCGTCGGTGGCCAGGAGGTCGCCACACCCGGAGACGGTGCAGTGCATCCGGGCACCGCCCATGTCCTCGAGGGACACCGTCTCCCCCACCACCATCTCCGCCATGCGCGGGCTGCCGAGGTACATCGAGGCGTTGCCGTCGACCATGATCACGATGTCGGTGAAGGCGGGGATGTAGGCGCCGCCGGCCGCCGACGGCCCGAACAGGCAGCAGATCTGGGGCACCTTGCCCGACAGCGCCACCTGGTTGTGGAAGATCCGCCCGGCACCGCGGCGCCCCGGGAACAGCTCGACCTGGTCGGTGATGCGAGCGCCGGCGGAGTCGACGAACCAGAAGATCGGCAGCTCCTCCCGCAGCGCCATCTCCGTGGCACGCACGATCTTCTCCACCGTGCGGGCGCCCCAGGAACCGGCCTTGACCGTGGGGTCGTTGGCGACCACGATCGCCGGCCGGCCGTCGACCGTGCCGCGGCCGGTGACGACGCCGTCGGCGGGCAGGCCGGGGGCCATCGCGTTGGCGTAGCGCCCGTCCTCGACGAACGAACCCTCGTCGAACAACAGCGCGATCCGCTCGCGGACGTACAGCTTGTGCTGGGCGTCCAGCTTGGCCCTGGCCTTGGCAGGCGGCGCGGACGACGCCGCGTGGGCGGCGCTCAGCCGCCGCCGTACGTCGGCCACCCGGGCGTCACCGCCCTCGGTGGGCCCGGCGAACGGCGCCGAGGCCGCGGGGGACGTCCCTTGCTGCTGGTCGGTCATGGGTGGGGCTCCGGAGTCGTCGAGGGTGCGGGGGGGGCAGGCAGCGCGCCGGCTCAGGAGCTGGGCAGGCCGAGCCCGCGGGCGATGACCATCCGCTGGACCTCGCTCGTGCCCTCGCCGATCTCCAGGATCTTGGCGTCGCGGTAGAACCGCGCCACGGGGTACTCCTCCATGAAGCCGTTGCCACCGAAGACCTGCGTCGCGATGCGGGTCGCCGAGACGGCCGCCTCGGTCGAGTAGAGCTTGCACACGGCGGCGGCCTGCTTCACCTCGGCCACGGAGCGGCGCCCGGCGTTGAGCTCGTCCTTGAGCCAGGCCGCCTTGTAGGTCAGGGCGCGGGCGGCCTCCACCATGACGGCGAGGTCGGCGATCTGGAAGGAGACGCCCTGGTTGGCGCCGATCGGCCGGCCGAACGCGATCCGGGTCCGGGCGTAGTCGGTGGAGGCCTCCAGGCACGCCTGCGCGAGGCCGACGGCGAGGGCGCTGATGGCGATCCGGCCGTCGTCGAGGGTCTTGAGGAACTGCTTGAAGCCGTCCCCGGCTGCCCGAGCAGGTGGTCGGCCGGCACGCGGCAGTCGCTGAAGGACAGTCCGTGCGTGTCCGAGGCGTGCCAGCCGAGCTTGTCGTAGGCGGTCTCGACCGTGAACCCGGGCGTGCCGGCGGGCACCATGATCGCGCTGATCTGCGGCGTACCGTCCTCGTTCTGCCCGGTGCGGGCGGTCACGGTGACGACGGAGGTGATGTCGGTGCCGCTGTTGGTGATGAAGGCCTTGGCGCCGTTGAGGACCCACTCCCCGCCCTCGAGCCGCGCCTTGGTGCGCGTGGCACCGGCGTCGGACCCCGCCTCGGGCTCGGTCAGACCGAAGGCCGCGAGCGCGCGCCCGGCGACGAGGTCGGGCAGCCAGCGCTCCTTCTGCTCCTGGGTGCCGTAGGTGAGGATCGGGTTGATGCCCAGACCCACACCCGCCGACAGCGTGATGCCGACCGACTGGTCGACGCGACCGAGCTCCTCGATGGCGACGCAGAGGGAGGTGAAGTCCGACTCGGCGCCGCCGAACTCCTCGGGCACGACCATCCCGAACAACCCGAGGTCGCCCATCTTGGGGACGAGGTCGACCGGGAAGTGGTGCTCCCGGTCCCATCGCGCGACGTGCGGCGCGACCTCCGCCTCGGCGAAGTCGCGCACCAGCGTGCGGAACTCCTGATGGTCCTTGCTCAGCTCGAACATCGGTGGCCCTTCGTGGACGTCGAGGATCGCCCGACGGTTGCTTGACGTTGACGTCAACGTAAAGCACGATGGGCGCCGTGACAACCCCGTCCGACGCCCCCGCCACGGCCCCCGTCGACACCGAGGCGGGGCCGACGGGACGAACCTGGACGATCGCGGAGGTCGCCGAGCAGTTCGGGGTCACCCACCGCACGGTGCAGGCACTACGAGGACCTCGGCCTGATCTCCCCCGAGCGCCGCGGGACGACGCGCGTCTACCACCGCCGCGACCGCACGCGGCTCAACCTCATCCTGCGCGGCAAGCGGCTCGGCTTCCCGCTGGAGGAGATCCGCACGATCATCGACATGTACGACGAGCAGCCCGGCGAGGCGGGGCAGCTGACCTACCTGCTGGGCCAGATCGGCGACCGCCGGGCCGAGCTGGAGCGCCGGCGCCAGGACATCGAGGACTCCCTCGCCGAGCTGGCCGACCTCGAGCGCCGGTGCGAGGCCGACCTGCGGGCGCGTCGCTGAGCCGTTCCGCCTGGCCGCCGCGCGGCGGCTGCGCGGGCGACCCGCCGCTCAGGGTGCCGGCGTGCCGATCTCGGCGCGCACGGCGTACAGCTCGGGAAAGAAGGTGAGCTCGAGCGCGCGGCGCAGGAAGGGGACGCCGCTCGAGCCGCCGGTGCCGCGCTTGGAGCCGATGGTGCGCTCGACCGTCTTGAGGTGCCGGAAGCGCCAGAGCTGGAAGTTGTCCTCGAGGTCGACCAGCTCCTCGCACGCCTCGTACAGCGTCCAGAGCTCGTGGGCGTGCTCGTAGATGTGGGTGAAGGTCGGCACCAGCTCGGGGGTGAAGGTGTGGGCCAGGGTCCAGTCGCGGTCGAGCAGCTCGGCCGGCACGGGTAGCCCGCGCCGGTGGACGTAGGCGAGGAACTCGTCGTAGACGCCCGGCTCGTGGAGCAGCTGCGAGAGGACGGCCTGGGCCGCGGGGTCGTGGTCGAAGACGCGCAGCATGTCGGCGTTCTTGTTGCCGAGGATGAACTCCACGGCGCGGTACTGCCAGGACTGGAAGCCCGAGGAGGTGGACAGGAAGCCGCGGAACTCGGCGTACTCGGTGGGGGTGAGGGTGGCCAGCACCGACCACTGCTCGGTCAGCGTCTTCTGGATGTGCTTGACCCGGGCCAGGCGCTTGAGCGCGGGCGCGAGGTCGTCGGCCCGGAGCAGGTCACGGGCCGAGCGCAGCTCGTGGAGCACGAGCTTGAGCCAGAGCTCCGTGGTCTGGTGCTGGATGATGAAGAGCAGCTCGTCGTGCTGCGGCGGCACGCTCAGGGTGTGCTGGGCGCCCAGAAGCTGGTCCAGCCGGAGGTAGTCGCCGTAGGACAGGGTGCTGGAGAGGTCCCGGCGCACCTCGGCCTCGAGCGGTCGGGTGTTGTCGTTGGCGGTCACGGCCGCATCCTCTCGCATCCCGAGGTGGCGGCAAGCCACCCCGGGACACGACGACCGCAGCGCGCAGAACCCTCAGGTCTGCGAGAGCGTGGCCCGCAGAACCCCCAGGTTTGGGGGGTGGGTCAGGCGCCGAGGTTGAAGGTGTCGGGGTCGGGGCCGGTGCGCTCGCCGCGGTCCATCCCCTCGATCGCGGCGAGGTCCCCGGGCTCGAGCTCGAAGTCGAAGATCTGGAAGTTCTCGGCGATCCGCGAGGGCGTCACCGACTTGGGGATGACGACGTGGCCGAGCTGCACGTGCCAGCGCAGGACCACCTGGGCGGGGGTGCGCGAGAGCCGCTGCGCGATCCCCGTGATCACGGGGTCCTGAAGCAGCTCGCCGCCGGAGGCCAAGCGGGCTCCAGTCCTCGGTGACGATGCCGTGCTGGGCGTGGAAGGCGCGCAGCTCGCGCTGCTGCAGGCGCGGGTGCAGCTCGATCTGGTTCAGGGCCGGCAGCTCGCCGGTCTCGTCGAGCAGCCGCTGCAGGTGCGCGGGCTGGAAGTTGCAGACCCCGGCGGCGCGGATGCGCCCCTGCGAGCGCAGCTCGAGCAGGGCGCGCCAGGTGTCGACGTACGCGTCCTTGGCCGGCACCGGCCAGTGGATCAGGTAGAGGTCGACGGTCTCCTGGCCGAGGCGCTTGGCGGAGGCGTCGAAGGAGCGCAGCGTGGCGTCGTAGCCCTGCTGGTCGTTCCAGACCTTGGTGGTCAGGAAGATCTCCTCACGCGGGACGTCGGTGCGGGCGAGGGCCCGGCCGACGCCGTCCTCGTTCTCGTAGGCGGCCGCGGTGTCGATGCTGCGGTAGCCGACCTCGAGGGCGGTGGTCACCGCGTCGGTCACGTCGGCGTCCGGGACCTGCCAGACGCCGAAGCCGAGCTGCGGGATGTCGATGGTGGTGGAGCCTGCGGACAGGGACACGTGCGGTACGGAGGTCATGCCCCGAGGGTAGGCGTCGCGCCGTGCCAGCCGTCATCCCGGTCAGCCCCGGGACACCCGCTAGGCTCCGCTGCCATGGCTCCCATCAGATCAGTGTTGATCGCCAACCGCGGTGAGATCGCCGTCCGGATCGCCCGGGCCTGCAAGGACAGCGGGGTGCGGTCGGTGGCCGTGTACGCCGACCCGGACCGCGACGCGCTGCACGTGAAGGTGGCCGACGAGGCCTACGCACTGGGCGGCTCCACCCCCGGCGAGAGCTACCTGGTCGCCGAGAAGCTGCTGGACGTCGCGCGCCGCAGCGGTGCGGACGCGGTGCACCCCGGCTACGGGTTCCTCGCCGAGAACGCCTCCTTCGCCCAGGCGGTGCTGGACGCGGGGCTGACCTGGATCGGTCCCTCCCCCGCGGCGATCGACGCCCTCGGCGACAAGGTCAAGGCCCGTCACATCGCGGCCCGCGCGAACGCGCCCCTCGTGCCGGGCACGGCCGACCCGGTCGAGAACGCCGAGGAGATCGTCGCCTTCGCGAAGGAGAACGGCCTGCCGGTGGCGATCAAGGCGGCGTACGGCGGCGGCGGCCGGGGGCTGAAGGTCGCCCGCACGCTGGAGGAGATCCCCGAGCTGTTCGAGTCCGCGACCCGCGAGGCCGTCGCGGCGTTCGGCCGCGGCGAGTGCTTCGTCGAGCGCTACCTGGACCGGCCCCGCCACGTCGAGACCCAGTGCCTGGCCGACCTGCACGGCAACGTGGTCGTCGTCTCCACCCGCGACTGCTCGCTGCAGCGCCGGCACCAGAAGCTGGTCGAGGAGGCGCCCGCGCCGTTCCTCACCGACGAGCAGAACGCCGAGCTGGTGCGCGCCTCGAAGGCGATCCTCACCGAGGCGTCGTACGCCGGCGCGGGCACGTGCGAGTTCCTCGTCGGCCAGGACGGCACCATCTCCTTCCTCGAGGTCAACACCCGCCTGCAGGTCGAGCACCCCGTGACCGAGGAGGTCACCGGCATCGACCTGGTGCGCGAGCAGCTGCGCATCGCCGAGGGCCAGGAGCTCGGCTATCCCGACCCGGCCCCGCACGCGGCACTCGATCGAGTTCCGGATCAACGGCGAGGACGCGGGCCGGGGCTTCCTGCCCGCCCCCGGGGTGGTCTCGGTGTTCCGGCCCCCGTCGGGACCGGGCGTGCGCCTGGACTCCGGGGTCGGAGGCCGGCGACGTCATCGGCGGCGCGTTCGACTCGATGCTGGCCAAGCTGGTCGTCACCGGCCGCGACCGGCAGGAGGCGCTCGAGCGGGCCCGCCGCGCGCTGGCCGAGTTCGTGGTCGAGGGCATGCCCACGGTGCTGCCCTTCCACCGCGCCGTGGTCAGCGACGCGGCCTTCGCGCCGGAGGACCCCGAGCAGCCCTTCAGCGTGCACACCCGCTGGATCGAGACCGAGTTCGAGAACACCATCCCGGCGTACGACGGGCCCATCGCCTCGGCCCCCGAGGCGGACGGCGAGCGGCAGAGCGTCGTGGTCGAGGTCGGCGGCAAGCGCCTGGAGGTCGTCCTGCCCGGTGGCCTGTCCCTCGCCGGGGGTGGGGCGGCGAAGAAGAAGGCGCCCAAGCGCTCGGGCGGCGCCCGGTCCGGCGCCGCGGTCTCCGGCAGCACCCTGACCGCACCGATGCAGGGCACGATCGTCAAGATCGCCGTCGAGGAGGGTCAGTCGGTCGAGGCCGGCGACCTGGTCGTGGTGCTCGAGGCGATGAAGATGGAGCAGCCGATCACCGCGCACAAGGCCGGCACCGTCACCGGGCTGAAGGCGACCGTCGGCCAGACGGTGAGCAACGGCGCGGTCATCGCCGACATCGCCGACTGAGCGACCGGCGTCAGGCGACGCCGGGCGCCGGGCTCCCGAACGCCGGACCCGGCTCGGGCAGCGGCGTGGGGTCCGGCCCCGGCGACGGCTCGTCGGGCACCGGGGCAGGGGCTCGCGGGTGGGCTCGGGCGGACCGGGCGCCGGTGGCGTCGGCTCCGGCGGTGGCGGCCCGGCGTGGGCATCGGGTCGGGCTCCGGGACGGCAGCGGCTCCGGTGACGGCAGCGGCCCGGGCTCGGTCGGGGGGAACACGTCGGCAGCCATCTCCCGACCCTAGCCACCTGCGCGCCGGCCGCAACGGCCCGCGCGCCGTACGGTCCGGCCGCGCGTGCGCGCCGCGGCGGACCCGCCCGGCGTTCAGTCCAGGGAGTGCAGCCGCCGCGCGGCCTCGGCGATCGAGCCGGACATCGAGGGGTAGACCGTGATCGTGTTGGCCACCTGGTCGACGGTCAGGCGGTGCTGGACCGCGAGCGCCACGGGGAAGATCAGCTCGGAGGCGCGAGGGGCGACGACCACCCCGCCGACGACGATGTTGCTGCCGTTGCCGGGCGAACAGCTTGACGAAGCCGTCCTGCATGTTCTGCATCTTGGCGCGGGGGTTGGTGGCCAGCGGCAGCATGACCGAGCGGGCCTCGGTGCCGGCCGCGTCGATGTCGCGCTGGGAGGCGCCGACCGTCGCGATCTCGGGGTCGGTGAAGATGTTGGCGCTCACGCCCCGCAGGTTCAGCGGCGCCACGGCGTCGCCGAGGGCGTGCCACATCGCCACCCTGCCCTGCATCGCGGCCACCGAGGCCAGCGGCAGCACCCCGGTGCAGTCGCCCGCGGCGTAGATCCCGGGGACCGACGTGCGCGACACCCGGTCGACCTGGACGTGCCCGGCGCGGCCCCAGCGCCACGCCTGCCTCCTCCAGCCCCAGCCCGGCGGTCTGCGGGACCGACCCGACCGCCAGCAGGACGTGCGAGCCGGTGACCTCCCGGCCGTCCTCCAGCCGCACCACCACGCCGTCGCCGACGCGCTCGGCCGACGCGGCTCGGGAGCGGTTCATCACCTGCATGCCCCGACGGCGGAAGACGTTCTCGATGACGGTCGCCGCGTCGGCGTCCTCGCCGGGCAGGACACGGTCCCGCGAGGACACCAGGACGACCTCGCTGCCCAGCCCCAGGTAGGCGTGGGCCAGCTCTGCGCCGGTGACGCCCGAGCCGACCACGATGAGCTTCTCGGGCAGCTCCTGCAGGTCGTAGATCTGCTGCCAGGTCAGGATGCGCTCACCATCGGGCATGGCCGAGGCCATGGTCCGCGGGGTGGCGCCCGTGGCGACCAGCAGGACGTCGGCGTGGAGCTCCTCGCTGTCGCCGGAGGCGCCCTCCAGCAGGACCCGCCCCGGTGCCAGCACCCGCCCCACGCCGCGGCAGACCCGCACGCCGTCGGCCTCGAGGCGGGCCTGGATGTCGTGGCTCTGCGCGGAGGCCAGCCCGAGCACCCGGGCGTTGACCGCCTTGAGGTCCGCCGACGCCGCCGAGCCGGGGGCTCCGCCGTCCACGTTGACCCCCATGCCCCCGGCGATCTCGAACCGGGTCATGAAGTCCGACGTGGAGATGAGGGTCTTGCTGGGCACGCAGTCGGTGAGGACGGCCGCGCCACCGACACCGTCGCGCTCCACCACGGTGACGGTGGCACCGAGCTGGGCGGCAACCAGCGCTGCCTCGTAGCCACCGGGGCCACCACCGAGGACGACGACGGACGTATGGCGTTCGCTCACGTGCGCTATCCAACCACTCGTGCTCCCGCTGACCTATCCGTGGCCGGCCGTCCACCCCCCGGATGTCCTGCGTTCGTGCGGAACCGTGATGCTCATCCCCTCCCACCCGGCGGCCACAGGGCATACCCTGCGGCCAAAGACACCCCGGGACCGACACGACCACTGGAGGCTTGCGTGAACGGACCATCGCGCCGACGGACCGGTGCCGCGGCACTGGCCACGGCGACCCTCATCGGCATCGCCGCCTGCTCGCCACCGGCCAAGACCTCCGGCGGCACGGGCGATACCGGCAGCACTGCCGAACAAGGCGGCCACGGCGACGTCCGCCACCGCAGCCGGGGGGATGGACGCGCTGGTGGCCGCGGCCAAGAAGGAGGGCACGCTCAACGTGATCGCCCTGCCCCCGGACTGGGCCAACTACGGCGAGATCATCAAGGCGTTCCAGAGCAAGTACGGCGTCACCGTCGCCAGCGCCCAGCCGGACGCCTCCAGCGCCGACGAGATCACCGCCGCCAAGAACCTCCAGGGCCAGTCCAAGGCGCCCGACGTCTTCGACCTCAGCGCCTCCGTGGCCGCTGCCAACACGAGCCTGTTCGCCCCGTACAAGGTCGCGACGTTCGCCGAGGTGCCGGAGAAGCTGAAGGACCCGGGCGGCACGTGGGTGAACGACTACGGCGGCTACATGAGCATCGGCTACGACGGCAAGCTGCCGACCGTGACCACCGTGTCGGACCTGCTCAAGCCGCAGTTCAAGGGCAAGGTCGCGCTCAACGGCGACCCGACCAAGGCCGGGGCCGGCTTCAGCGGCGTGGTCATGGCCGCCATCGCCCAGGGCGGTTCGCCCGACGACATCAGCAAGGGCGTCGACTTCTTCTCCCAGCTCAAGGCCGCCGGCAACTTCCTGCCGGTCGACCCGACGCCCGCGACCATCGAGTCCGGCCAGACGCCGGTGGTCATCGACTGGGACTACCTCAACGTCGCCCAGGGCGCCAAGCTCAAGGGCAAGGTCGACTGGAAGACCGTCGTCCCACCGAACGCGGCGGTCGGCGGCTTCTACGTGCAGGCCATCAACAAGGACGCCCCGCACCCGGCCGCCGCTCGCCTCTGGCAGGAGTTCCTGTTCTCCGACGAGGGCCAGAACCTCTGGCTGAAGGGCGGCGCACGCCCGGTCCGCGAGGAGGCCATGGTCAAGGCCGGCACGATCGACAAGGCGGCGTACGGCGCCCTGCCCAAGACCGCGAGCGCCCCGGTCCTGCTCACCAAGGCCCAGACCGACAAGGCAGCCGAGTACCTGAAGCTCAACTGGGCCAAGGCCATTGGCTGAGCTGACCGCGCCCGGCACCACGGTGGCGCGCCCGGTCGTCCGGCCTCCCGTCGGCCGACCGGGGCGCTGCTGGGCGTGCTGCCCTTCTTCGGCTACACCGCCATCTTCCTCGTGACCCCGACGCTCGTCGTGGTCATCGGGGCGTTCCTGGGCGACGGCAACCAGCCCAGCCTGGGCAACGTCACCGCCCTGGCCCAGCCGCAGGTCGTCTCGGCCTTCGTCAACTCGGTCGTCCTGTCAGCCGTCACGGCCGTGCTCGGAGCCGTGTTCGGCGCCCTCCTGTCGTACGCCGTCGCCACCGGCCGTCCGGGCGGCACGCTGCGGCGGACCATGACCGCGTTGTGTGGGGTCCTCGCCCAGTTCGGCGGCGTGACACTGGCGTTCGCCTTCGTGGCGACGGTGGGGATGCAGGGCTTCGTCACGATCTGGCTGCAGAAGGTCGGCGTCGACCTCGCCGGCAGCACCTGGCTGTTCGAGCCGACCCGAGGGCTCGTGCTGGTCTACACCTACTTCCAGATCCCGCTCATGCTCATCGTGTTCCTGCCCGCCGTCGAGGGCCTGCGCCCGCAGTGGCGCGAGGCGGCCGAGACCCTGGGCGGAAGCACCTGGGACTACTGGCGGCACGTCGCCGGACCCATCCTCGCCCCGTCGTTCATCGGCGCGCTGCTGCTGCTGTTCACCAACGCCTTCAGCGCCTACGCGACCGCGGCCGCGCTGGTCTCCCAGGGGTCCCCGATCATCCCCCTGCAGATCGGCGGCGCGCTCAGCTCCGAGGTGCTCCTCGGCCAGGAGAACGTCGGCAAGGCCATGGCCCTCGGGATGGTCGTCATCGTGGCGGTGGTCATGACCCTCTACGTCGTGCTCGAGCGGCGTACGACCCGGTGGTTGGGCCGGTGAAGCTGCAGGCGACCCGGCGACGCCGGCAGGCGTGGTTCCGGCGCGTCGTGGTGGGCGGGATCGGGCTCTTCTTCGCCCTGCCGCTGGTGGCGATGCTCGAGTTCACCACCCGCGCACCCGGCGGCGGCCGCTCCCTGAGCACGTGGTCCACCCTGCTCGACGTCAGCGCGGTCAACCGCGACTACCCCGAGCTCAAGACCGGGCTCATCGCCTCGGCCGGCCTGGCGGTGCTCACCGTCGCGATCATGCTCCTGCTGCTGGTCCCGACGATGACGTGGGTGCGGCTGCGGCTGCCCGGGATGCGTCGCCCGGTCGAGTTCGTCTGCCTGCTGCCGCTCACCATCCCCGCCATCGTGCTGGTGGTCGGCCTGGCGCCCGTCTACGCCTGGGTCACCTACTTCCTCGGCGAGTCCTCGGTCTGGCTGTGCTTCGCGTACGTCGTGCTGGTGCTCCCCTACGCCTACCGCGCGCTGGACGCCGGGCTGAGCGCCATCGACGTCAAGACGCTGGCGGAGGCGGCCCGCTCCCTCGGCGCGAGCTGGTTCACCGTGATGTGGCGGGTGATCCTGCCCAACATCCGCACCGCCGTCCTGCTGGCGTCCTTCCTGTCGGTGGCGCTGGTCCTCGGCGAGTTCACCATCGCCAGCCTGCTCAACCGCGACAACCTGCAGGTGGCGATCAACCTGCTCGGCAAGCGCAACGCCTCGATCTCGATCGCCGTGTCCTTCGCCGCCCTGCTGGTCGCGTTCCTGGTGCTGTTCGCCATGTCCTTCGTCGGCAACGGCCGCCGCGTCCGCCGCTCCAAGGAGAGCTGAATGTCCACCCCCCTCGCGCCCGTCCGGAACGCCACCGCCACCAAGGGCGTCGGCGTCCGCCTGACGGACCTGCGCCGCAGCTACGGCACCGTGCGCGCCCTCGACGGCCTGACGCTGTCCATCGAGCCCGGCGAGCTGGTCGCCCTGCTGGGCCCCTCGGGGTGCGGCAAGACCACCGCCCTGCGGCTGCTGGCCGGCCTGGAGGACGCCGACGGGGGCCGCGTCGAGGTGGGCGGCCGCGACATCACCACGGTGCCCACCAACAAGCGGGACATGGGGATGGTGTTCCAGGCGTACAGCCTGTTCCCGCACATGACGACCCGGCAGAACGTCGAGTTCGGGCTGCAGCTGCGCGGCATCGGCGGGGCCAAGCGCCGCGCACGGGCCACCGAGATGCTGGAGCTCGTCGGGCCTGGAGACCCAGGCGGACCGCTACGCCCACCAGCTCTCCGGCGGGCAGCAGCAGCGGGTCGCCCTGGCCCGGGCCCTCGCCATCGCAGCCGCAGGTGCTGCTGCTCGACGAGCCGCTGTCCGCCCTTGACGCCAAGGTCCGGGTGCAGCTGCGGGAGGAGATCCGCCGGATCCAGCTCGAGGTCGGGACGACGACGCTGTTCGTCACCCACGACCAGGAGGAGGCCCTCGCCGTCGCCGACCGCGTCGGGGTCATGCGCTCCGGCAACCTCGAGCAGCTGGCGGCCCCCCGCGAGCTGTACGCCCGTCCCGCCACCGCGTTCGTCGCCGACTTCGTCGGTCTGACCAACCGACTCGCGGCGACCGTGGAGTCAGGACGGCGCGCACGTGCTCGGGGCCAGCGTGCCGTTGCTGCCGGGCTCGGCCCGGTCCGGGGCGGCGACCGTCCTCATCCGGCCGGAGGCGCTGGCCGTGACCGAGGACCCGGACGGCACCGCCACCGTCGTCACCTCGAGCTTCCTCGGCTCCCTCGGCCGGGTGACGGCGCGGACCGACGGGGGCGAGACGGTGATCGCCCAGATCGACAACGCCGCCGTCACGGGGTTCTCCCCCGGCGACCGCGTGACCATCACCCCCCGCCCGGACGCGGCGCTGGCGGTCTCGGCCGACTGACCCAACACGGCTCCCGCAGCGACAGATCCGCCCCGCTAGGCTGCGGCGCGTGACTGACACGAGCGCAACGCCGGGCACGGCCCGCAGCCTGGACGACCCCGCAGCGGACCCCTTCGACATCGCCCGGCAGGCCGCCGCGGTGATCGCCGAGCGCACCGGCTCGGCCACCCACGACGTCGCGCTCGTGCTCGGCTCCGGATGGGGCCAGACCGGCGACCTGATCGGCGAGACGCTGGCCACCGTCGACAACGCCGACGTGCCCGGCTTCGCGCGGGCCGCCGTGGCCGGGCACTCGGGCGTGATGCGCTCCGTGGCCATCGGGGACACCGGGCGCCGGGCGCTCGTCTACGGCACCCGCACGCACTTCTACGAGGGCCGCGGCGTCCGCGCGGTGGTGCACGCCGTCCGCACCGCCGCCGCCGCCGGCTGCCGCACGATCGTGCTCACCAACGGCTGCGGCGGGCTGAACCCGGCCTGGGCCCCGGGCACCCCCGTCCTGATCCGGGACCACCTCAACCTCACGGCGACCTCCCCGATCGAGGGGGCGAACTTCGTCGACCTCACCGACCTCTACTCGCCGCGGCTGCGCGACCTCGCCCGGCGAGGTCGACCCCGACCTGGACGAGGGGGTCTACGTGCAGTTCCGCGGGCCCCACTACGAGACGCCGGCCGAGGTGCAGATGGCCAGGATCCTCGGCGGCGACCTCGTCGGCATGTCCACGACGCTGGAGGCGATCGCCGCCCGCCAGTGCGGGCTGGAGGTCCTCGGCATCTCGCTGGTGACCAACCTCGCCGCCGGGATCAGCGACGCACCGCTGTCGCACGCCGAGGTCCTCGAGGCCGGCCGTGACGCCGCCGACCGCTGCGGACGCCTGCTGGCCGCGGTCGTCAGCACCGTTGCCGGGTCGCCGGCGTGAGCACCACCGGCACCGCCGCCCTGGTCGAGCGCGCCACCGCGTGGCGGGACGACGACCCCGACGACGCCACCCGCGCCGAGCTGGACGACGTGCTGGGCCGGGTCGCCGCCGGCGACGCGGCCGCCGAGGCCGACCTCGCGGACCGGTTCAGCGGGCTGCTGGAGTTCGGCACGGCCGGGCTGCGCGGCGCCCTCGGCGCCGGTCCCCACCGGATGAACCGCGCGGTGGTCCTGCGCGCGGCAGCCGGCCTCACGGCGTACCTGCAGGAACGCACCGCCCGGCCACGGGTCGTCATCGGGTACGACGCGCGGCACAACTCCGACGTGTTCGCCCGTGACACGGCGGCCGTGGTGGTCGCCGCGGGCGGCACCGCGATGGTGCTCCCCCGCCCGCTGCCCACGCCGGTGCTCGCCTTCGCGATCCGGCACCTGGGGGCGGACGCCGGCGTCATGGTCACGGCCAGCCACAACCCGCCGCAGGACAACGGCTACAAGGTCTACCTCGGTGACGGGAGCCAGATCGTGCCGCCGGCCGACTCGGGCATCGCCGCCGCCATCAGCCGCCTCGAGCGGGTCGCCGACATCGCGCGCGCCGCCGACGGCTGGGAGGTGCTCGGTGAGCAGGTGCTCGAGCGCTACGTGGAGGCGGCAGCCGCGGTCGTCGACCCGCAGGGCCCGCGCGACCTCGCCGTGGTCCACACCTCGCTGCACGGGGTCGGCAACGAGGTGGTCGCGCGGGCGTTCGCGCGCGCCGGCTTCGCAGCACCCACCGTCGTCACGACCCAGGCGGAGCCCGACCCGGCGTTCCCGACGGTGAGCTTTCCCAACCCCGAGGAGCCGGGGGCGATCGACGCGGCGCTGGCCCTGGCCGCGCAGGTCGGCGCCGACCTGGTCCTCGCGAACGACCCGGACGCCGACCGTTGTGCCGCCGCGGTGCCCGACCCGGCGTGCGTGGAAGCCGCCAACCCGGGCGGATGGCGGATGCTGCGCGGGGACGAGGTGGGCGCCCTGCTCGGAGCACACATCCTGTCCCGAGGAGTCGATCCGGGCGCGGTGCTTCGCCAACTCGATCGTGTCCTCCCGGCTGCTCGCGGCGCAGGCGGCCGCGGCCGGCGTGCGCCACGAGGAGACGCTCACCGGGTTCAAGTGGATCGCGCGCGTGCCCGGGCTGCGCTACGGCTACGAGGAGGCGCTCGGCTACTGCGTCGACCCGGCGTCGGTGCAGGACAAGGACGGCGTCACCGCGGCCCTGCTGCTCGCGGAGATGGCGGCGGCCCTGCGGGCGCAGGGACGCACGCTGCTGGACGTGCTGGACGACCTCGCCGTCGCCCACGGGGTGCACGCCACCGACGCCCTCTCGGTGCGGGTCGCGGACCTGTCGCTGATCGGGACGGTGCTGCAGCGGCTGCGCTCGGCCCCGCCCGCGCAGATCGGCGGGGTGGAGGTCCGGCGGGTCGACGACCTGGCCCAGCGGGTCGGCCGGGCTGCCGCCCACCGAGGGGCTGCGCTACCACCTCGCCGACGACAGCCGGGTCATCGTCCGGCCCAGCGGCACCGAGCCCAAGCTGAAGGTCTACCTCGAGGTCGTCGTGCCCGTCGCGGGTCCCGGCACGCTGGCGGACGGCGCGCGCGGACGCGGCCCGCAGGCTGGCCCGGATCCGCGCGTCGATGGCGGAGCTCACCGCCCCCTGACGCACGTCGACCGGGTGGGCCCCGCGGCTCACCAGATGGACAGGGCCAGGACCGCGAGGAGCGGCAGACGGCGAGGGCCAGCAGCGGCAGCGGCGCCCAGCGGGTGGCGACGGCGGGGTGCGCCGGGGGCTGCAGGTCGCCGTCGGCCACCGCGGCGGCGTAGTCGGCGGTGGTCTCGTCGATGGCGTCGGCCACCATGCGCGGGCCGTCACCTTCGTCGACGCCCTGGGCAGTCGTGGACGTCGCGAGCCGGTGAATGCGTCCAGCTTGGAGGAGAGCCCGGGCAGCACGCTGGCGTGGACCTTCGGCCGCTCGACCTGCGCGGCGATGGCCCACGCGGTGTAGCCGTCATCGCCGGACCAGACCTTGAGGTTCCACCGTGCCTCGACGTCGGACACCAGCGGCCACGGGATGCCCACGTCGCGCAGGATGTTGCGCAGCTGGACGCCGTCCTGGTCGAGGACGACGCACGGGCGCACGAAGACGGTCCAGGCGACCGCACAGCCCAGCAGCAGCCACGCGACGAACAGCGGCTGCGGGTGGTCGCGCCAGGACAGCGAGCGCGGACCCGACCAGGACGACCGCGCCGAGGCACGAACAGACAGCGCCAGCAGCAGGAGGAGCGCTGCCGGTAGATGTGCCGGGGAGAGGACTGCGTCTCGGGCGGGGTCTGCTTCATGTCCTTGGGCTCTCGTCGGGGGACCACAGCGAGGTCGGTGCTGGATCGGGCTCATGCACGTACCGGCTCTCGATCGTACGGACGCCGCCTGCGTCGGCGACCCGATCGCCGGCCGCAGCCCGTCGGCCGTTCCCGGGTCGCAGGCGCCCGCGTCGTCCACATGGGCAGCGGCGGTAGACTCCGCCGGTGAGCTCCTCCACCGCCACCGCCCGAGCGCGCGACCTGCTCGGCGTCGGCACGTTGACCAACGCCGCCCTGACGACCTGGCTGCACGGCCTGCCCGGCGTCGACCAGGTCGGCGCCGAGGCCCGCGCGGCCGGCCTGGCACCCGCTCGATCAAGACCACGGCCAAGGCCTGGGCGATCGACACCGCCATCTCGATGATCGACCTCACCACGCTCGAGGGCGCCGACACCGAGGGCAAGGTCCGCTCACTGTGCGCCAAGGCGCGCATCCCCGACCCGCGCGACCCCACCACCCCGCAGGTCGGCCGCCGTCTGCGTCTACAACGACCTCGCGCACGTCGCCGTCGACGCCCTCAAGGGCACCGGCATCCACGTCGCGGCGGTCGCCACCGCGTTCCCCTCCGGGCGCGCGACGCTGCCGGTCAAGCTGGCCGACACCGCGGACGCCGTCGCGCGCCGGGGCCGCACGAGATCGACATGGTCATCGACCGCGGCGCGTTCCTGTCCGGGCGCTACCTGGACGTGTTCGAGGAGATCGCCGCCGTCAAGGAGGCCTGCGCGCGCGGACGGGGCCGATGCCCACCTCAAGGTGATCCTCGAGACGGGCGAGCTGGTGACCTACGACAACGTCCGGCGCGCCTCGTGGCTGGCGATGCTGGCCGGCGGTGACTTCATCAAGACCTCCACGGGCAAGGTGTCGCCCGCGGCGACGCTGCCGGTCACCATGATCATGCTCGAGGCCGTGCGCGACTGGCGCGAGGTCACCGGCGCACATGGTCGGCGTCAAGCCGGCCGGCGGCATCCGGACCACCAAGGACGCGCTGAAGCACCTCGTGGTCGTCAACGAGATCGCGGGCGAGGACTGGCTCGACCCGGCGTGGTTCCGGTTCGGCGCCTCCAGCCTGCTGAACGACCTGCTCCTGCAGCGCCAGAAGCTGGCCACGGGCGCCTACTCCGGCGCCGACTACGTCACGATCGACTGAGTGAAGGCAACGCACACCCATGGCACAGTTCGAGTACGCCCCCGCGCCGGAGTCGCGCTCCGTCGTGAGCATCCGCCCGTCGTACGGCCTGTTCATCGACGGCGAGTTCGTCGACGGCCGCAGGCGGTTCGGCGTTCAAGACGATCAGCCCCTCCACCGAGGAGGTCCTCTCGGAGGTCACCGACGGCCAGCGCCGCCGACGTGGACCGCGCCGTGGCGGCGGCGCGCACGGCGTACGAGCGGGTCTGGGGGCGGATGCCCGGGGCCGAGCGCGGCAAGTACCTCTTCCGGATCGCCCGCATCCTGCAGGAGCGGGCGCGCGAGTTCGCGGTCCTGGAGACGCTCGACAACGGCAAGCCGATCAAGGAGTCCCGCGACGTCGACGTGCCGATGGCGGCGGCGCACTTCTTCTACCACGCGGGCTGGGCCGACAAGCTCGAGCACGCCGGCCTGGGCACCGACCCGCGGCCCGATCGGCGTGGTGGGCCAGGTCATCCCGTGGAACTTCCCGCTGCTCATGCTGTCGTGGAAGATCGCGCCCGCCCTGGCGGCGGGCAACACCGTGGTCCTCAAGCCGGCCGAGACGACGCCGCTGACCGCGCTGCTGTTCGCCGAGGTCTGCCAGCAGGCCGACCTGCCGGCCGGGGTCGTCAACATCCTCACCGGTGCCGGCGAGACCGGGCAGCACCTCATCGCCCACGACGGGCGTCGACAAGGTGGCCTTCACCGGCTCGACCGGGGTCGGCAAGGAGATCGCCCGCACGATCGCCGGCACCCGCAAGCGGGCGACGCTCGAGCTCGGCGGCAAGGCCGCCAACATCGTCTTCGACGACGCCGCGATCGACCAGGCGGTCGAGGGCATCGTCAACGGCATCTTCTTCAACCAGGGCCACGTCTGCTGCGCCGGGTCGCGACTGCTGGTGCAGGAGAACGTCGCCGAGGACGTCGTACGGCGGCTCAAGCGCCGGCTGCAGACGCTGCGCGTCGGCGACCCGATGGACAAGAACACCGACGTCGGCGCGATCAACTCCGCGGCGCAGCTGGACCGGATCCGCGACGCTGACCGATGCCGGCGAGGCCGAGGGCGCGACGCGGTGGACCGCGCCGTGCGACCTGCCGGAGCGCGGGTTCTGGTTCGCGCCAACGGTTTTCACCGGCGTCTCCCAGACGCACCGCATCGCCCAGGAAGAGGTCTTCGGGCCGGTCCTGTCGGTGCTGACCTTCCGCACGCCGCAGGAGGCGGTGGCCAAGGCCAACAACACGCCGTACGGGCTGTCGGCCGGCGTCTGGACCGAGAAGGGCTCCAAGATCCTCTGGATGGCCGACCAGCTGCGCGCCGGCGTGGTCTGGGCCAACACCTTCAACCGTTTCGACCCGACGTCCCCGTTCGGCGGGTACAAGGAGTCCGGGTACGGCCGCGAGGGCGGCCGCCACGGACTCGAGGCCTACGTCACGACAGGAGCAGGCCGATGAGCCCGAGCCCCGCGCCCGAGGCGCGCATCGAGGTCCGCAAGACCTACAAGCTGTACATCGGCGGCGCCTTCCCGCGCAGCGAGTCCGGACGGACCTACGAGGTGCGCGCCTCCGACGCCGCGGGCCGCTTCCTCGCGAACGCCGCCCTCGGGTCGCGCAAGGACGCCCGCGACGCGGTCGTCGCCGCCCGCGGCGCGTTCGGCGGCTGGTCGGCGCGCGACGGCGTACAACCGCGGCCAGGTGCTCTACCGCGTGGCCGAGCTGATGGAGGGCCGTCGTGCCCAGTTCGTCGCCGAGGTCGCCGCCGCCGAGGGCGTGCCCGCGCGCACGGGCCGAGACGTTGGTGTCGCAGGCGATCGACCGGTGGGTCTGGTACGCCGGGTGGTCGGACAAGATCGCCCAGGTGCTCGGTGGGCTGAACCCCGTTGCCGGGCCGTACTTCGACATCACGGCTCCCGAGCCGACGGGCGTCGTCGCCGTGCTGGCGCCGCAGCAGTCGTCGCTGCTGGGGCTGGTGTCCGTCCTCGCGCCGGTCGTCGTCAGTGGCAACGTCGCCGTCCTGCTCGCCAGCGAGGGGCGCCCGCTGCCCGCCGTCACCTTGTCGGAGGTCCTGGCCACGTCCGACGTGCCGGCCGGGGTCATCAACATCCTCACCGGTCGCACCGCGGAGGTCTCTCCGTGGCTGGCCTCGCACCGCGACGTCAACGCGATCGACCTCGTGGGTGCGGCGGGCGCCGAGGGCGTCGCCTGGGGCGACCTGGAGCGCGCGGCGGCCGACAACCTCAAGCGTGTGCTGCGTCCGGCAGGTCAGGGCACCGGCGCCGTGGAGCCGGACTGGTCCCCCACGCCGGACCTGTCGCGGGTGCGCGCGTTCCTGGAGACCAAGACGGTCTGGCACCCCAAGGGCCGCTGAGGGCCGACCGCCGCTGGCACCAGCCGCTCCGGGGGTGGGGTCAGGGGTCGAGGCGGCGCTGCAGGAACTCGAAGACCATGGCCCACATCCGGGCACGCTGGGCGTTGTCGGCGGCCGCGCCGTGGCCGCCCTCGATGTTCTCGTGGTAGCGGACGTCGTGCCCGGCCTCGCGCAGTCGCGCCACCATCTTGCGCGCGTGGCCGGGGTGGACACGGTCGTCGCGGGTCGATGTCATCACGAGCGTGGGCGGGTACGGCGCGCCGGGGCGCACCTGGTGGTACGGCGAGTACTGCGACAGGTAGGCCCAGTCGGCCTCGTCGTCCGGGTCGCCGTACTCGGCCATCCACGAGGCGCCGGCCAGGAGCAGGTGGTAGCGGCGCATGTCAAGCAGCGGCACCTGGCAGACGACCGCGCCGAACAGCTCGGGGTAGCGCGTGAGCATGACGCCCGTCAGCAGGCCGCCGTTGCTGCCGCCCTGGATGCCCAGCCGGCCGGGGGTGGTGACCCCGCGCGACACCAGGTCGCGCGCGACCGCCGCGAAGTCCTCGAAGACCTTCAGCCGCTGCCGCCGCTGCACGGCCTGGTGCCACCGGGGCCCGTACTCACCGCCACCTCGGATGTTCGCGACGACGTAGGTGCCCCCGCGCTCCAGCCAGCCCCGGCCGATGATCCCGCTGTACGACGGCGTGAGCGGCACCTCGAAGCCGCCGTAGCCGGTGAGCAGCGTCGGGCCCTGCCGACGGGTCAGGCCGTCCCACGACGAAGTACGGGATGCGGGTGCCGTCGTCGGAGGTGGCGAAGTGCTGGCTCACCCGCAGCCCGCGCGTGTCGAAGAACGCCGGCGAGGCCTTGATGGTCACGGCCTCGTCACCGACCACGCCGTATCGCAGGGTGGGCGGCTCCAGGAAGCCGCTGGAGCTGACGAAGTACTCGTCGCTGGTGTCGGGGTCCGTGCTGACCACCGTCCGCGCTGGAGAACGCCGGCGACCCCGCCCAGCGGCGCCCGCGACCAGCCGTCGTCCTGCGGCGTCAGCACCTCCATCCGGGTGGCGACGTCCTCCAGCACCGTCAGGACCAGGTGGTGCCTGGTCCACGAGTGGTCCTGCAGTGACGTGCGCGCGTCCGGCTCGAACAGCACCTCGAGGTCGCGCTCGCCCGGCCATCCAGGCGTCGACATCGGCGGCGAGGAGACAGCCCGCCGGGTACGTCGTGCCGCCGACCTCCCAGGCGCTGCGGTTGCGGGCCAGCAGCCACTCGCGGTGCAGGTCGAGGTCGACGTCCTGCGGCACGTCGATGCGGTGCAGCTCCTCGCCGGCGCGCAGGAAGTGGTCACGCCGGTAGAAGTCCAGCGCCCGCACGACCAGGTCGCGCTCGAAGCCGGGGGTCGGGTCGTGCGTGGCATGGACGTAGACGTCCGTGGCCTCGCCCTCGAACACCGGGGTCGAGGTCTCCACGGGTGTGCCCCGCCGCCACCGCCGCACCGTGCGCGGGTATCCGCTGCCGGTCATCGAGCCGGGGCCGAGGTCGGTGCCGACGTAGACGGTGTCCGCGTCGATCCAGCCCACGAGGCTCTTGGCCTCAGGCAGGCGGAAACCGTTGTCGACGAAAGCCATTGCGCTCAGGTCGAACTCGCGCACGACGGTGGCATCCGCCCCACCGCGGGACAGCTCGACCAGGGCGCGCCCGTAGCCCGGCCGCAGCAGCTGGCTCCCTTGCCACACCCAGCTCTCGCCCTCCGCCCGTGCCAGGGCGTCCACGTCGAGCAGCACCTGCCACTCCGGCTGCTCCCCGACATACGACTCCAGCGTCGTGCGCCTCCAGACGCCACGCGGGTGCCGGGCGTCCTGCCAGAAGTTGTAGAGGTGGGGGCCGTGCCTGCGGACGTAGGGGATCCGGTCGTCGGCGTCGAGGACCTGCTTCAGCCGTGCCGTCAGCTCGGGGAGCCGGCCGCCGGCGGACAGCTCGGCGGTGGTCTCGGCGTTGGCGGCGCGCACCCACTCCAGCGCGGTGTCGCCGGTGACGTCCTCCAGCCAGAGGTACGGGTCGTCGAGGGAGACCGTCATGACGGCCAGTCTGCCCCGCAGGGCCGGCCCGGTGGCGGGAACGCGGCGACCACGCCCTACTAGACTCGCCTCCCGTGACCAGCACGCCCTCTGCCGACGCCACGGCCCCTGCCCGGCGGGTGGTCGTGCTCGCCGGGCCCAGCGGCGCCGGCAAGTCGCGCCTCGCGACCCGTCTCAGCGCCCGCCACGGCTGGCCGACCGTGCGCCTGGACGACTTCTACCGCGACGGTGACGACCCGGCGCTGCCCATGCTGCCGATCGGCATCCCCGACTGGGACCACCCCGACTCCTGGCACGCCGAAGCAGCTGTCACCGCCCTGGAACGTCTGTCGATCTCCGGCCGGGTCGACGTGCCCACCTACGACATCAGCAGCTCCCGCGCGAGAGGCTGCACGACCCTCGTCGCGGACGGCGCGCACGTCGTGCTGGCCGAGGGCATCTTCGCGGCCGAGATCGTGCCGCACCTGCAGCAGCGGGGGCTGCTGGCCACGGCCTACTGCATCCGGCAGAACCGCTGGGTGACCTTCTGGCGGCGACTGGTGCGCGACCTCGCGGAGCGCCGGAAACCTCCACTGGTGCTGTGGCGGCGAGGGCTGCGCCTGTGCCGCGCCGAGCCGGCCCTCGTGCGCCAGCACGCGTCACGGGGCCTGGTGCCGCGGACGCCACACGAGGCGGAGCGTGAGCTCGAAGCCATGCTCCGGCTGCCTTGACAGCGCCCGGGAAACCGCGCGGGGTCGCCGCGCGGCGCTCCGTCCCGAAGGGCCGCCGATGAACCGTCGCGTGCGCCGCCTGGTCCCCGCCGCCCTCGCCGCCGCACTGTCGCTGACCGCGTGCGGCTCAGGGCACCCCAGTGGCAGCGCCACCCAGGGCCCGCAGGCCGCCGACCTCTACGCCGCCGCCCGCCGCAGCGCCGTCAGCGCCGTCAGCGCACACGTCACCGGGTCCTCCACCACCGCAGGGGTGACCAGCACCATCGACCTCGTCGGCAACCGCAGCGGCAGCAACTCCAGGGTGGTCCTGCGCACCGGGGACGAGGGGCCGGTGGAGATCCGCGTCGTGGACGGGGCCACCTACCTCAAGGGGGACCGCGCGTACTGGGCCAAGCAGGGCGACGCCCGTACCGCGGCAGCGGTGGCCGGCAGGTTCGTCCGGCTCCCCGGGGACCAGGTCAAGGCGCCGGGGCTCACGCTCTCCAGCATCCTGGACCGGGTGTTCACCGAGACGGAGCTCAGCCAGGTCGACACGCTGAACGCCGCGGTGGGAACGGAGACGGTGGACGGACGCAGCGCCTACGTCCTCACCCAGCGCATCGGCGGCGACGGCGCCCGCATGTCCGTGTCGACCGACTCCCGGCACGACCTGCTGCGCGTCGACGGCACGGCCGGGAAGCCGGGGACCATGCACTTCTCGCAGTGGAACACGGCCCCGACGGTGACCGCCCCTCCGGCCGACCAGGTGGCTCCGCTCCCCTCCCGGTGAAGGCAAGCGGCCCGCCCGGGCTCGCCGCGCGAAGGGCCGCCCCCGCGGCGGGCGCCGGACTCGACGCGGTGGGCAGACGCCGGCCCTGTGGTGAGCGATGATGGGCGCCAGCACACGCACCAGGGGAGCACACAGATGACGTCGTACGGCGACCAACCACCGCCGGGTGCCGGCCGCCGGCGCGGCCCGGCGGGCCCCGTCGCGCCCGGCCCCGCGGCGCCGCGCACAGCGTCGTACGGCGCGGCCGGCCTGATGTCGGCGCACCGCCCCGGGATCATCCCCCTGCGGCCGCTGACCCTCGGGGACATCCTGGACGGCGCGGTCAAGGCGGTCCGGCACAACCCGAAGGCGATGATCGGGCTGGCCCTGCTGGTCAACGCCGTCTTCCTCATCCCCTCGGCCCTGCTGTCGGTCCTCATCGGCACCCGGCTCGCCGACGGCGTCGCCGCCGACTCCGCCGCCGCCTCGCTGACCAGCCTTCCCGCCTCGATCAGCGTGGCCGTCTTCGGCCAGCTGGCGACCCTGGTCCTCACCGGCCTGCTGGTGCACGCCGTGGGTGAGGCGGTGCTGGGCCGCAAGCCCTCCATCGGCGAGGTCTGGCGCGCCGCGCGCGGCCGCCTGCTCGCCGTGATCGGCGTCAACCTGCTGGTGGGCGCCGCGACCCTCGTCGTCGCAGCGCTCCTGCTCGCCCCGGGCGCGGTGCTCCTGGCCCAGAAGCACGTCGCCTCCGGCGTCTGGCTGCTGGTCCTGGCCGCGCTGGTCGTGGTCGTCGGGGCCTGCTGGGTCACCGTGCGCACGTGCATGGCCGGTCCCGCCGTCGTGCTGGAGCGGCAGACCGTGCCGGCGGCCCTACGCCGGTCCTTCGCCCTGACCCGGGGCGCGTTCTGGCGCACGTTCGGCATCCTGCTGCTGGCCGGGGTCATCGCGTGGTTGGTCTCCACCCTGATCTCCGCCCCGATCGGCATCGCCGCCGTCGTGGCCGTCGCAGGCGCGGGACTGGACGGCGACGTGAGCACCACGGGCCTGTCCGTCCTCACCGTGCTGAACCACGTGGGCAGCCTGCTCGCCGGCGCCGTCACGACGCCGTTCGTCGCCGCCGTGACGTGCCTGCTCTACCTCGACCGCCGGATGCGGGTCGAGGCCCTCGACGTCGTCCTGGTCCGGACCGCGCAGACCGACGCAGCCGGCCGCGGCTGAGCCGACCCGGATGCCCACGCCCATGCTTCCCCGCGCCCTCGAACCGGGCCCCGACCAGGCACGGTCCTGGCTGCGGGAGGAGCTGCGGGCGGCGACCTACCACCACGAGCCGCTGCTGGACCGGCTCTGGCGCTGGGTGATGGACCGGTTGGACAGCCTGTCCAGTCCCTCCGGTCACCTCAGCGGGATACCGACGATGGTCACCGTCCTGGTGACCCTCCTCGTGGCGGGGCTGCTGCTGTGGGTGCTGCCGCGGGTCCGCCGCGAGCGCTCCGTGCGCCGTTCGGCCGGCGCGGTCCTGGAGGACCCGAGGGTCACGGCGGCGCAGTACCGCGAGCGCGCGGCGACCGCACGCGCCGCGGGCCGGTACGGCGAGGCGGTGCTCGACAGCTACCGCGCCCTCGCCCGCGAGATGGGTGACCGGACGCTGCTGGAGGACGCGCCCGGCCGCACGGCGCACGAGGTCAGCGTGGCCGTGGCCACGGCCTTCCCGGCCCACGCCCGCGAGCTGGCCCACGCCGCGGACCTGTTCGACTCCGTGCGGTACGGCAACGGCACCGCGGGCGCGCCGGAGGCCGAGGAGGTCGCCGCACTGGACACCGCGCTGGCGCGGTCCCGACCGGCGGCCACCACGTCCACCACTCCCGTGGCGGCCGGAGGGGCCCCATGAGCACGGCCCTTCCCCTCCGCGACCGGGAAGACCGAGTCAGCACGTCCTCTCCGGCCGGCGACCGCGGGCCCGCCGGGTCGCGGCGACGGCTCCCCCGCTGGGCGTCGGCTCTGCTGTGGGCGCTGCTGCTCCTCGCAGTGGGCACCGTCCTGGCGGTGCTGAGCGGCCGCTCGTCGCCCGACCGCCCGCTCGACCCCGAGAACCCGCGGACCGACGGGGCCCGTGCGGTCGCCCGGGTCCTCGACCAGCGGGGGGTCCACGTCGACGTCGTACGGTCCCAGGCGGAGCTGCTGCGGCAGGAGCTCCACGGCGCCACGCTCGTGGTGCCCGACTCCCGGCAGCTGTCCGGGCGCAACGCACGGGCCGCGCTCCGTGCGGCCGCCGGCGCCACGGACGTCGTGCTGCTCTCACCGGCACCGGACCTGCTGGCCGACCTGGCCCTGCCGGTGCGGACCGGGCCGGGAGGCGAGGGCGCGGTGGAGGCGGCCTGCACCGGAGACGGTGGTGCGCCGCTGGACTCCCGGCTGACCCTGAGCGGTGTCGACCGGGTGGTCACCACGACCCCGGCGGCGGCCGGGGCGACGACGTGCTTCCGCGACGCCACGGGCAGCCACTGGGTGCACCTGCCCCCGGCGGGCGACCGCCCGCCGGTGACGGTCGTCGGCGCCCAGCAGTTCCTCACCAACGGCGCCGTCACCCTCGACGACAACGCCGCCGTGGCGCTGCGCCTGCTCGGGCAGTCCGACCGCCTGGTCTGGTACGTCCCGACGGTCCGGGACGTCGCGGCCGACGACACCACCTTGCCTCCTCCCCTCGCACCGGCCTGGGTGCAGCCCTCGCTGTGGCTCCTCGGGTCGGCGGTGCTCGCCCTCTGCCTCTGGCGCGGCCGCCGCCTCGGCCGGCTCGTGGCCGAACCGCTGCCGGTTGTCGTACGGGCCGTCGAGACCACCGAGAGCCGTGGGCGGCTCTACCGCAAGGCCCGCGACCGCAGCCGCGCCGTCGCGGTGCTGCAGGAGGCCACCGCGAGGCGGCTCGCGTCGTACCTCGGGTTGGCCACGGGCACCGACGCGGCGGCGGTGGCCGCGGCTGCTGCGTCGGTGAGCGGGCGCCGGTACGACGACGTGCTGCGCCTGCTCGGCCCTGCCACCGTCCCGGATGACGCCAGCATGCTGGAGCTGGCCACCACGCTTGCCGCACTGGAGAAAGAGGTACGCCGCAGATGACCGACGTCGCAGTCCCCACCCAGACCACCGGGTCCTCCGACTCCGCCCGAGAGGCCCTGCTGCAGGTGCGGCGTGAGGTGGCCAAGGCCGTCGTGGGCCAGGACGCCGCCGTCTCCGGCATCCTCATCGCGCTGCTCAGCCGGGGGCACATCCTGCTCGAGGGGGTGCCCGGTGTGGCCAAGACGCTGCTGGTGCGCTCGCTGGCGGCGGCCCTCGACGTCGAGACCAAGCGGGTGCAGTTCACCCCCGACCTGATGCCCGGCGACATCACCGGCTCACTGGTCTACGACCCGCACACGGCCGAGTTCTCCTTCCGCGAGGGACCGGTCTTCACCAACCTCCTCCTCGCCGACGAGATCAACCGGACCCCACCCAAGACCCAGGCGTCCCTGCTCGAGGCCATGGAGGAGCGGCAGGTCTCGGTCGACGGGGCGCCGCGTCCGCTGCCGGGCCCCTTCATGGTCGCCGCCACCCAGAACCCCGTCGAGTACGAGGGGACGTACCCCCTGCCCGAGGCCCAGCTCGACCGGTTCCTGCTCAAGGTCGAGCTGCCCCTGCCGCCGCGCGAGGACGAGGTGCTCGTGCTGCAGCGGCACGCGTCCGGCTTCGACCCGCGCGACCTGCGAGCGGCGGGCCTGCGGCCGGTGGCCGGCCCGGCCGACCTCGACGCGGGAGCGCAGGCGGTGCGCGCCGTGACGGTCGCCCCCGAGATCGCGGGCTACATCGTCGACATCGCCCGGGCCACCCGGCAGTCGCCGTCCCTGTCGCTGGGCGTCAGCCCCCGTGGCGCGACCGCGCTGATGGCGACCAGCCGTGCCTGGGCGTGGCTCAACGGCCGCACCTTCGTCACCCCTGATGACGTCAAGGCGCTCGCCCACTCCACCCTCGCGCACCGGCTGACCCTCCGTCCCGAGGCCGAGCTGGAGGGAGTCGACGTGGGCTCCGTGCTCGCCAGCGCCCTCTCGGCCGTACCCGTCCCCCGATGAGCACGGCGGGTCCGTGCCGGCCTGCTCCGGGACGCGTCCGGTGGCGCTGACCGGGCGGGTGCCGCTGCTGCTCCTGCTGGGGCTGGTGCCGGTGGTCCTCGCCCCCGGTCTGCTCACCGTGCGGCTGTGGTGGCTGGCCACGCTGGTCCTCGTCGGCGTCGATGCGCTGCTGGCGCTCAGCCCCCGCCGGCTGACCGTCACCCGCGAGCCGGTGCCCCCGGTGCGGCTCGGCGGATCCGGGGCGAGCTCGCTGCTGCTGACCAACCCCGCGTCCCGCCGGCTGCGCGCGGTGGTCCGGGACGCCTGGCAGCCCTCGGCCGGCGCCCGGGGCGAGCGCCACGCGGTCGTGCTCCGTGGGGGCGAGCGGACCCGGGTCACCACCGTCCTGCACCCCACCCGGCGCGGCGACCGGCAGGCCGACCGGGTCACGATCCGCAGCCTGGGTCCCCTCGGCCTCGCCGGCCGGCAGCGCTCGGTGGCGGTCGCCGGCGCCATCCGCGCGTTGCCGCCGTTCACCTCACGCAAGCACCTGCCCAGCCGGCTCGCCCTGCTGCGGCAGCTGGACGGGCGCTCGGCGGTGCGGGTGCGCGGGCAGGGCACCGAGTTCGACTCGCTGCGTGAGTACGTCGTCGGCGACGATGTCCGCAGCATCGACTGGCGTGCCACGGCCCGGCGCGACGCCGTGGTGGTGCGCACCTGGCAGCCCGAGCGTGACCGCCGCCTGGTCCTCGTCCTGGACACCTCCCGCACCTCTGCCGGCCGGGTGGCCGACTCCCCCCGCCTGGACGCGGCCATGGACGCCGCGCTGCTGCTGGCCGCGCTGGCGGCACGCGCCGGGGACCGGGTGGACCTGCTCGCCGGCGACCGTCGGGTGCGCGCCCGGGTCGTCGGCGCGAGCCGGAGCGCGCTGCTCGGTGACCTGGTCAGCGCGATGGCCCCGCTGGAGCCCGCACTGGTGGAGGCGGACTGGTCGATGCTCGCGGCTGAGGTGGGCACCATGAGCCGGCAGCGGTCGCTCGTCGTGCTGTTCACCCCGCTGGAGCCGGCGGCGGTCGAGGAGAGCCTCCTGCCGACGCTTGCCGCGCTGACCCGCCACCACCGGGTGGTGCTGGCGTCCGTGGCGGACCCGGCGCTGTCGGCGATGACGGCCGATGTGGGCTCGGCGCGTCAGGTGTACGACGCCGCGGCGGCCGAGCGCACCGTGGCGCTGCGCGCGCGCACCGCGCAGGTGCTGCAACGCCTGGGCGTGCACGTGATCGACGCCGAACCGGAGGACCTGCCCGTCGCGCTCACCGACCACTACCTGCTGCTGAAGAGCCGCGGCCTGCTCTGAGCGGGGTCAGCCGGAGACCGGTGTCAGTCGTCGGCGAGGGCGGCGAAGGCCCGCTTGGTGTCGCGGTACCACCCGATCGACTGCTTGGGGTGCCTCCAGCGGCTCTTCATGGCGTCGCGGGCCTCCCGGTGGGTCGCGTCTCCGGACTCCTCCGCCTCCTTGAGATGGCGGTCCTGGGCCTTGATGACCTCATCGGCGCTGTCGCCGTGGTGCTCGAGGTCGCAGGGCCCTCCAAGAGCCCGGCAGGTCATGGTCTTCATGGTCGTCTCCTTCTGTTGTGGTGTCCTGATGTGCTGACCATCGACGAAGCGGACGGGGTGGAACCGGTCAGCCGCGCGGCCGACCGCCGTTGCGGGGCACGACCCGCGCGAGCAGGTCGGGCGCGGCGCGGAAGGTGATCGCGCGCACGAGCCCGTCGCTGACGGTGAAGTCGAAGACGACCTTGGCCGCGCCGAGGTGGAACCAGGCGCTGCCGGGCCGGTCACCGACGAAGACCGGGAGCGCGGCCTTGGCGCTGCCGTTGAAGAACGCCGCGACCTCCTCGCGGCCCTCGATCTGCTGCGGGGTGCCGGCCAGGACCGCCGCGTCGTCCGCCGTCACAACCGCGTCGGGTGCGAGCAGCCGTAGCAGCCGGTCGAAGTCACCGTTCCTGGCTGCGGCCATGAAGGCGTCGACCACTTCCCAGTCGGCCAGGTGGTCCTCGGGACGGGGCTGGGTGACCTTGGCCCGGGCCCTCGAGGCCAGCTTGCGCGCGGCCGCCGGCGTGGTGTCCAGGAGCGCCGCGATCGTCGGGAACTCGAAGCCGAAGCTGTCGTGGAGCACGAACGCGACCCGCTCGCGCGGGGAGAGCCGGTCGAGCACGACGTGTAGGGCGAGACCGACGGTGTCGGCGAGCGCGACGTCGTCCGCCGGGTCGGTGAGGGTCGCGCCGGGCCCGACGTCCTCTACCGGGACGGGGATGCGTGAGCGCAGTCGGTCGAGGCACAGCCGGGTGGTCACGGTCGTCAACCAGGCCGGCAGGCTGTCGATCTCTGCGTCCGTCCTGTGCAGCCGCAGCCACGCCTGCTGCACGACGTCCTGGCCCTCGGCGTGGTCACCGAGCACCCGGCTCGCCAACCCCACCAGGCGCGGTCGTTCAGCCTCGAACATGTCCGTCTGGTCCACGGCCTCCACCCTTCCACTTCTGTTGCTCACCCCACTGACTCGCGAGCCGGGCCACGTGTGACCACCCGGCCGTACGCGCCCCCGGGCTCCGCCCGGGCCTGCCGGGCGGAGGACGGCCGTCTGGACCTCTGACGCATCGAGGACTGGCAGGCTGTTGGCATGATCCTGCCCAAGGTGCGCGACCCGAAGTGGGTCACGATCCGCCGTGGCGGGACCCTCACCGATGCGGATCACCAGCTCCGGGCACTGTGGGCGGCCCAGTGCGCGGCACACGTTCTGCATCTGTTCGAGGCGGATGAACCGGCCGACACCCGCCCTCGGGACGCGATCGAAGCCGCGCGCGCGTGGGCCCGCGGGGAGATGAGGATGATGGATGCCCGAGCCCGCGGCGGACACGCGATGGGTGCCGCCCGGCCCCTGCGAGGGAGCTGCCAGGTTCGCGGCCTACGCCGCCGGCCAAGCGGCATGCGTGGGCCACGTAGCCGAGCACGACCTGGGCGCCGCCGCCTACGCGATCAAGGCGGCTCGGGCAGCGAGCCTGGGTGACGTCAACGCCGGACGGCTTGAGTGTGCCTGGCAGCGCGACCACCTCCACGACCGGATCCGTGCACGCGTCCTGGAGGACCAGGTCCGCCGCAACGCCATCTGCTGGTTCGTCTTCGAGGACTGACGAGCACGCGCTGCTGCCGCTCTCGGCGGTGAGGTGTCGTCAGCTCGCGTTGTCGTGCAGAGACGGTGCGTAGGACAGGCCCACGACCGCGCCTTCGGGTGAGAGCAGACGCGCCACTACCTGTCCCCACGGCTCAGTCTTGGCGTCGTGGAGGACGTCGTATCCGCGAGAACGCAGCTCCTGCGCCCCCTCGGACACCGCGGTCGGGTCTGCCACTTCGAACTCGACGCTCACCTGTGGTCTCGCCACGTCATCCGGCCACGTGGCCGTGCCGAAGCAAGCCTCGGCGGCCTGTGCGAGCGGCCAAACACCGAAATGCCTGCACCCGGCGACGTCTTCGCTTGCGAAGTAGTCGCCGTCGAGCTGCTCGAGCGGCAGCCCGAGAACGTCCATGTAGAGGGCGCGACTGGCGGACGCGTCGGGCGTGATGACGGCGACACTGGTCATGAACTGGATCTTCACCATCACCTCCTGCGTCGGCACGGTCGAACTTAGCCGTCAGTGCCGGCCGGCGTCCAGGTCGTCAGTGTGTGGCGCGCTCCTGCCCCGCGCCCCTGACGGCGTACCGCACGCGGGTGGCGTACGGCGAGCTGGTCCGACGACGCGACGTCACGAAGGCCGTGCGGCTATGACCCGAACTTCGTCCATTGCCCTTCGGAGACCACCTCGACTGAGCCGTCGACGACCTTGATGGCCGTCTGTTCGTCGATGGCGTAAGCCGGGACGCCGATGTCGGCAGCCCACCGCTCTGCGTCAGCCAGGGTGTTCTGAGGGAAAGCGTCCAGGTGAGGGAAGATCGAGAAGTCGACAACTCCAAGGGTGCGGTCGTCCGGCGCGGATGGCCACTCGACGAAGCGCGCTCCTATCCGGGGCGTCATCACCATGCTTCCAGCGCTCACTCCCACCCAGACCGTGTCTGGCAGCGACGGCAGCAGATCGGCCAGCCCGGACTCTCGCATCCAATGGCACAGGTACGTCGCGTCGCCGCCGTCGACCAGGAGCACGTCGGCCTCCCGGACCCAAGGGACCCAGCGCTCCGCGCCGATGGTAGGCAGTGCGGTGAGCTCGAGGACACCGAGGGACGCCCAGCCCAGGCAGGACACGTGCTGCGACTCGGGCTCGGCGGCTACGAAGCCCGCACCGACGTCGGACCGCACATCGGGTGACCCCACTGTGCTGTCGGGACGCAGAGGGCGTGGCACTCGGCGACCGGCTTGCGGAGAAGCTGCGCGAGCGCCGAGTGGATGCTTGGGTTCGTGACGCCGCCTGACGTCAGCAAGAGCTTCAACGTGCCTCCAAATGCGCGCGCGGAACGTGGATGTGACTAAGGACCCGGGACCGTGCTGGGGCTCATCGCAGTCCGGGCAACCTTTTCAAAGGTCGCGCCGGTCTCCGGGCGCGATCGCCCACCGGTCCTCCACTCAGTCCTCTCCCGCACAAGACGTGCACCGACCGACGCACGCAGGACGCGCGTGTCGCGGCGACCGCTGATCGGCAGGTCCGGTTACCGGGCTCTTCACCATCCAGGGTGTCATCGGGTCTGAACCCGCCGACCTCAAGCAGCGGTCCCGCCCTACTCCTTGATCGCTTGGGCAGCGAGGTCGAGGCTGAGCGATGCCAGACCTTCGACAGGCCTGAATCCGAGTCTCCGATAGAGGCTGAGCGCGGCTTGGTTGTCCGGTTCCGTCACGAGTGACAGTCGTGTTGCGCCTGCCGCGAGTGCCGCCTCGCGGACTGCGCTGACCAGAGCCGCTGCCGCTCCTTGGCGACGGGACCCCGGGAGCACATAAAGGTCACGCAGCTGCCAGAACCGTCCCATGACCAGAGATGCAGGGATCGCGTGGCCGGTCGCCAGGCCGATCGGAGGTGCATCCGCCGGCGAGTCCACGGATGCCGTATAGACCGTGAGCATATTCGACCGGACCATGTCGGTGAGCCAGCCGAGGGTGCGCTCGTCCCCGTCTGGCGGCTCGCCGTAGTGGTGCCGGTACTGGTTGAACAGGCCGCTGGCCGCTGCGAGCGTCTCGTCGGTGTCGCACGTCGTGACCCGCAGCGTGTCCCTGGGGACCGAAGTGTCGGTCATGTCCGCCTCTGTTCTCCATCTCTGGTAGTCGATCTCTGACTGTTGGCGTAGTGGGTCTGCCGCCCCGTGCACGGGCCTCCTGCGACCTGGGCCATTGAGGCGTCCGAGTTGCGGTAGACCCGGACCACGTCCTCACGGAACTCCTTGGGAACGCTCTGGGTGAAGCCAGCCTCCACTGGCTTGGGCACGGTGCACGCATCGTCCCACTGCCGACACACCTACGGCGGCATGGTCGGGCGGGGACGCACCGTCCGGACCTACACCCTCATCGGTGATGAGCCGGTTGCCGCCCGGCGCCGGGAGGCTGCTTGTCGAGGGCGCCCGCCCGGCCCTGCCTGAGCTCGCAACTACTGAGCGGGTTTTGGGTTCGAGTTCCCCTTCCGCCACACCACGGAGGCCCTCTCCCGCACTGGGAGAGGGCCTCCGCTCGGTGGTCAGGACGCGCCCCAGTAGGGGTTGTCGTGGTAGCTGTCGTTGGGGTTGGCGCAGCCCCGGTCCTGAACGCACGCAACGACAGTCGCGTCGTTGATACGGCGGGAGCTCGACCAGCTAATGTCCGCCGCTGCTTTGGCGCCGCCACCGTTCGGGGAGTCAGCCGGCACCACCACCTCAAGCTGCGCCGGGTCGGATGGGGCGACAAGCAGCCGCCGTTCCGCCCCATCCGGCACGCCTGGCGCGTCGAGGGCGCCCACGGCCGCCTGGGCACGTCCAGCCGTCTTGCGGAGTCGTTCGCGAACACCACCGAACCGGCCACCGGCTGGCTCCAGGTCGCCTGGCGGTCAGGCGATTCGTGCGAACAGGTAGGCGTCCTTGCGTTCGCCGTGGAACGGTGCGAATGACCTCATCAGTCCTTCCCGTTCGAATCCCGCCCGCTCGGCAACGCGGATGGAACCGATGTTCCAGGGCTCGATGAACGCCTCCAGCCGGGCTACTCCGCCTTCGGTCAGCAACCAGTCCGACGCGATCGTCACTGCCTCGGCAGTGAACCCCGCCCGCCGACGTCCTTCGTGCCTCCAGTAGCCGATCGAAGCCCTCCCCGCCGACTGGGCGGTCCAGAGCGCACCCACACAGCCGACGACGCCGCCAGTCAGAGAGGTCATGGCCCACGCCCAGCCGCGCCCCGACTCGAAGCGGTCCCACTGTGTAGCGATGAACGCCCGCGCGCCCTCCACACTGCGGTCGTTGGGCACCTCGCTGATCAGCGGTATCAAAGGATCGGTCGTGACCGACACCACGAAGTCCACGTCATCCTCGCCCCACCGGCACAACGCGACGTGTCCACCCCGGAGCGTCGCCTGCTGTATGCCGAGCGGACCGGCTGAGGACGCAGCCAGGGAGTCGGCTTGTTGCTCGGTCATCGACAGCGGCGTTCCGTTCCTTCTGAAGAGGGACCAACCCGGTGAGAGAGATCAGCCGGAGACCGGTGCGGTGTCCCCGGCGTCGGCGGCGTCGACGTCACCGGTCGCCCCACGCTGGACGGCCCAGCGCCCGGCGGTGAACACGTAGGCCAGGAAGCCCGCCTCGGCCGTGACCCCGATCGCCAGCCTGGCCCACGTGGGCAGCGGCGACGGCGTCACGAACGCCTCGATGACCCCCGACACGAGCAGCACGACGACCAGTCCGAGGGCGATGGCGACGGCGGAGCGGCCTTCGTGCGCCAACGCCTGCGCGCGGGTCCGCGGCCCGGGCTCGACCCACGACCAGAACAGGCGCAGCCCGGCTCCGGCAGCCACGAACACAGCCGTCAGCTCGAGGATCCCGTGCGGGAGGATCAGGCCGAAGAAGAGCGCGCCACGGCCGTGGCCCACCATGATCGCGCCGGTGAGGGCGACGTTGAGGATGTTCTGGAACAGCAGGTAGATCACCGGCAGCCCCAGCACGCCGAACGCGATGCACAGCGCCGCGACCCAGGCGTTGTTGGTCCACACCCGCGCGGCGAAGTGGGAGGCGGCGAACTGGCTGTAGTAGCCCTGGAAGTCGGCGTTGACGAGCCGGTCCACCTCGGCGCGGGAGAGCAGCCCGGACTCCACCTGCGGATGGGCGACGAACCACCAGCCGAGTCCGACCGCGAGGACCACGTTGGCCAGCAGGGTCAGCAGCCACCACCGACGGGTGCGGTACAGCGCGGCCGGGAAGGTCTCGGCGAAGAACCGCCGCGCGTCGGACCACGAGGTCGTCCGGGAGCCGGCGGACCGCGTCCGCGCCCGGGCCAGCAGCGAGGACAGATAGGTGACCAGGGTGGGGTCGGGCGCCGAGGAGCGCACCACCGACAGGTGCGTGGCGACCCGCTGGTAGCGGTCGAGGATCTCATCGGACTCGGCACCGTCGAGCCGGCGCCGGCGGACGAGCTCGTCCAACCGCTGCCACTCCCCCCGGTGCGCGGCCACGTACGCGTCCAGATCCACGGACCTCACCCTAGTGCGCCGGTAGGCTCGCGAGACATGAACAGCAGCACGATCGGCGTCGGCGCCGACGACCTGGTCACGGGTGAGGCGGTGGCGCTCGAGCTGCCGGCCGCGGGCGTCGCCGTCCGAGCCGTGTCCGGGGCCGTCGACGTGCTCGCCACGCTCGTGCTGCTGTGGGCGGCGAACATCGTCGCGGTCCTCGCGACCGCCAACTCCGACGACGCCCTGCTGTCCACGGCCATGCTGCTGGCCACCGTGCTCGCCCTGGTGGTGCTGCCCACGACGCTGGAGACGCTGACACGCGGCCGGTCCCTGGGCAAGCTGGCGCTGGGCCTGCGCACGGTGCGCGACGACGCGGGCCCCATCGGCTTCCGGCAGGCGTTCACGCGCGCGCTCGTGGGCGTGGTCGAGATCTGGCTCCTCTTCGCGATCCCCGCGCTCGTCAGCGCCCTGGTGAGCCCGCGGGACAAGCGCCTCGGCGACTACGCAGCAGGCACCTACGTCGTGCGGGAACGGGTCTCGATCACGATCCCTCCCCCGCCGACGATGCCTCCGGCGCTGGCGGGGTGGGCGGTGCGCGCCGACATCGCCCGGCTGCCCGACGGCCTGGCGATGGCGGTGCGGCAGTTCCTCGGCCGGGCTCCCGGCCTCAGCCCCGCCTCCCGCGCATCGATCGGCGCCGACCTGCAGGCGGAGGTGCTGCGCCACGTCGCGCCGCCCCCGCCGGCCGGCAGCCACCCGGAGATGGTGCTGGCGGCGGTGGTCGCCGACCGGCGCCGTCGTGACAGCGAGCGGCTCCAGCGCGACGCCGCCCTGCGGGCCCGGTTGCTGCCGGCCGACTCCCTGGCGCCGACGGGACAGGCAGTGCAGGCGGGGCAGGTGAAGCAGGCGGGCGCCGGACCGGGGCCGGCAGCCGGCTAACGGCCCGCGGCCCCTGCCAGCAGCGCGTCGTACCCGGGCTTGACCACCTCGTCGATGATCGCGAGCCGCTCGTCGAAGGGCAGGAACGAGGACTTCATCGCGTTGATGGTCGCCCACCTGAGGTCCTCCAGCGACCACCCTGCCTCGCTCACCAGCAGGGCCATCTCCCGGGACATCGACGTGCCGCTCATCAGGCGGTTGTCCGTGTTGACCGTGACCCGGAACCGCAGCCGCTTCAGCAGCGAGATCGGGTGCAGCGCCACGGACTCCGCGGCAGCGGTCTGGACATTGCTGCTGGGACACATCTCCAGCGGGATCCGGCGGTCACGCACGTACGCCGCGAGGAGGCCGAGCTCCACGTCGGCAGCGTCCGCGCCGGCGGCCGTCGCGATGTCGTGGGCGTACGGCGCGCCGCCGACCCTGATGTCGTCGACGATCCGCACGCCGTGGCCGAGCCGGTCGGCGCCACACCACTGGATCGCCTCCCAGATGCTCGGCAGGCCGAACGCCTCACCGGCGTGGATGGTGAAGTGGGCGTTCTCGCGCCGGAGGTACTCGAACGCGTCGAGGTGGCGGGTGGGCGGGAAGCCGGCCTCGGCGCCGGCGATGTCGAAGCCGGACACGCCCTCGTCGCGGTAGTGCACGACCAGCCGGGCGATCTCGGTGCTCTTGGCGGCGTGGCGCATCGCGGTGAGCAGTGCCGTGACGCGGATCCGGTGACCGGCCTCCGCCGCGACCCGCTCACCGTGCCGGAAGCCGGCGTTGACCGCCTCGACCACCTGCTCGAGGGCCAGGCCCTCGACCAGGTGCTGCTCGGGGGCGTAGCGGATCTCGGCGTAGACCACCCCGTCGGCGGCGAGGTCCTGCACGCACTCGCTGGCCACCCGGTGCAGCCCCGCCTCGGTCTGCATCACCGCCAGGGTCTGGTCGAACGTCTGCAGGTAGCGCTCCAAGGAGCCGGAGTCGGCGCTGTCGCGGAACCACGTGCCGAGGGACGCGGCGTCGGTCGCCGGAAGCCCTTGGTAGCCCACGGTGTCGGCGAGCTCGAGGATGGTCTGGGGGCGCAGGCCCCCATCGAGGTGGTCGTGCAGGACCGCCTTGGGCAGCGCCCTGATGGTGTCCTCGGGGAGCACGTCAGCCCTCGCGTCCGACGAGGTCGGGGCCGAACGCCGGCAGGCAGATCGCGATGTAGTCGGCACCCTCGGGGCCGCACGAGTAGCGGATCCGCTCGCCCGCCTCGGTGAGGATGGACTGACCGGCCTGCACGTGGGTCGGGCCGCCCTCGTGGTCGACGATGACCTCACCCGTGAGGACGACGGTGATCTCGTCGAACTGCGGGGTCTGGAAGGGCTCGTCCCATCCCGCCGGGGCGATCATGTGCGCGACCGACACCGACTCGTGGCCGGTGTTGACGCGTCCGACGTGCTCCTGGATGACCTTGCCGCCGGGCACGGGGATCCGGGTGGGTTCGCTGATGAGTCGTGGCATCGGGCCACAGTAGCGACGGCCGGGGGACCCCCGCTCGCCAGCCGCCCGCCCCCTCAGCCGACCCGGTCGATCACCAGCGGCAACAGGTCGGGCCGGGAGCCCTCGGGGGCGATGAAGAACGCGCCGTCCAGCGCCTCGAGGGCCCGCTCGAACCGCTCCGGGGTGTCGGTGTGCAGCGTGAGCAGCGGCTCACCGGCTCTGACCTCGGCACCCGGCTTGACGTGCATCTCCACCCCGGCGCCGGCCTGCACCTGGTCCTCCTTGCGGGCCCGTCCTGCACCGAGCCGCCAGGCGGCCACACCCACCTTGAGCGCGTCCAGCGAGGTCAGCACACCGGACCCGGGCGCCAGCAGCTGGTGGGTCTCCCGCGCCACCGGCAGGGCGGCGTCGGGGTCGCCGCCCTGGGCCGCGACCATGCGCCGCCACACGTCCATGGCCCGTCCGTCGCGCAGCGCGTCGGCGGGGTCGACGTCGGCGCGCCCGGCGGCGGCGAGCATCTCGCGGGCCAGCACGACGGTCAGCTCGACGACGTCGGCCGGGCCACCGCCGGCGAGCACCTCGACCGACTCGCGCACCTCGAGCGCGTTGCCGGCGGTCAGGCCCAGCGGCGTCTGCATGTTGGTCAGCAGCGCCACGGTGTTGACCCCGGCGTCGGTGCCCAGGTCGACCATGGTGCGGGCCAGCTCCCGCGCCTGGTCCACGTCCTTCATGAACGCCCCCGAGCCGACCTTGACGTCCAGCACGAGGGCCCCGGTGCCCTCGGCGATCTTCTTGCTCATGATCGAGCTGGCGATCAGCGGGATCGCCTCGACGGTGCCGGTCACGTCGCGCAACGCGTAGAGCTTCTTGTCCGCCGGCGCGAGCCCGTCACCGGCGGCGCAGATGACGGCACCGACGTCCTCGAGCTGGCGCATCATCTCCTCGTTGGACAGCGTCGCGCGCCAGCCGGGGATGGACTCGAGCTTGTCGAGCGTGCCACCGGTGTGGCCGAGGCCGCGGCCGGAGAGCTGAGGCACCGCAACGCCGCACGCGGCGACCAGCGGCGCGAGCGGCAGCGTGATCTTGTCGCCGACCCCACCGGTGGAGTGCTTGTCGGACGTCGGCCGGGACAGCGTGGAGAAGCTCATCCGCTCGCCGGAGGCGATCATCGCCGCGGTCCAGCGCGAGATCTCCTCGCGGTCCATGCCGTTGAGCAGGATGGCCATCGCGAGCGCCGCCATCTGCTCGTCGGCGACCGCGCCCCGGGTGTAGGCGTCGATCACCCAGTCGATCTGGCCCGGGTCGAGCCGGCCCCCGTCGCGCTTGGTGCGGATCACGTCTACGGCGTCGAAGTGCTCGGTCACACGCAGATCATGCCGCACCCGGTCCGTCGCGCCACACCCGTCCGCTGCCGGTGCGGGGCGCCGCCTCGCTGGGGCACCGCTGCCGGTCGGTGCACGCGGTCAGATGACGTTGTCCAGGTCGTCCGCGCCGAAGGCCTGGGGCAGGATCTCGCTCATCGTCCGCACTCCCAGCGGCGTCATCACCTGGCAGTCGGGCCCGCCGTTCTCCCACAGCAGCTGACGGCACCGGCCGCACGCCATCAGCGGGTCACCGTCGGCGTTGACGCAGGACACCGCCACGAGGCGGCCGCCCCCGGTGAGGTGGAGCTGGGAGACCATGCCGCACTCGGCGCACAGGGCCACCCCGTAGGCGGCGTTCTCGACGTTGCAGCCGGTGACGACGCGTCCGTCGTCGACCAGGCCGGCGACACCGACGGGAAACTCCGAGTAGGGCGCGTAGGCGCACTCCATCGCCTTGATGGCCTTGCGCCGCAGCAGGTCCCAGTCCACCGCCGTCGCCGGACGCTCCATGGACCTCACCGCTCCTCGCCGCGTCGATAGGGGATGCCGTCGGCCTTCGGCGGTCGCAGGCTCTGCGACGAGACGGCCAGGACGACCAGCGTCACGATGTACGGCGTCACGGTGGTGACCTCGTTGGGCAGCGAGTCCAGGCCGAGGTAGCCGAGCAGGAACGCGACGCCGAGGCCGATGAACGCCGACCCGGCCATGCGCCGGCCCTGGCGCAGCCACCAGATGCCGAGCGCGCCGACGGCGATCGCGGCGAAGAGGAAGAGCGCGAGCACCGCGGTCGAGTCGGTGGACCGCAGCCGGATGGCGTCGGTGTAGCCGAACAGCAGGGCGCCGGAAGCGAGCCCGCCGGGTCGCCAGTTGCCGAAGATCATCGCGGCGAGACCGATGTAGCCGCGACCGCCGGTCTGGCCCTCCTTGTAGAGGCCGGAGAACAGGACGAGGAACAGCCCGCCGAGCCCGGCCAGCGCGCCGCTGGCGAGGACGGCGACGTACTTGGCCCGGATGACGTTGACGCCGAGCGACTCTGCCGCCCACGGGTTCTCCCCCGCGGAGCGGAGCCGGAGCCCGAACGCGGTGCGCCACAGCACGAACCCGACGAGCGGGAAGAGCAGCACGCCGATGACCTGGAAGACGTTGACGTCGAGCAGCAGGCCACGCAGCAGACCAGCCGCGTCGCTCAGCACGACCAGGTGGGTCTGCTCCAGCCTGCCGAGCAGGTCGGGACCGCTGGCGAGCACGGGCACGTCGAACGTGGGCGTGCCGCCCTTGATCGCCGGCGACTGGGTCGGCCCGCCGCCGGGGACCCCGGCATAGAGCAGCTCGGACAGGAAGCGCACGGCTCCGGCCGCGAGCAGGTTGATCGCGACGCCGCTGACGATGTGGTCCACCCCGAAGGTCACCGTGGCGATGGCGTGCAGCAGGCCGCCGAAGAGGCCCCCGATCAGGGCTCCGGCCAGGGCGGCCCACGGACCCCACTGGTAACCGGCGAAGCCGGCTCCCCAGGTGCCGAGGATCATCATGCCCTCGAGGCCGATGTTCACCACGCCGGCCCGCTCGCAGACCAGGCCGCCGAGCCCGGCCAGCGCGATCGGGAGGGTGAGGGCCAGCACGGCCTGCGCGGTGCCGGTGTCGGTGAGGACGTCCTGGCCGGAGACGAGCCTGGTGACGGACAGGGCGACCAGCCCGAACGAGGCGATGAAGCCGATACGGCGCCAGAGCGACCGGCGCCGGCTCGTGTCCTTGGCGGGGGAAGGGGCGGGGGCGGGGGTCGCGACCTCGGTGCTCACGCCGGCACCTCCGCCGGCTGGGGGGCGGCCGGCGGGGTGGCCGACCGCGCGCCGCCGACCCTGCGCTCCTCGGAGCGCTCCAGCATGCGCCGGGCGACCTCGTTGACGATGACGACCGACAGGACGATCACTCCCTGGGTGATGACGACGACCGACGGCGGGATGTCGACCCGTTGCAGCGAGGGTCCGGCCCGGTCGAGGAAGGCGAACAGCAAGCGCGGCGGCCGCGATCCCACCGGGCGAGTTGCGGCCCAGCAGCGCGACGGCGATGCCCGAGAAGCCCAGTCCGGCCACGAAGTTGATGCCGTACGCGTGGTCCTCACCCAGCACCTGCGGCATCCCGACCAGGCCGGCCAGCGCCCCCGACAGCAGCATGGCCTGCATCGTCATCCGACCGGCAGGGATGCCGCTCGCGGCCGCGGCGGTCGAGTTGCGCCCCGACGCCCGCAGGGCGAAACCGAAGCGGGTCCGGTTCATCACGACCGAGACGATGACGCCGACGACGATGGCCACGAAGATGAACCCGCCGACCTCACGGCTGGGCGGCTGCAGCCCGAACGTCTCGAAGACGGACCGGAACCCCGGGAACCACGCCGACTCCGGCAGCGGCCGCGTCGAGGGGCTGGCGTTCTTGGGCAGGGCCGGGTCGTGCAGCGGTCCGCGCAGCAGGTAGGCGATCAGGCCCACCGCGATGCTGTTGAGCATGATCGTGGTGATGACCTCGTTGACCCCGCGCTTGACCTTGAGGACGGCCGGCACCGACGCGTAGGCCGCGCCGGCCGCCATGGCGACCAGCAGGATGAACGCGATGTGCAGCACCTGGGGAAGGTGGACCATCGCTCCCGCGGCGGCCGCCACGACGGCCGCGACGCTGTACTGGCCCTCCACGCCGATGTTGAACAGGTTCATCCGGAAGCCGACGCTGACAGCCAGGCCGGAGAGGAACAGCGGCACGGACTGGTTGATCCACGTGCGGACCTGGTTGGACTCGGCGCGCGGAGTGGGGCCGAAGTCGAACAGCGCCTTGAGCGACTTCACCGGGTCGACGCCGAGCAGGGCCAGGACGATGGCGAGGACGACGAGCGACACCAGGAGCGCGACCACAGCCGGCACGAGACCGGTGACCACTCCTCGGCGGAGGCGGTTCATGCCGGGGTTCCCTTCGGGTGGGGGCCAGGTGCCGGTGGCGGGTCCGCGGCCGGTGCGCCGCCGTCGTGGCCGGCGGCGCCGGTCATGTAGGACCCGAGGTCCTCGGGCGTGACGGTGGCCGGGTCCAGCCTGGCGACCAGGCGGCCCCGCAGGATGACGTAGAGGGTGTCGGAGAGCCCGATGAGCTCTTCGAGGTCGGCCGAGATCAGCAGCGTGGCCAGCCCTTCCGAGCGGGCGTCGCGGATGCGGTCCCAGATGGCGGCCTGCGCGCCCACGTCGACGCCGCGGGTGGGGTGCGCGGCGACGAGCACGCTCGGCCCGGACTCCAGCTCGCGGCCGATGATGAGCTTCTGCTGGTTGCCGCCCGACAGCGCGACGGCGAGCGTGTCCGGACCGGGGGCACGGACGTCGTACTCGCGCATGATGCGCGCGGTGTCGTCCCGGGCGAACCGGCGCCGCAGGAACGCCCGGCGGAACAGCGCGTGCGACCACTGGTGTCCCAGCACGCGGTTCTCCCAGAGGGGTGCGCTCAGCATCAGCGCCTGCCGGTGCCGGTCCTCGGGGACGAACGCGATCCCGTGCTCCCGGCGACGCTCGGTGGACCAGGCGGTGATGTCCTCACCGTCCAGGGTGACCGAGCCGGCGGTGGGGTGGACCAGGCCGAGCAGCATCTCGACGAGCTCGCTCTGGCCGTTGCCCTCGACGCCGGCGAAGCCGACCACCTCGCCGCGGTGCACCTCGAAGCTGATGTCGTCGAGCACCGTGGTGCCCTCGGACCCGACGGCGGAGACCCCGCGGACGCCGAGCTGCACGTGGTCGGTGACGGTGGACTCGCGGGTCTCGGGCACGGGCAGCTCGCTGCCGACCATCATCTCGGCGAGCTGCCGGGCCGTCACCGCCTTGGGGTCGGCCGTACCGACGGTCGTGCCGCGCCGGATCACGGTGATGCGGTCGGCGACCTTGAGCACCTCGTCGAGCTTGTGCGAGATGAAGATGACCGACAGCCCCTCGGCCCGCAGGCCGGCGAGGTTGGCGAACAGCTCGTCCACCTCCTGGGGCACGAGCACGGCGGTGGGCTCGTCCAGGATCAGGACCCGGGCACCGCGGTAGAGCACCTTGGCGATCTCCACCCGCTGCTGGTCGGCGACGGAGAGGTCCTCCACGAGCCGGTCGGGCCGCAGCCCGAGGCCGTAGCTGTCGGAGATCTGCTGCACCTTGGCGCGGGCGGCCTCGAAGTCGATGCGGCCGCCGCGCTCAGGCTCGCTGCCCAGGATGATGTTCTCCAGGACGGTGAAGTTGTCGGCCAGCATGAAGTGCTGGTGGACCATGCCGATGCCGGCGGCGATGGCAGCGGTGGGGGTCTTGAACACCACCGGACGGCCCTCGAGCAGGATCGTCCCCTCGTCCGGCTGGTGCATGCCGTACAGCGTCTTCATCAGGGTGGACTTGCCGGCGCCGTTCTCGCCCACGACGGCGTGCACCTCGCCCCGCCCGACGGTGAGGTTGACGTCGGAGTTGGCCACGACGCCGGGGAACCGCTTGGTGATCCCTCTCAGCTCGATCACCGGTGCGCCCGCGGGGGCGTCGGCGTCGTCCGGACGTTCGGTCGAGACGGTGCTCATGGTGCGCATCCTCACACAATCGGTGCAGGGCCCGAGGGACGGCGCCCCGGGCCCTGCACCATGGCTCTTGCTCAGGTCGAGCAGTCGATCAGGGGGTCGGCGAGACCTTCAGGCTGCCGTCCTCGATCTTCTTCTTGTACTCCTCCAGCTTGGGCTTGATGTCGTTCACGAACCCACCGCTGGTGGAGTAGCCGACACCGCCGTCCTTGAGGGCGTAGGACTTCTTGGTGGTCTTGCCGGTGTCCTTGAACTCCTTGATGGAGCCGTAGACGGCCGCGTCGACCTGCTTGACCATCGAGGTCAGGATGTGCGGCTTGAAGGCGGGGTTGCCGACGGTGTTGTACTGGTCGGAGTCCACACCGATGGCCCACTTCTTGGCGTCCACGGCGGCGGGGAAGCTGCCGTTGAACGAGCCGCCGGCCGCGGTGTAGACCACGTCCGCGCCGTTCTGGTACATCGCCTGCGCGGCGACCTTGGCGCCGTCGATGTTGCCGAAGCCGGCGCCGCTGTCGCCGGCGGCCAGGCGCTTGTCGTCGATCTTGATGCTGGGGTTGACGGCCTTGGCGCCCTGCTCGTAGCCGGCCCAGAACTTCGTGATCAGCGCGCTCTCGTTGCCGCCGATGAAGCCGATGTGGTGGGTCTTGGACTTCAGCGCGGCGGCGGCGCCGACGAGGAAGGAGCCCTCGTGCTCGGCGAAGTCCTGCACGGCGACGTTGGGGACCGTGGAGGGGTCACCGTCGATGCGGATGAAGCTGACGTCGGGGTACTCCTTGGCCACGGTGTCCATCGGCTGGCCGTAGCTGAAGCCGACCCCGACGATCGGGTTGTAGCCGTCGTCGGCCAGCTGGCGCAGCAGGTCGGCGCGGTCGGAGCCGTCCTCCTTGGGGCTGAGCTCCTTGATGTCGGCGCCCATGTCGGTCTTGGCCTTCTCCAGGCCCTTGACCGCCAGGTCGTTGAAGGTGCCGTCGCCGCGGCCGCCCACGTCGAACGCCATACCGACCTTGAGCGCCTTGGCGCTGTTGCCCGACGCGCTCGCGGACCCACTCGCGGTCCCGCTGCCGGACCCTCCGGACTGTGAGTCGCTGCTGCTGCCGCCGCAGGCGCTCAGCGCCAAGGCGGACGTCGCCGCGAGTGCCACCATCTTCATCACCGGACGCAAGGGGGTTCTCCTTCATCGTTGATCAGGTGCATCGGGGGGTCTGTTCGGCGAGATCCGACGTGGCCGGCACCGCCCTCGAGCAGCAGTCCGCCGCTCGACGCGACCGCCGGGCGACTGTATCCCGTCTCACATGCTGGTGTCTGCGCTCTGCAGCGGCGGTTGACCCAACCGTTATGCGCCGGTTCGGCCGGCCAGGGAGGAGCAGCCCAGCGCGCTGGCGGCCAGCAGCTTGGCGCCCGCGCAGATCGCGTTCTCATCGACGGTCAGGTCGCCCTGGTGCAGGTCGTAGGTGCGGCCCCCGGGCGTCCGGGTGCCGAGGCGGACCATCGCGCCGGGCACCGTCGTGAGGTACCAGGCGAAGTCCTCCCCGCCGAGCGACTGCCGGGTGGACTGGACGGCGTCCGGGCCGAGGACCGCGCGCGCCGCGTCGGACACGACCTCCACCGAGACGTGGTCGTTGACCACCGGGGGGACGCCGCGCACGTGCTCGACCTTGGCCGAGACGCCGTACGGCGCGACGACGGCCTCCACGAGGTCCTCCACCAGGTGCCCCATGGAGGCCCAGGCGTCGGCGTCGAGCATCCGCAGCGTCCCGCTGACCGTGCCGGTCGACGGGATGACGTTCTGGGCTCCCCCGGCGTGCAGGCTGCCCCACACCAGCGCGGCCCCGGCGCGTGGGTCGAGGCGGCGCGAGAGGGCGGCGGGCACGTCGGTGACCACCTTGGCCAGGGCGTAGGTGAGGTCCTCGGTCAGGTGCGGCCTGGAGGTGTGCCCACCTCGCCCGGACAGGGTGACGGTGACCGAGTCGGCGGCGGCGGTGATGGGGCCCTCGGCCAGGCCCACGTGCCCCACGTCGACGGCCGGGTCGCAGTGGATGCCGAAGATGCGGTCGACGCCGTCGAGGCCGCCGTGGGCGACGACCTCGTGCGCACCGCCGGGGATGACCTCTTCGGCCGGCTGGAAGATCAGCCGCACCGCCATCCCGAGGTCGGCCCACGCGTCCTCGTGCGCCCGCAGCGCGAGCCCGGCGCCGAGCAGGGCGCTGGTGTGGACGTCGTGCCCGCAGGCGTGGCAGATCCCGTCGTACACCGAGGCCCAGGGCAGGCCGGTCCGGTCCAGGAGCGGCAGCGCGTCCAGGTCCGCGCGCAGGGCCACGCGGTACGCCGCGTCCCGGGGCCCGAGGTCGGCGACCAGGCCCGTGCCGGGCAGGGGCCGCACCCGGATCCCGGCGGCCTCGAGGTGGCGGGCGACGAGCGTGGTCGTCCGGGTCTCGGTGCGGGCGAGCTCGGGGTGCGCGTGCAGGTCGCGTCGAACCTCCACCAGCTCCCCCGCCAGCCCGTCCACCGTCGAGCTCAGGGCGTCGGTGAGGAAGGAGGGGTCCACAAGACCTGCAGACTACCCAGCCGGCGCGGCCCAGCGGCCGGGGACGCCACCGGCAGGATGATGGCGCGCCACCGACCGCGGCTCAGGTGAGGCCGGCGCGGCCGCTGCTCTTCAGCTGCTCGACGAGGGCCTTGACCTCCTGGGCCCGGGCCCGGGTGGTCACCAGCACCGCGTCCGGGGTGTCGACCACGACGACGTCCTCCAGCCCCAGGACGGCGACGGTGCGGCCCGACCCGGGGACGACCAGCCCGTGGGCGTCGTGCGTGAGGACGTGGTCGCGTGAGCCCAGGATCTTGACCCCCGGCAGGTCGTCGCAGTCGGCGATCAGCGAGCCGAGGGAGGAGAAGTCGCCCACGTCGTCCCAGTCGAAGTCGCCGGGGACCACCGCGACCCGTCCGTCGGCAGCGGCCGGCTCGGCCACCGCGTGGTCGATCGCGATCTTCGTCAGCCCCGGCCACAGCTCCTCCAGCCGCTCCGGCTCCGCCGCCAGCGCCCTGAGGCCGCGGGCCAGCTCGGGCTGGTAGGTCGCCAGCAGGTCCAGCAGCACCGAGGCCTGGACGACGAACATCCCGGCGTTCCAGCGGTACTCCCCCGTCGCGAGCCAGGCGCCGGCGGTGGCGGCGTCCGGCTTCTCGACGAACTCGCTCACCGCGAGGGCGTGCGGGGCTCCGTCGACCTGCAGGGGGTCGCCGACGTGGATGTAGCCGAACCCGGTCGCCGGGTGGGTGGGCTCGATGCCGATCGTGACGACCGAGCCGGTGCGGGCCACCGCCACCGCCTCGCGGACGCAGCCCCGGAAGGCCGCGGCGTTGCCGATGACGTGGTCGGCGGCGAAGGAGCCGAGAACCGCCCCGGGATGGCGGCGCTCCAGCACGGCAGCGGCCAGGCCGATCGCTGCCATCGAGTCACGAGGCGAGGGCTCGGCGAGCAGGTTCGCCTGCTTGAGGTCCGGCAGCTGGGTGCGGACGGCGTCCTGGTGCAGCACGCCGGTGACCACCATGACGTGGTCGCCGCACAGCGGCACGAGCCGGTCCCACGTGGACTGCAGCAGCGAGCGCCCGGTCCCCGTCAGGTCGTGCAGGAACTTCGGCGCCGAGGCCCGGGACAGCGGCCAGAGCCGGGTGCCCGCACCTCCGGCGGGGATCACCGCCCAGAAGTCCTCGACGGAGGAGAGCGGAGGCTGGCGACGCGTCGTACATGGCCCCGACCGTAGACCACCGATGCGCCCCCTTCTGCGCTCTGAAGCCTTTCCCGTACGGCATGGGCGGTGAGGAGTTGCTCACACGCGCCGCACCCACGGCGCGCGCCGATCCTGTGCGTCACTACGATGTGGATGATCCGGACGGAGCCGTCCGTGTGTTGGCACACGACCAGGCCGCCGTCCCCCGTCTTGCACGAAAGGGACGCACAGTGCCCCAAGCTTCCGGCACGTTGTACCGCGGCCGTGAAGGCATGTGGACGTGGGTCGCCCACCGCATCAGCGGTGTGTTGATCTTCCTCTTCCTCTTCGCCCACGTCCTGGACACGGCTCTGGTCCGCGTCTCTCCTGACGCCTACAACTCGATCATGCACACCTACAAGACCCCGATCGTCGGCCTCGGCGAGCTCGGCCTGGTGGCTGCGGTCATCTTCCACGCCCTCAACGGCATCCGGGTCATCCTCGTGGACTTCTGGTCCCGCGGGACGCGCCTGCAGCGCCAGATGGGGTGGGCCGTCGTCGGCCTGTTCGTGATCCTGTTCGTGCCGTTCGCCATCCGGCACCTGATCAACGTCTTCGCCTGAGGGGTCTGCAGATGTCTACTCCCGTTCCGACCTCGTCCACGGACCGCGGCCGTCCCGTCACCGAGCTGACGACGCGCTCGCCGTACCAGCGCACGAGCCGGGCCCGCGGCAACTTCGAGCTGTGGTCGTGGCTGTTCATGCGCGGCTCCGGCGTGGTGCTGCTGGTCCTCGTCTTCGGCCACCTCTTCGTCAACCTCATGCTCGGCCAGGGCATCAAGGCGATCGACTTCGCCTTCGTCGCCGGCAAGTGGTCCAGCCCGTTCTGGCAGACCTGGGACCTGGTGATGCTCTGGCTCGCCGAGCTCCACGGCGTCAACGGCGTCCGCACGATCATCAACGACTACACCGAGCGGGACTCCACCCGGCTCATCCTGAAGTCGCTGCTGGCCCTCAGCGCCGTGCTCACCCTCGTGCTGGGCACCCTCGTCATCTTCACGTTCGACCCGTGCATCGACCCCGCCTCGACGCTGTCGCAGTGCAAGGCGCAGTGACACCGGAAAGGTTCTGAACACCATGCAGACACACCAGTACGACGTCGTCATCGTCGGCGCAGGCGGGGCGGGCATGCGTGCCGCGCTCGAGTCCTCGACCCGCGTGCGCACCGCCGTCCTCACCAAGCTCTACCCCACCCGGTCCCACACCGGCGCGGCCCAGGGCGGCATGTGCGCCGCCCTCGCCAACGTCGAGGAGGACAACTGGGAGTGGCACACCTTCGACACGGTCAAGGGCGGCGACTACCTCGTCGACCAGGACGCCGCCGAGATCATGTGCCGCGAGGCCATCGACGCGGTCATCGACCTGGAGAAGATGGGCCTGCCGTTCAACCGCACGCCCGAGGGCAAGATCGACCAGCGCCGGTTCGGCGGCCACACCCGCAACCACGGTGAGGCCGCGGTCCGCCGCTCCTGCTACGCCGCCGACCGCACCGGCCACATGATCCTGCAGACGCTCTACCAGAACTGCGTCAAGCAGGGCGTGGAGTTCTTCAACGAGTTCTACGTCCTGGACCTGCTGATGGCGCCCGGGCCGCTCGGCGACGAGCGCACCGCCGGGCGTCGTGGCCTACGAGCTGGCCACCGGCGAGATCCACGTCTTCCGCGCCAAGGCCGTCATCCTGGCCACCGGCGGCACCGGCAAGGTCTTCAAGACCACCTCCAACGCCCACACCCTCACCGGTGACGGCATGGGCGTGGCCTTCCGCCGCGGCCTGCCGCTGGAGGACATGGAGTTCTTCCAGTTCCACCCGACCGGTCTGGCGGGGCTCGGGCATCCTGCTGTCCGAGGCCGCCCGCGGCGAGGGCGGCATCCTGCGCAACGCCGACGGCGAGCGGTTCATGGAGCGCTACGCCCCGACCATCAAGGACCTCGCGCCGCGCGACATCGTCGCCCGCTCGATGGCCAACGAGGTGCGTGAGGGCCGCGGCGCCGGGCCGAACAAGGACTACGTCCTGCTCGACCTGACCCACCTCGAGCCGGCGCACATCGACGCCAAGCTGCCGGACATCACCGAGTTCGCCCGCACCTACCTCGGTGTCGAGCCCTACACCGAGCCGGTGCCGGTCTACCCGACGGCGCACTACGCCATGGGCGGGGTGCCGACCAACGTCGAGACCGAGGTGCTGCGCAACAACACCGACTCGGTCCCCGGCCTCTACGCCGCGGGCGAGGTCGCCTGCGTCAGCGTCCACGGCTCCAACCGGCTCGGGACCAACAGCCTGCTCGACATCAACGTCTTCGGCCGCCGCGCCGGCATCGCCGCCGCGGAGTTCGTGCAGACCGCCCCCTGGGTCGACCTGCCGCGAGATGCCCGAGCGCCACACCTCGACGATGCTCGAGGCGATCCGCGAGCGCAGCACCGGCGAGCGGGTCTCGGACCTGCGCAAGGCGCTGCAGGAGACCATGGACCGCAACGTCCAGGTGTTCCGCACCGAGGCCTCGATGAAGGAGGCGCTCGGCGCGATCGAGGAGCTGAAGGAGCGCTACGCCAACGTCGTGGTGCAGGACAAGGGCCAGCGCTACAACACCGACCTGCTCGAGGCGGTCGAGCTCGGCTTCCTCATCGAGCTGGCCGAGGTCATCACCCTCGGCGCCCTCGCCCGCAAGGAGTCCCGCGGCGGTCACTTCCGCGAGGACTACGAGTCGCGCGACGACGTCAACTTCATGCGTCACACGATGGCCTACCGCGCGCCGATGTCCGAGGACGCCGCCGACGACCTCAGCATCTTCGCCTCGGAGATCCGCCTGGACTACAAGCCGGTGACCGTCACCCGTTACCAGCCGATGGAGCGTAAGTACTGATGACTGCTGTGCTCGAGAACACCTCGACCGACGCCAAGCCGGGCGCGGTGCCGACCTTCACCGTCACCCTGCGGATCGCGCGCTACAATCCCGGAGGTCGACGCCGAGCCGCACTACGAGGACTACACGGTCACCTCCCTCGCGACCGACCGCGTGCTCGACGCGCTGCACCAGATCAAGTGGGAGCAGGACGGCTCGCTGTCCTTCCGCCGCTCCTGCGCCCACGGCGTCTGCGGCTCGGACGCGATGCGGATCAACGGCAAGAACCGGCTCGCCTGCAAGACGCTGATCAAGGACGTCAACCCCGACAAGCCGATCACCGTCGAGCCGATCAAGGGCCTTGCCGTCGAGAAGGACCTGATCGTCGACATGGAGCCGTTCTTCCAGGCCTACCGCGAGGTCATGCCGTTCCTCGTGGCCAAGGGCCAGGAGCCGACCAGGGAGCGGCTGCAGAGCCAGGCCGACAAGGACCGGTACGACGACACGACCAAGTGCATCCTGTGCGCGGCGTGCACCTCGGCCTGCCCGGTGTTCTGGAGCGACGGCCAGTACTTCGGCCCCGCCGCCATCGTCAACGCGCACCGGTTCATCTTCGACAGCCGTGACGACGCCGCGGACACCCGCCTGGAGATCCTCAACGACCGCGAGGGCGTGTGGCGCTGCCGCACCATCTTCAACTGCTCCGAGGCGTGCCCGCGCGGCATCGAGATCACCAAGGCCATCAAGGAGGTCAAGCGGGCGATCATCACCCGCCGCATCTGAGGTCGCGTGTCTGCCGTCCCGCCGGCTCCGGCGCGGGGCTACAGTCGGCCTCGATGGCCCTTCCGCTCCAGCCCGCCCGCGCCCTCGCGCTGAGCCTCCTGCTCGGCGCGACGGGCGCGGTCGGCGTTCCGGCGGCCGGCGCAGCAGGCCGCTCCTGCTCGGCCCGCCGCGTCCGCGCCGGCGCCGGTGCCGGTCGGCGGCGCGCAGCTGGCCGGCAAGGGGGTCATCGTCAACCTGCCCCCCGGGGTGCCGCCGCCCCCGGATGTCCCCGCCCGGTCCTGGGTGCTCGCCGACCTGACGTCCGGCATGGTCGTGGCGGCCCGTGCCCCGCACGCGCGGCTGCTGCCGGCGAGCACGCTGAAGACCCTGACCGCCCTCACGCTCATCCCCACGGTGCCGGCGGACCGCCGGATCGTGGCCACGGACGCCGACGTCCGGGCCGACGGGACCCGCGTGGGGATGCTGGCCGGCTCGTCGTACACCGCGGGGCAGCTGTTCCAGGGGATGCTGATGGCCTCGGGCAACGACGCCGCCTACGCGCTGGCCCGGGTCGGTGGCGGGGCCGGCGGGGTGCCGCAGACGCTGCGCTCGATGAACGCCCGCGCCGCGCAGCTCGGGGCCTTCGACACCGTGGCCCGCGACCCCGCCGGGCTGGACCGGCCGGGGCAGAGCAGCAGCGCCTACGACCTCGCCCTCATCGGCCGGGCCGCCCTGCAGCTGCCGGACCTGCGTCGCTACGTCACGACCAAGCACGTCTCCTTCCCCGGCGGAACGGGCCCGGACGGCAAGGACGCGGCGGGCGTTCCTCATCAACAACCACAACCGGCTGCTCTACAACTACCCCGGCACGATCGGCGTCAAGAACGGCTACACCCTCGCGGCGAAGCAGACCTTCATCGGCGCGGCCTCCCGCGGCGGCCACACCTACCTGTTCACCGAGATGGCGGGCACCAACGGCAGCTGGCGCCCCACGGCTGCCCTGCTGGACTGGGCGTTCGCCCACGGCACCCGTGCTGGCACCGGTGGGCCGGCTCGTGCAGCCGGGCAGCGCCGCGGCCGTCCACGCCGGCCGGTGCTGCTCCGCCAGCCGGCACCTGCGGTCCCCTCCCGGATCCGGCCCGGGCGCCGGACCCCGCCGCGGGTGGCGACGGCGGCGGTCCCGGTGGCGGCGACACCCAGCGCACCGCAGCGCTCAGGGTGCCGGCCCACGCACCGGCGCAACGGCTGTGGACCGGCGGCGCCGGGCTCGCCACTGCTGCGCTGATGGGGCTGCTGGTGGCCAGGAGACGGACTGTCGTGCGCCGGCGGCAGCAGGGTCCCCGCCGCAAATCTCGTCCTTTTGCTTGATCTGCCCCTTCTTTCCAGCCAACAGACTCGTCGTACGCAGCGATCCACCGACGCGAGACCGCGTCTTCCCGCTTGAACGACACACTCCGCCCCCGTGGCGCGTGCCTGACCGGGTCCCCGGTCACCCCCAGGCACGTCGACGGCACACCCGGGACGATCCCGGGTCCACTGACGGTGGCGGCCCGGTCAGACCCCCTGCTCTCCGGGCCGTCACCTTGTGCGTGTCGCCTGGTGTGCGGTCCGTGGGGTGTCTGGCTCCGTCGGGCCCCGTGCCTCGTCAGCGGTCGCGCCGGAAGACCCCCGCGACACCACGCATCAGCGAGCCGACCGCCATCGCGCCGGTGGCCCCCAGCACCGCACCGGCGGCCAGCGTGGTGCGGTCCGTGGCCCGGGGTCCGAAGGTCGGGAGCGACTCCGGCCGCGCCACGGGGATCGGCTGGTGTCGACGGACCGACCGGCACCCCGGCTGCGGCGCGGGCGGACCCGACGTCGTTGGCGGCCCATGCGGCCGACAGCAGGGTGAGCCGGGCGATGAGGTTGAGCCAGACCAGCAGCCCGACGACCAGCGCGATCGAGGCGAACAGCGGGTTGGACGTCGTGCCGCTGACGAGGCGGGCGCCGAGGAGCTTCAGCACCGTGAAGCCCACCCCGCCGAGCAGGGCCCCCTGCACCAGGTCCCGCGCCGGCAGCGGGACGCCGGACAGGAACCGCAGCAGCAGGATCATCAGGCCCGTGTCGGCCGCGACCCCGACGAGAATCCCGGCGAGCGTGACGACCCAGCCGTTGTCGCCCAGCCCCACGAGGTGGGCAACCCAGCCGGCGGCACCGCCGATCGTGCTGGTGAGGATGGCCGAGACGGCGACCCCGAGGCCGATGGTCACGAGCACGCCGAGGTCGCGCAGCTTGGTGGTAAGGATGTTGCCGGGGGCACCCTCGACGCCGAAGACGGCGCGGATGCCGTCGCGCAGGGCCCCGATCCAGCCCAGCCCGGCCAGGACCAGTGCGCCGAGGGCGACCAGGCCCGTGACGGTCAGCGTGCCGGTGCCCGGCGCCTCCACCGGGATGATGCCGTTGGGGTGGCTCGCGTCCTTGACGAAGCCTGGGAGGTACTGCGCAAGGGTGTCCGAGACCGCCTGCAGCAGGTCGGGGCGGTTCTGCAGGACGAACCCGAAGACGGTGAAGGCCAGCGCGACGGCCGGGAAGATGGAGAAGAACGCGAAGTAGCTGATGCCGCCGGCGAGGACGTTGCCGCGGACGTTGCCGTACCGCGACCAGGCGCGCCACGGCCGGGTGCGCTGCAGGCCCGCGAGCAGGTCCTTGGCGTTGTCGAGGAGGCTCATCGCAGCACGGTGTCCTCGTGGTGGGGGCCCGCCTCGAACGCGAAGGCCTGCACGGCGCGCCATACCCGGTCGGTGCCGTGCTCGTAGAGGTGGAACTCGCGCACCTCGAACGTGCAGGTGTAGCCGGCCAGGTCCTCGAAGGCCCGGTCCATCGCGGCCTCGTCGACGTGGTGGGCGACCGTCACGTGCGGGTGGTAGTTGAACGCCAGGTCTCGGTGCAGCGGTCCGCCCCGGATCTCGCCCTCCAGCTGCTCGCACTCGGCCAGTCCACCCGCAACCTGCACGAAGACCACCGGTGACACCGGCCGGAAGGTGCCGGTGCCGCGCAGGGTCATCCGGAACGGCGCGGCCGCCTTGGCGACCGACTCCAGGTGTGCCCGGACCTCCTCGAGGTCCTCCAGCGGCACCTCGGTCGGTGGTAGGAGGGTGACGTGCGTCGGGATCGAGTCGGCCAGGGGGTCGCCGAAGGACGCCCGCCAGCGCTGCAGCTCATCGCCGTAGGGGGGCGGGATCGCGATCGAGACACCGATCATCGGCACGGCGGACCAGCCTAGCGCTGAGCGGGCAGGAAACCGACGCGCTCGTAGACGCGCGCCAGGGTCGCACCGGCCACCTCGCGGGCCCGCTCGGCGCCGTCGGCGAGGATCCGGTCGAGCTCGGCGCGGTCGTCCAGCAGCGCGAGGGTGCGGTCGCGGAAGGGCGTGGCCACCTCGACCACGACCTCGGCGACGTCCTTCTTCAGGTCGCCGTAGCCCCGGCCCTCGTAGTCGTTCTCGAGCTCGGCCACCGACCGGCCGGTGAGCGCGCTGTGGATGCGCAGCAGGTTGGACACGCCGGGCTGGCGCGCCTCGTCGAAGCGGACCTCGCGGCCGGTGTCGGTGACCGCCGAGCGGATCCGCTTGGCGATGACCTTGGGGTCCTCCAGCAGGTCGATCACCCCGCTCTGGCTGGGCGAGGACTTGCTCATCTTGGCGGTCGGCTCCTGCAGGTCGTGGATCTTGGCGCTCGCCTTGACGATGTGCGGCTCGGGCACCACGAACGTCGCGCCGTAGCGGCTGTTGAAGCGCTGCGCCAGGTCGCGGGTCAGCTCGAGGTGCTGGCGCTGGTCCTCCCCCACCGGCACCTGGTCGGCGTCGTACAGCAGGATGTCGGCGGCCATGAGGACCGGGTAGGTGAACAGCCCCACGGTGGTGCCCTCGGCGCCGTGGCGCCCGGACTTGTCCTTGAACTGGGTCATCCGGCCGGCCTCGCCGAAGCCGGTGATGCACGACAGCACCCACGCCAGCTGGGCGTGCTCGGCGACGTGGCTCTGCACGAAGACCGAGGACCGCTTGGGGTCGACGCCGCCGGCGAGGTACTGCGCGGCGGTGCGGCGGGTCCGCTCGCGCAGGCGCGCCGGCTCGACCTCGACGGTGATCGCGTGCAGGTCGACGACGCAGTAGAAGGCGTCGTGGCTGTCCTGCAGGCCGACCCAGTTCACCAGCGCGCCGAGGTAGTTGCCCAGGTGCAGCGAGTCGTGCGTGGGCTGCATGCCCGAGAGGATGCGCGGCTTGCGGGCGGATTGAGAGGTTTCAGGCGCGGGCATGCGCGCCATTGTGTCAGGTCGACGGGGCGGCGGTGCCCCGGGCGCCCGCCGCACGGGGCGGCTGGCCGTGACCGGGGTCGGCGCGCCGGTCCCGATGAAATATGTTTGAATATGTTCGGTCGGGCGCTGCGATCTGTTGCCGCCGGCCCACTGAGGGGAGATGTCGTGCTCGCACGTCAACGGCAGGAGCGGATCCTGCACGAGGTCGACCGCCATGGCGGCTCGCGGGTGTCCGAGCTCGTGGAGATCCTCGGCGTCTCCGACATGACGGTGCGCCGGGACATCGAGGCGCTCGCCGAGAAGGGGCTGGTCCGCAAGGTCCACGGCGGTGCCACCTCCGTCGGAGGGCGCAGCGCGGACGAGCCCGGCTTCCAGGTCAAGTCGGAGATGAACCCGGTCGAGAAGTCGGCGATCGCCCGCACCGCCGCGGCGATGATCGACCCCGGTGCCTCGATCGCGATCTCGGCGGGCACGACCGCCTACGCGGTGGCCCACGAGCTGCGCAACGTCGCCGACCTGACCGTCGTCACCAACTCCCCGCGCGTGGCCGAGCTGCTGCACGACCCCTCCCGGGACGACCTGACCGTGATCCTCACCGGCGGCGTCCGCACCCCGTCCGACGCCCTTGCCGGACCGGTCGCGGTCGCGGCGCTGCGCACGCTGCACGTCGACACCCTCGTCCTCGGCGTCCACGGCATCGACGAGCGGGCCGGGCTGACCACCCCGAACCTCGTCGAGGCCGAGACCAACCGCGCGCTGATCGCCGCGGCGCGCCGGGTCCTCGTGGTCGCCGACCACAGCAAGTGGGGCATCGTCGGCCTCTCCACCATCGCCACCCTCGACCAGGTGGACGTCCTGGTCACCGACGCGGACCTCGACCCCACGGCCCGGCACACGGTCAGCCAGCAGGTCGGCCAGCTCGTCATCGCGCCCGCCCCGGCGACACCGGCCGCGCCGGCCGCTCCTCCCGACGCCCGCGCCGGGCGCGGCCCCACCCGCCACGGCCCCACCCTGCTCGCCCACCCCGCAGCGGCCGCACCGGCCCGGACCTGAGGAACCGCATGACCACCACGCAACCTGCCCGTCTGCGACGGACGTCGACCACCCTGGCCGACGGCCGTGAGCTGATCTACTTCGACGACACCGAGCCCTGGCTGTCCGGCGCGACGACCCGCGACGCCGTCGACCACCGGCCGCTCGGCGAGCGCGCCGACGCCGGCACCATGCGGCTGGACCCCCTGACGGGTGACTGGGTGGCCATTGCGGGGCACCGGCTCAACCGCACGTTCCTGCCGCCGGCCGACGAGTGCCCGCTGTGCCCCACCGGCCGCGGCACCGTGCCCTCGGAGATCCCGGCCAGCGACTACGACGTCGTCGTCTTCGAGAACCGCTTCCCGTCCTTCTCGTCCCTGGCCGGCACCCCCACCGGGACCGGCGACCCGCTGCTGGCCGAACGACCGGCGCACGGCCGGTGCGAGGTCGTCTGCTTCACCAGCGACCACGGCGCGGCGTTCTCCTCGCTGACCCCCTCCCGTGCACGCACCGTCATCGACGCGTGGGCGGACCGCACCGCCGCGCTGTCGGCGATCGAGGAGGTGGAGCAGGTCTTCTGCTTCGAGAACCGCGGCCAGGAGATCGGGGTCACCCTGCACCACCCGCACGGGCAGATCTACGCCTACCCGTACGTCGCGCCGCGCACCCGCCAGCTGCTGACCGCAGGCCCGCGCCCACCACGAGCGCACCGGTCGGCTGCTCGGCGCCGACATCCTGGAGTCGGAGCGCCGCGACGGGTCGCGGGTGGTCCTCTCCGGGCGCCACTGGACCGCCTACGTCCCGTATGCCGCCCGCTGGCCGGTCGAGGTCCACCTGGCGCCGCACCGTGACGTGCCGGACCTGGTCGCCCTCGAGGAGGCCGAGCGGGACGAGCTGGCCGAGGTCTACCTGGACCTGCTGCAGCGGCTCGACCGCTACTACGTCGACGCGGCCGGCGACCCGATCGCGCTGCCCTACATCGCCGGCTGGCAGCAGGCGCCGGTGCGCGAGGGCCGGGACGTCTCACGGCTGCACCTGCAGGTCATGTCGGTGCTGCGTGCGCCGGGCAAGCTGAAGTACCTCGCCGGCTCCGAGTCCGGCGTCGGCGGATGGGTCAACGACGTACCGCCGGAGAGGGTCGCCGCGCGGCTGCGGGAGGTGGGCACCCGATGACCAGCCCGACGGTCACCGCGACGTTCGCCGAGCAGTTCGGCTCCGCTCCGGACGGGGTGTGGTCGGCGCCGGGGCGGGTGAACCTCATCGGCGAGCACACCGACTACAACGAAGGGCTCTGCCTGCCGATCGCGCTGCCGCAGCGCACCTCCGTCGCCGTCCGGCTGCGCCGGGACCGCACCGTGCGCGTGTGGTCCGTGCAGACCGGCGAGCAGGTCACCTTCTGCCTCGACGAGGTCGCGCCCGGCACCCCCGCCGGCTGGACGGCTTACGTCGCCGGGGTCTTCTGGGCCCTGGAGGAGGCGGGGCACCAGGTCTCCGGCGCGGACGTCGTCGTCGACGGCCGCGTGCCGTTGGGTGCCGGCCTGTCCAGCTCGGCCGCGCTCGAGTGCGCCGTCGCCGTGGCGCTGTCCGACCTGTGCGGGCTGGGCCTCGGGGTCGACGACGCCTCCCGGACCCGGCTCGCCGCGGTCTGCGCCACCGCCGAGAACACCATCGCGCAGGCCCCGACCGGCGGCATGGACCAGTCGGCGTCGCTGCGCTGCACCGCCGGCCACGCGATCCTGCTCGACTGCCGCGACGGGTCGGTCGAGCAGGTGCCGTTCGACCTGGCCGCGCACGACCTCGCGCTGCTGGTCATGGACACCCGCGCCGAGCACGCCCTGGTCGACGGCCAGTACGCGCAGCGGCGCCGCAGCTGCGAACAGGCCGCCGCCGAGCTCGGTGTCGCCAGCCTGCGCGAGGTGCCGTTCGACTCCCTCGAGGAGGCGCTGGGACGGCTCCCCGACCCCGTCGTCCGGCGCCGGGCCAGGCACATCGTCACCGAGATCGAGCGGGTCCGGCAGACGGTCGCCCTCCTGCGCGAGGACCGGCTCGAGGAGGTCGGCGCCCTCTTCGACGCCTCGCACCGCTCGATGCGCGACGACTTCGAGATCTCCGCGCCCGAGCTGGACGTCGCGGTGGAGGCGGCCGTGGCGCAGGGCGCGCTCGGCGCCAGGATGACCGGCGGCGGGTTCGGCGGCTCGGCCATCGCGATCGTGCCGGCGGGTGCGGTCGAGACGGTCACCGAAGCGGTCACCAAGGCGTTCGCCGACCACGGCTTTGCCAGCCCGTCCTGCTTCGCGGTCACCGCCTCGGGGCCGGCCGGCCGGGACGCCTGAGCCGACCCGGACGGTCAGCGCGGGTCAGAGGGTCGGCGCGGGTCGGGGGGTCGGCCCGGTTCAGCGCGCGGGGTCGAGCTCGTCGACGAGTGGGACGAGGTCGGCCACCGAGTCCACGACCCGGGTCGGGCGGAACGGGAACCGGTCGACCTGGGTGGCCTGCGTCGAGCCGGTCAGGACCAGGATGGTGCGCAGGCCAGCCTCCAGCCCGCTGATGATGTCGGTGTCCATCCGGTCGCCGATCATCACGGTGCTCTCGGAGTGGGCGTCCATGCGGTTGAGCGCGCTGCGCATCATCAGGGGGTTGGGCTTGCCGATGAAGTACGGCTCGACGCCGGTGGCACGGGTGATGAGCGCGGCGACCGACCCCGTCGCCGGCAGCGGCCCCTCGGCGGACGGTCCGGTCGGGTCGGGGTTCGTCGCGATGAACCGCGAGCCGTCCGCCACCAGCCGGATCGCCCTGGTGATCCCCTCGAACGAGTAGGTGCGGGTCTCCCCCAGCACGACGTAGTCCGGGGCCCGGTCGGTCAGCACGTAGCCGACGTCGTGCAGCGCCGTCGTCAGCCCTGCCTCGCCGATCACGTAGGCGCTGCCGCCCTGGCGCTGGCCGTCCAGGAACTGTGCGGTGGCCAGCGCCGACGTCCAGATCGAGGACTCGGGCAGGTCGATGCCGCTGGTCAGAAGTCGCGCCCGCAGGTCCCGCGGCGTGAAGATCGAGTTGTTGGTCAGCACCAGGAAACGACGCTCGGTCTCGATCAGGCGGCGGATGAAGTCGCTGGCCCCCGGGATGGCGCGCTCCTCGTGCACGAGCACACCGTCCATGTCCGTCAGCCAGCAGTCGACCGGCTTGGTGTCCGTCATGGGCCCAGTGTGTCGGCTGCCGGCCGGGGCCGCGCGACCGGACGTCAGGCCAGGTCGTAGTCGGCGACGACTGCCGCGTGGTCGCTCCAGCGCTCGGCGTACGTCGCGGCGCGGCCGACCCACGTCCCGGACAGCCGGCGAGCCAGTGCGGCGGAGGCCAGCTGGTAGTCGATCCGCCACCCGGTGTCGTTGTCGAAGGCCTTGCCGCGCCAGGACCACCACGTGTAGGGGCCCTCCACCTCGCCGGCGCCCTGGCGCGACACGTCCACCCACTCGCCACCGAGCCAGCGGTCGAGGTAGGCCTGCTCCTCGGGCAGGAAGCCGGCCTTGCCGAGGTTGCCCTTCCAGTTGCGCAGGTCGGCGCGGGTGTGGGCGATGTTCAGGTCCCCCGCCACCAGGACGAGGCGGCCTCCGTCGGCCAGCTGCTTCATCCGCATCGTCATGGCGTCCAGGAAGCGGTACTTGTCCGCCTGCCGCGGGGTCTGCGCCTCGCCGGTGTGGACGTAGACCGAGACCACCGTCACGGGCCCCATCGGCAGGTCGAGCTCGGCCTCGACCCAGCGCCCCGCCGCGACGTCGGCCTCCTCGTCCTCCAGCTCGCACCGGACGCGCCGGTGCGCATCCCGTGACAGCACCGCGACGCCGGCGCGCCCGGCGGTGCCACACGGTGCGTGGGCGACGTGCCAGCCGCCGAGGCCGGCGTCCGCCAGGGCCCGGGTCAGCTGGGCATCACTCGCCCGCACCTCCTGCAGGCACAGGACATCGGGCTCCGCCTCCGCGAGCCAGGACAGCCCTCCACGACGAGCGGCAGCCCGGATCCCGTTGACGTTGGCGGAGATGACGCGCATCCGGCCATTCTCCCCGTCGTACCGCTCGGGCCCCGCCTCGGGTCGACGGGCGACGGTGCGGGCGCCGGTCTATCGTCGGTCCCATGACCGGCGCCCCCCGCTCGAGCCCCGCTGCCGTCGCCTCCGCGGCGGAGGCCGGTGGTCGCACCACCGTCATCAAGGAGGGCCCACCCAAGAGCGCCACGCGGACGGTGGTCATCGCCGTCCTCGCCAACCTCGGGGTCGCGATCGCCAAGGGCATCGCCGCGATGCTGACCGGCTCCGCCGCGATGCTCGCCGAGACGGTGCACTCGGTGGCTGACACGGCCAACGAGGTGCTGCTCTACATCGGGCTGCGTCGCAGCAGCCCGAAGCCCGACCCGTCGCATCCGTTCGGCTACGGCCAGGAGCGGTGGTTCTGGTCGTTCATGGCGGCGCTGGGCATCTTCCTCGTGGGCGGCCTGCTGGCCATCGTCGAGGGCGTGCGCGCGCTGCTCCACCCCGAGCCGCTCGAGTCGTTCCTCGTCGGGCTGGCGGTGCTGGTGGTCTCGTTCGTGCTGGAGGGCATCTCCTGGCGCACCGCCTACAAGGAGGTCCGCGAGGAGGCTCGGGGGGCGGAGCGGTCGCTCTCGGACCACCTCACGGTCTCCTCGGACCCGACCGCCCAGACGGTGTTCTACGAGGACACGGCCGCGCTGATCGGGCTGGTCCTCGCGATCGCCGCCCTCGTGCTGCACCAGGTGACCGGCTCCGCCGTGTACGACGCGGTCGCCAGCATCCTCATCGGGGTGCTGCTCAGCGTGGTGGCGTTCCTGCTGACCCGGCACAACCGCCGCCTGCTCATCGACTCCTCCGCGCCGCCGGACCTGGTCCAGCGGATGCACGAGGACCTGGCCTCGCGGCCCGGGGTCGTCGCGGTGTCCACGCTGCAGGCCGTCTGGATCGGCCCCCGGCAGCTGCTCCTGGCCGCCGACCTGGTCTACGCGCCTGGCGAGGACGTCGTGGGCCGCATCGCCGAGCTGCGCGACGAGCTGCTCGAGGAGCCGGTCATCGCCGCGGTCAAGCTCACTCCCGTCGCCGCCTGACACCTGCCTGTGCACCACCGGCGGATCCGCCGGCAGAGGCTGCGGACGCGGAACGGCCCCGCACCTCCGTGAGGTGCGGGGCCGTTCCGGGCGGCGGTGGCGGTCAGGCCATGGCCTTCTTCAGGTTGTCGTCGATCGCGGCGAGGAACTCCTCGGTGGTGAGGAACGCCTGGTCCGGGCCGACGAGCAGCGCGAGGTCCTTGGTCATCTTGCCCTGCTCGACCGTCTCGACGCAGACCCGCTCGAGGGTCTCGGCGAAAGCCGTCACCTCGGGGGTGCCGTCGAGCTTGCCGCGGTGCTTCAGGCCACCGGTCCACGCGAAGATCGAGGCGATCGGGTTGGTGGAGGTCGGCTTGCCCTGCTCGTGCTGGCGGAAGTGGCGCGTCACCGTGCCGTGCGCCGCCTCGGCCTCGACCGTCTTGCCGTCCGGGGTCATCAGCACCGACGTCATCAGGCCGAGCGAGCCGAAGCCCTGGGCCACGGTGTCGGACTGCACGTCACCGTCGTAGTTCTTGCAGGCCCAGACGTAGCCGCCCTCCCACTTCATCGCGGCGGCGACCATGTCGTCGATCAGGCGGTGCTCGTAGGTGAGGCCGGCCTGCTCGAACGCGTCCTTGAACTCGGCGTCGAAGACGGCCTGGAAGATGTCCTTGAACGCGCCGTCATAGGCCTTGAGGATCGTGTTCTTGGTCGAGAGGTAGACCGGGTACTTGCGCTGCAGGCCGTAGTTGAACGACGCGCGGGCGAAGTCCTCGATCGACTTGTTGAAGTTGTACATCCCCATGACGACACCGCCGTCGGCCGGCATGTCGACCACGTCGAGCTCGATCGGCTCACCGGAGGCCTCGTCGGTCGGGTGCCAGGAGATGGTGACCTTGCCGGCGCCGGGGACCTTGAAGTTGGTCGCCTTGTACTGGTCGCCGTGGGCGTGGCGGCCGATGATGATCGGCTTGGTCCAGCCCGGCACCAGGCGCGGGATGTTGCTGATGATGATCGGCTCGCGGAAGACGACGCCACCGAGGATGTTGCGGATCGTGCCGTTCGGCGAGACCCACATCTTCTTCAGGTCGAACTCCTCGACGCGGGCCTCGTCCGGCGTGATCGTCGCGCACTTGACGCCGACGCCGTACTGCTTGATCGCGTTCGCCGCATCGACCGTGATCTGGTCGTCGGTCTCGTCGCGCTTCTGGATCGACAGGTCGTAGTACTTGAGGTCGATGTCCAGGTAGGGGTGGATCAGCCGGTCCTTGATGAACTGCCAGATGATCCGGGTCATCTCGTCACCGTCGAGCTCGACGACGGGGTTGACCACCTTGATCTTGCTCATGCCTTGGGCTCCTCGCTTCGACCGTATGTCTATCCGGGGACAGATTACCTTGACGTCAAGATACTTTGCCATCCGGCACCCCGGCCGGGCGGCGGCGGGACGCCCCCGGTCCCCTGCACTCAACCACAGGACGGGCACCCCGGCCACCGGGTGAGCGGGCTCCCGCGGCCTCCGCAGGACCGGGGTACGGCGACGCTGATAGCGTCGCAGGCGCCCGTCCTCCACCTCACCTGAAGGGTCCTCCAGTGAGCACTACTCCCGTCAAGGTCGCCGTCACCGGCGCCGCCGGTCAGATCGGTTACAGCCTGCTCTTCCGCATCGCGAGCGGCGCGCTGCTGGGCCCCGACACCCCGGTCGAGCTGCGGCTGCTGGAGATCACCCCCGCGCTGGGCGCGCTCGAGGGCGTCGTGATGGAGCTGGACGACTGCGCCTTCCCGACCCTCGCCGGTGTCGAGATCGGCGACGACGCGAACCGCATCTTCGACGGCGCCAACGTGGCGCTGCTGGTCGGCGCCCGCCCCCGCAGCAAGGGCATGGAGCGCGGCGACCTGCTCGAGGCCAACGGTGCGATCTTCACCGCGCAGGGCAAGGCGCTGAACGACCACGCCGCCGACGACATCCGGATCACCGTGACCGGCAACCCGGCCAACACCAACGCCCTGATCACGATGAGCAACGCCCAGGACATCCCGCGCGAGCGGTTCTCGGCCCTGACCCGCCTGGACCACAACCGCGCGATCGCCCAGCTGGCGCACAAGACCGGTGTCAGCGTCAACGAGATCCGCAAGATGACGATCTGGGGCAACCACTCCGCCACGCAGTACCCCGACCTCTTCCACGCCGAGGTCTCCGGGCGCAACGCCGTCGAGGCCGTGGGCGACCAGGACTGGCTGGAGAACACCTTCATCCCCACCGTGCAGAAGCGCGGCGCGGCCATCATCGAGGCCCGGGGCGCGTCGTCGGCGGCGTCCGCCGCGTCGGCCACGATCGACCACACGCGTGACTGGCTGGGCGGCAGCCCCGAGGGCAGCTGGCTGTCGATGGCCGTCTGCTCCGACGGCTCGTACGGCGTGCCCGAGGGCCTGATCTCCTCCTTCCCCGTCACCACGAGCAACGGCAGCTGGGAGATCGTCCAGGGCCTGGAGATCGACGACTTCTCCCGCGGCCGGATCGACGCCAGCGCGGCCGAGCTGGCCGAGGAGCGCGACGCCGTCAAGGGTCTCGGCCTGATCTGAGCTCCTGCCTGCTCCACCAGCGCGAACGCCCCGCCGCCTCCCTGCGAGTCGGCGGGGCGTTCGCGTGGCGGGCGCGGACCGGTCAGCGGCGGGGGCTCAGGTCGACGAGGCGGACCGTGAGGAACAGCGCCGCGCCGAGGCCGAGGAGGACCACGACGTCGGTGAGCCGGCGGCGTACGGCCAGGCCGCCGGCCCGGGACGGCGGCAGGAGCAGCCGCAGGAGGCCGCCGACGACCAGGGCGGCGGCCGCGACGTAGCCGCCGCTGCGCAGGGAGCCGAGCAGGACCAGCAGCAGCCCGACGCCGAGCCCGACGGCGACGACCCACCAGACTCCGAGCCGGGGTGAGGTCATCGGCAGGCGAGCGCGCGCTCGGCCGCCTCGACCACGTTGACCAGCAGCATCGCCCGCGTCATCGGCCCGACCCCGCCGGGGTTGGGGGTGAGCCAGCCGGCCACCTCGGCCACGTCGGCGGCGACGTCGCCGGCGATCCGTGAGCGGCCGTCGGCGCCCTGCACCCGGCTGACGCCGACGTCGAGCACCGCCGCGCCGGGCTTGACCATGTCGGCCGTGACGATCCCCGGCACGCCGGCCGCCGCCACGACGATGTCGGCCCGGCGCACGTGGGCGGCCAGGTCGCGGGTGCCGGTGTGGCAGAGCGTGACGGTGGCGTTCTCGCTGCGCCGGGTCAGCAGCAGCCCGAGCGGGCGCCCCACCGTGATGCCGCGGCCGATCACGGTCACCTCGGCGCCGGCGATCGGCACGTCGTAGCGGCGCAGCAGCTCGACGATGCCGGTCGGCGTGCAGGGCAGCGGGGCCTTCTCGCCGAGGACGAGCGCGCCGAGGTTGGTGGGGTGCAGGCCGTCGACGTCCTTGACCGGGTCGACGCGGGAGAGGATCGCGAACTCGTCGAGGCCGGTGGGCTGCTGGACGAGGAACGCGGTGCAGGCGGGGTCGGCGTTCAGCTCGTCGACGACGGCCTCGACCTCCGCCTGGGTGGCCGTGGCGGGCAGCTCGCGGGCGATGCTGGCCAGGCCGATCTCGGCGCAGTCGCGGTGCTTGGCGGCGACGTACCAGCGGCTGCCCGGGTCGTCACCGACGAGCACGGTGCCCAGCCCGGGGACGACGCCCCTGCTCGCGCAGCGCGGCGATCCGGACCGACAGCTCCGCCTTGATCGTCGCGAGTGTCGCCTTGCCGTCCAGAGGAGTCGCCGTCACAGGCGCCTATCCTGCCACGGTGAAGATCGAGCTCCGCGAAGCCCGCTACGGCGACCACCTGACCGCCCCGCTGATCCGGGAGATCCAGCAGGAGATGACCGACCGGTACGGCGGGCCGGACGAGACGCCGGTCGCAGCGGAGCAGTTCGCGGCCCCGGGCGGCACGTTCGTGGTCGCCTCCATCGACGGCGAGCCGATCGGCTGCGCGGGGCTGCGGGGCCGCACCGGGACCGAGGTGGAGCTGAAGCGGATGTACATCCGGACCGCGCACCGGCGCCGTGGCCATGCCCGCCGGCTGCTCACCGCGCTGGAGGACGCGGGCGCGGGCGCTGGGCTACCGGCGGCTGGTGCTGGAGACGGGGACCGAGCAGCCCGAGGCGATCGCGCTGTACGAGCGCGAGGGCTACCGGCCCACCGAGGGCTTCGGGCACTACGCCGACGAGCCGGGCAGCCGGTACTACGCGAAGGACCTCTGAGGCTCCGGGCGCTGCGCGGCGCGCCGGCTGGTGACCCCGGCCGCGCCGGCCGCGACGAGCGTGACCAGGATGCCGAGGATGACCTGCACCCCGATGTGCGAGCGCGTGGCGGGGGTGAGCAGGTCGAGCGCGACCGCCGCGCTGAGCTGCCCGGTGAGCATCACGAGGGTGAACAGCAGGACGCCCAGGGAACGCACCACGACCGCCGCCATGAAGACGAACGCGATGCCGCACAGCCCGCCCAGCCAGGCCCACCACGGCACGTGCAGGGTCGCCGGGCTGCGCAGCGACCCCGTGAGGGCCTGCAGCACCCCGGCCAGCACCAGGAAGCACGTGCCGAGGGTGAAGTTGAGCCAGGTGGTGGCCATCGCGCTGCCGGTCTCGGCGCCGACCCGGCCGTTGGTCGCCTGCTGCACCGTCATCAGCGCCCCGACGAAAGCGGCGACGAGGGCCGGCACGACCACCGAGTGGCCGGACCCGCCCCCGCGGGCGGTGACGGCGACGACGACGCCGACGAAGGCCAGGGCCGCCGACGCGGCCCGCGCCGGTGTCACCGGCGCCTTGCCGGCCGGTCCCAGCCCGAGCTTGTCCACGAGCAGGGCGTTGCCGGTCTGGCCGCCGACGACCGCGATGGTGAAGATGGCCACTCCGGCCAGCGGGACGGCGTAGGTCTGCGCGACGACGAACGCGCCGCCGCCGAGGCCGCCGAGGCACTGCCACCACCGCAGCCGGCCGTCCCGGATCGCAGCCGGCAGGTCACCAACGGCGGCGCGGACGCCGGGCGCCGCCAGCAGGAGCAGCGAGAGCAGCACCGCCCCCGAGCCGAAGCTCCACATCGCGGCGTCCAGCGGGGCCTTGAAGCCGGTGCTCAGCTCGCCGTTCATGCGTGACTGCAGCGACATGACGGCGCCGCCGGCGAACGCGGCCGCCGCCGCGGCGGCCAGCGTCGCCCTGGAGGTGCCGCGCCTGCATCAGTGGGCGAAGTGCCTGGTGCCGGTGAAGTACAGCGCCACGCCGGCGCTCCGGGCGGCCTCGACCACCTCGGCGTCGCGGACCGAGCCGCCCGGGGCGACGACGGCACGCACGCCGGCGTCCAGCAGCACCTGCAGGCCGTCGGCGAACGGGAAGAAGGCGTCGGAGGCCGCGACGGCGCCTCGGGCCCGCTCCTCCCCGGCGCGGGAGACCGCGAGCCGGCAGGAGTCCACCCGGTTGACCTGCCCCATGCCGACACCCACGCTCGCGCCCTCGTCGGCCAGCAGGACGGCGTTGGACTTCACCGCGCGGATCGCCCGCCAGGCGAACCCCAGGTCGGCGAGGGTGGCCTCGTCCGCCGCGTCCCCGGCCACGAGGGTCCAGCGCGACGGGTCGTCACCGCCGCCGTCGACCACGGCGTCGACCTTGTCGCGGGTCTGCATCAGCACCCCGCCGCTGATCGCCCGGAACTCGACCTGGTCGGCGGTGCGCTCCATGCCGCTCGGCAGCCGCAGCAGCCGGATGTTCTTCTTGCGGGTGAGGATCTCCAGCGCCTCGGGCTCGAAGTCGGGCGCGACGACGACCTCGGTGAAGACCTCAGCCACCTGCGCGGCCATCTCGGCGCTGACCGGCCGGTTGGTCGCGACCACGCCGCCGTAGGCGGACACCGGGTCGCAGGCGTGCGCGCGCCGGTGGGCCTGCGCGATGTCGGCCCCCACCGCGATGCCGCAGGGGTTGGCGTGCTTGATGATCGCCACCGCCGGCTCGGTGTGGTCGGCCGCGGCCCGCTGGGCGGCGTCGGCGTCGACGTAGTTGTTGTAGGACATCTCCTTGCCGTGCAGCTGCTCGGCGTTGGCCAGCCCGGCCCGCCAGTGCGTGTAGAGGGCCGCGCGCTGGTGGGGGTTCTCGCCGTACCGCAGCACGGTCTTCTTGTCCCACGTCGCCCCGGTCCACGCCGGGAAGCCGGTGCCGTCGGAGGTGTCGGTGAGGACGTTGCCCATCCAGGAGGCGACGGCCACGTCGTACGTCGCGGTGTGCACGAACGCCTCGGCGGCCAGGGTGCGCCGCTGCTCGAGGGTGAAGCCGCCGCCGCGCACCAGCAGCAGCACCGAGGCGTAGGCCGCCGGGTCGGTGACCACCGCGACGCTGGCGTGGTTCTTGGCGGCGGCACGGACCATCGAGGGACCGCCGATGTCGATCTGCTCGACGCACTCCTCCTGCGGAGGCACCGGACTGCACGGTGTCGGTGAACGGGTAGAGGTTGCACACCACCAGGTCGAACGGCTCGACCCCGAGGTCGCCCAGCTGGGCCACGTGCTCGGGGTTGCGGGTGTCGGCCAGGATCCCGGCGTGGACCCGCGGGTGCAGGGTCTTGACCCGGCCGTCGAGGCACTCGGGAAAGCCGGTGACCTCCTCGACCCGGGTGACCGGCACGCCGGCGGCCTCGATCCGCCCCGCCGTGGAGCCGGTCGAGACCAGCGCCACGCCCGCCTCGTGCAGGCCGCGGGCCAGCTCCTCCAGCCCACGCTTGTCGTAGACGGAGACCAGGGCGCGCTTGATCGGGCGGCGCTCGCTCACGAGATGGTGACCTTTCGTTCGGAGACGGTGTAGCCGTCGCGGACCATCCGGCCCACGCAGTCGACGAGCATCTGGCGCTCGGCGGTCTTGATGCGTTCGTGCAGGCTCTGCACAGTGTCGTCGTCGGCCACCGGCACCGCGCGCTGGGCCACGATGGGGCCGGTGTCGACCCCGGCGTCGACGACGAACAGCGTCGCGCCGGTGACCTTGACGCCGTAGGCGAGCGCGTCCCGCGGCCCGTGCATCCCGGGGAAGGACGGGGACAGCGCAGGATGGGTGTTGACGGTGCGGCCGCCGAACCGGGCCAGGAACGCCGCACCGGTCAGCCGCATGAAGCCGGCGAGGACCACCAGGCACGGGTCGTACGACGCCACGTGCCCGGCCAGCGCCTCGTCCCACTCCGCGCGGCTGGCGTAGTCCGCGACGGGGCAGACGAACGTGGGCACGCCCGCGCGCTGCGCCCTGGCCAGGCCCTCCACGCCGTCGCGGTCGGCCCCCACGGCCGCGACCCGCACGCCGTACGCCGGGTCGGCCGCGGCGTCCAGCAGCGCCTGCAGGTTGGTGCCGGCACCGGAGACCAGGACGACGATGTCGCCGGCTGCGGCGCCGCGCCGAGCCGGATCTGGCCCGTTGCCCGGCGGATTGCTCACGGTGAGCGAGGATAGTCCAGCCGCCTCGGCGGCCCCCCACCCGTCCCAGCCCTGGAGCCCTGCCCATGCCCCCGGCCCCTTCGCGCGGCAGCGTCGCACCCGCCGGCGTCGCCGCCGCCCGCCGGTCCGCGGTGCTGCTCCTGCTCGGGCTGCTCGCGACCTACCTGGACCTGCCGTGGAAGGCCGTGGCGCTCGTGCCGCTGGCGCTGGCGGCCCGGGAGACCGTCCGGTCGCTGCGGCAGATGGCCCGTGCCGGTGCCCCGCGCCGGGCCATGGTGTGGTCCGGGGTCGGCCTGGCGCTGATCGCCTACCTGGCCGGGAGCATCCTGCTGATGCTCGCGATGTACGGGCCGTTCAAGACCTACCAGGACTGTCTGGCCGGAGCCAACACCGCTGTGGCGAGGGCGACGTGCCAGGACGAGCTGAACGGCAGCTTCGGCGACCGCCTCGGTGGGCTCGGCCTGCGGCGCTGAGGCCGCCATGCCGACCTGGGCCGCGATGCCGATCTGAGCCGCCATGGCCGCCGGCGCGGCACCGCCGGCCGCGCGGCCCGTCCGCGGCGACGTCAGCCCCGCCGCGCGCGCAGGTGCGACGCGCCGACCACCACGGCCGCGCCGAGCAGCAGCTCGCCGAGCAGGGCGCCCGCCGACCGCCCAGGGGTTGGCGCCCACGGCGCCGAGCCGGGCGGCGCCCGCCGCGCCGCCCGCCAGCGCCACCGCCAGCGTGAGCACGGCCGCGCACAGCACGCAGGCCGCGGCCGAGGTCTCGGCCTTGATCTGCCACGTGGACAGGCGCGACACGGCGCGCAGGCTGCGCCAGCCGACGACCGCGCCGACGGCGACCGGCACGAGCACGGCGAGCCACAGCCAGGACGGCAGCGGCCCGGGGTCGGGCAGGGCGCCCGAGCACCGGCACCAGCGGCAGCAGCCCCGGGTCGGACGTGGTCCAGGTGATGGAGGAGCCCTGCCCGATGCCGAAGCCGGGGCCGGCCATCCAGGCCAGCGCCCACACGCCGAGGTTGGGCAGCAGCGCGAGCTGGGCCAGGGTCGCGACGGCGCCCCCGACCACGCCGGCGCCCAGCGCGTCGTAGAGGCGGCCGACGCGTCCGGCGTGCACGGCGATGACGACCAGCGTGACCAGGACACCGCAGGCCAGGCAGCAGAGCACCCCCCAGACGGCCGGGCGCACCGCCCGGCGCACGAACCGCGGCACCAGGTCGTGCCACGCGGCGGCCAGGTCGGGCGCCACCGTGCCGACGTCGCCGCGGAACTCACCGCAGACGGCCAGCACGAGCGGCGACCAGGCTCAGGACCAGGCCGCCGAGGACCGCCCCGAACAGGGAGGGCTGCACGTGCGCGCCGCTGCCGAGGAGCGCGACGACCAGGGTGACCAGCGTGTAGGCCCCGATGAACCCGGCGCCGGCGTCCAGGACGTCGACCCGCAGGGCGCCGAACCCGCCGAGGCGGCGCACGTCGTCGTCACCGAGGAGCGCGACGACCCGCCGGGCCGCCAGGAACGCCCAGAGCAGGGGCACCGCGGTGAGCAGCCACGGGGTGAGGGACACGGTGGCGCTGCCGATGCCGAGGTGGACGCCGTGGCGCGAGCAGCCACCCGTCGGCGCCGACGGAGAACGCGGTGGTCCACGCCACGGTGCTCTGCGGGCTCGCGACCCAGACCAGCAGCACCGGCAGCGCGATGGCCAGCAGCGACAGGGCCGCCGCGGAGGCGCCGGCGACCACCGCCCGGCGGCGCAGCGGCCACCCCTGCAGGGCCGTGGCGTCGGAGGTGGTCGGTCAGGTGGCGGGCGCGATCGAGCAGGCTCATGATCCCTTCATCGTCGCCGGTGCCGGCAGCGGCGCAGGGAGGGCACGCCGGGCAGCCGCGCGATTGCTGCAGAAATCCGCGGACGCCGACGGGCCGGTCCCCTCCGGGGAGGGAACCGGCCCGTCGTACCGGCTGGGGGTGCAGGGTCAGCCGAGGTCCTTCATGATCTCGCGCATGAGGTCGGCGGTCGCGGACGGCGTCTTGCCGACCTTGACACCGGCGGCCTCGAGGGCCTCCTGCTTGGCGGCGGCGGTGCCGGAGGACCCGGACACGATCGCGCCGGCGTGGCCCATCGTCTTGCCCTCGGGGGCGGTGAAGCCCGCGACGTAGCCGACGACCGGCTTGGTCACGTGCTCCTTGATGTAGGCCGCCGCGCGCTCCTCGGCGTCGCCGCCGATCTCGCCGATCATGACGATCGCGTCGGTGTCGGGGTCGGCCTCGAACGCCTCGAGGCAGTCGATGTGCGTGGTGCCGATGATCGGGTCACCGCCGATGCCGACCGCGGTGGAGAAGCCGAACTCGCGCAGCTCGTACATCATCTGGTAGGTCAGCGTGCCCGACTTGGAGACCAGGCCGATGCGGCCGGGGCCGGAGATGTCGGCCGGGATGATGCCGGCGTTGGAGGCCCCGGGGCTGATCAGGCCCGGGCAGTTCGGGCCGACGATGCGGGTCGTGCCCTTCTGCACCGAGTAGGCGTAGAACTCGGCCGTGTCCTTGACCGCGATGCCCTCGGTGATGACCACGGCCAGCGGGATCGCGGCGTCGATCGCCTCGACGACGGCGGACTTGGCGAACGCCGGCGGCACGAAGATGACCGACACGTTCGCGCCGGTCTCGGCGATGGCGTCGGCGACGGACCCGAACACGGGCACCGTGACGCCGCCGTCGAACTCGACGGTCTGGCCGGCCTTCCTGGGGTTGACGCCGCCGACGATGGTGGTGCCCGAGGCGAGCATGCGCTGGGTGTGCTTCATGCCCTCGGAGCCGGTCATGCCCTGGACGATGACCTTGGAGTCAGCGTTGAGGAAGATTGCCATTGTTGGTCCTGCCCCTTACTTGGATGCCAGCTCGGCGGCCTTGCGGGCCGCGCCGTCCATGGTCGCTTCGATGGTCACGAGCGGGTGGTTGGCCTCCGCGAGGATGCGCCGGCCCTCCTCGACGTTGTTGCCGTCCAGCCGGACGACGAGCGGCTTGGTCGCCTCGTCGCCCAGCGCCTTGAGCGCGCCGACGATGCCGTTGGCGACCGCGTCGCACGACGTGATCCCGCCGAACACGTTGACGAACACCGACTTGACCTGCTCGTCGCCGAGGATGATGTGCAGGCCGTTGGCCATGACCTCGGCCGAGGCGCCGCCGCCGATGTCGAGGAAGTTGGCCGGCTTGGGCTGGCCGGGGAACTCCTCGCCGGCGTAGGCGACGACGTCCAGGGTCGACATGACCAGGCCCGCGCCGTTGCCGATGATGCCGACCGAGCCGTCGAGCTTGACGTAGTTGAGGTTCTTGGCCTTGGCGGCCGCCTCGAGCGGGTCGGCCGCGGCCTTGTCCTCGAGCGCCTCGTGGTCGGGGTGGCGGAAGCCGGCGTTCTCGTCCAGGGTCACCTTGCCGTCGAGGGCCACGATCTGGCCGTCGGTGGTCTTGACCAGCGGGTTGACCTCGACCAGCGTCGCGTCCTCGTCGCGGTAGACGGTCCACAGCTTCTGGATCGCGTCGGAGATCTGGTCCTTGACGTCGTCGTCGAACCCGGCGGCGTCGACGATCTCCTTGGCCTTGGCGGCGTCGATCCCGACGATCGGGTCGACCGCGACGCGGGCGAGGGCCTCGGGACGCTCGACGGCGAGCACCTCGATCTCCATGCCGCCCTCCTTGCTGGCCATCGCGAGGTAGGTGCGGTTGGCCCGGTCCAGCAGCACCGAGAAGTAGTACTCCTCGGCGATCTGCGCGCCCTGGGCGATCATCACCTGGTGGACGGTGTGGCCCTTGATGTCCATGCCGAGGATCTGCTCGGCGGCGGTGGCCGCCTCGTCGACGCTCTTGGCGACCTTGACACCACCGGCCTTGCCGCGACCGCCGGTCTTGACCTGGGCCTTGACGACGGTCACACCGCCGCTGCTGGCACCGATCTTCTCCGCCGCCGCACGGGCCTCGTCCACGGTCGTGGCGACGGCGCCGGCCAGCACCGGCACCCCGTGCGCCTCGAACACGTCGCGCGCTTGGTACTCGAAAAGGTCCACGAGTTCATCCTCGTCATCGAAGGGTCATGGAAAGGAAATCCCGCAGCGGAGCCTAGTCCTGCTCCTCCGGGGCCGCCGGACACGGGTGCGCGGGGCTCGGACAAGTGCGACCAATCTCACCGGAGGGGGAACGGGAGCGCCTCCGCCGTCGTCGCACCGAAGGACAGGCGGGCAGCACAGGGCGAGCAGGAGGTGGCGGACGTGGACACCAGGGCGATCGGACCGGCAGTGCGGATCCTCGTGGCGGGCACGTTCGTGCTCGCCCTCGCGGCCTGCGGGTCGGGCTCGGCCGGACCCGGCACCCCCGGCGCCACGACGGGAAGCTCGACCTCCCCCTCCTCCTCCACGCCGCCGCCCCGCACGCCCACCGCCGCCTTCCCCCTGACGGTGACCCGCACCGGCGGCATCGCCGGCTTCCACGACACCGTGGTGCTCCAGGCCGACGGCCGCCTCGAGGCCAACAGCCGTGGCCACACCAGCAGCTGCCGGCTCAAGCCGGAGGTGCTCAAGGACATCCTGCGGGCCGTGGGCGGGGTCCCCTGGGGGCGTGTACCCCCTGCCGACAGCACGCCGAAGCACCCCGATGACATGGTCCTGCTGGTGACCAGCGACAGCCGCCGCGCCCCGGCCCGGCTGGACGACCCGCTCCTGGGCGGACTCCAGCAGCAGCTGAGCGACCTGGTCGTCGACTCCTCGGGCCCCCACCCGGCGCACGAGCTGTGCCTGCCCGCCTGAGCGCCCGCCGCACCCGCTCATGACAGCAGCGCCGACCCGCAAGGGCCGGCGCTGCCGTCGTGAGGGACTCCGGGGTCAGCCCGTGGTGACCGACGTGTCGTCGACCACGAAGCTGGTCTGCAGCGAGGCGTCCTCGTTCATGAGGAACTTCACCGTGACCGACTTGCCCTTGTACGACGCCAGCGAGAAGGACTTCTGCGCGTAGGTCGCGTTGGCACCGACGTTGGAGTAGGTCGCCAGCGTGGTGGTCGTCGTGCCGCTGACCACCTGCACCTTCATCGTGTCGTACGCCGTGGACCCGCTCTCGGCGGTGTCGGTGCGCAGCCAGAACGACAGGCTCGGCGCCGCCGCGGTGGACGGGATGGTCACCGACTGGGTGACGGTCTCGGTCGCGGTCGTGCCGTTGCCGCCCAGCCAGGCCTTGTAGCTGCCGGTGTGCGCCGGGCGCCCGGTGTTGTTGGTGATCGGGCCGGAGGTGCCACCCCAGCTTGCCTGTCCGGACTCGAAGCCGGGGTTGGCCAGCAGGTTGGTGCCGGTCGGCGGCGGGGTGGTGGTGCCCCCGCAGGTCTCCGAGCCGGCGGGGACGGCGATCGCCGAGAACGCGGCGGCCACGCCCGTGCACTCGGCGCTGGAGTCGCCGTACAGGTCCTTGGCGGACCGGATGGCCCCGTTGCGCGCGGCGGCGTAGTTGCTGCTGGAGGTCAGGTAGGTCGACAGGGTGCGGTACCAGATCTTCGCGGCCTTGTCCCGGCCGATCCCGGTCACCGTGGAGCCGTCGCAGGTCGGGCTGTTGTACGACGTGCCGTTGATGGTCTTGGCGCCCGAGCCCTCCGAGGCCAGGTAGAACCAGTGGTTCAGCGGGCCGGAGGAGTAGTGCGGGTCCAGGCTGCCGAGGCTGGAGGACCAGCAGTCCTTGCTCGCCCCGTCGCGTGACGGCTTGTCCATGTAGCGCAGCGGGGTGCCGTTGCCGTTGAGGTCGATCTCCTCGCCGATCAGGTAGTCGCCCGGGTCGCTGGAGTTGGCGGCGTAGAACTCCACCGCGGTGCCGAAGATGTCGCTGGTCGCCTCGTTGAGGCCGCCGGCGTCACCGGTGTAGGCCAGGCCTGCGGTGTTCTCGGTGACGCCGTGGCTCATCTCGTGCGCCGCGACGTCGAGCTCGACCAGCGGGTGGGTGTTGCTCGCGCCGTCGCCGTAGGTCATCTGGGTGCCGTCCCAGAAGGCGTTCTCGTAGTTGGTGCCGTAGTGGACCCGCGAGCGGGCGCCGACGCCGTCGTTCTTGATGCCGTTGCGGCCCTGGACGTTCTTGTAGTAGTCGAACGTCTTTTCGGCGCCGTACTGCGCGTCGACGGCGGCGGAGGCGCGGTCGGACACGCTGCCGTTGCCCCACACGTCGTCGGCATCGGTGAACTGGGTGCCGGTGCCGCTGGTCGCCTGCTTGAGGTCGGTGGTGTAGTTGCCCACCGGGTCCTTGAGCTGGTAGCTGCCGCCGCTCGGAGTGGTGCCGACGGTGACGTTGCCGACGAAGATGCCCCTGCCCGAGCCCTCCTTGACGTCGTCCCAGCGGGCGAGGGTGGCGCCGTTGGTCGCGTCGACGATGGTGTGCAGGCGGGTGGGGGTCTGGTCGGCCCTGATGCCGGTCACCAGCACGTCGTACGCGAGGCGGGGCCTGGCCCCACCGGCGTAGACGACGAGCTCGCCGGCAGCGGCCTTCCTGGCCAGGGAGGGGGTCCGCAACCCGGTGGCGCGCGCCGTGGCTGCAGCCACGCGGGGGGTCGTGGAGGCGACGTCCGCGCGGCCGGAGGCGTTCCAGCTGACGCTGCGGACCGCGCCGGCGCTGGTGCGGTGGACGACGAAGTCGCCCCCGATCACGCGCAGCCCGGCGAACGATCGCTCGTACCGGACGTGCGTGCTGCCGTCCCGGTCGGTGATGACGTCCTTGACCTTCAGCTGCTCACGGCTGTCCAGCCGCAGGGCGCGCGCTGTGTCCGCCGCGCTCGCCTGCGCGGCGGCGATCGCGGACCGGGCAGAGGGGCCCGTCGTGGCGGTGGTCAGGGCCGAGGCCATGGGCGCGGTGGCCGCGCCGGCGACCACCACGGCACTGATGGCGCCAAGGGCCAAACCGGACTTCAAAGGCTTCACGGACAACTCCTCGCTGGAAGGTCGCCGGGGTTGGGCAACCGGGGGGCAGCCGGTTTTGACACTACGCGCGGATCACTGCTCCCCGTGCGGTGTTCGGCTGGCGCGAACGCTCCAACCTGGGCGAACCGGGGTCAATGGCCTTGACCCAACCTTGGCCAGTCCGGGGGCACTTCGGGGGCTGCGCCGGACCTTGAGCGCTGTTTCGCCAGCGGGCGGTCACGGCCTTGCCGGGGGCGGGAGCAGGCCCCCTGCTGCTGCGTCAGCCGGCGGAGACGTTGGCGCGCACCCAGTCGACGATCTCGGTGGTGGTGGCGCCGGGCGTGAAGACCTTGGCGACGCCCATCTTCGCCAGCGCGGGGAAGTCGTCCTCGGGGATGATGCCGCCGCCGAAGACGACGATGTCGTCCGCGTCGCGCGCCGCGAGCAGCTCGGTGACCTTGGCGAACAGGGTCATGTGCGCACCGGAGAGCACGGACAGGCCCACGGCGTCCGCGTCCTCCTGGATCGCCGCCTCGACGATCTGCTCCGGCGTCTGGTGCAGCCCCGTGTAGACCACCTCCATGCCCGCGTCACGCAGGGCCCGGGCGACCACCTTGGCCCCACGGTCATGACCGTCGAGCCCGGGCTTGGCCACGACGACACGAAGGGGGCTCTGGTTCGGGCTCTGGCTCATGAAGCGCACCCTACCGACCCGGGCCCTTCGACTCGGGACAGCCGCCGTTCCCGGGTGGATGGTTGAGCCGTCAGGTACTACCGTCCGGACACCCACACCGGCGCTCATGCCGGTCCGACTCCGGGGAAGGCCCGATGACCTCGACCACCGTCCGGGGACCGGCGGCCGGCGCGCCTGCCGGCGCACGGGTGACGTCCGGGCCGGCGGCGGCCCGGCCCACGGCGGCCGGGCCCACGGCGGCCGGGCCCACGGCGTGCCTGCCGCGGCGGGCTGCCACCGGCACCGTGCGCCTGCTGGAGGTCGGTTGGAGCACCGGGCTCCTGCAGGCCGCCGACGTCGTGACGCAGGCGACCAGGGCCCTGTGCAGCCCGGCCGGTGTGGTCGGCGCCGCCCTGGAGACCGCCTGGGTGAGCACGCACCTGGCGCTCTACCCGTTCGGGCTGCTCGGCCGCGCCGAGGACGCGGTGTTCCGCGACCGGTACAGCGTCACCACCCTGCCGCCGCTGCAGCGCAGCCTGGTGATCGGCGACGTCGAGGCCGCCGGCACCCCGATCCTGCTGGTGCACGGCATGGGTGACAACCGCTCCATCTTCACCGTGCTGCGCCGTGGCCTGCGCCGGCGTGGCTTCGGCCGGGTCCTGACCCTGAACTACTCGCCGTTGACCGCCGACGTCCGGACCGCCGCGGCGCTGCTCGCACGCGAGGTGGAGCAGCTGGTCGCCGAGACCGGCTACGAGCGCGTGCACGTGGTCGGCCACAGCCTCGGCGGGCTGATCGCCCGGTACTACGTCACCCGCCTCGGCGGTGACCAGCGGGTGCACACCCTGGTCACCCTCGGGACGCCGCACTCCGGCACCTACAGCGCGTACGCCCTGCCCTCACCGCTGTGCCGGCAGCTGCGGCCGGGCAGCGCGCTGATGCGTGAGCTCGCCGAGCCGGTGCCGGGGTGCCGCACCCGGTTCCTGGCCTACTGGTCGGACCTGGACCAGATGGTGCTCCCCCAGGACCACGCACGGCTGGAGCACCCCGACCTCGCCGCGCACAACATCGAGGTGCACGGGCTGGGGCACATGAGCCTGCCCATCAGCGGTCGGGTGGTCCACGGCATCTCCACCGCCCTCGCCCACCTCGACCCCGACGGCTCCACCGTGGCCGCCGGGGTGACGCACCTGGTTGGGCCGGCGGCCGGAGCCGCGTGCGTCGGCGCGCCCGGCGCCGGGCCTCGTGCGTCCTGAGCGATCTCCGTGCACGATGAGGGATCACGAACCGGTCACGGTAGCCTCCAGCGTTCCCCGCCACCGAACCGAAGGCCGCGCCTGTGCCCTCCCGCCCGTACGACGCCCGCCACCGCACGGGCCGCCGCGCCGCCGGCCGCTCCCGCCTGCTGACCGGCCTGGCGCTGCCCGCGACGGCGGCCCTGGTCCTGACGCTGACCACCACCGGCGCCACGGTGCCGGCCTCCCCCGTCGTACGCCAGGCTCAGGCACAGGCACAGGAGGATGCCCGGGCGCAGGCCGAGCTCGCTGCCTCGCGGGCTGCCGCCGCGCAGCGGACGGCGATGGTCGCGGCACGGGTCGAGGCGGCGCAGCGGGCGGCGCGCGCGGCCCACCGCACGGCGCTCCAGGCCCGGCAGCGCGCCGCAGCCCTGGCCCGGGCGCGTGCCTGGCGGCTGCCGATCGCGCACTACACGCTGACCTCAGGGTTCGGTCACCGGTGGGGCCGGCTGCACGCGGGCAACGACTTCGCCGCCCCCATCGGCAGCCCGCCGGTCGCGATGTCGACCGGCACCGTGACCTTCGCCGGCGCCCAGTCCGGCTACGGCAACAAGGTCGAGATCCGCTACTGGGACGGGACCGTGTCCTTCTTCGGCCACATGGACCGGGTCACCGCCCGCGTCGGCCAGAAGGTCGCACCGGGCACGGTGGTCGGCTACCCCGGCAACACCGGGCACTCGACCGGCCCGCACCTGCACCTGGAGATCCACCCCCACGGTCGTGGGCCGGTGGACCCGCGGCCGTGGCTGCGGGGCCACGGCATGCGTCCGTAGGCGTCCTCGCGCAGCACGTCGACAGCCTGGACGCCGACGGCGCCGGTGACCACCGGCGCCGTACGCGCGGCTAGAGCTTCTCCAGCGGCGCGTAGCGCAGCAGCAGCCGCTTGACGCCGGTGTCGCCGCCGAAGTCGACGTGGGCCATCGACTTGTCGCCGTCACCCTCGACGCGCACGACGCTGCCGAGGCCGAAGGAGTCGTGCGAGACCCGGTCACCGGCCGCAAGCCTGATCACCGGCCGGTTGCCGGGCGAGCGCACGCCCGGGCGGCCGGCGAGGGTCGCCACGGCTGGGGTTGAGGACGGCCGGACGCCGGTGGACTCGGTGCGCTGCCAGTCGAGCAGCTCGACCGGGATCTCGTCGAGGAAGCGCGAGGCCGGGTTGTACTGCGGCTGCCCCCAGGCGGCGCGGACCACGGCGCGGGACAGGTGCAGCCGCTCGCGGGCGCGGGTGATGCCGACGTAGGCCAGCCGCCGCTCCTCCTCCAGCTCCTTGTTGTCGGCCAGGGCGCGCATGTGCGGGAACGTGCCGTCCTCCATGCCGGTGAGGAAGACGACCGGGAACTCCAGGCCCTTGGCGGTGTGCAGCGTCATCAGCGTGACGACGCCGGCCTCCTCGGCCTCGCCGCCCTCGGGGATCTGGTCGGCGTCGGCCACCAGCGAGACCCGCTCGAGGAAGTCCTCCAGCGACCCCTCCGGCTCGGCCTCGTCGAACTCGCGGGCGACCGCCACGAGCTCGGCGAGGTTCTCGACCCGGGTCTCGTCCTGGGGGTCCTGGCTCTTGCGCAGCTCCTCGAGGTAGCCGGTCTGCTCCACGACCGCCTCGAGCAGCCCGGCGACACCGGAGCCGCCCTCGTGGACCGTGCGCAGCGCCTCGAGCAGGGTGGTGAAGCCGGTGATCGCGGTGACCGACCGGGTCGCGATGCCGGGGGCGTCGCCCGCCCGGCCGAGCGCCGCGACGAACGGGATCCGCTCGCGCTCGGCCAGCTGGGCGACGCAGGCCTCGGCCCGGTCGCCGATGCCGCGCTTGGGCACGTTGAGGATGCGGCGCAGGTTGACCGTGTCGGCCGGGTTGGAGATGACGCGCAGGTAGGCCAGCGCGTCCTTGACCTCGCGGCGCTCGTAGAACCGGGTGCCGCCGACGACCTTGTAGGGCAGGCCGACCCGCACGAACACCTCCTCGATGGCCCGGGACTGGGCGTTGGTGCGGTAGAAGACGGCCACGTCCTTGGGCCTGACGCCGTGCTCGTCGCCCAGGGAGTCGATCTGGCGCGCCACGAACGCCGCCTCGTCGTGCTCGGAGTCGGCGACGTAGCCCACGATCCTGGCGCCGTCACCGGAGTCGGTCCACAGGTTCTTGGGCCGGCGTCCCTCGTTGCGCGAGATGACCGAGTTGGCCGCGCGCAGGATCGTCTGGGTCGAGCGGTAGTTCTGCTCGAGCAGGATCGTGCGGGCGTCGGGGTAGTCCTGCTCGAACTCCACGATGTTGCGGATCGTCGCGCCACGGAAGGCGTAGATCGACTGGTCGGCGTCGCCGACGACGGCCAGCTCGGCCGGGGGGACCTCGTGGGCGCGCGCCGCCGGAGTGGCCGACCAGCTCCTTGACCAGCTGGTACTGGGCGTGGTTGGTGTCCTGGTACTCGTCCACCATCACGTGCCGGAACCGGCGGTGGTAGTACTGGGCGACCTCGGGGAAGGCCTGCAGGATGTTGACCGTCATCATGATCAGGTCGTCGAAGTCCAGGGCGTTGGCCTGCCGCAGCCGGCCCTGGTAGAGCCGGTAGGCCTCGGCGACCATCCGGTCGTGGTGGCTGGCCTCGCCCAGCGTGGAGGCGTAGGTCTCCTCGTCGATGAGCTCGTTCTTGAGGTTGGACACCTGCGCGGAGAACGACCGCGGCGGGTAGCGCTTGGGGTCGAGGTCGAGGTCGCGCATCACCATCGACATCAGCCGCTGGCTGTCGGCGGCGTCGTAGATGGAGAACGTGGACTTCAGCCCGACGTGGGCGGCCTCGCGGCGCAGGATCCGCACGCAGGCGGAGTGGAAGGTGGACACCCACATGGCCTTCGCCCGGCCGCCGACCAGCGCGGCGACGCGCTCGCGCATCTCGGCCGCGGCCTTGTTGGTGAAGGTGATCGCGAGGATCTGGCCCGGGGTGGGCGTCGCGCGCGGCGAGCAGGTAGGCGATGCGGTGGGCGAGCACCCGGGTCTTGCCGGAGCCGGCGCCGGCGACGATGAGCAGCGGCTCACCCTCGTGGGTGACCGCGGCGCGCTGCTGGGGGTTCAGCCCCTCGAGCAGCGCCTCGGGGTCGGCCGGCCGGCCGCCGCCGGGGCGGGAGGCGCCCTCGGGCGGCTCACCGCCGGCCTCGGCCCACGTCGGGACCCCTCGGGAGTCCACGTCGCCGCGCGCGGGCGGGGAGGTCAGGCCGGGCAGGGGAAGGTCATCGAAAAGGGCGCTCATCTCGGTCTCAAGGGTACGTGCTGGGCGCGACAGTGCTTGCTGCCTCGCTGCCGCTCACACCTACGCTCGGTCCATGAGCACCGACCGCATCCGTCCCGCCGAGCCCCGCGACATCCCGGCCCTGCTCGGCCTCGTGCAGGAGCTGGCCGACTACGAGCGGGAGCCGGACGCCGTCGAGGCGACGCCGGAGCTGTTCGGCGCCACCCTCTTCCCCACCGACGGCGCGCCGACCGCGTGGGCGCACGTCGCCGAGGTCGACGGCCAGGTCGTCGGTATGGCGGTCTGGTACCTCACCTTCTCCACGTGGCTGGGCCGGCCGGGGATCTGGCTGGAGGACCTGTACGTGCAGCCGGCGCACCGGGGCACCGGCCTCGGGCGCCGGCTGCTGACCACGCTGGCCCAGGTCTGCGTCGAGCGCGGCTACGGCCGGCTCGAGTGGTGGGTCCTGGACTGGAACGAGCCGTCGATCGGGTTCTACCGCAGCCTGGGCGCCCGCGCGGAGGACGAGTGGACGACGTACCGGCTGGACGGCCCGTCGCTGGACCGGCTGGCCGGATCGGCGGGGTGAGCGGCGGCCCTAGGCTGGGCGCATGACCGAGCCGAGCCCGATGTCCCGCCCGCAGCCCCTACCGGACAGCGAGGTCGAGCGCGCGCTGGTCGTCGTGGCGCACCCCGACGACGCGGACTACGGCGCGGCGGGCACCCTCGCCGCCTGGACCGACGCGGGCATCGAGGTGACGCTGCTGCTGTGCACCCGCGGTGAGCAGGGCGGCTTCGATGACACCCCGCGCGACCAGATGCCGGCGATCCGCGAGGCCGAGCAGCGGGCCGCGAGCGCGGTCGTCGGTGTGCAGGACGTCCGGTTCGTCGAGGGGCACAGCGACGGCTGGCTCGAGCCGGGCTGGGAGCTGCAGCGCGAGATCGTGCGGGTGCTGCGCGAGGTGCGCCCGCAGCGGGTGCTGACCCAGTCGCCCGAGCGGTGGTACGACCGGCTGCAGGCCTCCCACCCCGACCACCTCGCCGCCGGCGAGGCCACCGTCCGGGCGGTCTACCCGGCCTCGGAGAACCGCTTCGCCTTCCCCGAGCTGATCGAGGAGGGCCTGGAGCCCTGGCACGTCGGCGAGCTGTGGCTGATGGCGCACCCGCAGATGGGCCACCCGGTCGACATCACCGACACGTTCCCGCGCAAGGTCAAGGCGCTGCAGCAGCACACCTCCCAGACCGCGCACCTGGGCGACGGGCTGGAGACGATGCTGCGCGCCTGGGCCGTCGGCAACGCCGCCACGGCGGGTCTGGCTGAGGGGCGCCTGGCCGAGGCGTTCACCCTCAGCCGGCTGCGCTGAACCGGGCGGGGAGGACCGCGGCGTGAACGTCGACGCGCTCCTGATGGCGGTGCCCCCGATGGTGGTCTACCTCGCGGTCGGGCTGGTCGTCGGCGTGGAGAGCATGGGCATCCCCCTGCCGGGGGAGGTGGTGCTGGTGTCGGCGGCACTGCTGTCCTCCCGGCAGGAGCTGGACGTCTCCCCCGCCGGGGTGGCCGCCGCCGCGGTCGTCGGTGCGGTCCTGGGCGACTCGGTCGGCTTCGCCGCCGGACGTCGTTTCGGCGACCGGCTCTTCACCGTCCTGGGCCGCCGGTTCCCCCGCCAGGTCAGCGCCGCGCACGTGTCATGGGCCGAGCACGTCTTCACGCGGTACGGCGTGCTGGCCGTGTTCTTCGGCCGGTTCATCGCCCTGCTGCGGATCTTCGCCGGGCCACTGGCCGGTGCGCTGCGGATGCCCTACCGGCGGTTCCTCGCGGCCAACGTCCTCGGCGCGCTGGTGTGGGCCGGCGGCACCACCGCGGCGGTCTACGCGCTCGGCACCGTCGCCGAGCGCTGGCTCCAGCGCTCGGCCTGGGCCGCCCTGCTCCTGGCGGCGGTCGTGGCCCTGGTGGCCGCCCGCACGATGCACCACCGGATAGAGCAGGCGGTCGCCGCCCACGCAGCGGCGACCGGGAACTCGGACGGGCCGCCGGCGCGGGCCTGACCGCTGTGCCGCCGTCGGCCGAGGGGTCAGCGGGATCGGCGGCGGAGGAACCACCACCACCACGGTCACGGCTGCAGCGCCGAGCCAGGCCCGCCGCGGACGGACCCGGGAGCGCACCGTGCCGCCCAGCACGGCCCGCCAGCCGGAGACGGGACCCGGCCGGACGACGCTGCTGCCGGTGACCCAGCGGCCGAGCCGCGAGCCGGGGGCGCCGAGGTGCAGCACCGGGCCGCGCGGTCCCTCGACGGTGGCGGTCAGGCCCGCGGCCGCCAGCTCGTCGGCCACCCGGCCGAGGGCGTGTGCGGGTCCGACGGAGCCGGCGCCGGCCTGGCGTGCGGCCAGCTGCAGCTCGCGCACGATCGGCACCGGGTCGTCGGCCCGCACCCGCACGTGCGTGCCGTCGGCGCTCACCGTGGCGAGGCGGCCGTCGACCGCGACCTCGAGGTCGGCGTGGAGCCGGACCGTCCCCACCCGGCGAGCCGTGGTCACGCTCAGCCCTTGCCCTCGGAGGTGGTGATGCGCAGGGTGCCGTTGAGCCGCCAGACCGCGCGCGGGGCGTCCGTGCCGGTCTCCCGCGGCACCTCCACCACCATGTCGACGAGCTCGTAGTTGATCGCCGCGCCCTTGCCGGTGAGGTAGGACCACATCTCCTTGCCGAGGTCGGCGAAGCTCGTGGCCGTCTGGCCGTTGGACGCGCTGCGGGGGGTCTGCAGGGTGTCGGACACGGTGGATCTCCTTGGTGATCGGGAGTCGTTCAGGTGCCCACAGGTCTAGCCGCCGCATCGCTGTGCCGGCAATGTGCACAGGTTTGCTGTGCGGTCGGTCAGCGCGGGGCCACCTGCAGCACGGCCACCGCGCTGCCCAGGCTGCCCACCCGCCGCGCACCCGGCGGCACGTCCTCGGGGGACCATCCGGGACCACCGACCACGAGCACCAGGCGGGGCCGCATCTGCGGCAGACCCGCGAGGTCGACCGGTGGCCCTTCCGCCCGCTGCTTCCACACCAGCACTCCCGAGGCACGCAGTCGCCGGGTCGCCGAGGCGAGCGCCGACGCGGGCACCCGCGGGCCGAGCAGGCGCACCGGCACCCGCCGCTCCGCGAGTGCGACGGCCGCGATGTGCAGGGGCAGGACGTGCTCGTCCTCGGGAGCGCAGGCCAGCAGGACGCAGCGGCCGGGCACGGCCCGCAGCTGGCGGGCGCGGTGGGCCCGGAGCGCATCCGTCGTCGCCTCGCTCAGCAGGTGCTCGACGTCGACACCCTCGCCGGTCCGCTCCCAGCGCTCTCCCACGGCCACGAGGACGGGACGCAGCACCTCGTCCCAGGTGGCCACCGCGCCCCGTTCGACGAGCAGGTTGCCGAGGAGGTCTAGCACGGCGTCGGCGTCCAGCCTGCTGGCGGCCCGTGCCAGACCCCGGGCCTCGGGCGACGCTCCCGGCAGGGCCAGCGCGCGGCCACCGGCGCCGCCGGCGCGCCGCGGCCCAGCCGGACCTGGCCTCGACCCGACGGCAGCCGCCCCTCCGACCGCCTCACCCTCGACCGCCTGCCTCACCCGCGACTGTCCCCCGCGCGGCCGTCCGCTGCTGCGCCGGCACCCGGACGGCCACCTCCTCCAGCGGGGTCGACAGCACCGTCGCGGCGGCTTTCGCCGGCATGGCACCCTCGGCGACGAGCCGCTGCATCAGCACCAGCCGCGCACAGTCGACCTCGGTGTAGCGGCGGTGCCCGCCGGGGCTTCGGCCGCCCGGGGCGAGCCCGTAGCGACGCTCCCAGCTGCGCACGGTCTCCGGCGCGACCCCGAGGCGCGCGGCGACCGCGCCGACGGTCAGCACCATGCCGGCACCTGTTCCGGCTCCAGGGAGCCCTCCTCTTCCATGAACCCATGATGCACCGCCGTCCGCATTGTGCACAGGTTTGCGGCGGCACCATTTCTCCGGCGACCGCGTCAGCCGGACGTCCTGGCGAGCCACTCCCGAGCCAGGACGGCGTAGTCCATCTCGCTGCTCAGCTCGCCCTTCAACCACTCGTTCTCGATGAGGTGCGCCTCCAGGCGCACGCCGAGGCGCTCCAGCAGCCGCCGCGACGCGGTGTTGCGCGCGTCGACGCGCGCCACCACCCGCCGGGCGCCCAGGGTCCCGAAGGCCAGGTCCAGCAGCGCCCGGACCGCCTCCGTCGCATACCCCCGGCCGCCATGGGCCGGGGAGAAGATGTAGCCGACCTCGAGCGTCTCGTGCTCCAGCGAGCGCAGGGCCAGCATCACGTCACCGACCAGCAGCCCGTCCTCGGCGCGTGTCACGGCCAGCTCGAGGAGGTCACCCTCCCGTCGCAGCGCGGTGCTCGCGGTCTTGCGTTCGAGCACCGTCGCCACGGCGGCGCGGTTCCGCGGCGGGTAGGGCACGTAGCGCACCGCGTCCGGGTCGGAGTGGAAGACCAGCAGCGGCTCGAGGTCGTCGCGTCCGAACGGGCGCAGCACGAGCCGTCGGGTGCGCAGGGGCAGGTCAGGGACGACGGGCAGCTCCACGGCCGCCATCCTGACACCGCGGCCCTCGCCCCGCTCCCGGGTCAGAGCAGGCGGCGGCCGACGGCCCAGGCGGTGAGCTCGTGGCGGGAGGACAGCTGCAGCTTGCGCAGCACCGAGGAGACGTGGGTCTCGACCGTCTTGATCGAGATGAACAGCTCCTTGGCCACCTCCTTGTACTGGTAGCCGCGGGCGATCAGCCGCATCACCTCGCGCTCGCGTGCGCTGAGCCGGTCGAGCTCCTCGTCCACCTCGGCGACCTCGCCCGCGGCGGCACCGAAGGCGTCCAGCACGAAGCCCGCCAGCCGGGGGCTGAAGACGGCGTCGCCGTCGGCCACCCGCCGGATCGCCGAGGTCAGGTCGGCGCCGCTGATCGTCTTGGTCACGTACCCACGCGCGCCGGCCCGGATGACCGCGATGACGTCTTCGGCCGCGTCGGACACCGACAGGGCCAGGAAGCGCACCGGCGCACCTGCCGGCGTCGTGATCCCGCGCGAGCCGCTGATCACGTCGCTGCCGCCGTTGCCGTTGCCGCCGGGCAGGTGCACGTCCAGCAGCACCACGTCCGGCCGGGTCCGCGCGACCACGTCCACCGCGGTGTCGACGTCCGGGGCCTCGCCGACGACCTCCAGCGATGCGTCGAGCTCGGCCTTGACCCCCGACCGGAACATGCGGTGGTCGTCCACGAGGACGAGGCGGATCGGCTCGGTCACGGTCGGGCTCCCTGCGGGTCGGTGGGTGGTGGGCCGCCGACCGGGACGCCCCCGGCCGAGGACACCGGTACGACGTGCTGCCCGCCGGACGGCGCCGCCGCGTCCGGCGAGACCCCGGTGGCCGCGGCGTCCGGGGTGTCCGGGGTGTCCGGGGTGTCCGGGTGTCCGCGCGGCCTCAGCGGCGTCAGCGGCGTCCGGGGCAGCGCCCGGTCCGGTCTGGCCGGTCGGGCCGGTCACCGGCAGGGTCAGGGCGACCTCGGTCCCGTCGTCCAGCCGGCGCAGCCGCGCGGTGCCGCCGTGGCGCCGCATCCGGCCGATGATCGACTCGCGGACGCCGAGCCGGTCGGTGGGCACGGCGTCGACGTCGAAGCCGGCCCCGTGGTCGCGGACGTACGCCTCGACGACCTCCGTGCCCGACCTCGACGTAGGCCGAGACCGGCGGCTCGGCGTGCCGCACGGCGTTGAGCAGCGCCTCCCGCAGCGCACGGACCAGCGCGGTGCCGCGCTCGTCCAGCGGCCGGTCGCCGGTGACGACGAGCTCGACGGGGATGCCGTGGAGGTCCTCCACCTCGTGCGCCACCTCGGTGACCGCGGCGGCGAGGCTCTCCTGGGAGCCGCGCGGGCCGGCGTACAGCCAGCCGCGCAGCTCACGCTCCTGGGCGCGGGCGAGGCGGGCCACCTCGGCGGGGTCGTCGGCCTTGCGCTGGATCAGGGCGAGCGTCTGCAGGACGGAGTCGTGCAGGTGCGCGGCGATGTCGGCCCGCTCGGTCTCGCGGACCCGTTCGGCCTGCTCGTCGCGGAAGGTGTGCCAGAGCCGGACGGCCCACGGCGCGGCGATCAGCACCGCCCCCGCGAGGACCGCGACCGCCGCGACGCCCACGTCCCACAGACCCGCCAGCCCCCGGCCCTGGGTGGCGAGGACGACGACGCCCACGGTGGCCAGCGCCACACCGAGCCCGAGCCGGACCAGGCCCTCACGCCGGGAGGCCCCGCCCCGGGCGAGCCAGCGGTCGCGCTCGGCGCCGTCGAGCTGGGACCAGGCGAGGACCGCGCCGATGGCCACGGCCAGCAGCGGGACGAGCACCCCGAGGCGCAGGTTGAGCCCGGACTGCTGGGCGAACAGCGCCACGCCCAGGACCACCAGGCCGGCGCCGATCCCGAGCTGGCGCAGGGTCTCGCGGGACACCCGGCGGCCGCCGGGCACCAGCACCGTGGCACCCTCCGCCGCGCTCACCGCCGGACGCAGCTCCGGCACGGCCAGCGTCTGCGGCGTGAGTGCCCACAGGAACAGGTAGGCCGCGATGCCGGCGCCCCCGAGGAAGGTGGCGCCGACGAACGCCAGCCGCACGTGCCACACCTGCTGGGAGAGGTGGTCGGCCAGGCCGGCGCACACGCCGCCCACGACCCGTCCCTCGACGGGCCGCCGCAGCCGTGGCTGCTCCGGCTCCTCCGCGGCGCGCGAGGGCGGGACGTATGGCGTCTGCACGCACCCATCCTCGCCCACGAACGGCCCCCGACCCAGCACCGCAGCCGCACCTCAGGGGAGTCTCAGGGTCGGCTCAGGGTCGACCCTCATGGCGCAGGCCCGGCCGGCAGACCACGATCGGGACCATGACATCACCGACCTCCGAGGGGCAGCACTCGGGCCTCGACTCGTTCTTCTCCGCCGTCCGCGGCATCGGCATCCATCGGCGCACCGACACCAAGTGGCTCGGCGGCGTCTGCTCGGGCCTCGCGGACCGGCTGCGCATCGACCCCGTGGTCGTGCGGGCCGGCCTGGTCGTCCTCATCCTCTTCGGCGGCTTCGGCGTCGCCGCCTACCTGGTCGCCTGGGCACTGCTGCCGGACCAGCAGGACCGGATCCCCGCGGAGCGCGCCCTGCGCGAGGGCGACGCGGGATCGATCGTGCTGCTCGTCGTCGCCGGGATCGCCCTGGTCAGCGGCTTCCCGTGGTGGTTCGGCGGCCACGGCGGGGCGTGGGGCTTCCCGTGGGGCCTGCTCGTGATCGGCGCCGTGGTGTGGTTCGTCGTGCACCGCTCGCGCGGCCGGTCGGTCCTGCACCCACCCTCGCAGCCGGTGCCGCCGGCTGCCCAGACCCCGGCCGGCCCCGGGGAGGCGGCGCACGCGCCGGCCGGGCACGAGCAGGCCTCTGCCTGGGACGAGGAGGTGGGCCAGCGGGCCGGCGCCTGGGGCCCGCAGGTCGGCGAACGCGCCGGGGCGCGGGGCCGGCAGGTCGGCCAGCCGGCCGCCGTGCGCCGCCGGGAGCGGCGTCCCTCCGGTGGGCTCCTCATGACCCTCGTCGGGATCGGGCTGGCGATGGTCGCGTACGGCGGCACGCTGTGGCTGGGCGACACGCTGGGCTTCTCCGGGGACCACCACGTGGTCGCCCTCGCCGGCGCGCTGGCCGCACTCGGACTGCTGGTGCTCGGCCTGGGCGTGGCCGGCTGGCGAGCCGGCTTCCTCGGTTTCCTCGCGGTGTGCACGGCCGTCGGCACGCTCGCGGCCGGCGCCGCCCCTGACGGCCTGCGGATGAACGGGCGCATGGGCGACGCCACCTGGACGCCCACCGTGAGCGACCTCGGCCAGGGGCGCAGCTACACCGTCGGCATCGGCAACGGCCGGCTCGACCTGCGCGGCCTGCCGGACGCCGTCCCCGGCCACCCCACGATCCCGGCGCACGTCGGGATCGGCCAGCTGACCGTCCTCGTCCCCCGCGGCCTGACCGTGGCCCTGGACGGACACGTGGGAGCGGGCGAGATCAGCGTCCAGGACGCCACCGGCACCCACGCGCGCAACGGCACGGACGTGCAGCAGAACGCGACGGTCGGCTCGGCGCCGGCTGACGTCACCCTCGACGCCAACGTCGGCATCGGCCAGATCACCGTGGTGAAGGAGTAGGACCATGAGCGACCAGCACAGCAACGACAGCAGCCGCACGGACCCGACCCGAGCTCTCGAGGTGGACCCGCCTGCGGGCGCGCCCTCCGGACCGGAGACCGCACCGGCTCGCACCGGTCGCACCGGTCGCAGCTGGCGCACCTGGCGGACCGGCCGCATCGGGTGCCACCACCTGGGTCACGCCTCCTCAGGACGCGCCGCAGGACGTCCCTCCCCCCGCACCGTCGGGCGCCCCCGTGTCGTCGGCCGGCGCCGTCGCGACGGCGCCCAGGGCGCGGGGGCCGCACGCCGCATCGATGGTCCTCGGCCTGCTCTGCCTCCTCGTCGCCGGGCTGGCCATCGCCCGCGAGGTCAACGGCTTCCGGGTGGACTGGGCGGTGTTCGGGCCCGGCGCCATCGTCGGCATCGGCGTGCTGGTCCTGGCCCTGGGCGTCCTCGGGCTCGCTCGCCGCGAGCGCTGAGCCCGGCCAGGACGGTCAGGGACCCTCGTCGGCATGGCCGGGCAGCAGCGACAGCGACGCGAGCACGGCGCGCCAGCCGGGCGTGAGGGGCAGCGCCGCCAGCCCGGCCGGCCGCACCCAGCGGGCGTCGGCCGTGGTCCCTCCCACGTCGTGCACGACCGGCTCGGTGGGGGCGGAGCAGGTCGCGCGGTAGATGATGCGGACCGCGTGGAAGTCCTCGACCCGGCCCCCCGGCGCCCGCCCGACCCAGTGCGAGGTCTGCACCAGGGCCAGCTCGGTCACCGTGACCCTCTGTCCGCTCTCCTCCCAGCACTCCCGCACGACCGCGTCGAGGGGGTCCTCACCCGGGTCGATCCCGCCCCCGGGCAGGCCCCACTGGCCCGGCGCGTTGGTCTGGTCCGACAGCTCGGTGACCAGCACCCCCTGGGCGCTGGAGACGACCGCGTAGGCGGCGACCCGCTGGTAGGGCTGCGGCTCCTCCCCCGGGCCCAGCACCAGGCCCTCGTCGCGGCGGGCGGCGCCGCCGGCCCGGACGTCCCGGCCGGGCTCGACGCCTCGGCCGGCCCCGGCGCCCGGGCCGGGTTCGGCGCCCACGCCCGGCTCAACCTGGCGGCGGACGTCGTAGCGCACGGTCAGGACGTGCTCGTCGCCGGTCACGCTCTCGATGGCCAGGGCTCGCTCGACCGCCCAGCCGCGGGCGGCGAGCACGTCGGCCGGGTCCTCGCCGTGGCCGAGGACGGCCTCGACCACGGGCTCCTGCCCGCGCTCGTGGCCGACCAGGACGATCCGGGGAGCCGCCTGCCGTGGAGCGCTCACCGCACACCCGCCAGGGACCGGGCACGCTCGTACTCGCCCTCGGCACCGGCCACGACGTGCTCCCACGACTGCTCCGGCGGGTGGTCCCGGTTGTGGGCGGCCATCGCGGCCCGCAGGTCCGCGTCCGTGACCAGTCGGGCCACCGCCCGCGCCATCGCCTCGTCGTCGGCGGCGAGGTACCCGTTGACCCCGTCCTGCACGAACTCCTCGATGCCACTGCCGGCCCGGCCGACGACCGGGAGTCCGGCCGTCCGCGCCTCCAGTGCGGCGATGCCGAAGGACTCGAGCCGGCCGGGGGCGATGTACATGTCCGCGGCGGCGTACCGGCCGGGCAGCTCCTGGCGGGCGACCCGGCCCGGGAGGGCGACCACGCTCCCCAGACCGTTCCGGGCGACGTACCGCTCCAGTCGGCCGCGCTGCGGCCCCTCACCGAGCACGTCCAGGTGCAGCGGTACGGCGGCGCCGGCCAGCTCACGCACGCGGCGCACCACCCGCAGCAGCTGCAGCGGCCGCTTGCGGCCGGCCAGGCGCATGGCCGACACCATCTGGATGCCGTCGTCGGCGCGCCGCGCGGGAGCACCCGTCGGGGCGGCCCAGCGGGCCACGTCGATGCCGTTGGGCAGCACGCGCACCTGCCCGGCCGGGCCGATGATGCGCTGCAGCGGGGCCGCCGCGACCCGGGAGACCGCGTTCATGGCCACGCCCCGCTCGGCCCAGCGGCCGACGTACCCGGCCACCCGCAGCGCGGGCTCGAGCGCTCCGAGCATGCAGTGCCAGGTCATGGTCGTCGGCAGCCCCATGGCCGTCGTGACCCGGGCGGCGTCCACGGCGAACGGGCTGACCACCCCCATGTGCACGTGCGCGACGTCGTACCCGCCGTGCAGGAGGCGCCGGCGCAGCTCGGGCGGGGCGAGCGGGTTGACCGGCAGCTCGAACGGCAGCCGTAGCGCCAGCCGGTGGACGGGCACCCCGTCGACCCGGTCCACGACGCCGGCGCGCTGGCCCTGCGGGCCCGGCGTCGCGGTGAAGACGCTGACCTCGTGACCGCGCTGTTGCAGCCGGGCCGCCAGGTCGTGCACCTGGACCTCGATACCGCCGAGGCGCGGCAGATAACAGTCCGACAGCAGAGCCACCTTCACGACGCACACCCTCGCATGAGACAGGATGGATCCGATGCCCCGCACCCTGCTGGCCTTCCACGCCCACCCCGACGACGAGGCGCTGCTCACCTCGGGGACGCTCGCGCGCGCCGCCGCGGAGGGACACCGCGTCGTCGTCGTGGTCGCCACCGACGGCGACGAGGGCCTGGCATCCCAGGAATTCACTTCGGACGGGCGCCTTGGTGAGCGACGATGGCAGGAGCTGCGCGAGAGCGCCCGAGCCCTGGGGGTGGAGCGCGTGGAACACCTCGGCTACGCCGACAGCGGCCTCGGGCCGCAGACACTGCCCGACCCGCCGGGCCGGGTCCGGTTCGTGCGGGCCGATGTCGAGGAGGCCGCGGAGCGCCTGGCGACCATCCTGCGCGAGGAACGCGCCGATGTCCTGCTGACCTACGACCGCAACGGCGGCTACGGCCACCGCGACCACGTCAAGGTGCACGAGGTCGGCGCCCGGGCCGCCGCGCTGGCGCGCACCCCCCGGGTCCTGCAGGCGACCGTGCCCCGCGACGCCATCTGCCGGGCGATCGCGCTCGTCGGCCGGTTCTACTCCTTCCCGCCGTCGTTCGACCCCGCCTCGTTCCAGCGCGCGTACAGCCCGCGTGCGGAGATCACGCACCGCATCGGGGTCCGCCGCTACGCCGGTGCCAAGCGGGCGTCGATGCGCGCCCACGCCTCCCAGGCCACCGCCGACGGCGGCGCCGACCGCACCCTGGCGGCCTTCCTGCGCATCCCCCGCCCGCTGTTCGACCTCGTCTTCGGCCGCGAGTGGTACGTCGACCCGGCGCACCCCCCGGGCGCGTCCGTCTCCCGCGACGTCTTCGCGGGCCTGGCATGAGCGATGGGGGTGACCTGATGACGGCCAGCGACCGCTCGGACAGTCCGCAGGTCCCGCCCGGCTCGAGTGGTTCAGCCGGCTCGAGTGGTCCAGCCGGCTCGAGTGCTTCAGCCGGCTCCGGTGGTCCAGCCGGCTCCGGTGGTCCAGCCGGCGCGGCCGGCTCCCGGGGCCCGGACGAGCAGGCCGGCCCACCGGTCAGCTGGCGCCCGTCCGGGCGCCAGCTGCTGCAGGGTGTCGTCGGGCTGGCGCTGGCGGTGGCCCTGGTCGTGTGGGGCCTGCCGCACTTCGCCAAGACGTCTTGGCACGAGGTGTTCCAGGTGCTGCACCACGTCGGGTGGGGCGCGGCCGGCGGCATGCTGGCCCTGATGCTCGGCGGGCTGTGGCTCTACACGTTCACGCTGACCGGGTCGCTGCCCGGCCTCAGCCACGGCAGGGCGCTGATCGTCAACGTCTGCGGCTCCTCGGTCGGCAACCTGCTGCCCGGTGGCGGCGCCGCCGGGGTCGCCGTGACGTACGCCCTGTGCCGCTCGTGGGGCTTCGGGCGGCGGGACATCTCCACCTCGGTGATCGTCAGCGGCGTCTGGAACATCCTGGCCCGGGTGGCGCTGCCGGTCGTCGGCGTCGGCGCCCTGCTGTTCGGCGCCGGCGGTCTGCCCAGGGCCGTGGTGCGCGGCGGGGTGGCGGGGGCCGTCGTGGCCGTGCTCCTGATGGCGCTGTTCGTGTCCGTCATCGTCTCGGAGCGTGCGGCCACCGTCGTCGGCCGGACCCTGGACCGGGTGCTGCGGCCCCTCTGGCGGCGGTCATGGGCCGGCCGCGAGCTGACCATCGACGAGCTCGTGCGCGACCTGAGGGCCCGGATCACCGACGTCGTGCGGCACGGCTGGATCAGCATGACGTTCGGGCTCGTCGGCCTGTTTGGCGTCTACTACGTGCTCTTCTGGTTCTGCCTGCACGCGGTCGGGGTCCACATGAGCTTCGGGCAGATCTTCGCCGCCTACGCCGTGGGGCGACTCCTGACGGCCGTGGGCGTGACCCCCGGCGGCGTGGGCGTGACCGAGTCCGGGACGGCGGCCGTGCTCGTGGCCTGGGGCGCCCCGCCCGCTGCCGCGCTCGCCGGGGTCGTGCTGTTCTCGGTCTACACGCACCTGATGGAGATCCCCCTCGGCGCGGTCGGCTGGCTCGCCTGGGGCCTCTCGCGCAAGCAGCCACCGCCGGACGCCACCCCTCGGCCCGGTCACCTGCCGGTCCCGCCCCCGGCCTCACCGGACCACGCGACGCCCTCGGCCGACCGAGCCACGCCCGCACCTCCTCAGCAGTCGCGCCCACCGGCGATGGGGACGCACCCGCCCCGCTGAGCGGTCCGGCCGGCCCGCAACAGCGGGTCCAGCCGAGCCTGGGTGCCGCGGTCAGCCGGCGAGCCGGCGGACCTGCCGCAACCGCGCCTGGTCGGCGACGGAGTCGTCGACCTCCGCGGGCTCGAACTCGCGCCCGGTGGCACGTCGTACGGCCAGCGCGATCAGGGCGTCGGCGAAGGTGGGGTTGGCCGGCAGGATCGGCCCGTGCAGGTAGGAGCCGAACACCGAGCCGGTGACGGCGCCCTCGGTCTTGTCGTTGCCGTTGTTGCCCAGCCCGGAGCGGACCGTGCCGAACGGCTGCTGTCCCTCGCCGAGCAACGTGGAGCCCGAGTGGTTCTCGTAGCCGACGACGTCGCCGTACGCGGTGTCGAGGACGACCGGGCCGATCATCCGCTTGGCGTTGCCCTGGGTGGTGACGTCCAGGATGCCGAGGCCGGGCAGGCGCCGGCCCTCGACGGTGACGAAGGCGTTGCCGAACAGCTGGTACATGCCGCAGATCATCAGCATCGGTGCGCCGTCGGCGGCCAGGTCCTTCAGGAGCGCGTCGGCGTTGCGGGCCAGGTCGTCCTCGACCCGGGCCTGGCCGCTGTCCTGGCCGCCGCCGCCCACGAGCAGGTGGGCGTCCTCGGGCAGGTCCTCGCCGGGGTGGTGCGGCGCGACGACCGCCTCGTAGCCGTGCCAGCGCAACCGGGACGCCAGGCAGCGGGTGTTGCCGAGGTCCCCGTAGATGCTCATCTCGCGCGGGTAGAGGTGGACGACGTTGATCCGGCCCTTGCTCACTGGGAGTCCTCCCCGAAGTTCGCGAGCCCGTAGCGCGCGGCGAGGTCGCGGCGCAGGGTCATCATCGCGGTGTAGGTGCAGAAGATGCGCTTGGGCTCATCCGGGTGCTCGGTGATGAACCGGTCGAGCGCGCGGGCGAGGTCGGGCTCGATCGCCTCGACCGCGACGTCGTCGTAGCGCAGCCGCAGGGCCATGTCGTAGGCCCGCACGCCGCTGGTCATGGCGACCCCGCGATCGCGCAGGCTCTCGAAGCTCACGTCGTACAGCCAGGAGACGTCGCGCCCGTCGGCGTAGTTGTCGTTGATCGCGACCATCGAGGTGACCGGCGTGGTGCCGTAGGTGCCGAGGGCGACGGTGAAGCCGGCGGGGTTCTTCACCAGCACCAGCTCCAGCGGCTGCCCGCCGGCGTCGATGACCTCGCCGCGGCCGAAGGGTGGCTGCACGCGCTGCAGCGCCCGGACCGTGTCGGCCTCGCGGAAGTCGCCGTCCAGCAGCAGGCGGGCGGTCGTCGTCGCCGCGGTGGCGTTGATCATCGCGGCGAGCCCGCGCTGCTTCAGCTCCAGCGGCCCGACGCTGTCGCCCTCGCCGAACACCACCTCGAAGGACCGCTCGTCGCGGGGCTTGAGCAGGCCGTCGTGGGCGCCCGGCTTCGGGGCGGTGAAGTCGTCGTCGAACCGGACGTCGGCCTCCTGCAGCTCGGGCAGCCGGTCGGCGATCGAGGGGTCGACGCCGAAGTAGCGCACCTCGACGCCCGCGGCGACCCGGTCGCGGCCCCGGGAGATGAAGGAGTCGTCGATGTTGAGGACGACGCCCTGTGTCGTCTGCTCGGACAGCCGGGCGAGCAGCTGCGCGGTGGCGTCGATCTCGGCGAACCGGTCGAGCTGGTCCCGGGCGACGTTGAGCAGCAGCGCGTGGGTGGGCTTGACCTGCGCGGCGAACCGCAGGGCGTGCGCCTCGTCCAGCTCGAGGACGGCCATGTCGGCACGCAGGCGGCCGCTCAGCGGGATCTCGCCGAGCATCGAGGAGATGACCCCACGGGTGAAGTTGCTGCCCGTGGGGTTGGTGAAGACGCGTACGCCGTGCTCACGCAGGATCGCGACCAGCATCTTGGTGGTCGTGGTCTTGCCGTTGGTGCCGGTCACCACCACGATGCCGCGCGGCAGCCCGGACAGCGCGTGCGCGAGGAACCTCGGGTCCACCCGCTCGACGACCAGCCCGGGCAGTGCCGACCCGCCACCCCGGAGCCGTGATGCGACCCGAGCCGCCTTGCCTGCCGCGACGGCGACCGTTGTCCTGAGCACCCGCACACCCTAACGGCGCCCGGACACCCCGGCCGAAACGGACACCATGCCCGCGAGTGCGACCGGTTCCTCCCTGCCCGGCGCCACTTTGTGCCCGTGGGTCGGCGAACCGGGGCCCACCGCCCGCGCATTCGCCGACCCAGGAGCGCAAAGTCGGTATGGCGCCCCGCCCCGCCCGCCCGCTGCTCCCTCGAGGACCGGCGCCGAACGCGTCAGTCGACGTGGCGGGCGGCGACGCGGGAGACCCAGCCGACGGAGCCGGCGCAGGCGATGCCGATCGCGGCGAGGGAGACGGCGGCCAGCAGCAGGCTGTGGGGCTGCCCGGTGGGCCGGACGCCGGCGGACACGATGACCAGGCCGACCAGGGCAGCCCCAGCGAGTGAGGTCAGGTGGGGCAGCGCCGAACCCCGACCCGGCGCGGCGCCTTCCCGCCGGAGCAGGGCGAGGACGGCGAGCGCGAGCGCCGCCCACAGGAGGCACACGGCCACCCCGGCCACGACGTCGCCGGGACGGTGCCACCGGCCGACGACCGTGCCCGCCCCGATGAGGGTGGCGCCACCCGAGCCGAGCAGCGCCACGAGGCTGCGCAGCGCCGCCGGCGCCACCAGGACCCCGGCGAGCGCCAGCGACACCGCGACCGTCGTGTGCCCGCTCGGCAGCGAGTTGGTCGAGCCGAAGCCGATGTCCGGTCGGGTGAGCACGTCGTACTTCAGCACCTGCGTGGTGAGGTTCGCCCCGGCGACCAGGACCATCGCCGCCACCGCCGCGGCCACCCGGCGCCGCAGCACGGCAAGCACGACGCAGGCGGCCAGGACGAGCGCGACCGACCACACCGACACCAGGCTCAGGACCTCGACCAGCCGGTGCGTGGTGCGCAGCGGGCTGCTGAGCGCGTCCATCGCCCGCCGGTCCAGGCGCTGACCGGTCGCGCTGCCCAGCGCCACGGTGGCGACGACCACCAGCGCGACCGCCGCGGTGACCCCCATCGCGGTCGCGCCGCGCAGCATCGAGCCGGTGGTGTACGGCGACCCCGCCGGTCGCCTTCCTGCCGGGCGGGGGGCCCGGGTCTGCTGGCTGGTGCCGCCGCTGGTCATGGCCCCATCATCGGTGGCCGACCTGGGTGTCGCGCCCTCGACCGTCGTCACGTCGCGACCGCACCGCGCGTCCTTGCGGGTCCGCGCGCGGCGCCCGTAGCGTGTGGGTGGGCCGGCCGGGGAGCGCGACCGGGCTGCACCCGCCCCCTCAGCATCCGGGGCGCCGTGACCTGCGAGAGGTGGTCGTGGTGACAAGGGAGAGGCACCCCCGCTCGCGCAGCGGACCCGACGGGGGCACCGGCGGCGAGCACGAGCGGAGGCGCCGACAGCCGGCCCCGGACGGACCGGCAGGAGCAGGCGGTCGTCGCGGGGACGCACAGCGCCGCACGGTCGACGTCGTCGAGGGGTGGACCGTTCCGGTGACGGAGCTGTCGGGGCTCGGGGTGCGGACCGACCCCCGCACGGGCGCCAGGCAGCTCCTCGGCGTGGGTGACCAGGACTTCGAGGTGCTGCTGGGCGGACCGACGACCGGGTGGGAGCGCCGGGCCGTGGAGCTGCCCGACCCCTTCGGTCCGAATCGACACGGCGGCGGCAGGTCGAACTGGGAGGCAGTCTCCGGCGACGCCTCCGGTCGGGTCTTCGTCGTGCCCGAACGCCACCACCACCTCCTGGTGCTGGACCAGGACCTGCGGTTCGAGCTGGCGTTCACCCTGGAGCGTCCACCGTCGTGGCGCGCGGGCCCCGGCCTGGAGTCCGTCCTGCTCCTGCAGCGTGGTCACGTCCTGGCGGCCAAGCAACGCGACCCGGTGGTGCTGGTCGAGTACGCCCCGCAGGACGACCCGCCGATCGGTGTCGGTCCGCTCTCGCTGCTCGGGGACGCCGAGCACTTTGACGTGGCCCGGGCCGCGGACGGCCTGCGTGCCGCAGCGACGTGGAAGGCGGGCCACGCGCTGGCCAGCATCAACGAGCTCGCCGTCGGACCCGGCGCGCAGGTGCTCGCGGTCAGCTCGATCTCCCGGGCGGTCGCCGTGCTGGGTCCCCTGGACCCGCGTGATGAGCACGCGGACGTGGTGCGGATCCTCCACGCGGACGACCCCAGGCTGTACGCCGCGCGGGGCGCCAGGTTGGAAGGGCTGGTCCTGGACCCGCGGGCCGGTCACTTCGTCGCGGTCGACCACCATGACCTCGGCCTGGACGCGTTGTTCCGGGTCGAGCTCGATGCGCAGCTCGGAGGCTAGGCGCTCACTCCCACTCGATGGTGCCCGGCGGCTTGCTGGTGACGTCGAGGACCACGCGGTTGACCTCGGCCACCTCGTTGGTGATGCGGGAGGAGATCCGGGCCAGCACGTCGTACGGCACCCGGGTCCAGTCGGCGGTCATCGCGTCCTCGGAGGAGACCGGGCGCAGGACGATCGGGTGGCCGTAGGTGCGGCCGTCGCCCTGGACCCCGACCGAGCGGACGTCGGCCAGCAGCACCACCGGGCACTGCCAGATGTCGCGGTCGAGCCCGGCCAGGGTGAGCTCCTCGCGGGCGATCCGGTCGGCCGCGCGCAGGATCTCCAGCCGCTCGGCGGTGACCGCGCCGACGATGCGGATGCCCAGGCCCGGGCCCGGGGAACGGCTGGCGCCAGACGATGCCCTCGGGCACGCCCAGCTCGAGGCCGACCTGGCGCACCTCGTCCTTGAACAGCATCCGCAGCGGCTCGATCAGCTTGAACTGCAGGTCCTCGGGCAGCCCGCCGACGTTGTGGTGGCTCTTGATGTTGGCCGCGCCGGTGCCCCCGCCGGACTCGACCACGTCGGGGTAGAGCGTGCCCTGCACCAGGAACTCCACCGGGTGGCCCTCGGCGTCGGCGGACCCGACCACGTCGCGGGCCGCCTGCTCGAAGACGCGGATGAACTCGCGGCCGATGATCTTGCGCTTCTCCTCCGGGTCGGAGACGCCCTCGAGGGCGGTGAGGAACTGCTCGCGGGCGTCGACGACGACGAGGTCGACCCCGGTCGCGGCGACGAACTCCTTCTCGACCTGCTCGGCCTCGCCGGCGCGCAGCAGCCCGTGGTCGACGAACACGCAGGTGAGCTGGTCACCGACCGCGCGCTGCACGAGGGCCGCGGCCACGGAGGAGTCGACGCCACCGGACAGGGCGCACAGCACCCGGCCGTCGCCGACCTGCTCGCGGATGGCCGCGACCTGGTCCTCGACCACGTTGGAGGGGGTCCAGGAGCCGTCGAGGCCGGCGCCGCGCAGCAGGAAGTTCTCGATCACCCGCTGGCCGAAGGTCGAGTGGACGACCTCGGGGTGCCACTGCACGCCGTACAGCCGGCGCTCGTCGTCCTCGAACGCGGCGACGTCGGCGCCCGGGGAGGAGGCGGTGACCTTCATGCCGCCGGGGGCCTGCGGCGACCGAGTCGCCGTGGGACATCCACACCGACTGCGTGTCGGTCTGGCCGTTGAACAGGGTCGAGGCGGTGTCGGTGACCCGCGCCATCGTGGCGCCGTACTCGCGCAGGCCGGTGTGCGCGACGGTGCCGCCGAGCTCGCGGGCCATGGCCTGGAACCCGTAGCAGATCCCCAGCACCGGCACCCCGGCCTCGAGCAGCTCGCCGTCGAGCTCGGGGGCGCCCTCCTCGTAGACCGAGGACGGGCCGCCGGACAGGATGACCGCGGCGGGGTCGCTGCGCCAGCATCTCGGCCGCCGCCATGGTGTGCGGCACGACCTCGCTGTAGACGTTGGCCTCACGCACGCGGCGGGCGATCAGCTGGGCGTACTGCGCGCCGAAGTCGACGACGAGGACGGGTCGGGAGGCCAGGGGAAGCGCGTCAGTCACACCGCAAGGCTACCGGCGATCCGCCCCTCGACCTCACGGTGCACCCGGTGCTCGACCACGAACGGCAGCACCGGCACGAAGCCGCTCATCATCGTCAGCACCATGCGCGGCAGGCTCCAGCCGACCTTGAAGCCGAGGTTGGCGATGGAGATCACGTAGACGAAGTAGATGACCCCGTGGATCGGGCTCCACGCCGCCGACAGCCCGCCCCTGCCGAAGCCGCCGTTGAGAATGATGATCACGATGAGGATGAACAGGGCCACACCGGCCGCGAACGCCATGACGCGGAAGAACGAGAGCGCCTTGCGGGCACCCTCGACGTCGCGGATCGGCCTGTCAGACATGAGTTGCCCTTTCGGAGAGGTCATTTCGGAGATGGTCGACCGTGCCGGACCGGCCCTCGTGGTCGTCGCGGACCATCCTCCACCACATGTACGCGGCGAAGAGCGCGAAGACCCACCACTGCAGCGCGTACGCCGCGTTGCGCCAGCTCAGCCCGTTGGACGGCAGCCGCGGCGGCGGGACCCGCTCGATGGCGGAGCCTGCGGTGCGGGTGGCCTCCGGCGACTCACCCGTGGCGAAGAGGAACGCGTTGTAGATCTCGCCGTGCCAGCGGTTCACCAGCAGCGAGAGGTCGACCGAGCCCAGCTGTCCCGCCGGCAGCGCCGCCCCGGTGCTGGGCGACTCCCCCGGCGCGAGCGTGCCGTTGACCGTGACCGGGCCGGTGACGGCCGGTCGGTGTCGCCCGGGTGGCGTCGGTCACGAAGCCGCGGACGACGGCGAGCCGGGCACCGGTGTCCTTCACCACGAGCGGCGTCACCACCCAGTAGCCCGTGCGCCCGTGCAGCAGCCGCGGGCGTGACCAGCACCTGCCCCGTGGCGTCGTACCGGCCGGTCGCGGTGACCGGGCGGCCGGACCCGTCGGCGGGGAAGTCGACGTACGGGGTGACCACGCGGGACAGGGGCGCGGTGGGGCGCGTCGGCGCTGCCTTGACCGCCTCGGCGCGGCCCTTGTCGCGGGCCACGTTCAGCTGCCAGAGGCCGAGGATGCTGAACGTGACCATGACCACGACGACCAGGGCGAGCAGCCCCAGCCACCGGGGTTTCATGGCGGTTCGCAGCACCGCCTCAGGCTAGATGACCTGCCTGTGCGGGCGTCGCCGCCTCGGCCGGGACTCACGAACCGGCCGGACCGGCTCCAGCCGCTCGTACGCCGCCCCCTGGGCCGGCCGGCGGTCGGCGTCCCCGGCCGCCGGCCACAGCGACATCGCCCGCTCGGCCTGCGCGGTGATGGTCAGCGCGGGGTTGACCCCGAGGTTGGCCGAGACGGCCGAGCCGTCGACCACGTGCAGGCCGGGGTAGCCCCACACCCGGTGGTAGGGGTCGAGCACCCCGTGGTCGCGGCTGGCCCCGATCACCGCGCCGCCGAGGAAGTGGGCGGTCATCGGCACGTTGAGCACCTCACCGAGCGACCCGCCGGGCGTGGCGGGGACGCCCGTGCGCTCGCCGAGGCGGACCGCCAGCTGCCGCAGCGCCCGGTGGCCGGAGGGGATCCACGTCGGGTTGGGCTCGCCGTGGCCCTGCCGGGACGTGAGCCGCACGCCCCCGAGCAGCCCGCGCCGTGGCGAGACGGTCAGGGAGTTGTCCAGGCTCTGCATCACCAGGCCGATCACGGTGCGCTCGCTCCACCGGCGCACCGACAGCGACCGCGCGAAGGCGACCGGGCGGCGTACGGCCTGGGCGGCGAACCGCAGCGGCCGGGGCACCCGGCCGTCGCCCGGGACGAGGATCGTCGCCAGCAGCCCCATCGCGTTGCTGCCGCGGCCGTAGCGGCAGTTCTCGACGTGCGTGTCGGCGTCGGGGTGGAAGGAGGAGGTGATCGCGACCCCGCGGGTCAGGTCGACGCCTCGCGGCACCCGGACCGTCATCGCCCCGCCGAGGGCCTCGGAGTTGGTGCGGGTCAGCTCGCCGAGGCGCGGTGACAGGTGCGGCAGCCCGCCCCGGACCCGCATCGTGTGCAGCAGCCGCTGGGTGCCCCACGCGCCGGCGGCCAGGACCACCTGCCCGGCGGTGACCGTGCGCCGGTCCTTGCGCAGCCACGCCCCGGTCGCCTCGGTGCGTGACGCGGTAGCCCCGCTCCGGCCGGGCCGGGTCGACCGGCCGCACCGACGTCACGGTCCGCAGCGGCTCGATCCGTCGCGCCGCGCCGCTCGGCCAGGGCGAGGTAGTTCTTCACCAGCGTGTTCTTGGCGCCGACCCGGCAGCCGACCATGCAGTTGCCGCACTGGGTGCAGCCGGTGCGCTCGGGGCCGTCGCCGCCGAAGTAGGGGTCGGGCACCCGCTCCCCCGGCGGGCCGAAGAACACCCCGACCGGCGTACGACGGAACGTGTCGCCGACGCCGAGGTCGTCGGCGACCTGGCGCATCACCTGCTCCACCGGGCCGTCGCAGGGGTTGGTCACCACGCCGAGCATCCTCGAGGCCGTCTCGTAGTGCGGCGCCAGCTCGGCCTGCCAGTCGGTGATGTCGCGCCACTGCGGGTCGCGGAAGAACGCCGGCCGGAGGCACGTAGAGGGTGTTGGCGTAGTTCAGCGAGCCGCCGCCGACGCCGGCGCCGGCCAGCAGCACCACGTCGCGCAGCCGGTGGATCCGCTGGACGCCGAAGCAGCCCAGCCGCGGCGCCCACAGGTAGCGGCGCAGGTCCCAGGAGGTCCGGGCGAAGTCGTCGTCCTCGAACCGGCGGCCCGACTCGTAGACGTGCACGCCGTAGCCCTTCTCGGCCAGCCGCAGCGCCGCGACCGCGCCGCCGAAGCCCGAGCCCACCACCACGACGTCGTGGTCGAAGCGCTCCGGCGTCACCGGACGCCCAGGCGCTTCAGCGTCGTCAGCGCCAGGGTCAGGGCGTGGGCCCACTGCTCGTCGGTGACCCGCGGCGGCGCGGCGAAACCGACCAGGCGCTGGGTCGCGACGTTCTGGGACTCGGTGTACTTGTGGATGCCCTCGGCGCCGTGCCGCCGGGACAGCCCCGAGCTCTTCATCCCGCCCATCGGCGCGGCGATGCTCGCCCAGGCCGCGGCGTAGCCGTCGTTGACGTTGACCGTGCCGGCCCGCACCGCGGCGGCCAGCCGGCGCCCCCGAGCCGCGTCCCGGGTCCAGATCGAGGCGTTGAGGCCGTAGTCGCTGTCGTTGGCCAGGGTGACGGCCTCCTCGTCGCTGCGGACCCGGTAGACCGAGACGACCGGCCCGAACGTCTCCTCGTCGCGGCAGCTCATGGCGGCGGTGACGTCGGCGAGGACGGTCGGCTCGTAGAAGTAGGGGCCGATGTCGGGGCGGTGCCGGCCGCCGGTGAGGACCCGCGCGCCCTTGCTGCGGGCGTCCTCGACGTGCGCGGTGACCCGCTCCAGCTGGGCCGCGCGAGCAGAGGCTGCCCATGTCGGCGTCGTAGCCCAGGCCGGCGCCCAGCCGCATCGCCCGGGTGGCGCGCACGAACGCCGCGAGGAACTCCTCGGCGACGTCCTCGTGCACCAGCAGCCGCTCGACCGAGATGCACAGCTGCCCGGCCGAGGAGAAGCAGGCGCGGACGGCGCCCTGGACCGCGCGCGGCAGGTCGGCGTCCGCGGCGACGTACATCGCGTTCTTGCCGCCCAGCTCCAGGCTCGCGCCGACGAGCCGCTCCGCGGCGCGCCGGGCGACGACCCGCGCCCGGTCGCGGTGGAGCCGGTGAAGCAGACGTAGTCGGCCTCGTCCAGGACGGCCGCGCCGATGTCGGGCCCGCCGAGCACGACCTGCAGCACCCGCTCGGGCAGCCCCGCCTCCTCCAGCAGCGCGACCGCCTGCAGCGCGGTCAGGGCCGACTGGCTGTCGGGGCGCAGGACGACGGCGTTGCCGGCCAGCAGCGCGGGGATCGCGTCGGTGATCGACATGGACAGCGGGTAGTTCCACGGGCCGACGATGCCGACGACGCCCTTGGGGTGGCGCAGCTCGACCGAGCGGGTCAGCACCGGGAACGCGCCCAGCCGGCGGCGTGGGCGCAGGTAGCCGGCCGCGCGACGGCCGTAGTGCCGGCTCACCATCGCGGTGTCGGCGACCTCCTCGAACGCGTGCACCCGCGCCTTGCCCGACTCGAGCTGGATCAGGTCGAGCAGCTGCCGCTGGCGCTCGCAGGACCAGGTCGTGGAACCGCAGGACGACGCGCTCACGGTGCTCGACCGGCAGCCGGGCCCAGGACCGCTGGGCGGCGCGGGCGCCGGCGTAGGCGACCGCGGACGTCGTCGGGGGTGGACAGCGGCAGCGGCGGCCAGCGGCGCCCCCGTCATCGGGGTGTGCGTCAGCAGCGTGGCCGGCCGGGCCGCGCAGACCACCCGCTCGGTCAGCCGGCGGACCAGCCCCGGGTCCACGGCGTACGTCGCGGTGGGGTCGGTCTCGGGGTCGGCGATCGTCTCGGGGGCCATGCACGGGAGCGTATGCCGCGCCGCCGCCGTCCACGACCCATCGGTAACACCCGACCGCCGTTCGCGGGACACAAGGTGCCGATCCCTGCCGCGCCGGGTCGGGCTGTGCCAGCGTGGGCGCCATGAGGGTGGTCCTGACCGGCGGTGCCGGGTTCGTCGGCTGTGCGGTGGCCGGGCGGCTGGCGGCCGACGGCCACGACGTCCTCGTCCTGGACTCGCTGCGCGCCGACGTGCACACCGACGGCGGCGCCTCCTCCCGCGAGCGCCTGGAGTCGGTCGGTGCCGGGCTGACGGTCGGCGACGTCCGCGACCCGGACGCGGTGGCCCGGGTGCTGCGCCGAGCGGACGCCGTGGTGCACCTGGCCGCCAAGGTGGGGCTCGGGGTCGACATCGGCGACATGGACGACTACGTCGCGAGCAACGACCACGGCACCGCGGTGCTGCTGCGGGTCGCCGCGGCCGCGGGGGTGCACCGGCTGGTGCACGCCAGCTCGATGGTCGTCTACGGCGAAGGACGCTACGACTGCCCGCACCACGGTCCGGTGCCACCGGCGCCGCGGGCACGCGAGGCGCTGGAGCGGAGGGTGTTCGAGCCGGCCTGCCCCGCCTGCGGTGCCGCGCTGCGCCCGGGACGGGTGACCGAGCACGCGCGGCTGGACCCGCGGACGACGTACGCGGCGACCAAGGTGGCCCAGGAGCACCTGGCCGCCGTGTGGTCGCGCGAGACCGGCGCGACGGCCGTCTCCCTCCGGCTGCACAACGTCTACGGGCCGGGCATGCCCCGCAACACCCCGTACGCCGGCGTCGCGGCGGTGTTCTCCTCCGCCCTCGACCGGGGCGAGGCGCCGCGGGTGTTCGAGGACGGTTGCCAGCGCAGGGACTTCGTCCACGTGAAGGACGTCGCCGCGGCGTTCGCGACGTGCCTGGCCGCCACCGGGAGCCTGCCGCCCGGGCACCGCGCCTACAACGTCGGCTCGGGGGTCGTCAGCACGGTCGGTGACGTGGCGCGGGCGCTGTCGGCGTCGCGAGGCGGTCCCGATCCCGTCGTCACCGGCGACTACCGCCTGGGCGACGTCCGCCACATCACCGCATCCAGCGAGCTGCTGCGCCGCGAGCTTGGTTGGCGCGCAAGGGTCTCCCTGCGCGAGGGGGTCAGCGGGCTGCAGCTCGCCTAGGCCGGGCCGGCAGGCAGGCAGACGTCGAAGCGGCAGCCGCCGCCGACGTTGGCGACAGTGAGGTTGCCGGCGTGGGACTCCACCACACCCCGGGCGATGGTCAGCCCCAGACCGGCACCGGCATCGTCGGTGCCGCGCTCGGGCTGACCCCGCCAGCCGATGTCGAACACCCGCTCGAGGTCGTGGTCCTCGATACCACCGCACCCGTCGGTCACGCTCACCTGCGCCCGCCCGTCCGGCGTCCGCCGGGCCGCGACCAGCACCGTGCCGCCGGCCGGCGTGTGCCGCACCGCGTTGCCGACCAGGTTGGACAGGGCCCGGGCGAGCTCGTCGCTGTTGCCCTGGACCGCCAGCCGGTCCCCCGCCGCGTCGACGTCGACCCCGAGCAGGACGCCGCGTCGGCGGGCGGCCTCGCGGGCCTCCCCCGCGACGTCGTGCACCACCTCGACCAGGCTGACCGGGCGGCGGGCCGGCTGCTCCTGCGACAGCCCGGCGTTGAGCCGGGACAGCTCGAACAGGTCGTCCACGAGGGCGCTCATCCGGCCGACCGTCTGCTGCATCTGGCGCAGCGCGGCCGGCCGGTCCTCGATCACGTCGTCCTCCAGCCCCTCGGCCAGAGCCCGGAGCCCGGCCAGCGGCGTGCGCAGGTCGTGCGACATGAAGGCCACGAGCTCGCGGCGACTGCGCTCGAGGGCCAGCTCACGGTCGCGTGAGGCGCGCAGCTTGGACCGGGTCGCCTCCAGCTCGGCGGCCAGCGCGGTCAGCTCGGCGGGGGCCGAGAACCGGGCGCCCGCCGGGGCATCGGTGCCGCGGGCATCCTGGCCGTCACGGCTGGCCGACAGCCCACGCAGGGCCGCGGTGAGCTCGCGCGACCCCGACGCCACCCGTCGGCCGAGGACGTAGGACAGACAGGACCGCCAGCAGCGACGCCGAGATGAGGGCCGCCGACACCACCTGGGTGTCGTGGGTGGAGATGAGCATCTGGTTGACGTTGACCGCGACGGCCGCCGAGACGCCTGCCACCGGCACGAGCGCGGCGACGACGATGGACAGCAGGAGGGAGCGGTGGCGCGCCGCCTGCAGAACCCCCGCGCCGAGGGCGCCGGTGACGAGGACGACGGCCACCGTCGTCCACAGGACCGCCAGCATGTCGCCGCTCATGCGCCGCCCTCCTCGGGGTCGAAGCGGTAGCCGGTGCCGCGCACCGTCACCACCAGCCGCGGGTCGGAGGGGTCGCGCTCGACCTTCTCGCGCAGCCGGCGCACGTGCACCGTGACCGTCGAGGTGTCACCGAAGTCCCATCCCCACACCCGGCGCATCAGCTGCTCCTTGGTGAACGCCTCACCGGGGTGGGTGGCGAGGTGGGCCAGCAGGTCGAACTCGCGGTGGGTGAGGGCCAGCGGCTCGCCGTCGCGCAGCGGCCGTGCGCGCCCCCAGGTCGATCGTCAGCGCGCCGGAGACCACCGTCCGCGGCAGCATCGAGGCCGACCCCAGCCGCTCGGCACGCCGCAGCAGCGCCTGCACCCGCAGCACGGTCTCGCGCGGGCTGAACGGCTTGACCATGTAGTCGTCCGCGCCCATCTCGAGGCCGAGCAGCCGGTCGTCCTCCTCGCCCCGGGCGGACAGGATGATGACGGCCGCGACGTCGTCGTCCGCGCGACGGCGCTGCAGCACCTCGAGCCCGGACAGACCGGGCAGCATCACGTCGAGGATGACCACGTCGGGCAGCCACTGCCGCCACTCCTGCAGCGCCGTCGGACCGTCCGCGGCGACGCGCGGCGTCGAACCCGGCCTTGCGCAGGTAGGCGGACAGCACGCTCGACACGGTCGAGTCGTCCTCGACCACCAGCACCTTGGCGACCACGATCCGAGCGTAGGCGACACCGTGCGCGGAGCGCCGGCCCGGTCGGGCCGGCCGCGCGCAGGCGTAAGCATCTCGTCAGGGGCGACGGGCACCCGACCGGCGGCGGCCCACCTAGCGTCGGAGCATGGCGCAGGACGAGGGCGACGGCACCGGCCCGAGGTCGACGTGGTGCTCCCCTGCCTCGACGAGGCGGCAGGCCCTGCCGTGGCTGCTGTCGCGGATGCCACCCTGGGCCCGGCCGATCGTCGTGGACAACGGCTCCACCGACGGGTCCGCCCGGATCGCCCGGGACCACGGCGCGGTGGTCGTGCCAGCAGGACGACGGGGGTACGGCGCCGCGTGCCACGCCGGGCTGGAGGCCGCCGGGTCCGAGGTCGTCGCGTTCATGGACGCCGACGCCAGCCTCGACCCCGCCGACCTCGCGCTGCTGCTCCGCCGGCGCGAGCGAGGACCCCCAGCTGCTGCTCGGCCGGCGGGTCGCCGTGGGCAGGGCGGCGTGGCCATGGCATCTCCGGCTGGCCAACCGCGCGGTCACCTGGCTGCTGCGTCGCCGTACCGGCCTGTCGTTGAACGACATCGGGCCGATGCGGATGGCGCCCCGCGCGGCGCTGCTGGCGCTGCCGATCCACGACCGGCGCTCCGGGTACCCGCTGGAGACGGTCCTGCGGGCGGCCCAGGCCGGCTGGCAGGTGACCGAGGTGGACACGCCGTACCGCCCCCGCGCGGGCCGGTCCAAGGTCACCGGCACGCCGCTCGGGGCGGCCCGGACGGTGCGCGACATGAGCCGGGTGCTCCGGTCGTGACCGACCCGCACCGGCACCGTCGTGGTGCTGGCGAAGTCCCCGGTCGCGCACCGGGTGAAGACCCGGCTGACCCCGGCGTTCTCGGCCCGGGAGGCGGCGGCACTGGCGCAAGCCGCGATCCGCGACACCCTCGACGTGGTGACATCGGGCACCGGCGCGCGCCGTCGTCGCCTGGGACGGGCCGCACCGGACCGTGGCTGCCGGCCCCGGCGACGGTGGTCAGCCAGCGGGGCGACGGCCTGGACGAGCGGCTCACCAACGTCTTCGCCGACGTCTTCGGCGACGGCACCGACGAGCCGACCCTCCTCGTCGGCATGGACACCCCCCAGCTGACCGCGGCGCACCTGGACGTCGACTGGTCCGGCGTCGACGCCGTCCTCGGCCTGAGCGAGGACGGCGGGTTCTGGGCGGTCGGGCTGCGCCGGCACCACCCGGAGGCGTTTCTCGGGCGTGCCGATGTCGACCCCGGCGACCGGCGCCGCGCAGCTGGCCCGGCTGCGCCGGCTCGGCCTGCGGGTCGGGGCGCTGCCGCGGCTGCGCGACGTGGACACCCCCGAGGACGCCGCGGCGGTCGCCGCCCTGGCCCCGGACACGCGGTTCGCCCGGCTGCACCGCCGGCTGGTGGCCGGACCCTGCTCCGCGACGGTGCTGTTCGACGCGGCGCTGTCCGGGTCGCGGGTCCAGGTCACGGAGGCCGACGCAGGGCGGGTGCCGGGGGCTCGGCGGCGCGCAGGCTGCTGGACGTCCGGCGGTGGCAGCAGATGGACGCAGCCGACCAGGTGCTGGCCGCCCGCTGCGAGGGCCCGGTGCTGGACGTCGGCTGCGGCCCCGGCCGGTTCGTGGAGTTCCTGGCGGCCGCCGGGCGCGCAGCCCTGGGCGTCGACATCTCGACGGTCGCCGTGGCCCAGACCGCGGCGCGCGGGGCCGCGGTGCTGACCCGCTCGGTGGGCGACCGCCTGCCCGGCGAGGGGCGGTGGGGCACGGTGCTGCTCGCCGACGGCAACATCGGGATCGGCGGCGACCCCGGCTGGCTGCTGCGCCGCTGCGCCGGTCTGCTGCGCCCCGGCGGGCTCGCGCTGGTCGAGGCCGACCCGGACGACACGGCCGAGCAGGCGGTGACGCTGCGGCTGCACGGGCCCGGGGGACGCACCTCCCTGCCGCTGCCCTGGGCGCGCCTCGGCGCGCGGGCCGTCGTGCGGGTGGCGGCCGGGGCCGGCTTCGTCGCAGTCGAGGAGTGGCGGCTGCACGGTCGCGTCTTCCTCGCGCTGCGGTGCTGTCGCTGACACCGGGCGGGGCGCGGCGGGTCGCGGCCGCCGGCGCGGCAGCGGCGGCCGCGGTCGCGGGCACGCGACGGGAGGCGGCGCCGGCGTCAGGGGGCGGCCAGCAGGGGGATGCCGATGACGGCCACCGTCACGGCGGCCAGCAGCCGCCAGACGCAGCGCAGGGCGCACGACCTCGGGGACACGGCGCAGCACCAGCCAGCCCAGGGCGACGGCGCAGGGGGCCAGCACGGCGTCATGGACCACCACCCCGGCGCCCAGCCAGGTGGCGACGCCGGGCCACTGCCGCGGCGGCACCGCCACGACGAACGCCCGCCCGCCACAGAGGACCAGCAGGACGCCGACCGTGCCGAGCGCCCAGCGCACCCGGGTCATGCCGACACCACCATCGCCGAGACCCACTTGGTCTGCAGCACTCCCGGGCGGTTCGGCGCGATCAGGCGCGCGGGGTAGCCGTGGTCCACGCTCAGGGGTGCACCGTCCAGGCGCAGCGCCAGCAGCGTGTCGGGGTGCTGGGCGTGGGCCGTCGGCAGCGTCGTCCGCCGGTAGGCACCGCGGCGCTCCAGGGACTCCACGCCGACGAAGGACCGCGCGGAGCCGCCGGCCAGCGCCACGAGGTCGCGCACGCGCACGCCGGCCCAGCGCCCCGACGCGCTCCACCCCTCGACGCAGGTGATCGGCAGCTCCACCTCGGTCTGCGGGAGCGCCGCGAGGTCGGCGTACGACAGCTGGCGCTCCCCGCCGGGGCCGGAGAGGCGCAGCCGCCACCGACCGGGCACCGCGGCGACAGTCGACGCGGTGATGCCGGCCTGGGCGGCGGTGCGGTTGATCGGGATGCCGGACGGGCTGCGCGAGGGGTGCCGCCGCGCCAGCAACGCCAGCGGCTCGAGCGCGGGGACGGTCTGGCCCACGGTGAGGACGACGGCACCGGCGGCCACCCCCAGCGCGCTGCCGAGGAACCACCGGCGTCCCCGGGCCGAGGCCGCCACCTCGACCGGTCGGCGCTCCTCGTCCGGGGTGGACAGGTCCTCGCCCAGGGCCCGGCAGATGACGGGGAGGAACACCGCGACGTGGACGAGCAGCGCACCGACCACCACCCACGCAATGGCGTAGTGGACGGCCGTGAAGCCGAACCCGAAGACGTACCACTGGGCCACGTTGGCCACACCGGTGAACACCTGCAGCGCCGCCGCCGCCACGAGGACGGCGACCGACGCCCGGCGCAGCTGCTGGCCCACCGGCCCCAGGACCGGGCGACGGAACAGCCGGGGGTAGACGGCGTACAGCTTGGCCAGCAACAGCGGCACGCTCGCCATCCCGGCTGCGACGTGCAGCCCCTGGGTGACGCGGTAGCCCCACTCGGGGGCCACCGGGAGCGGCAGCCAGGCGAGCGGGTGCTGGTGCAGGTGGCTGACCAGCCCGGTGAGGAAGCAGGTGGTGAACGCGACGCCCAACCAGATGCCTAGGCGCGCAACAACTTTCGTGTCGTGCACCGGCGAGCTGAAGTCTTCCGTGCGGGGCAGCTGGACCATGTCTCGAGGCTAGGACGATGCCGCCGCCGCACACCGGGGTCGGCGCTTACGCTGCGGTGACGAGCTCCCCTCCCGGCCGCCATCGGGCCCCGGACGCGGCCGGGCACAGTGGAGGGGTGGACCGGATCGTGGTGGGCACCCTCGCCTGCGCGGGGGCCGCGGCCGCGGTCGTCGCCGGCGGTGACCTCGACGGCCACCGGGGCCGGCTCGCCGCCCTGGTGCTGCCGGGTTGGGTGGTCTTCGGCCTCTGCCTCGCCTGGGCGCTGGGGGCGCACCGGCGGCTGGGCCGCCCAGTGCTCACGGTGGTCCTGGCGGCCGCCGTGGTCCAGGTGCCCGGCCTGCTGGCGCCGCCGCGCACCAGCACCGACGCCTACCGCTACGTCTGGGACGGCCGGGTGCAGCTGGCCGGGGTCTCGCCGTACCGCTACGCCCCGCTCGACGACCGGTTGGCGCCGCTGCGCGACCCGCTGCTCTTCCCGGGCCTCGGCCCCACGCAGCATTCCGGCTACCGCACCACGGCACTGCCGCACGACCGAAACGGGCTGCTCCGGTTCAGCCGCAACGACAGCCGGGTGCGCATCAACCGTCCCCGGGTGCCGACGATCTACCCACCGGTGGCGCAGGCGTGGTTCACCGCAGTGGCCGCGGTCACCCCCTGGGCGCTCGGCACCGCCGGCCTGCAGCTGGCCAGCGCGCTGCTCGCCGTGCTCGTCGCCGCGCTGCTCGCGCGCCTGCTGCAGCACCGCCGGCGTGACCCCCGCCTCGCCCTCACGTGGGCGTGGTCACCGACGGTGGGCGTGGAGGCCTCGGGGGGCGCCCACGTCGACGTCCTCGCGACGGCGCTGGTCGTGCTCGCGGTCGGCACCGCCGGCGCCGTGACCCGGCGGCGGTGGCTGCCCCTGCTCACCGGCCTGCTGCTGGGTCTGGCGGCCGCGGTGAAGCTGACCCCGCTCGTCCTGCTGCCGGCGTTCACACCGCTCGGCCGGGCCCGTGCGGCCCCGTGGCGCGCCCTGGTGCCCGCCGCCTCGGCCCTGGGGACCCTGGCGCTGGCCTACCTCCCGCACCTGCTCACAGCGGGCGCCCTCGTCCTGGGCTACCTCCCCGGCTACCTGCAGGAGGAGGGTGGCCGCAACCGCGCCGCCCTGCTGCGGCTGCTGCTGCCCGATGCGGCCGTGACGCCGGCGGTCGTGCTGCTCATGGCGGCCGTGGCCGGGTGGGCGGTCGTGCGGGCCGCACCGGACGCCCCGGCCGGCCCGGCCCTCGTGCTGTTCGGGTCGCTGCTGCTGGTGACCACTCCGAGCTACCCCTGGTACGCGCTGCCCCTGGTGGCGCTCGCGGCGCTGACCGGGCGGCTCGAGTGGCTGGCGGTCGCCGCAGCGTCCTACGGCGCGTACGCCGGCGTGCGGCTGCCCGGCGTCACCGCGGCCGCGTACGCCGGCGCCGCGCTCGTCGTGCTGGGCACGACCGTGCGCCGGCGGCACGCCGGCCACGGCCGCCGGCATCAGCCGGGCGCGGCATCGGGGCCGGAGCGGAGGCGGGGGCACGTCCCCGCCCGTCGGGCTCAGCTGCGCTGGTACGGCGCGACGACGACCTCGACCCGCTGGAACTCCTTGACGTCGGAGTAGCCGGTCGTGGCCATCGCCCGCTTCAGCGCGCCGATGAGGTTGGTCGTGCCGTCGGCGCCGAGACCCGGGCCGAGCAGGATCTCCTCCAGCGAGCCCGAGCGCGCCGACCTCGACCCGCTCGCCGCGGGGCAGCTGGCTGTGGTGCGCCTCGGAGCCCCAGTGGTAGCCGCGGCCGGGGGCGTCGGTGGCCCGGGCGAGCGCCGCGCCGAGCATGACGGCGTCGGCGCCGCACGCCACGGCCTTGATGATCTCGCCGCTGCGGCCCATGCCGCCGTCGGCGATGACGTGGACGTAGCGGCCGCCGGACTCGTCCATGTAGTCGCGCCGCGCCGCGGCGACGTCGGCGATCGCCGAGGCCATCGGGGCGTGGATGCCGAGGGTGAGGCGGGTGGTGTGCGCGGCGCCGCCGCCGAACCCGACGAGGACGCCGGCCGCGCCGGTGCGCATCAGGTGCAGCGCCGCGGTGTAGCTGGCCGCACCGCCGACGATCACCGGGACGTCGAGCTCGTAGATGAAGCGCTTGAGGTTCAGCGGCTCGGCGCGGCTGGAGACGTGCTCCGCCGAGACGGTCGTGCCGCGGATGACGAACAGGTCGACGCCGGCGTCGACGACGGTCTTCCAGAACTCCTGGGTGCGCTGCGGGGACAGGGCGCCGGCGACGGTGACGCCGGCCTCACGGATCTGGCCCAGGCGCTGGGTGATCAGCTCGGCGCCGGATCGGCGCGGCGTAGATCTCCTGCATCCGGCGGGTGGCGTTGGCCGGGTCGAGCGCGGCGATCTCGGCGAGCAGGCCGGACGGGTCGTCGTACCGGGTCCACAGGCCCTCGAGGTCGAGCACCGGCAGGCCGCCGAGGCGGCCGAAGGCGATCGCGGAGTCCGGCGAGATCACCGAGTCCATCGGGGCGGCGATCACGGGCAGCTCGAAGTGGTAGGCGTCGATCTGCCAGGAGACCGACACCTCCTCGGGGTCGCGGGTGCGCCGCGAGGGCACCACCGCGATGTCGTCGAAGGAGTAGGCGCGGCGACCGCGCTTGCCGCGGCCAATCTCGATCTCGGTCACGCGGCAAGGCTACCGGCGACGCCGGCGCGGTCGGTCACCGCAGGTCAGCGGCTGCTGTAGTTGGGCGCCTCGACGGTCATCTGGATGTCGTGCGGGTGGCTCTCCTTGAGCCCCGCGGAGGTGATCCGCACGAACTTGCCCGCGCTCCTGCAGCTCGGGGATGGTCCGCGCGCCGACGTAGAACATCGACTGCTGCAGGCCGCCGATCAGCTGGTGCGAGACCGAGCTGAGCGGGCCGCGGAAGGGCACCTGGCCCTCGATGCCCTCGGGCACGATCTTGTCGTCGCTCGCGACGTCCGCCTGGAAGTAGCGGTCCTTGGAGAACGAGGTCTTGCCGCGCGAGGCCATGGCGCCGAGGGAGCCCATCCCGCGGTAGGACTTGAACTGCTTGCCGTTGACGAAGACCAGGTCGCCCGGGCTCTCCTCGCACCCGGCCAGCAGCGAGCCGAGCATCACCGTGTCGGCCCCGGCCACGAGCGCCTTGGCGATGTCACCGGAGTACTGCAGGCCGCCGTCGCCGATCACCGGCACCCCGGCCGGCTTGCAGGCCAGCGCCGCGTCGTAGATCGCGGTGACCTGCGGGACGCCGACGCCGGCGACGATGCGGGTCGTGCAGATCGAGCCGGGGCCGACCCCGACCTTGACGGCGTCGGCGCCGGCGTCCACCAGGGCCTGGGCCCCGGCGCGGGTGGCGACGTTGCCGCCGATGACCTGCACGTGGCGGGTCGCCGGGTCGCTCTTGAGCCGGCGGATCATGTCGAGCATGAGCCGGGCGTGACCGTTGGCGACGTCGGGCACGAGGACGTCGACGCCGGCGTCGACCAGCGCCGTGGCCCGCTCCCACGCGTCGCCGAAGTAGCCGATCGCCGCGCCGACGACGAGCCGGCCGGAGCCGTCCTTGGTGGCGTGGGGGTACTGCTCGGTCTTGACGAAGTCCTTGACCGTGATCAGCCCGGTGAGCCGGCCGACCTCGTCGACGAGCGGCAGCTTCTCGATCTTGTGCTTGTTCAGCAGCGCCGCCGCGTCACCGGTGGAGATGCCGACCGGCGCGGTCACCAGCGGCATCGACGTCATCACCTCGCGCACGCGCCGGGTGCGCCACTCGGCGCCGGGCACGAAGCGCAGGTCGCGGTTGGTGATGATGCCGAGGAGCACCCGCTGCTCGTCGACGACCGGCAGGCCGGAGACGCGGTAGGTGCCGCACAGGACGTCGAGCTCCTCGAGCGTGGCGTCGGGGCCGATGGTCACGGGGTCGGAGATCATCCCGGACTCGGAGCGCTTGACGAGGGTGACCTGCTGGGCCTGGTCCTGGATCGAGAGGTTGCGGTGCAGGATGCCGATCCCGCCGAGACGGGCCATGGCGATCGCCATCCGCGACTCGGTGACGGTGTCCATGGCGCTCGACACGAGCGGCATGGAGACGGACAGCTCGCGGGTCAGGCGCGAGGTCGTGTCCACCTCGCTGGGGATGACGTCGGTCTCGCCCGGCAGCAGCAGCACGTCGTCGAAGGTCAGGCCAAGAGCGGCGAACGGAGCAGGGACGTCAGCAGGAACGCTCATCCGCCAATTCTACGGCCTGGCCGCGGGCCGCGCAGGACGGCCCAGGGACGGCGCGATGATCCAGAAAACGGCCAGTTGGTCAAGTCTTGACGAGCGCCGTGGGTTTGAGCGCCCGCGGCCCGGGTAGCGAACGAGTGCTCGGAGATCACCGGTCCTCTCGGCTCCGGACCTTTCCCGGTCCGTCCGTCGAAGGAGCCGGGACGTCTCGGCTCAGCGGGACTGGAACACCAGCAAACAGCTTGCGCATCCGGCGGCTCGGCCGGATCTCTGAAGGAGGCACCATTGGCTGAAATATCTCGTCTGCCAGGGCCGGTGGCGGATCTGTGGGATTGGCAGCTCGACGGCTCGTGCCGTCGCGAGAACCCTGACGTGTTCTTCCATCCCGAGGGAGAGCGCGGTCCGGCCCGGCGCAACCGGGACAGCGCCGCCAAGGCGGTGTGCCTCTCGTGCCCGGTCCTCCAGCAGTGCCGCGAGCACGCCCTGCGGGTGCGCGAGCCGTACGGCGTCTGGGGTGCCATGACGGAGGACGAGCGCGAAGCGTCCTACGCCGCGGCCAGCTGACCGACCAGCTGCCCGCACCACCGGCGATCCACCGCGCCACCTGCCGCGCCGTACCGCCCAGAGCCGTGCCCGTCCTCGGGCGCGGCTCTGGGCGCCACGGCCCTCCTGTCGTGCCGCCGCACGGCGTTCCCGGGAGGCGCGCCGCGCCCTCGGTGGAGCGCGGCCATCGGCCACGGTGCTTGGATGGCTGCGTGAGCCAGACCCTGGAGATCCCCATCACCACCGAGACCATCCGGCTCGGACAGCTGCTCAAGCTCGCCGGGGTGGTCGACGACGGCGTCCGGGCGCGGGAGCTGATCGAGCACGGCGAGGTCAGCGTCGACGGCGAGGTGGACCGCCGCCGGGGCCGGCAGGTGCGTCCGGGCAGCATCGTCCGGCTCGGCGACACGCTGGTGCGGGTCGTCGCCTCCTGAGCACCCCCTTCCACTCCTGCCCGGGAACGGGCGAAGGCCGCGCCCCCCGAGGGGACGCGGCCTTCGCCGTGTGGTGCGTCCTGCGTCAGTGGCCGTGGCCGTGCCCGTGGCCGGCGCCTGCAGCTGCCGGCTCCTCGACGACCTTCTTCTCCACGACGAGGGTGTCGGTGGTGAGGACCATCGAGGCGATCGACGCGGCGTTGCGCAGCGCCGAGCGGGTGACCTTGACCGGGTCGATGACGCCGGCCTTGAGCAGGTCGCCGTACTCACCGGTCGCGGCGTTGAGGCCGTTGCCGACCTCGAGCTCGCCGACCTTGGACACCGCGACGTAGCCCTCGAGGCCGGCGTTCTCGGCGATCCAGCGCAGCGGCTCGGCCGCGGCCTTGCGCACGATGTTGGCGCCGGTCGCCTCGTCGCCCTCGAGCGTGAGCTCGTCGAGCGCGCGGACGGCGTGGATGAGCGCCGAGCCGCCACCGGCGACGATGCCCTCCTCGATCGCCGCGCGGGTCGCCGAGATGGCGTCCTCGATGCGGTGCTTCTTCTCCTTCAGCTCCACCTCGGTGTAGGAGCCGACCTTGATGACGCAGACGCCGCCGGAGAGCTTGGCGAGGCGCTCCTGGAGCTTCTCGCGGTCCCAGTCGGAGTCGGTCCGCTCGATCTCGGCCTTGATCTGGCCGACGCGGCCCTGCACCTCGGCCTTGTCGCCGACACCGTCGACGATCGTCGTGTCGTCCTTGGTGACGACGATGCGGCGGGCCTGGCCCAGCACGTCGAGGTCGACGCTGTCGAGCTTGAGGCCGACCTCCTCGCTGATGACCTGGCCGCCGGTCAGCACGGCGATGTCGCCGAGCATGGCCTTGCGACGGTCACCGAAGCCGGGGGCCTTGACCGCCACGGCGTTGATCTTGGCGCGGATCTTGTTGACCACGAGGGTGGAGAGCGCCTCGCCGTCGACGTCCTCGGCGATGATCAGCAGCGGCTTGCCGGACTGCACGACCTTCTCCAGGATCGGCAGCAGGTCGGCGACGGCCGAGATCTTGCCCTGGCTGATCAGCACGTAGGCGTCCTCCAGGACGGCCTCCATGCGCTCGGGGTCGGAGACGAAGTACGGCGAGAGGTAGCCCTTGTCGAACTGCATGCCCTCGGTGAAGTCGAGCTCCATCGCGGTCGACTGCGACTCCTCGACGGTGATGACACCGTCCTTGCCGACCTTGTCGAACGCCTCGGCGATGAGCTCGCCGATCGTGGTGTCCTGCGCGGACAGCGACGCGACCTGGGCGATCTCGTCCTTGCCCTCGAGCTCGCGGGCGTTGTCCAGCAGGCGGGCGTTGACGGCCTCGACGGCCTGGTCGATGCCGCGCTTGAGGCTGGACGGGGCGGCGCCGGCAGCGACGTTGCGCAGGCCCTCGTGGACCATGGCCTGGGCGAGGACGGTCGCGGTCGTGGTGCCGTCACCGGCCACGTCGTTGGTCTTGGTCGCGACCTCCTTGGCGAGCTGGGCGCCGAGGTTCTCGTAGGGGTCCTCGAGCTCGACCTCACGGGCGATGGTCACGCCGTCGTTGGTGATGGTGGGGGCGCCCCACTGCTTGTCGATGACGACGTTGCGGCCCTTCGGGCCGAGCGTCACCTTGACCGCGTTGGCGAGCGCGTTGACGCCGCGCTCGAGCGACTTGCGGGCGTCGTCGTTGAATTCCAGCGTCTTGGCCATGAAATTCCTTACCTGTGAACGATGTGGCGGACCTGCTGCGTCGCCGCGGCGGGGAAGAGGCCGGCGGGTCGCGCGGTCCTTCGTGAATGAGCGCGCCCCGGCACGCACCTTGGTCAGGCGTTGCCGGGGCGCGTCACACGGGCTGAGCCCTGACTTACTTGGTGACGACCGCGAGGACGTCGCGCGCGGAGAGGATGAGGTACTCCTCGCCGGCGTACTTGACCTCGGTGCCGCCGTACTTGCTGTAGATGACCTTGTCACCGACAGCGACGTCGAGCGGAACGCGGTTGCCGTTGTCGTCGATGCGGCCGGGACCGATCGCCAGGACCTCGCCCTCCTGGGGCTTCTCCTTGGCGGTGTCCGGGATGACGAGACCGGAGGCCGTGGTCTGCTCGGCCTCCACGGACTTGACGACGATGCGGTCTTCGAGCGGCTTGATGGAAACCGACACGGTGGGACCTCCCCTTCGGGACAGTCGAGATGCGGACAGAGTGGTACTACGTCTGGTGCAACCGCCGAGCACGCCGCCGTCGCGGGGATCGACCTGCCTGTGCGGTTGGCACTTGCGCAAGGCGAGTGCTAACCAGAATCTAGGTGGCCGGTTAGCACTCGGTCAACTCGAGTGCCAAAACGCGCCCCGGTCCCGGGGTGCGCAAGGATGACCCCCATGGATGTTCGGACCCTGGAGCGCCTGGTCTCCGGCGAGGGGTGGGGCCTGCTGCAGTCGCTCCCGCCGTACGACGAGGCCTCGGCCATGGGGCTCGCCTCACGGCTGCGGGCCGCCGGGTTCGACGCCGACCTGGTCGCCGCGGCGCTGACCCAGTCGCGGCTGCGCGCGCAGGCGGTCGGCAAGTTCGGCGAGTTCGCCGGCGGCATGATCTTCACGGCCGACGGGCTCGAGCAGGCCACCCGCCTGGAGGTCGCCGCCCAGCACGCCCACCGCTTCCGCGCCGCCGGGGTGCGCCACGTGTTCGACCTCGGCTGCGGCATCGGCGCCGACGCGATGGCCCTCGCCGGGCTCGACCTGCAGGTCAGGGCCATCGACGCCGACGAGGTGACGGCCGCGGTGGCCGGGGTCAACCTGCGGCACTGGCCGGGCGCGACCACGGCGGTCGGGCGCGCGGAGGACCTGCACCTGCCCACCGGGGAGGGCGCCCGGCACACCGGCGCGTGGCTGGACCCGGCGCGCCGTACCCCCGGGGTGGCCGACGCCCGCGGGCGGACCCGGCGGGTCTTCAGCCTCGAGGCGATCTCGCCGTCGTGGACCACGGTGCAGCGCATCGCCCGTGACCTGCCGGCGACCGGCGCCAAGCTCAGCCCGTCCTTCCCGCACGCCGCGGTGCCGCCCGGCGTCGGAGGCGCAGTGGACGTCGTACGCCGGTGAGGTGCTGGAGTGCGCCCTGTGGTGGGGCCCGCTCGCCCAGCGCAAGGGGCGCAGCGCCATGGTGCTGCGCCCCGGCGGCGCCACCGCCATGGTCAGCGAGGCCGACGCCCCGTCGCCGCCGCCCACGGCCGGGACCCTGGGGCAGGTGGGGGCCTGGCTGTACGAGCCGGACCGGGCGGTGATCCGGGCGGGGCTGACCGGGGCGCTGACCGCGGCGACCGGCGGGGTGGAGCTGACCGCGGGCGTCGGCTACGTCGCCGCCGACCAGCCGGTCGACCTGCCCTGGGCGCGTCGCTACTCGGTGACCGAGGCGATGCCGCTCAACGTCAAGGCGCTGCGGGCGTGGCTGCGCGACCGCGGCGTGGGGCGGCTGACGGTGAAGAAGCGCGGCGTGAGCATCGACGCGGACGCGCTCCGGCGCCAGCTGCGCCTGACGGGGGACCTCGAGCTCACCGTGGTCCTCACCCGGGTCGCCTCCCAGCAGGTGTGCCTTGTCGTCCGCCCAGCCTGACCCCGTGCCGGCCGTCGAGGTGCGGCCGGCCCGGCCCGGAGAGCACGACCGGGTCGGCGAGCTCACCGTCCGGGCCTACGTCGCCGACGCGATCCTGCCCGAGGGCGCCGCCTACCTGCGGCGAGCTGGCCCGGGCGGGCGCACCGCGCCGAGCACACCGACCTGCTCGTGGCGGTCGACCCGGGCACCGGTGACGTGCTGGGGACGGTGTCGTTCGTCGGGCCGGCAGCGCGTACGCCGAGCTGGCGCGCGCCGGCGAGGCCGAGTTCCGGATGCTCGCGGTCGACCCGGCGGCGCGCGGCCGAGGGGTGGCCGCGCTCCTGGTCCGCGCCTGCCTGGACCGGGCCCGCGCGGCCGGCGCCAGCCGGGTGGTGATCTGCTCCAGCACCCGGATGCACGCGGCACACCGCCTCTACGAGCGGCTCGGCTTCACCCGCCTGCCCGCCCTCGACTGGTCCCCCAGCGAGGGCGTCCAGCTCCTCGGCTACGCCCACGACCTCCGCCTCCCGCCTGAACCTACGACCGGCTGATCGCCAGGGGAAGGAGGGCGGAGCAGGACCGGCGGACGCGGTCGCGCCACCACTGCTGCCGGTCGCCGGGGGCGGCCCACCGCTCCAGCAGCTCCTCGTCAGCGGCCGCGGCCGCCACCTCGATCGCGCCACCCGCCGGGACCAGCGAGGGCGAGCAGACGTCGCCGGCCATCAGCTCGACGGTGGACAGGCCGCAGGCGTACGGCAGCTCGGGCAGCGCCGCCGCGAGCGCCACCCCCGCCGCGATCCCGACCGAGGTGTCCAGCGCGCTCGAGACCACCGCCGGCAGCCCGCACTCGCGCGCGATCGCGAGCGCCGAGGCGACCCCGCCGAGCGGGGCGACCTTGACCACGACGATGTCGGCGGCCTCCTCGCGCACCACCCGCATCGGGTCGGACGCCTTGCGGATCGACTCGTCGGCGGCCACCGGCAGGTCGACCCCGCGCCGGGCGAGGTCGACGCGCAACGCCGCCAGCTCCTCGACGGTGGCGCACGGCTGCTCGGCGTACTCCAGGTCCCAGGCCGCGAGCCGCCGCAGGGCCTCGCTCGCCTCGTCCACGTCCCAGCCGCCGTTGGCGTCGACCCGGACCCGCGCGGCCGGCCCCATGACGTCGCGGACCGCCGCCACCCGGTCGACGTCATCGGCGCAGCGCCTGCCCCCGCTCGGCGACCTTCACCTTGGCCGTCGCGCACCCGTCGTACCGGGACAGCACCCCCGCCACCTCGGCGGCGGGCACCGCGGGCACCGTCGCGTTGACCGGCACGGTACGGCGCACCGGCGGCCGGCCAGCCGGTCCACGCGGACTCCACCGCGGCCGCCAGCCAGCGCGCCGACTCCGCGTCGTCGTACTCGAGGAACGGGGAGAACTCGCCCCACCCGGCGGGCCCCCGCAGCAGGACCGCCTCGCGCGCCATCACCCCGCGGAAGCGCACCCGCATCGGGATCTGCACCACCGACACCGCGGCGAGCAGGTCGTCGAGGCCGGGCCGGTCGGTCGTCGCCATGCGCCCTATCCTCGCTGACGTGACCGATGCACCGAGCAGCAGCAGTCCGAGCGTCAGCGCCATCTTCGACCCCACCGCGTGGACCGAGGTCGAGGGCTTCGGCTTCACCGACATCACCTACCACCGGGCGCTCGACACCGGCGCGGTGCGGATCGCGTTCGACCGGCCGGAGGTGCGCAACGCGTTCCGCCCGCACACGGTCGACGAGCTCTACCGCGCGCTGGACCACGCCCGGATGACGCCCGACGTGGGGGCGGTGCTGCTCACCGGCAACGGCCCGAGCGCCAAGGACGGCGGCTGGGCCTTCTGCTCCGGCGGCGACCAGCGGATCCGCGGCCGCAGCGGCTACCAGTACGCCGAGGGCGAGACCGCCGACACGGTCGACCAGGCCCGGGTCAGGGCCGCCGGCGGCCGGCTGCACATCCTGGAGGTGCAGCGGCTGATCCGCACGATGCCCAAGGTCGTCATCGCCGTCGTCAACGGCTGGGCGGCCGGCGGCGGGCACTCGCTGCACGTCGTCTGCGACCTCACGATCGCCAGCCGCGAGCACGCCCGGTTCAAGCAGACCGACGCCGACGTCGGCTCGTTCGACGCCGGCTACGGCTCGGCGTACCTCGCCAAGATGGTCGGGCAGAAGAACGCCCGCGAGATCTTCTTCCTGGGGCGCACCTACTCCGCCGAGGACATGCAGCGGATGGGCGCGGTCAACATCGTCGCCGACCACGCCGACCTCGAGAGCGAGGCGTTGCAGGTGGCCCGCGAGGTCAACGCCAAGAGCCCCACCGCGCAGCGGATGCTGAAGTTCGCGTTCAACCTCACCGACGACGGGCTGATGGGCCAGCAGGTCTTCGCCGGCGAGGCGACCCGCCTCGCCTACATGACCGACGAGGCCGTCGAGGGCCGGGACGCCTTCCTGGAGAAGCGCGACCCGGACTGGAGCCCCTTCCCCTGGTACTTCTGACGGGCCTCGACCTCAGCTCAGTCCAGGACGCGGTGCACCTTGTAGTTGGAGGCCTGGGCGCGGGGCCGCACCGTCATCCGGTCGATGTTGACGTGCGCCGGGCGGGTCGCCACCCAGGCGACGCAGTCGGCGATGTCCTCGGAGGTGAGCGGCTCGGCGACCCCGGCGTACACCGCGTCGGCCTTGTCCTGGTCGCCGGCGAAACGGGTGAGCGCGAACCCCTCGGAGCGCACCATCCCGGGCGCGATCTCGCAGACGCGCACGGGCTGCGGCGACCAGCTCCAGCCGCAGCGTGTCGACGACCGAGCGCACCGCGAACTTGGCCGCGACGTAGCCGCCGCCGCCCTCGTAGGCCGCCTGGCCCGCGGTCGAGCCGATGACGATGATCGTGCCTCCGCTGGCCACCAGCGCCGGCAGCAGCGCCTTGGTCACGGCGACGACGCCGATCACGTTGGTCTCGTACATGGTCCGCCAGCCCGCGAGGTCCGCCCCGGCGACCGGGTCGCTGCCCAGCGCCCCGCCGGCGTTGTTCAGCAGCACGTCGCAGCGGTCGCCGACGGCCGCCGCCAGGGCCGCGACGTCGCCCTCGCTGGTGACGTCGCAGACCACGGCCCGGCCGCCGATCTCCTGGGCCAGGGCCTCGATCCGGTCCGCCCGCCGGGCGGCGCACACCACCTCGTAGCCCTCGGCGGCCAGCCGGCGCGCCGAGGCCGCCCCGATGCCGCTGCTCGCTCCGGTCACCACTGCCACAGGTCGGGTCGTCACCCGGACAGTATGGCGTCGCGGCGCGCCGCCTATCCTCGGCAGGTGGACCGCCGCCCGCTGCTGCCGCTGCCCGTGCCGGCGGGGACCGGCGCGCTGCAGGTCCGTGACGCACTGGCGCGAGCCCTCTCCGGCGCCGGCCCGGCCGTGGTCCCCCACGCCGCGGACAGCGCACCCGCCGACCTCCCGGAGCCGCGCACCGACGACCTCCCCGACGGGCTCGCGCTCGTGGTCGGCACCTCCGGCTCCACCGGCACCCCCAAGCGCGCGCTGCTGACCGCCTCGGCACTGCGGGCGTCGGCGCGGGCCACCCACGAGCGGCTGGGCGGCCCGGGCCAGTGGCTGCTGGCCATGCCGGCCCACCACGTCGCCGGCCTGCAGGTCCTCGTGCGCTCGGTCGTGGCCGGCACCGAGCCGCGGGCCGTGGACACCAGCGCCGGTTTCACCGTCGACGCGTTCGCCGCGGCCACCGCCTCCCTGGACGCCACGGTCCCGCGCCACTACACCGCCCTGGTCCCCACCCAGCTGGTCCGGCTGCTGCAGGACCCCCGGGGCCGGGCAGCCCTGCAGCGGTACGACGCGGTGCTGCTCGGCGGTGCGGCGGCGCCGTCCGCCCTGCTGGCCGCGGCCGAGAGCGCAGCGGTGCGGGTGCTGACGACGTACGGCATGAGTGAGACCGCCGGCGGCTGCGTGTACGACGGCCAGCCGCTCGCGTGCAGCCGCGTGCGGGTCGAGGCCGACGGGCGCATCCTGCTCGGCGGCGACACCCTCGCCTCGGGCTACCTGGGACGCCCTGACCTGACCGAGGCGGTGTTCGTCGGTGACACCGACGGGCGGCGGTGGTTCCGCACCGACGACCAGGGGTCCCTGCAGCCGGACGGCCGGCTCGTCGTGGCCGGGCGCGTGGACGACGTCATCAACACCGGCGGGGTGAAGGTGGCTCCCCGCCAGGTCGAGGAGGCCCTGCTCAGCCACGTCCCCGGGGTCAGCGAGGCGGTGGTCATGGGGACGCCGGACCCGGAGTGGGGCGAGGCGGTCGGCGCGGTGGTCGTCCTCGCCCGTGGCCGGCAGGACCTCACGCTGGGCGACGCGCGGGCGGCCCTGCGCGGCGTCCTGCCCGGCCCGGCGCTGCCCCGCCGGCTCGTGGTGGTGGCCTCGATCCCGGTGCGCGGGCCCGGCAAGCCGGACCGGGACGAGATCCGGCGCATCCTCGCCCGCGGTGCAACGTACGATCGTCGTACGCCCCGGCACTGAAGGAGGAGGGATGCTGCGAGTGCTCCCGACCCTGGTCCTGCTGGGCCTGACGATCTACGCCCTGGTCGACTGCGTCCAGACCGAGGAGTCGCGGCAGCGCAACCTGCCCAAGGCGCTCTGGATGCTGCTGATCCTGCTCCTCCCCCTCGTCGGGCCGATCGCGTGGTTCGTGGCCGGCCGGCCCGGGCCGGGACGCGGGCGGGGCACGAACCGGCCGTCGGCCCCGCGTGGCCCCGACGACGACCCCGACTTCCTCCGTAACCTGTGACCAGGGCCGACCGGTCCGTCCATCCCCTGAGCTGACAGAGAACTGCATCCTTCATGGCCACGTTGTCCCAGTGGGTCGAGGGCGCCCGCCCCCGCACCCTCCCCGCCGCCGTCGCACCCGTCCTCGTCGGGACCGGTGCGGCCTTCGCCCTCTCCCGCGCCAACGCCGCGAACGCCCTGCTCGCGCTGCTCGTCTCGCTGGCGCTGCAGGTGGGCGTGAACTACGCCAACGACTACTCCGACGGGATCCGCGGCACCGACCACGCCCGGGTGGGGCCGGTCCGGCTGGTCGGGCAACGGCTCGCCACCGCGGCCAACGTCAAGCTGGCGGCGATGTTCTGCTTCGGGGCCGCGGCCGTGGTCGGGCTCGCGCTGGTGGCCCTGAGCGAGGCGTGGTGGATGCTGCTCGTCGGCGCGGCCTCGATCGTGGCCGCCTGGTACTACACCGGCGGCAAGCGGCCCTACGGCTACAGCGGCTTCGGCGAGCTGTTCGTGTTCGTCTTCTTCGGGCTCGTGGCCACGCTCGGCACGATGTACACCCAGGCCCTCCGGCTCGACCTGGCCGGATGGGCCGGCGCCGTCGGCATCGGCGCCCTGGCCTGCGCGATCCTCGTGGCCAACAACCTGCGCGACATCCCCGGCGACGCCGCCAGCGGCAAGCGCACCCTGGCCGTGCGCCTGGGTGACCGTGCCACCCGGGTCCTCTACGCCGCCCTGCTCGTGGTCGCCGCCGTCGCCGTGGTGGTCGCGGCCTTCGCCCACGTCACCGCCCTGCTGGCGCTGGCGGCGTTCTGGCTCGCCCGGCCCCTGCTGAAGGTCGTGCGCAGCGGGGCCCGCGGCCGGGACCTCGTCCCCGTGCTTGCCGGGACCGGCCGCCTCGAGCTGGTGTACGCCGTCCTGCTCACCGCCGGCTTCGCCCTCTCCCGCGCCTTCGCCTGACGGCGGCCCCTCCCCCGCTTGTTGCCCCGGAACGACCGTTTCGCCGCGTCAGACGGCCCGTTTGGGTCGCTTCAGGGCAACAAGCGGGGCGGGCACGGGAGGCGATGGGCGCAAGCGATCGGCGGGTGACAGCGGGTGGAACACGAGCCGGCCGGTGAACCGCCCCAGATCTCCGCGGTCTCGGGCCTGCCGTACGGATGACACGACGTCGTCCACGTGGCCGTGCATGGCTCGGATGTCGAAGCGCACGACCTCCAGACCGCAACCACGCAGCCGGTCCTCGCGGATCTTCTCGTCGACGACGGCCCTCGCTGCGGCGGCCGCGCTGGGCCCGTCCGGCTCGAACTGCCCCAGGTACTTGCCCCTGCCGTCGGCCTCGGCCACCGTCCCACCCTCGATCCACAGCCCGTCCACCCTGCCGATGAACCGGCCACGGGCGTCATGGACGCTGACCTGCGCCGCGGGCACCTCCACGCCGAGCAGCCACAGCCGGGTGAAGGACCAGGACTCGAACCAGGTCTCGCGGGCAGCATCGAGCAGGCCGATGCCCGTGTCGACGTGGCCCACCCCCGGCCAGCCCGACTGGGTCCGACGCATCTCCTCGAGGGACGCACGGGTGACCATTCCCTGGCGCAGCGCCGCGTCGGCGATCGCGACGGCATCAGGCAACGGGAGCCGCCGGAGGCAGTCCACCACCGTCCGGGCAGGAAGCGTCACGCGCAGTCCCCGTCGACGCCCGACGTGGGCCGCCGGCAGCAGCGCGGGCTCCAGGCGCGCCAGGCGCCCGCTGCGGCAGGTGTTGTCGGACCGGTCGGTGGTCAGGGCGACCCAGCTCGGCAGCCGCAACGGCGTCGGCAACCCGTGGACCGTGGCGGCGGTGTGGTGGCTGAGCGCGAGCCCGGGGAACCGGCGCCCCGCGGCTGTCGCGAGCAGGAGATGTCGCTCCCGGGCGTCGGCGGCGCACCACACCGACATCGGGGTGAACAGGCCCGGGGCCAGCCGGTGGACGAGGCCGCGATGCACCGCCCGCTGCGTCGTGCGGGCGCTCAGCCCCACGCGTGCCGCATCCGCCAGGTCGAACACCGGGGGCAGGGTCCTCAGCGCGCCGTCGACATCCCTCATCGACGCAAGCGTCGCTCAAGCCTCCCGACAAGGAGCCGAGCCGCTCACCTCCTGTGGAGAAGCAGGTCGACACCGGCGGGGTGTGGACAACCCCGCACCGGCTCGTGCCCACCCGGTTCGTGCCCACCCGACTCGGCCCTCTGGTTGCCCTGGAACGACCGGATCACGTCCGCGACCCGGGCGAAACTGTCGTCGCGGGGCAACCAGCGGTGAGGTGGCGCGGTGAGGCCGCCCGGTCAGGCGCGGAAGGTCTCGCCCTCGTCCTCGGCCTGCTCGTCGACACCGGCGCGGGTGGCGCGCTCGGCGCGGGCGTCGACCTTCGCCGCGATGCGGCGGCTGAGCTCCTCGCGCGGCCGGCGTAGCACGAAGAAGGAGATCACCATCGAGCCGAGCAGCGAGGCGACGACGAGCACGACGCCGCGCAGCTGGGCCAGGTAGAGCAGGCAGAGGGTGCCGAAGAACACCATGATCCGCAGCAGGGTGTAACGCATGGCGGTCACAGGATCACATCCCCGAGTAGGAGTGCTGGCCGACGAAGTAGACGTTGACGACCATGTAGTTGACCAGGATGCAGCCGTAGCCGGCGAGGGCGATGAACGACGCCGAGCGGGCCGACCAGCCGGTCGTGGCACGCGCGTGCAGGTAGGCGGCGTAGACGACCCAGATGATGAACGTCCACACCTCCTTGGGGTCCCAGTTCCAGTAGTGGCCCCAGGCCTGCTCGGCCCAGATCGCACCCGCGATCAGGGTGAAGGTCCACATCGGGAAGGCCACGACGTGCAGGCCGTACGCCGTCCGGTCCAGCGCGCGGGCGCTGGGCAGCGCCGACTGCAGGCCGGCCTCGGCGCGCGACAGCGGCCCGGGAGCGGCCTCGAGCCGGCTCTTGACCAGGTAGAGGATCGTGACGCTGAACGCGATCGTGAACAGCGCGACGGACAAGATGGCGACGCTGACGTGGATCACCAGCCAGACGCTCTTCAGCGACGGCATCAGCTGGCTGGCCTCGGTGTAGAACACCGTGATCGCCAGGCCCAGCGTCAGCAGCACCGGCCCGACGACGAACAGCCCGAGCCAGCGCACGTCGCGCCGCAGGCTGAGGATGCAGAACGCCAGGCCGACCGCCAGCGAGCCGGTCGTCGCGAACTCGAACATGTTGCCCCACGGCGGGCGCATCACCGACAGCCCGCGCAGGACGACCGAGGCCGCCAGCACCAGCGTGCCCAGCCAGGTCAGCGACAGGGCGATGCCGGCAGCGGGACGGCGCCGAGGCGCGACGTCCGCACCGGCCGCCGGCAGACCGCCGGCCGGGTCGGACCCGCCGGTCGCCCCGCCGGACGCGCCGCCCGCCCCGGCTCCCACCAGCTCCCGGGCCGGCGCCGCCTCGGTCGTCGGCTCGTCCGCCTTCGCCGCCCGCGGCGCGAAGCCGGCCAGGTCGACCGCGTACGACACCATGGCGATGGTGAACACGGCCATGGCGAAGTAGAGGGCGTAGTTGGAGTTCGCCGCCAGTGTCTCGTTCATCGGTTGCTACCCGTCTTGTCCTTGATGCTGCGGAGCAGGTCCTCGACCGTCGCGCCCAGGCCGGCGTCCTCGCCCTTGGCGAGCCCACCGATGGTCACCACGGTACGTCGTGCCGCCGGGTCGGCTCCCGGCCCCGTCCCCGCCGCGGGGGCGAGCGCGGTGCGGACCCGCACGAACACCCGCCGCCGGCGGATGGTGAGGGAGGCGATCAGGCCGAGCAGCGCGGCCACCGCCCCGACGAGGGCGATGATCTTGCCGGGGTCGTAGCGGACCGACAGGCCCGCCCAGCGCCGGACCGAGTCGAAGGTGATGCTGCCTCGGCCGCCGGGCAGCGTGTAGGTCTGGCCGGGCGCGAGGCGGATCAGCAGCGGCTTGCCGGCGGCGGTGTTGACCCGGCTCAGGTGGTCGGTGTCCAGGGTGTAGACCGAGGAGGGCCGTCCCCCGGGGTAGAGGTCGCCCTCCCACACCGACATCGCCAGCTCGGGGTTCTTCAGGTCGGGGAACAGCGAGCGCGGCCCGTTCGCGAACGTCGGCTCGGCGGTGGGCAGGAAGAACCCCGCGAAGCCGAGCTGCTTGGGCTGGGCCGCCCCGACCTTGATCGCGCCGGCCGACAGGTAGTTGTTGTCCCGCGGCAGGAACGGCGTCGCGCCGCTGTAGGTGATGTTGCCCTTCGCGTCGCGCACGGTGACGACGGGGGCGTAGCCGTTGCCGAGGAGGAACACCGACGCGCCGCCGAACTTCAGCGGCCCGTTGACCTTCAGCGTCTGCCGGCGCTCCGGCGCACCGGGGGCGACGGTCGTCGTGGTGTGCGCGGTGAAGTCGCGGGGGGCACCGAACTGCGCCCCGCGGGCCCGCTCCTCGAACGTGACGTCGAGCTTGTCGATCGTGACCGAGAACGGCTTGAGGTCCTCGGTGTCCACCCACGGGCCAGGAGAGAGCGTGTCGTACGCCGAGATGGTGTTGGAGAACGTCTCACCGACGGGCACGATCCGGTCGCCGCGCCAGCCGAACAGGTGCCCGATCGCGATGCCGATGATGACCACGATCAGGGCGGCGTGGAAGACGAGGTTGCCGGTCTCGCGCAGGTAGCCGCTCTCGCCGCTGAGGGTGTGCGGGTCCTCACCGTCGGCGCCCTTGCGGATGCGGAAGCGCTTGGCCCGCAAGGCCTCCCGGGCGGCCTTGCACGGTCTCCTCGACGGAGGCCTCGACCTCCAGCTCGGCGTGCTCGGGCAGCCGCTCCAGGCGCCGCGGCGCGCGCGGGGGCTGGGCGAGCATGGCGTGCCAGTGGATGCGTGAGCGGGGCAGCACGCAGCCGACCAGCGACACGAACAGCAGCAGGTAGATCGCGGCGAACCACGGGGAGGCGTAGACGTCGAAGAACCCGAGCCGGTCCAGCCACGGGCCGAGGGTCCGGTGCTGGTCGAGGTAGGTGACCACGCGGGCGGCGTCGATGCCGCGCTGCGGCCAGATCGACCCGGGGACCGCGGCGATGGCCAGCAGCAGCAGGAGCAGCAGCGCGGTGCGCATGCTGGTCAGCTGGCGCCAGACGAACCGCAGCAGCCCGACCGGGCCGAGGCGGGGCAAGGTGATGTCGTCCCGCTCGTCGGGGCGGGTGTCCAGAGGGCGCTGGTCGAGGTCGCGGCTCACCTAGATCACCGTCTCGTAGCCGGAGACGAGCCGCGTCTGCAGCTGCGCCGTCAGGACGTCCCAGACGCCGGTGACCAGCAGCAGCCCGACACCGAGCAGGAGGGTGCCGCCGACGAGCTGGATGCCGCGGTGGTGCCGGCGCAGCCAGGCCGACGCCCGCCCGGCTCGGGAGTAGCCCGCGGCGATCAGCAGGAACGGCACGCCGAGGCCCAGCGAGTAGGCGCAGGCCAGGACGACCCCGCGAGCGACACCGCTGCCGCCGCCGGCGAGGGGCACGGTCAGGGCGAGGATCGCCGCGAACGTCGGCCCCGTGCAGGGCGACATCCCGAGGCCGAAGACCACCCCGAGCAGCGGCGCACCGGCCAGGCCGGCAGCCGGCCGCCACGAGGGCTGCCAGGTCCGCTGGGCGCCGAGCCCGAGGAACACCAGCGCCAGGGCGATCACGACCACTCCCCCGAGGCGCATCAGCAGCACCCGGTGCTCCAGCAGCAGCCCACCCAGGGCCGAGGCGGTCGCCGAGACCGCGACGAAGACCAGGCTGAAACCGAGCACGAAGAGCAGGGCGCCCAGGAGCAGCCGGCCGCGGCCGCGCTTGTCCAGGGCCACGTCGGACAGGCCGGTCACGTAGCCGAGGAACCCCGGGACCAGCGGCAGGACGCACGGCGAGGCGAAGGAGACGAACCCGGCGGCCAGGGCCAGCACCAGGGCCAGCGGCAGGGCACCGGCCTCGATGGTCGTGCCCGCGCCCGCGCTCACGCGCCTTGGCCGAGCACGTCGTCGACGAGGCCGTCGAGCGTGGCGCGGGAGACCTGCCCGGCGACCCGCGCGGCCAGACGACCCTGCTGGTCCAGGACCAGCGTCGTCGGGGTGTTGGCCGCCTTGCCCCGCAGCGCCAGCAGGGTGCGCCCGCCGTTGTCGGCCAGCGAGGGGTAGGTGACCCGGTTGGCCCGCAGGAACGCCCGGGCCGTGTCGGGACTGGGGTCGCGGTAGTTGATCCCCATGAACTGCACCGGTTTCCCCGCCTTGGAGTAGGCCAGCCAGGCCTTCTGCAGGTCAGGGGTCTCGGCCACGCACGGCGCACACCACGAGCCCCAGACGTTGAGCACGAGCACCTTGCCCCTGGCCTGCGCCACCGACCACGGCGCGCCGGTCAGGGTCGTGCCGCTGAGCGTGAGCGCCGGGCCGCGCTGGCCCGGCGCGAGCCGCTCGATCGAGCCGTCGCCGGAGAGGTAGTTCTTCTGGTCCCCTGAGCGCGCTTGCGCAGCAATGGAGTTGCTGTTGGAGCTGCACCCGGCCAGGCCCACCGCGAGCACCGCAGCAGCCACGCCGCCGAGGATCCGCCTCATGCGCCCACCGTCCTGCTGGCACCCGGCAGCAGCACGGCAGCGGGCTCGCAGTAGTCCAACGACGCCAGCTCGTCCCCGACGTAGGTGAGGCTGGTCAGCGACGCGAGCGAGCACTGGCGCCGGCGCGGGTCGTGCCACAGCCGCTTGCCCTCGAGCCGGCGGCGTGCGGTCCACACGGGCAGCTGGTGGGAGACGATCACGGCCTCGTGGCCGCGCGCCGCGTCGCGGGCGTCGGCGATGGCCGCCAGCATCCGCGCCGCGATCTCCTCGTAGGGCTCTCCCCACGAGGGGCGGAACGGGTTGACCAGCCGCGGCCAGTGGCGCGGACGGCGCAGCGACCCGTCGCCGACGCCGAACGTCTTGCCCTCGAAGTAGTTGCCCGCCTCGATGACGCGGTCGTCGGTGGTGACGGACACCCCGTGCGGGGCCGCGATGGGCGCGGCCGTCTCCTGGGCCCGCTCCAGCGAGCGACGCGACCACGCAGGCCACGTCGCGCGAGGCGAGGTGGTCGCCGACCATCTGGGCCATCTGCAGACCGCGCTCGGACAGGTGGAAGCCGGGCAGCCGGCCGTAGAGGACGCCGGTGGGGTTGTGGACCTCACCGTGGCGCAGCAGGTGCACCACCGTGGTGTCGGCGGGTCGAACGGCGGTCATGACCCGAGTGTCGCAAACGAGTCTGTGACCGCGCGGGCCGCCGCGGGCATCGCGCGCACCACCCGGTCGACGGCCGCGTCGTCGTGGCTGGCGCTGACGAACCACGACTCGAACGCGCTCGGCGGCAGGTGCACGCCCTGGCTCAGCAGCGAGTGGAAGAACGCCGTGAACGCCTGGGAGTTCTGGGCTTTCGCGTCGTCGTAGTTGCGGACCTCACCCTCGCGGAAGAAGACCGAGAACATGCTGCCGGCCCACTGCACGACGTGCGGGACGCCCGCGGCGCTGAGCGCCTCGGACGCCGCACCGGCGATGGCCGTGCTGACGACGTCGAGCCGGTCGTAGACCTCGGGGGTGCAGCCGCGCAGCGTCGCGAGCCCGGCCGCGGTGGCGACGGGGTTACCCGACAGCGTGCCCGCCTGGTAGACCGGGCCGAACGGCGCGAGCATCGCCATGACGTCGGCCCGGCCGCCGAACGCCGCCGCCGGGAAGCCGCCGCCCATGACCTTGCCGAACGTGAACAGGTCGGCCGGCCCCTCGTCGTACGGCCCCTCCAGCCCGTACCAGCCCGAGGCGCTGCAGCGGAACCCGGTCATCACCTCATCGGAGATCAGCAGTGCGCCATGGGCCCGGGTGATCCGGCGCATGGCCTCGGTGAACCCGGGCTGGGGAGGGACCACGCCCATGTTGCCCGGGGACGCCTCGGTGATCACCGCGGCGATCGCGTCACCGTGCTCGGCGAACGCGGCCTCCAGGGCGGGCACGTCGTTGAACGGCAGGACGATCGTCTCGCCGGCGCTGGAGGCCGGGACCCCGGCGGAGTCCGGCAGGGCGAACGTGGCCAGGCCGCTGCCGGCGGAGGCGAGCAGGGCGTCGACGTGGCCGTGGTAGAGCCCGGCGAACTTGACCACCTTGGACCGGCCGGTGAACCCGCGGGCCAGGCGCAGGGCGCTCATCGTGGCCTCGGTGCCGCTGCTGACCAGCCGCACCTGCTCGACCGGCTCGACCCGGCCGACGATCTCCTCGGCGAGGAGCACCTCGTTCTCGCTGGGGGTGCCGTAGCTGAACCCGCGCGTGGCCGCCTCCTGCACCGCCGCCAGGACGGCGGGGTGGGTGTGGCCCAGGATCATCGGACCCCACGAGCCGATCAGGTCGACGTACTCGCGACCGTCGGCGTCGGTGAGGTAGGGGCCCTTGGCGCTGACCATGAACCTGGGGGTGCCGCCCACGGCGCGGAACGCGCGCACCGGGCTGTTGACCCCTCCCGGGGTGACCGCGGTGCCTCGGTCCAGCAGGACCTGGGAGGCGGGGGCGTCATACGGGTAGGCCGTCATGCCCCCATTGTCTCAGCCGCGGTCCTGTGACCCCGCCCACGCCGGTCGGCGTCCCACCGACGCGCTCAGGCGGGCTCGTCCGCCCGCGCCGCCTCGCACGCCGGGCTCGCCGCGATGCCCTCGGCGATCGCCGTCATCGCCCCGCCCAGGGCGAGGAACTGGGCGCGGCTCAGGTGGCTGAGCAGGTGCTCGCGGACGCTGGCGACGTGCACCCGCGCCATCGCGGTGATCGCCCGGGCGCCGTCGTCGGTGAGGACCAGCTCGACGCCGCGACGGTCACCGGCACACGCCTCCCGCTGGACCCAGCCGCGCTTCTCCAGCCGGCTCGCGGTGTGGGTCAGGCGGCTGCGGGACTGCACCACCAGGTCGGCCAGGGCGGACATCCGCAGCCGCCGGTCGGGCTGCTCGGAGAGCATCGAGATGATCTCGTACTCGGAGAGCTGGACCCCGTGGTGCTGCAGGTCCCGGTCGAGGGCAGCCTCGAGCAGCCGGCTGGCACGCAGGTAGGCGCGCCAGGAGCGTTGTTCCTCGTCGTCGAGCCAGGTCGGCTCCGGTGTGCTCGTGGTCATGGCAGATAGTTTACCCGTCATTAGTTGAACATTAAACTTGACCCTGCTAGCGTTGCCGCCATCTGCAGGAGAACCCGGGCTACCGGGAGCATCCGTGACAGCCCCATCGTGACCAAGGAGTTCCGCCATGACCAGCGTTTCCGAACTTTCGCCCGGCACCTGGACCGTCGACCCCACTCACAGCGAGGTCGGCTTCGTCGCGCGACACCTCATGGTGAGCAAGGTCCGCGGCTCGTTCACGCAGTTCGAGGCCACCGTCCTGGTCGGTGACAGCTTCGACACCTCGTCGGTGCAGGCCACCGTGCAGCTGGCCTCCATCGACACCGGCAGCGCCGACCGCGACACGCACCTGAAGTCCGCCGACTTCTTCGACACCGACGCCCACCCGGTCATGACGTTCACCTCGACCTCGGTGTCCTCGGACAAGCTGGTGGGCGACCTGACCATCAAGGGCGTGACCCGTCAGGTCGCCTTCGACCTGGACTTCGCCGGCGTCTCGGCCGACCCGTGGGGCGGCACCCGCGCCGGCTTCGAGGCGACCACCGAGATCAACCGCAAGGAGTTCGGCCTCAGCTGGAACGTCGCCATCGAGGGCGGCGGCGTGCTCGTGGGCGAGAAGGTCAAGATCGTGCTGGACGTCCAGCTCGTCAAGGCCTGATCCGCTCGAGACCCTACGCACGGTGGCCGCGTCCCCCGAGGGGGCGCGGCCACCGTGCGTCTGCCGGTACGACGTGCCCTCCGGTACGACGCGTCGTACCGGCAGGCGGCGGTCAGCGCAGCCGCGCGGCGACCTCGAGGGCGTAGTAGGTGAGGATCACCTGGGCGCCGGCCCGGCGCATCGACAGCAGCGACTCCATCACCACGCGGTCGCGGTCGATCCAGCCCTGGGCGGCAGCCGCCTCGATCTGGGCGTACTCCCCCGACACCTGGTAGGTCGCCACCGGCACCGGCGACTCGGCCGCCACCGCCGAGAGGATGTCGAGGTAGGGCAGCGCCGGCTTGACCATGACCATGTCGGCGCCCTCGGCGACGTCGAGCCGCACCTCGCGCAGGGACTCCGTGGCGTTGGCCGGGTCCTGCTGGTAGGTCGCGCGGTCGCCCTGCAGCGTCGACTCGACCGCCTCGCGGAACGGGCCGTAGAAGCCCGAGGCGTACTTGGCGGCGTAGGCCAGGATCACGACGTCCTGGTGGCCGGCGTCGTCCAGGACCCGCCGGATGTGGGCGACCTGGCCGTCCATCATCCCCGAGGGGGCGACCACGTGGGCGCCGGCAGCCGGCCTGCGCGAGCGCCATCGCGCCGTAGCGCTCCAGCGTCGCGTCGTTGTCCACGCCGCCGCGGTCGTCGAGGACGCCGCAGTGGCCGTGGTCGGTGAACTCGTCCAGGCACAGGTCGGCCATCAGCACGAGGTCGTCGCCGACGGCGTCCCGCACGGTCCGCAGCGCGACGTTGAGGATGCCGTCGGGGTCGTCCGCGCCGGAGCCCATGCGCGTCACGGGTGAGCGGCACGCCGAACACCATCAGGCCGCCGAGACCGGCCGCGACCGCCTCCTTGGCGACCTGCACCAGCGAGTCCAGCGAGTGCTGGACGATGCCGGGCATCGAGCTGATCGGCACCGGCTCGGTGGCGCCCTCGCGGACGAACACCGGCAGCACCAGGTCGCCGGGGTGCAGGCGCGTCTGGGCCACCAGGCGACGGATCGCCGGGCTCTGCCGCAGCCGCCGGGGCCGCTGGGTCGGGAACGCCATCACTTCGCCTTCCGTCGGGCCGACGCCTTGCGGGCGCTCGGTCGCACGACGCTCTCGCCGGCCTCGGCGGCCGCGAGCGCGAGGCCCATGCCGTAGTCGGCCAGGGAGTCCACCAGCGAGGCGGCCGAGGCCTCGGTCGCGAGGACGTCGACCCGCAGGCCGTGCTCCTCGGCGGTCTTGGCCGTCGCCGGGCCGATGCACGCGACGACGGTGGACGTGTGCGGCTTGCCGGCGATGCCGACCAGGTTGCGCACCGTGGAGCTGGAGGTGAACACCACCGCGTCGTACCGGCCGGTCTTGATCGCCTCGCGCACGGACGCGGCCGGCGGCGCGGCACGGACGGTGCGGTACGCCGTGACGTCGTCCACCTCCCAGCCCATGTCCTGCAGGCCGGCGACGAGGGTGTCGGTCGCGATGTCGGCGCGCGGCAGGAAGACCCGGTTGATCGGGTCCAGGACCTCGTCGAACGGCGGCCACGCCTCGAGCAGGCCCTGGGCGGAGTGCTCACCGCTCGGGACGAGGTCGGGCTCGAGGCCCCACTCGCGCAGCGCCTGGGCGGTGACCCCGCCGACGGCGGCGATCTTCAGGCCGGCGAACGCGCGGGCGTCCAGGCCGTACTCGACGAACTTCTCGCGGACGGCCGCGCACGGCGTTGACCGAGGTGAAGCCGATCCACTCGTAGCGGCCGGTGACCAGGCCCTTGATCGCCCGCTCCATCTGCTGGGGCGTGCGCGGCGGCTCGACGCTGATGGTCGGCACGACGTCGCTGGTGGCGCCGTACGCCGACAGGCGCGCCGTCATCGAGCCGGCCTGGTCCTTGGTGCGCGGCACGAGCACGGTCCAGCCGAACAGCGGCTTGGTCTCGAACCACGACAGCTGCTCGCGCAGGCCGACGGTGGAGCCGACGACGGCCAGCGACGGGAACTCGACCGCGGCCGAGGCCATCAGCGCCTGGACCTCGCCGAGGGTGCAGGTGTGGGTGCGCTGGTGGATCGTCGTGCCGTGCTCGGTGACGGCCACGGGGGTGGACGCCGCGCGGCCGGCGGCCAGCAGGTCGCCCAGGGCGCGGCTGAGGCTCTCGGGGGTGCCGAGGGCCACGACGGTGACGTTGTCGCCGGTCGAGCGGGCCCAGTCGACCTTGGTGTCGCCGCCGCTGACGACGTGCAGCATCGGCGACGCGGCCGAGGTCAGCGGGACACCGGCGTAGGTGGGCACGGCCGAGACCGCGCTGACGCCGGGCACCACCTCGAAGGCGATGCCGGCCTTGCGGCAGGCCATCGCCTCCTCGGCGAGGCCGTTGAAGGTCGCGGGGTCGCCGTCCATGAGGCGGACGACGAGGCCGCCGTGGTGCGTGGCGCCGACCGACTTGGCCGCCTTGACGACGAGCTTGGCCCGGTTGGCGTGGGTCAGCGGCTGGCCGTGCTCGCCGTGGCCGGCGTCGATGATCTCGACTCCGTCGCGGACGTGCCCGGCGAGGAACTCCTCGCGGCTGACCTGGTCGATGACCACCGCGTCGGCGGCAGCCAGGAACTCGCAGGCGCGGACGGTCAGCAGGCCGGCGTCGCCCGGGCCGGCGCCGACGAAGACGACGCGCGCCGGGTCCTTGGCGGCCCTGACCCTGGTGCTGGTCGTGCTGGTCGTGCTGGCGGTGGTGGCGGTGCTGTCGTCGGGGACAGCGGCGGTGGTTGAGCGCGTGAGGCTCACGAGGCACGCTCCGGTGTGGGTCGGTCTGGGCTGGACGCGGTGGGCTGCTCGGCAGCGGGGACGGCGAGCGGGACGTCGTCGCCGGTCGCCCTCCCTGGGTCTGGTGGTCGCCCCGCCGCGGTGGGCTGGGCGATGGAGGAGGAGATCTCGCTGGCACCGTCGGCGAGCATCACCGAGGCGAGCTCGCGGCCGAGGCGCTCGGCGTCGGCCACGGGGCCGACGACGGAGCGGCGCAGGTCGATGGCGGCGTCCAGGCTGCCGGCGAACGCCCGCAGCGACAGCTCGAGCTCGCCGTCGGTGCTCTCGACGACCTCGGCCAGCGCACCGACGGGGGCGGTGCAGCCGGCCTCGAGCCCGGCGAGCAGCGCCCGCTCGGCGGCGACGCAGGCGCGGGTGTCGGCGTCGTCCAGCGGCGCGACGGCGGCGACCACGTCGGCGCGGTCCTCGCGGCACTCGACGGCGAGCGCGCCCTGGCCCGCGGCCGGCAGCATCTGCAGGGGGTCGAGGAACTCGCTGACCTCGTCGAGGCGGCCGAGGCGGGCGAGGCCGGCCCGGGCCAGGACGACGGCGTCGCAGGTGCCGTCGTGCACCAGGCGCAGCCGGGTGTCGACGTTGCCGCGGACCGCCTCGACCCGCAGGCCGAGGCCGAGCGCCGCCAGCTGCGCGGCGCGGCGCGGCGAGCCGGTGCCGACGACCGAGCCGGCGGGCAGCTCGCCGAGGGTCAGGTGGTCGCGGGCGACGAGCGCGTCGCGGGGGTCCTCGCGCGCGGGGATCGCGGCGACGACCAGCCCGGGCTCGGGCGCGACCGGCAGGTCCTTGAGCGAGTGCACGGCCAGGTCGATCTCACCCCGGATCAGCGCCTGCCGGATGGCGGTGGCGAAGACGCCGGTGCCGCCGATCGTCGCCAGCGGCGCGGTGGAGGTGTCGCCGAAGGTCGTGATCTCGACCATCTCCACGCGGTGGCCGAGGGCGCGGAGCTGGTCGGCGACCCAGCCGGCCTGGGTCGTGGCCAGCGCGCTGCGGCGCGTGCCGAGGCGGATCACCCGGGTGTCCGAGGCGACCGGCCGGGCGCCCTCGTCCTCGGCGCCCGTGTCCTGGGCGCCGGTGGGGGCGTCGGTGGTCGTTCGCATCGTGGTGCTCATGCCACCGGCCCCGTCTCCGGGGGCACGGACACGGCCGCGACGTCGTGCGGGTCGAGGTCGAACAGGTCGCGCAGGGCCTGGGCGTAGTCGCCGCCCGATCCCTCGCCGGCGAGCTCCTTGACCCGGACGGTCGGGGTGTGCAGCAGCTTCTCGACGACGCGGTGCACGGCCAGCTGGACCTCGGCGCGGGCCTGCTCGCCCAGCGAGGGCAGCCGCTGCTCGAGGCGGGTCATCTCGGCCGCGACGACGTCCGCGGCCCGGGACCGCAGCGCGGCCACGGTCGGGGCGACGGTCTGCGCCCGGCGCCCGGTGAGGTAGGCGGCGACCTCGGCGGTGACCATGTCCTGCACGGCCAGCAGGTGGGGGGTGGAGTCCCCCGCGGCGGCCATCGCCTCGCCGAGCTCGGCCAGGCCGAAGACCTCGACGCCGGGCAGCGTGCCCGCGGCCGGGTCGACGTCGCGAGGCAGGGCCAGGTCGACGTAGACCTGCGCGGCGCCGGCCCGGGTCGCCGCGGCGGCCGGCGGCCGCCTCGGCGCTGACGACGTGCCCGACCGCGCCGGTGCAGGAGATCACGAGGTCGGCCTGGGCGAGGGCGCTCTCCAGCGCGGCGAACGGCATGGCCCGGCCGCCGGTGGCGGCGGCGAGGTGCTCGGCCTTGGCGTGGGTGCGGTTGATGATGACCAGCTCGCGGGCGCCGAGGCGCGACACGGTGGTCGCGGCCAGGCTGCTCATCGACCCGGCGCCGACGACGAGGACGCGCGTGCCCTCCAGCGGGCCGAGCGTGCGGGCGGCGTGCTCCAGGCCGGACTCGACCAGGGACACGCTGACCCGGTCGATGCCGGTCTCGGCGTGCGCGCGCTTGCCGACCCGAAGTGCCTGCTGGAACAGCGAGTTCAGCGCGCCGCCGACCTGCCCGTCGGCCTGCGCCGCGCGCAGGGCGTCCCGCAGCTGGCCCAGGATCTGGCCCTCGCCGACGGCCATCGAGTCAAGGCCGCAGGCGACCGTGAAGGCGTGCGCGATCGCGCGGTCCTCGTAGTGGACGTAGAGGTGCTCGCGCAGGTCCGCGAGCGGGACGCCGGCCGCGGTCGCGAGCGCGTCGCCGATCTCGGTGACGGCGCCGTGGAACGTCGCCGCGTCGGCGTAGACCTCGACCCGGTTGCAGGTCGCGAGGACGACCGCCTCCCCGATGTTCTCGCCGCTGCGGACGGTCCGCGCGAGGGCGGCCGCGCGGTCGGCGTCGAGGGCCACCGACTCGAGGACGCTGATGGGCGCGGACCGGTGGGACAGTCCGAGGACGACGACACTCACTGGGCAACCTCCTGCAGCGCCGCGACCGCGGCGGCGGGGAGGGGCTGGCCCCCCGTCCGCTCGGCGAGGGCCTTGCGTTGTTCGTGGAAGGCGAGGATCTGCAGCTCGGTGGACAGGTCCACCTTGCGCACGTCCACGCCGTCGGGGACAGCCAGGACGCACGGTGCGAAGTTCAGCACCGAGCGGACGCCGACCGCGACGAAGCGGTCACAGACGTCCTGCGCCGAGGCGGCGGGGGTGGCGATGACACCGATCGCGATGCGGCGCTCGGCGGCCACCTGCTCCAGGTCGGTCATCGGGCTGACGGCCATGCCCGCGATCTGCCGGCCGACCACCTCGGGGTCGTGGTCGAGCAGGGCCACGACCCGGAAGCCGCGGGTGGCGAAGCCGGAGTAGGCGGCCAGCGCGTGACCGAGGTTGCCCAGGCCGACGATGGCCACGGGCCAGTCCTGGGTCAGGCCGAGCTGGCGGGAGATCTCGTAGGCGAGCAGCTCCACCTCGTAGCCCACGCCGCGCACGCCGTACGAGCCGAGGTGGGAGAGGTCCTTGCGCAGCTTGGCCGAGCGCACTCCTGCGGCGGCGGCGAGCTCCTCGGAGGAGACGGAGGAGATGCCCCGCTCGGCGAGGACGGTGAGGGCGCGGAGGTACTCCGGTAGCCGGGCAACCGTGGCGTCAGGGATGTCGCGACGGGCTGCGGGGTCGGCGGTCAACGAAGTCACCGGCTCCTCTCTCGAATAAGAGCCCCTCCATAGCATGGAGGAACTGGAGCGCAGGGGTCCCCCCAGCGTAAGTCTTTGTGAACGCACGCACAAAGTCGCGCGGCACGCCTGACGTCTGGTAGGTGGGCGATCTCACCGGTACCCGCACGCGCCCCCGCCTACACGAGCGCCGCGCGCAGCCTCGCCTCGTCGACCCGCCAGTAGTCGTGCTGCGCGCCGTCGACCAGCGTCACCGGGATCTGCTCCCAGTAGGCCGCGCTCAGGGTCGGGTCGTCCGCGATGGACAGCTCCCGCCAGCCCACCTGGAGGTCCTGCGCGACGCGGGCGATGACCTCCCGGGCGTCGTCGCACAGGTGGCAGCCGGGCTTGCCGATGAGGGTGATCCGCACCGGCAGATCGGGGCCCGGGGCTTCGCGCCGCTGTTGCTCCACCCTCCGATCCTAGGTGGCCGAACCAGCGCGTGGCACCGTGCCACCGGCGCCGTACGGCGGGCCCCCGCGGGGTCCGCCGCGAACTAGGCTGGCCTGATGGAGGAGGGCATCCGGCCGGTGGCCGAGGGCGGCGTGGTCGCCGGGGCGGCACCGGTCGCCGCGCCGGGCGGGACGTCCGCCGAGGTGGCGGCCTCCGTCGCGCCGGACCCCACCGCGGCCGCCTTCTTCGACGTGGACAACACCGTCATCCGCGGCGCCAGCATCTTCGTCCTCGCCCGCGGCCTCTGGCGGCGCGACTTCTTCGGGGTCCGCGACATCGCCGCGATGGCGTGGAAGCAGGCCCGGTTCATCGCGGTCGGCGAGAACCTCGCGCACGTCGCCCGGATCCGCGAGCAGGCCCTCGCGTGGGTGGCGGGGCACTCGGTGGCGGAGATCACCCTCATCGGCGAGGAGGTCTACGACGAGGCGATGGCCGGGAAGATCTGGCCGGGCACCCGCGCCCTCGCGATGGGCCACCTCGCGCGGGGCCAGGAGGTGTGGCTGGTGACCGCCACCCCGGTGGAGGTGGCCCGGGTCATCGCCCGGCGGCTGGGGCTGTCCGGAGCGCTCGGCACGGTGGCCGAGACCGTCGACGGCGTCTACACCGGGCGCCTGGTCGGCGAGCCGCTGCACGGTCCGGTCAAGGCCGCGGCGGTCGCGGCGCTCGCGCACGACAAGGGCCTGGACCTGTCCCGGTGCGCGGCCTACTCCGACTCCGCCAACGACATCCCGATGCTCTCGCTCGTCGGCCACCCGTGCGCCGTCAACCCCGACGCGGCGCTGCTGGAGCACGCCCGGGCGCACGGCTGGCAGGTCGTGGACTACCGCCGGGGACGCCGGGCCGCGCGCCTCGGCCTGCGCGCCGCAGCCGCCACGGCCCTCGCCGGCGCGCTCGCCGCCTCGGCCCACCGCCGCCGCAGCTGACCCGCCGTACCGCCCCCTCCCCCGACCGGACGCACCGTAGCGCCCGAACTCGGACACGCGCTGCCCGAATTCGGGCAGCGCGGTGCGTCCGGTCGGGGAGGGGAGCTCAGAAGAAGACGGAGCGGCGCTGCATCAACAGCGCGTAGAGCGTCTGCTGGATCGTCTCGCGGACCTGGTCGGTGAGGTCGAACACCAGCATCGGGTCGTCCGCCGCGGCGGGGCCGAGCGACGCGGTCTCCACCGGCGACCCGAACTCGATGATCCACTTGCTCGGCAGCGGGATCAGGCCCAGCGGACCGAGCAGGGGGAAGGTCGGGGTGACCGGCACGTACGGCGCGCCGATCAGCCGCGCGACCGTCTTGAGGTTGCCCAGGATCGGGTAGATCTCCTCGGCGCCCACGATCGAGCACGGGATGATCGGCGCCCCGGTGCGCAGGGCCGCCGCGACGAACCCGCCGCGGCCGAACCGCTGCAGCTTGTAGCGCTCGCTGTACGGCTTGCCCACGCCCTTGAAGCCCTCGGGCCAGACACCGGTCAGCTCGCCGGAGGCCAGCAGCCGCTCGGCGTCGGTGTTGGCCGCCAGGGTCGAGCCGCTCTTGCGGGCCACGTCGCCGACCACCGGGGTCTGGAACACCAGGTCGGCGCCCAGCATCCGCAGGTGCCGGCGCGCCGGGTGCTCGTCGTGCACGGCCACCTGGGTCATCAGCGAGTCCAGCGCGATCGTGCCGGAGTGGTTGGCGACGACCAGCGCCCCGCCCTCGAGCGGGATGTTCTCGATGCCCCGGACCTCGACCCGGAACCACGAGCGGTAGAGCGGGCGCAGCAGCGGCAGGTAGGCGTGCTCGGTGAAGTCCTCGTCGAAGCCGAACTCATCGACGGTGTAGTTGCCCGACAGCCGTCGGCGCAGGAAGGCCAGCGTGCCCGCCACCTGGCGCTCGACGTCCTCACCGGAGAGCCCGGAGGCCTCGGCCGCGAGGCGCAGCACGGCCACGGCGACGTGGACGAGCTCCTCGATGCCGGAGAGAGAGGCGGCTGCCGCGCCGGAGGCCCGCCCCCGCGGGGGCGTCCCCGAGGGAAGGTTGGGCACCGAGGAGAGTGCGGGCGCGTCCGTGCGCCCGACGGTACGGCGGGTGCGCGGCCGCGGGGGGCGCGTCTCCGACCGCTCGCCGGACGCCGCCTTGCCCAGGCGCACCGCCGAGGAGCGGGGCACCGGGCGGGGCCGGTGGACCGTCGGCGACGGCTCCGGCTGGCCGGCCGCCTTCGCCGTCCCGGCCGCCGCACCGGGTGACCCGGTGGTGCGCGGCCCCTCCACGGTGGCGGCGCCCTGGTCCGGCGCTGCCGGGTCGCTGAGCAGCGGCGTGCGGCGGCGCCTGGCCCGCTCCCCGCTGGCTCGTGCGGCACCGGCGGCAAGCGCGTCCGTGCTCCCGCGACGGGGCGCGGGCCGGCCCCGGCCCCGGCCCTCACCGTCGCGCAGCGGCGCGGTGCCCCGGCCGGCCATCAGATGCTCCTCGACGTGGGCACGGCGTGCGACAGGACCCCGGCGGCGGTGCCGGCGAGGCTGTCCGCGACGCTGGCGAGCACCGCCTGGCCCGGGAGCCCGGTGCCGGCCTGGGCGATGAAGTCCTCGAACGCCTCCCGCGTGGTGAAGCGCGGCTCGAGGTGCAGGGCCTGGCGCATGCGGGTGGTGTCCATGCCCCGCCCGAAGGCGAGGTACTGCATCTGGTCGTAGGAGAAGTCGGCCAGCCCGGAGCGCCGGACGAACGGCCCGAGCATCCCGGTCGCCGCCATCGGCACGGGCACCGAGGGCCGGCCGGCCAGCCGTGCGGCCTGCTGGACGGTGACGACGCCGTCGCCCGCGACGTTGACGATGCCGACCGGCGGACCGGTGGTCGCGAGCATCATCGCCTGCAGCGAGTCGTCCTCGTGCAGGAACTGCAGGCGGGCGTCGTAGCCCCACGGCACCGGGATGACCGGGAGGCTGAAGTAGTCGGTCAGGCCGGTCCTGATGCCGGGGCCGATGACGTTGGCCAGGCGCAGCATCGAGATCTCGACGTCGGGTCGGCGGCGGGAGAACCCGCGCACGTAGCCCTCCACCTCGACCGAGTCCTTGCCGAAGCCGGCCCGCGGCAGCGCCTTGGGGCCCATGTCCTCGGTGAACATCGCGGGGTCGCGCGGCGAGGAGCCGTAGACCGCCGCGGACGACTTGACCACCAGCCGGCGGATGCCCGGAGCCTTCTGGCACGCGGCCAGCAGCTGCATCGTGCCGATGACGTTGATCTCCTTCTGGGAGACCCGCCCGCCCGCCGAGACCGGTGTGGCGATGACGTTCATGTGCACGACCGTGTCGACCTCGGCCTGGGTGATGATCTTGCCGATCATCGGGTTGCGGATGTCGGCGCGGACGAACTCGGCCCCGCCGATGTCGTGCGGCGGTGGGATGACGTCGACGCCGATGACCCGGTCGACGCCGGGCTCGGCGGTCAGCAGGCGGGCGAACCGCCCACCGAGGTAACGGGAGACACCGGTCACGAGGACGGTCGTCGCCATGGGCCACTCCCTCCGTCGTCCGGGCGCGGGCCGGCTGCCGCCGGCCACTGGGTCGATCCTAGCGAGGACAGCACGAGGGCCCGCCACGGATGCGGCGGGCCCTTGGTCCCAGCGGTGCTGGTTACTTCTTGTTGCGACGCTGGTGGCGCGTCTTGCGCAGCAGCTTGCGGTGCTTCTTCTTCGCCATCCGCTTGCGACGCTTCTTGATCACTGAGCCCATGAGTGTCCTTGCCTCGTTCTGGAGATGGTGCGTGCCGGTGACGGGCACGAACTACGCACCTCGCCGAACAGTCCGCGACAGACTACCGTCCCGCCCGCCAGCACCCAAACGTGCGCCGGGGTGGACCGGGGTCATCCCGGTCCACCCCGGCCGCCAGGGTCGTGTGCCGGCGATCAGGCGGTGTCGATGAGGGAGCTCTGGAGGTACTCGTGCACGGCGTTCTCGGGGACCCGGAACGACCGACCGACCCGGATCGCGGGCAGGTCGCCGGCGTGCACCAGCCGGTAGACCGTCATCTTGGACACGCGCATGATCGAGGCCACCTCGGCCACGGTCAGGAACCTGACCTCGGCCAGCTTGCGCTCTGGTGCCATGGTGCTCCCTCGATCGCTGTGGTCCGGGTGGTGCCGCCGGGGGATCCGGGACGTCATACCCATGTCCTGCGTCTGCAACCGTAGTGGCTGCTGTGACTGATGAGGAACCGGTCGATGGCGTAACCGGGCCTCCCGCAGATTTGGGGGTTTTGTGCCGGCAGCGACGGCAGCCACGCGCGGCCGGTCAGTCGAACCAGATGTCCAGGCCGTGCGCGGGGAAGACCGCCTCCCGGGTGGCCATGACCGCCCGGTCGACGGCGTCCTCGGGGTCGTAGCCCACCTCCCACGAGCGCCACCACACCCGGCCGCCCTCGGCCACGCCGTCGCCCATGTGGGTGGGGCCGGGGCGCCCGAACCGTTCGCGCACCATCGCCCGCCACGCCTCCGGCACCTCGGTGTCCAGCGGGATCGGCCGGTGCGCCGCGATCGCGGTGAGGTGCGTCCAGGCCCGCGGCACGACGTCGATGAGCTCGTAGCCACCGCCACCGAGCGCCACCCACCGCCCACCACAGACCTCGTGCGCCAGGGAGTGCAGGGCCTCGTACGACGTGCGCTGGGCGTCGACCGACAGCGCCAGGTGCGCGAGCGGGTCCAGGAAGTGGGAGTCGCAGCCGTGCTGGGTGACCAGCACGTCGGGGGCGAAGGACCGGACGAGCGCGGGCACCAGGGCGTGGAACGCCCGCAGCCACGCCTGGTCCCCCGTGCCCGGGGGAAGGGCCAGGTTGACGGCGGTGCACTCGGCGTCGGGGCCACCGGTGTCGGCCGGGAAACCCGGTGCCGGGGAACAGCATCCGCCCGCTCTCGTGCAGCGAGATCGTGAGGACGCGCGGGTCGTCCCAGAACATCCGCTCGACGCCGTCGCCGTGGTGCACGTCCACGTCGACGTACGCGACCTTCTGCGCCCCGTGGTCGAGCAGCCAGCGGATCGCGACGCCCACGTCGTTGTAGATGCAGAAGCCGGAGGCGTTGCCGGGCATGGCGTGGTGCAGGCCGCCGCAGAAGTTCACGCCGTGGGCCGTCTCGCCCTGCCACACGGCGCGGGCGACGTCGAGCGACCCGGCCGCGATCCTCGCACTGGCCTCGTGCATCCCGACGAACGCCGGGTCGTCCTCGGTGCCGAGCCCGCGGCTCTGGTCCGCGACGCTCGGGTCGAGCGAGGCCGCCCGCACCGCCGCGACGTAGTCGGCGTCGTGGACCGTGAGCAGGACGTCGTCGTCCGGCAGCCCCGGGCTGACGACCTCGACGCCCTCGGCGTCGAACACGCCGAGCTCCTCGCACAGCCGGGCGGTCAGGTCCAGCCGCAGCGGGTTCATCGGGTGGGTCGTCACCGAAGTCGTAGCCCGTGAAGCTCTCGTCCCAGATCACGCGGGCCTGTGTTGGCATGATGGGCACGCTACCGGCAGGCTTTCCGCGGCGTCGCCCGGACGCCGTCAGTGACGGGGACCCAGCGGTCCCGACGAGAGGTGCGCATGGCCAGGAACCGCCTGTACGACGAGGCCGTCCTCGTGATCGGCCTGGGCCGCTTCGGTGGCGCGGCCGCGCTCGAGCTGCAGCGGCTGGGGCACACGGTCGTCGCCGTGGAGAAGGACTCCCTCATCGCCGAGTCCTTCTCCCGCAAGCTGGCCCGCGTGATCCACGCCGACGCCGCCTCCCCGGACGTCGTCGAGTCCGCCCGGGTGCGCAGCTACCAGCTCGCGGTCGTCGGCATCGGCTCGTCCGTGGAGGCCTCGGTCCTCACGGCCGGCAACCTCATCGACGCCGGGCATCCCGTCGATCTGGGCCAAGGCGGTCAGCCCCGAGCACGCCCGCATCCTGCAGCGCATCGGCGTGCAGCACGTCATCTCCCCCGAGGCCGACTCGGGCCGGCGGGTGGCGCACCTCGTCAACGGCAAGATGCTGGACTACATCGAGTTCGAGGACGGCTACGCGATCGTCAAGATGGCCCCGCCGCGCGAGACGGTGGGCTTCACCCTCGGGCAGAGCCAGATCCGGACCAAGTACGGCGTGACGGTCGTCGGGGTCAAGGCTCCCGGCGAGGACTTCAGCTACGCCGTGCCCGAGACCCGGGTCACCGCCGCCCACACCCTCATCGTCAGCGGCCCGACCGAGCTGGTCGAGCGGCTGGCCTCACGGCCCTGACGCCGCGACGCCGTACGGCCCGGTGGGCGCCGGTCGGTCAGGAACGCGCAGAGTCCGGAGTCCAGGTGCGGTCGGCCGCGAGGGGGAGCACCATCGCGATCTCCTCCTCGCCGTCCTCCTCGCTCGTCACGCGCATCGGCCGGCGGGTGTCGGTGGGGCGGAAGCCGAAGCTGCTGGCGAAGGCGACCGCGGCGCCGTTGTCCGTGCCGACCCAGTAGGCGAGGTGGCTGCGGCCGTCGGCACGGGCCTGCTCGGCACCGGCCTGGACCAGCTGCCACGCGACGCCGGACCCGCGCTCGGCGGGGGCAACCCAGAGCCCGAACAGCTCGCCGGAGTTGTCCTCCTCCTGCCCGGAGCGCCCGACGCTGACGACGCCGACCACCGTGCCGCCGGACGCCGCCACCAGCCGGCGGGAGCGGCGCATCCGCTCACGCCAGGCCCCCTCGCCGAGCGCGGACTCCTCCTCGTAGGTCGCCACGAACGCCTCCGGCGACTCCTTGAGCGCAGCCAGGCGGACGTCGCGGTACTCGGCCCAGTCGCCCTCGTCGAGGACGCGCACGCTGATCTTCGTCATGACGCAAAGACTGTCATGTCGAGGTGAACAGCTCCATGGGGACCCGGCAACAGGTGGGGGCGGGCACACGGCCGGCCGGCGGTAGGGTCAGGGCCATGGCGAGGTCCCGGGGAGCGCGGACCGCTGGGGTGGCGCGGCACGGTACCGGTGATGCCCCGGCCCGGCGCCCGGCCGGCCGATGACGGGGCACGCCCACTCCCACTCCTCCGTCGCGGGGGCGGAGGACCACCGCGGCCGGCTCACGGTCGTGCTGGCCATCACCGCCGCCGTGCTCGTGCTCGAGGTCATCGGTGCCGCCGTGACCGGAAGCCTGGCCCTGCTCGCGGACGCGGGCCACATGCTGACCGATGCGGCCGGCCTGGTCGTGGCGCTCGGGGCGGCCTGGCTGATGCGCCGGCCGGCCACCTCGCGCCGGACGTGGGGCTACGTCCGGGCCGAGGTGCTGGCCGCGACCGCCCAGGCGGCGGTGCTGCTCGCGGTCGGCGTGTTCGTGCTGGTGGAGGGCGTGCGACGGCTGCTCGAGCCGGTGGCGGTGGCCTCCGGGCCGATGCTGGTCTTCGGGGCGCTCGGCCTGGCCGGCAACCTCGTCTCGATGGCGGTGCTCCTGCGCGGCCGCCACGCGAGCCTCAACACCCGGGCGGCGTTCCTCGAGGTGGCGGGCGACGCGCTCGGCTCGGTGGCGGTGCTGGTCGCCGCCGTGGTCATCGCGACCACCGGATGGATCCGGGCCGACGCCCTCGTGTCGGTGCTGATCGCGGCGCTCATCCTGCCCCGCACGCTGCTGCTGCTGCGGGAGACGACCGACGTGCTGATGGAGTCCACCCCCAAGGGTCTGGACCTGGACGCCGTACGCCGGCACATCCTGTCCCTGCCGCACGTCAGCGGCGTGCACGACCTGCACGCCTCCCAGCTCGGCACGGGGCTGCCGGTCCTCACCGCGCACGTGGTGGTGGAGGAGGACTGCTTCCGGCACGGCGACCTGCCCGCGATGCTGGACCGGCTCCAGTCCTGCGTCGCCGACTCGTTCGGGGTCGTCGTGGAGCACTCGACCTTCCAGCTGGAGCCGGTCGGCCACGAGGGGCACGAGAGCGCGGCCCACAGCTGAGGCCGGCCAAGGCCCCCATGCCCCTCCCCTGCCCACCCGCGACGACCCGAGGTGCCGGTCAGACCCGGAACTCCACCTCGTCGTGGTTGACCACCGCCGTCGTGATGGCCGGGTAGACCGTGTCGGCGACGAAGAAGTTGGTGTAGGCGACCATGACCTCGGCCCCGACCGGCACGGTCCGTCCGTCGGGCAGGGGAAGGTCCCAGGGTCCCTCGTCGGTGGTGTGCGCGTCGGCGACCAGCGTGGTGTCGTACCCCTCGACCAGGGCCCGGGCCGACGTGGCGCGGATGCAGGCGTCGGTGGCCGCGCCGCAGATCACGAGGTGCCCGACGCCCCGCGCGTCGAGCTCCTTGCGCAGCGTCGTGTCCGCGAATGAGTCCAGGTAGTGCTTCGCGACCACGGTCTCCCCCTCCGCCGGCCGGACCTCCTCGACGATCTGCCAGCCGTCCGATCCGGGGGTGAACGGCTCGCCCTCCTCGTGCTGCACCCAGATCACCGGCGCGCCGGCAGCCTTCGCCCGCTCGATGAGCCGGCGGATCCGGTCGATCACCTCCCCGCGCTGCCACGCGCGGGCGGTGTTGGCGTGCTGGACGTCGATGACGAGGAGGGCGCTGGTGCGGTGTCCGCTGTCTGTGGTGGTCATGAGGCCTAAGTTAGGAGCCCAACCGGACAGTTTCCGACCGGATGGGGGATCCACTCATGGCCAGTCCAGCCGGTCGCGTGCTGGCGCTGCTCGAGCGGGTGCAGGAGAGCCCGGGGCTCACGGCGCCCCAGCTGGCGAGGCATCTGCGGGTGAGCGAGCGGACCGTCCGTCGGTACGTCACCACGCTCCAGGAGCTGGGCATCCCCGTCGAGGCCGACCGTGGCGCACACGGCGGCCACCGGCTCCGGCCGGGCTTCCGGATGCCGCCGCTGATGCTCACCACCGACGAGGCGGTGGCGGCGACCCTCGCCCTCGCGGTCGGGCGCGGGCAGGGACCGGACGCGAACGGCCCGGCCGGGACCGCCTTGGCCAAGCTGGTCCGGGTCCTGCCCCGTGGGATGTCCAGCCGGGTCGAGGACGTCCTCGCCGCGGTCAGCACGCCCACGGACAGCTGGCTGGCCCGCGGGATCCCCGACCCGGGACTGCTGGCGACCCTGGCCACGGGCACCGTCCAGCGCCGGCGCTGCCGGGTGCGGCACCGCCCGGCCGACGGCGCGAGCACCGTGCGGGAGGTCGATCCCTACGGCCTGGCCCTGGTGGCCGGCTGGTGGTACGTCCACGGCTGGTGCCACCTCCGCCGCGCCCGCCGCACGTTCCGGATGGACCGGGTCGACCGGGTGGACCTGCTCGACGTCCCGTTCCGGATGCCCGAGGGTCTTGACGTGGCGGCAGCCGTGGAGCGCTCGCTGGCCCTGGCCAGGCCGCAGTGGCCCGTGTCGCTGCTGCTGCACGGACCGCTCGCCGAGGTCCAGCCATGGGTTCCCGGATACCTCGGGACGTGCGAAGCGGCCGGCCCCGACACCACGCGGGTGCGGTCCTCGACGAGCAACCTGGACTACTTCGTGCTGCGGATCAGCGACCACCCGTTCGCGATGACCGTCGAGGAGCCCGCGGACCTCCGGGCGGCGTTCGCCCGCCGGGCCCGGCGGATGAGCGCGACCGGCGCCGAGCCGGCGCACGACACCGGCCGCGGCTGAGCCGGGCGGCACAGCGACCTCCCGGACCCGCGTGCGCAGCGCCGCCACGGACGGGCGCGATCCCGCCTGCACCTGTCGCTCGTGCACCCTAGGCTCGCGGTCGTGACGACGGTCCACGAGCTGTCCCGGCAGGACGCGCGGCGCATCGCCGTGCGGGCGCAGCTGCTGGACGGCGACCGTCCCACCGACCTGCAGGACGTCGTCCGGCACCTCACGCTGCTGCAGGTGGACCACGTGCAGGCGGTGGCGCCGAGCGCCGACCTGGTGGCATGGACCCGGCTGGGGTCCGCCTACGCACCGGCCGAGCTGCGCGCCGCGCTGGCCGCGCGCGTGCTGGTCGAGCTGCAGATGACGGTGCGCCCTGCCGAGGACATCTCGTTGTACCTCGCCGACATGGCGGCCTGGCCGGGCCCGGCGACGAGCGACTGGCGGGACCGCTGCCGCAACTGGGTGGCCACCAACGACGCGTGCCGGCGCGACCTCCTGCACCGACTCGAGGCGCTGGGTCCGCAGCGCGCCCGCGACCTGCCGGACACCTGCGTGCAGCCGTGGGGGTCGTCGGGGTGGAACAACAACCGCAACGTCGGCAGGCTGCTGGAGATGATGGAGGCCCGCGGTGAGGTCGCGGTGAGCGGTCACGAGGGCCGGGACCGCATGTGGGACCTCGCCGAGCGCGTCTACCCGGAGGTCGACGTGGTGCCGGCCGAGGAGGCGCGGCGCACCCGTGACGAGCTGAGGCTGCGCTCGCTCGGGCTGGCGCGAGCCCGCGCGCCGGTGTGCCCGGGCGAGCCGCAGGACGTCGGCGAGGCCGGCGAGCCCGCGGTGGTCGAGGGGGTCCGCGGACAGTGGCGGGTCGACCCGTCGCTGCTGGGCCAGCCGTTCCACGGTCGAACGGCACTGCTGTCGCCGTTGGACCGCCTCGTGTTCGACCGCCGGCGCACGCAGGAGATCTTCGCGTTCGACTACCAGCTCGAGATGTACAAGCCCAAGGCGTCGCGCCGGTGGGGCTACTACGCGCTGCCCGTCCTTCCGGCGACCGGCTGGTGGGCAAGGTCGACGCCACGGCGGACCGCAAGGTCGGCGTGCTGCGCGTCGACGCCGTGCACGAGGACGAGCCGTTCGACGAGGCCACGAGCGCCGCGGTGCGCGATGAGATCGAGGACCTCGCGCGGTGGCTCGAGCTCGACCTGGCGCTTCCCCGCTAGAGCCGACAGGGCCCCGTCAGAGCAGGCGGACCATCTCGGACTCGGTGCCGCCGGGAGCATTCTCGTAGGCCGTGACGACCCCCGTCGCGACGAAGCCCATCCGTTCGTACAGGCGCCGGGCCGGCCCGTTGCCGTCCACGACATCGAGCCGCACCCGGTCGCAGCCGAGTACGGCGGCCCGGTCCAGCACCGCCTGCACCAGCAGGGCACCGACCGACCGTCCCCGCGCCTGCGGCCGCACCCACATGCCGATGAGGTCGCCCACGCCGTCCTCGACGGACAGTCCCGCGGCGCCCACGGCGCGGCCGGCCACCTCGGCGAGGTGGTGGTCGCACGTGGTGAGCCGGCCCCGCCAGGTGTCCTCCTCGAACGTCACGGCGTCGGCGTACCGGCTGCCGAAGGCGCCCGGGGACTCGTGCAGCATCGCCAGCCGGATCTCGCGATAGGTCTGCCAGTCCTCGGGGGTGAGCAGGCGGACGGTCGCGTCAGTCAAGGCCGGACGCGAGCTGGGCCGAGCGGGCGGCCGCGGCCTCCATCGCGGTGAGGAAGGCCGCGCGGACCTTGTGGTCGTCCAGCTGGCGCAGCGCCGCGATCGTCGTGCCGCCGGGGCTGGAGACCTGCTCGCGCAGCACCGTCGGGTGCTGGCCGGTCTCCTTGAGCATCGTCGCGGCGCCGTACAGCGTCTGGACGACCAGCTCGGTGGAGGTGGAGCGGGGCAGGCCCAGCAGGACGCCCGCCTCGATCATCGCCTCCACCACGTAGAAGATGTAGGCGGGGCCGGAGCCGCTGATGGCGGTGACCGCGTCGAGGTGCTTCTCGGCGAGCCGGACGACCTTGCCGCACGAGCGCAGCAGCTCCTCCGCCTCGGCCAGGTGCGTGTCGTCGCAGTGCTGGCCGGGACTGACCGCGGCCATGCCCTCGTCGACCAGGGCCGGGGTGTTGGGCATCACCCGGACCACGGCGGTGCCCGCCGGCAGCAGGTTCTCCAGGTAGGCGGTGGTGATGCCCGCGGCGAGGCTGACCACGAGGGCGCCCTCCTGCAGGTGCGGAGCGATCTCGGCGACCAGGCCGGACATGTCCTGCGGCTTGACCACCAGCACCAGCGTGGTGGCCACCTTCGCCGCCTCGACGTTGCTCATCGTGCGCACGCCGTAGGTGCTCGTCAGCTGCTGGGCCCGCTCCTCGCGCCGCTCGGTGACGACGATCTTGCCCGCGTCACGCCCGGCCCGCACCAGCCCGGACAGCAGCGTCTCGCCCATGACCCCGGCGCCGAAGATCGCGGTGGTGGCCACGGCTCAGCCCTTGGTCGCGAGCGCGCGCAGGAAGAACACGGTGTTGGCGGGTCGCTCGGCCATCCGGCGCATCAGGTAGCCGTACCACTCGTGCCCGTACGGGATGTAGACCCGCATCTGGTCGCCGCGGTCGGCGAGGCGCTTCTGCTCCTCGGGCCGGATGCCGTAGAGCATCTGGTACTCGAAGCTGTCGGCGGCGCGGTGGTGCCGGGCGGCCAGCGCTCCGGCGATCTCCACCAGGCGCGGGTCGTGGCTGGCCACCATCGGGTAGCCCTCGCCGGCCATGAGGACCTTCAGGCAGCGCACGTAGGACTTGTCGACCTCGGCGGAGTCCTGGAACGCCACCGACTCGGGCTCCTTGTAGGCGCCCTTGCACAGGCGCACGCGGCTGCCGGCGCCGGCGAGGTCACGGCAGTCGGCCTCGGTGCGGTGCAGGTAGGCCTGCAGCACCGCACCGACCGACGGGAAGTCCTGGCGCAGCTCCAGCAGGGTCTCCAGCGTCGCGTCGGTGGTGGTGTGGTCCTCCATGTCGAGGGTCACCGTCGTGCCCGCGTTGGTCGCCGCCTGGCAGATCTCGCGGGCGTGGTCGAGCGCGATCTTGTGCCCGTCGCCGGGCAGGTACTGGCCGACCGCGCTGAGCTTGACGCTGACCTCGGCCCGCCCGTCCTGGGTCAGTCCCGCCTCGGACAGCGCCGCCAGCAGCTGCACGTAGGCGTCGCGGGTCGCGCGCGCCTGGTCCAGGTCGGTGGTGTCCTCGCCGAGGAAGTCGATGGTGCTGCGCCGGCCGGTGCGGTCCAGCTCGGTCGCCGCCCGGACGGCGTCGGCGGTGCGCTCGCCCGGCACGAAGCGGCGGACGACGTCCCGGCTGACCGGAGCCTTCTCGACCAGGGAGCGGACCTGGCCGCTCTTGGACAGCTGCAACAGTCCCTGGCGCAGCACGGCGCTCGCATCCACCACGTGTTTCCTCCGGCGAAGATCTCGGCTACAGCGGCCCGAGGTCCTCGGTCCGCGTGGACAGGCTAGACCCCGTGTGCCGGGGCGTGCTCAGGGCGTGCGGCGCCGCAGCGTCAGGGACCCGAGGGCGATCGCGGCGACGACGAAGCACGCGACGACCGCGACGTCGCCGGCCACTGCAGACGCCCCGGCTGCGTCGACGGTCACCGTCCGCATGGCGTCCACGGCGTACGACAGCGGCAGCAGGTCGGACACCGCGGACAGCACGCCCGGCATGGCGTCGCGGGGCACCAGCAGCCCGCACAGCAGGAACTGCGGCAGGACGAAGGCCGGCATGAACTGCACGGCCTGGAACTCGGTCCGCGCGAAGGCGCTGAGCAGCAGCCCGATGGCGGTGCCGAGCAGGGCGTCGACGACGGCGACGAGGAGCAGCAGCCAGGCTGGGCCGGCCACGTGGAGACCGCACACCCAGATCGCGAACGCCGTAGCCACCAGGGCCTGTACGACGGCCAGGGCGCCGAACGCCACGGCGTAGCCGCCGAGGAAGTCGGCCTTGCCCAGGGGTGTCGACAGCAACCGCTCCAGGGTGCCGGAGGAGCGCTCGCGCAACGTCGCGACGCTGGTCACGAGGAACATCACGACGAAGGGGAAGACGCCCAGCAGCGGGGCGCCGATCGCGTCAAAGGTGTTGGTGCCGCTGTAGATCCACGCCAGCAGGCCGATCAGCACGCAGGGCACGACCAGCAGCAGCGCGACCGTGCGGGGATCGGCGCGCACCTGCAGCAGGATCCGTCGGGCGGTGGCGAGCAGCAGCGGGGGGTTCATGCGTGCACGCCCTGGTCGATGAGGGTGAGGAACGCCTGCTCGGCGTCGGGGGCACCGGTGCGGGCCAGCAGACCGGCGGGCGTCTCGTCGGCCAGCAGTCGCCCGTCGCGCAGGAGCAGCAGCCGGTCGCAGCGGGTGGCCTCGTCCATCACGTGGCTCGACACCAGCAGGGTGCACCCGCCCTGCGCCAGCCGCGCGAACAGCGCCCACAGGTCGCGCCGCAGCACGGGGTCCAGCCCGACGGTGGGCTCGTCGAGCACCAGCAGCTCGGGCGAGCCGACCAGGGCCGCGGCCAGGGAGACCCGTGACTGCTGCCCGCCGGAGAGCCGGTCGACGCGGTCACCCGCGCGGTCGGTCAGGTCGACCGCCTCCAGCGCGCGCTCCGCGGCCGCCCGGTCTGCGCCGACGAGCCGGGCGAAGTAGGCGAGGTTGGCACCGACGGTCAGGTCGCCGTACACGCTCGGGGACTGGGTCACGTAGCCCACGCGCGAGCGCAGCGACGGGGACCCGGCCGGCTGCCCCAGCACCGTGACCGTCCCGCCCTGGACGGCCTGCACCCCGACCACGGCCCGCATGAGGGTCGACTTGCCGCCGCCGCTCGGCCCGAGCAGCCCCACCACCTGCCCGCGGGGCACCGCCAGCGAGAGGTCCGGCAGCACGGTGCGCCCGCCGCGCCGGACGACCAGCCGCTCCACCGTCACCACGTCCACACTGTTCATCACGTGATGAAATGTAGCCGGGCGCCGCTCCCGCGACAAGGGTCAGGGGCACCGGGAAGGAGTCAGCCGTCCGGGTCGACCAGGTAGCGCTGCAGGCTCGGCGCGACGAGGGCGGCCAGGCGCGCCGGGTCAGCGGCGACCAGCGGCTCGTAGCCGACGACGTAGCGCAGCATCGCCACCCCCACCATCTGGGCCGCCGCCAGCCCCGCGCGCAGCTCTGCGTCCGCGACCCCCAGCTCGCGGGCGAGGCGGCCGAACACCTCCCGGGCGAGGAACTCGCGCAGCATCCGGGCCGCCTCCTCGTGGCTGACCGCCGAGCGCACCATGGCCACGAACCGCTCCCGGCTCGCGGGCACCTCCCACAGCGTGAAGAAGGCGACGGCCAGGCGCTCCCCCACCTCGGCGCGGGGACCGCTGAGCACCCCGGCGATCACGTCCGCCGGGCGGAACGGCAGCGCCATGGTCTCGGCGAACAGGTGCGCCTTGCCGTCGAAGTAGTGGTGCACCAGCGCCGGGTCGACACCGGCGAGGCGCGCGATGGCGCGCAGCGAGCTGGCGTCGTACCCCTTGGTGGCGAACTCGGTGCGGGCGGCGTCGACGATCAGCTGCCGGGTGTCCTCGCCGGCGGGTCGTCGGCCCCGGGGGCTCATGCGGAGCCCGCAGGCGGCCCGTGCCGGCTCATGCCGGTGCCGCGGCGAGGTGCAGCCGGGCGAAGGCGAGCGCCTCGGCCAGGTCGGTCTCGCGCTCGTCGACGCTGCGCCGGCGGGTGCCGACCTCCACCACGACGGAACCCTCGAAGGACTGCTGCGCCAGCGTCTCGAGCAGCTCGGCGCACGGCTGCGAGCCGCGGCCCGGGACCAGGTGCTCGTCGCGGTTGGAGCCGCTGCCGTCGGCCAGGTGGACGTGCCGCAGGCGGGGTCCCAGGGTCGCGGCCATCTCCATCGCGTCCGACCCGGCGGTGGCGGTGTGCGACAGGTCGAGCGTGACGTGGTCGTAGGGCTGGCTGACCGGGTCCCAGTGCGGCAGGTAGGCGAGCATCTCGCGGTTGCGCGCGCGCCACGGGAACATGTTCTCGACCGCGAGCGCGATCCCCGAGTCGTGCTCGCGCAGCGCCACCCCGTCGACGAAGTCCGTGGCGTAGTCGCGCTGCCAGCGGAACGGCGGGTGCAGGACCACCGTGTCGGCCCCGACGTCGCCGGCCAGCTCCAGCGACCGGTCCACCTTCGCCCACGGGTCGGGGCCCCAGACCCGCTGGGTCAGCAGGAGCGTCGGCGCGTGGACGGACACCACCGGTACGCCGTGCAGCTCGGCCAGCGAGCGCAGCGCCCCGGCCTCCTGCGAGACGGGGTCGGTCCAGACCATCACCTCGACGCCGTCGTAGCCCAGCCGCTCGGCGAGGTCGAACGCGGCGGCGCACCCCTCGGGATAGACCGATGCGGTCGACAGGGCCACGCGGGCGCCGGGCACCTGGACGGCAGCGGACATGCCCCCGAGCGTAACGACCGCCGCGCCGGCTCCTCCGCCCCGCCGGTCGGCACCGGGCCGCGCCGGTCAGCCGGTCGGCACCGGGCCGCGCCCGCTCGCCCCCACGCGGGTCAGGAGTGGGCGAGCCACTCCATGCGGCGCAGGATGACGCCCTCGCGCAGGGCCCACGGGCAGATGTCGACCCGGTCGACACCGAGCAGGTCCATGGCCGCCTCGGCCACGACGGCGCCGGCCAGCAGCTGGCTGGCCCGGCCGGGGGAGACCCCGGGCAGCGCCGCGCGCTGGCGCACGGTCATCGTCGAGAGCCGGCCGACCACGTCACTCACGTCCGCCAGCGCGAGGGACCGCGGGACGTGCGAGCCCTCGGAGCTGGGCGCGGCCCCGGCGATCCGGGCCAGCGACCGCAGCGTCTTGCTCGTGCCCACGGCACGGTCGGGGGCACCGGACCTGGTCAGGTCGCGCACCACGCGGGCGATGTCCGCCCGGACCTGCTTGCGCAGGGCCCTGACCTCGGCCCTGTCCGGCGGGTCCTGGGCCTGCAGCGAGGCGCGGGTGAGTCGTCCGGCGCCGAGCGGCAGGCTGAGTGCCGCGTCGGGCTCCTCGTCCAGCCCGGCGGCCAGCTCCAGCGACCCGCCGCCGATGTCGATCACCAGCAGCCGGCCGCTGGACCAGCCGAACCAGCGGCGGGCCGCCAGGAAGGTCAGCCGCGACTCGTCCTCACCCGAGAGCACCTGCAGGTCCACGCCCGACTCGTCCAGGACGCGGCCGAGCACCTCATCGCCGTTGGGTGCCTCGCGGATCGCACTGGTGGCAAAGGCGAGCAGGTCCTCGACCCCCTGGTCCTCGGCGACCATCAGGCACTCCTGGGTGAACTTCACCAGCGCGTCGGCGCCACTGGGGTCGATCCGGCCGTCGGGCTCGACGTGCTCGGACAGCCGCAGCTCGATCTTGTGTGACGACGCCGGCAGCGGGTGGCCGCCGACGTGGGCGTCGACCACGACCAGGTGAACGGTGTTGGAGCCCACGTCGATGACACCGAGTCGCATGCGTCCAACGTAGCGAAGGACGAGTGCCCCACGGGCCGTCGCGTCCCTGCAGTTATGGCCCGCACCGCGCGCGACCCGGGGCGCGCACGGGGCCTGCGGGCGAAGGAAACCGTTGCAGCGCCTACGCTTGCCACGTGCCCGAGACTCCCCTGGACATCAGCCGCACGTGGGTCGAGTTCACCGACCCGGCCGATGCCGACCAACGTTATCGGTGCGACCTCACCTGGCTCACGTCCTCCTGGACCTGCATCTTCGGCAACGGCTGCGCTGGCATCCACGCCGACCGCCCCGACGACGGCTGCTGCACCATGGGCGCCCACTTCACCGACAAGGACGACGTACGCCGGGTCAAGGCGGCCGTCGCCGACCTCGACGAGGACGAGTGGCAGTACCACTCGGTCGGCTCGCGCAGCGGGTGGACCGAGAAGGAGGACGGCCAGCTCAAGACCCGGGTCGTCGACGGCGCCTGCATCTTCCTCAACCGTCCCGGCTTCCCCGCGGGCGCCGGGTGCGCGCTGCACCAGCACGCGGTGTTCCACGGCAAGGAGCCGCACACCCTCAAGCCCGACGTGTGCTGGCAGCTGCCGATCCGCCGGACCTACCGCACCGTCGAGCTGCCCGACGACACGTCGTACCTGGAGATCAGCATCACCGAGTACGACCGTCGCGGCTGGGGGCCGGGCGGCCACGACCTCGACTGGTACTGCTCGGGCAACCCCGCGGCCCACGTCGGCCGCGAGCCGGTCTACCGCAGCAACGCCGGCGAGCTGCGCGAGCTGATGGGCAAGGCGGCGTACGACGAGCTGGTGGTGCGGTGCGAGGCGCACCTGAGCACCGTGAAGGCGGTGCGCGCCCGCGGGGCCCGCCCGCTGCTGCCGCTGCTGGTGCACCCGGCGACGCTCGCCGCCCAGGAGGCGGCACCGGCGCGCGCCGCCCGCTGAACCGGATGCGGCCGTGACCGACGACATCATCCCGAGCCCCAACATCTGGAACGACCCGGACGTCTACGAGGTGGAGAACCTCGCGGTGGATCGGGAGCACCGGATCGAGTCGGCCATGCGTGCCGTGCACGACTGGTCGGGGCAGCGGGTGCTGGACGTCGGCTGCGGCAGCGGCTTCCACCTGCCGCTGTTCGCCCGGGACGCCGCCTCCGTGGTCGGGGTCGAGCCGCACAGCCCGCTGGTCGAGCTGGCCCGCGACCGGCTGGCAGCCCTCGGCCCGGTCGCGGCCGAGGTGGAGGTCCTCGACGGCGCGGCGCAGGAGCTGCCGCTGGAGGACTCCTCCGTGGACGTGGCCCACGCCCGCTGGGCCTACTTCTTCGGCCCGGGCTGCGAACCCGGCCTCGCCGAGCTGGCGCGGGTGCTGCGTCCCGGCGGCACGGCCTTCGTCATCGACAACGACGCGTCGCGCTCGACCTTCGGGGGCTGGTTCCGCCGGTCCCTGCCGCACCACGACCCGGTGGCGGTCGAGCGCTTCTGGACCCGGCAGGGCTGGAGCCGCGAGCGCATCGACACCCGCTGGGCGTTCGACAGCCGGGAGGCCTTCGAGTCGGTGGTGCGGATCGAGTTCCCGCCCACGATCGCCGACGGCATCCTCGCCGAGCACGAGGGCACCGGCGTCGACTACGCCGTCAACCTCTGGTGGCGCACCTTCGCCTGAGCCCGCGGGCCGCGTGCCGGGGCCGCCACGGCGGCCTGTCGGCGGGCTCTCGTAGGTTGGCGCCCATGGCAGCGAAGGCACCGAGGACCCAGACCAAGGCCGGCGGCTACCGCTGCTCCGAGTGCGGCTGGACGACGATCAAGTGGGTCGGCCGGTGTAGCGAGTGCCACGCGTGGGGGTCGGTCAGCGAGATCGGTGCGGTCGCCGTCCGCACCACCGCCGCCGTGGTCGTGGACCGTCCCGCCATCCCGATCGGCGACGTCGACGCGCGCCGGGCCGAGGCACGCAGCACCGGGGTGAGTGAGTTCGACCGTGTCCTCGGCGGCGGCCTGGTGCCCGGCGCCGTGGTGCTGGTCGCCGGCGAGCCGGGCATCGGCAAGTCCACCCTGCTGCTCGACGTCGCCGCCCGCGCCGCGCGCGAGGGCCAGACCGTGCTCTACGTCAGCGGCGAGGAGTCCGCCGCCCAGGTCCGGGTCCGGGCCGAGCGGATCGAGGCCATGGCCACGTCGCTCTACCTCGCCTCCGAGACCGACCTGGCCACCGTGCTGGGCCAGATCGGCCAGATCCGCCCCGACCTGGTGGTCATCGACTCGGTGCAGACGATCGCCAGCGGCGAGGTCGAGGGCTCGGCCGGCAACGTCGCCCAGGTCCGCGAGGTCGCCGCCTCGCTCATCCAGCTGGCCAAGTCCCGCGGCATCGCGATCATGCTGGTCGGCCACGTCACCAAGGACGGCTCCATCGCCGGCCCGCGGGTGCTCGAGCACCTGGTCGACGTGGTGGTGCAGTTCGAGGGCGACCGGCACTCCCGGCTGCGGCTCGTCCGCGCCGTCAAGAACCGCTACGGCCCCACCGACGAGGTGGGCTGCTTCGACCTCTCCGACGTCGGCATCGTCGGTCTCTCCGACCCCAGCGGGCTGTTCCTCTCCAGCCGCGACCTCATCGTCCCCGGCACCTGCGTGACGGTGACCCTCGAGGGCAGGCGGCCGCTGGTCACCGAGGTGCAGGCGCTGCTGGCCCCCAGCGTCATCCCGACCCCGCGGCGGACCACCAGCGGCCTCGACAGCTCGCGCGTCGCGATGATCCTCGCCGTCCTCGACCGTCGTGCCGACGTGCCGGTGCGCCAGGCCGACTGCTACGTCTCCACGGTCGGTGGCGTGCGCCTGACCGAGCCGGCGGCCGACCTCGCGGTGGCCCTGGCCATGGCCAGCTCCGTCGCCGACCGGGCCCTGCCCAAGGGCACCATCGCGATGGGCGAGGTGGGCCTCGCCGGCGAGATCCGCCCGGTCACCGGTGTCCCCCGCCGGCTGGCCGAGGCCGCACGCCTGGGCTTCGGCAAGGCCGTGGTCCCCGCCGGCTCGCTGGGCGGCGGTCCGACCCCCGACGGCATGCACGTCGTGGAGGTGAGCGACATCCGCCACGCGGTGGCGCTGATGACCCACCCGGTCTGACCTGGGTGGGCCAGGACCGTCACCGGCCCGACAACGCCTGACGCCCTCGACCTCGCGACCGAGTGGTGCGACCGCTCAGACCAGCTCACCGCGCTTCCTGCCCAGGTAGGCGCGCTCGGCGGAGTTCTGGGTGGCGGCGATGGCGGCGTCGTAGGCCTCCCTCGCCTCGGCGGTCCGGCCGAGCCTGCGGAGCATGTCGGCGCGGGCGACGTGCCACGCGTGGTAGCCCGTGAGCGGCAGCCGGTCGACCAGGGCCAGGGCGACGTTCGGGCCGTCCAGCTCCGCGACCGCGACCGCACGGTTGAGGGCGACGACCGGCGACGGGTCGAGCCGGGTCAGCTGGTCGTACAGTGCGACCACCTGCGACCAGTCCGTGTCCGACGCGGTCGGGGCGTCGGTGTGGACGGCGCTGATCGCGGCGAGTATCTGGTACCGGCCGGGTCGGTTGATCGCGAGGCACTCGCGCACCAGGTCGTGCCCCTCGGCGATCAGCGCACCGTCCCAGCCGGCGCGATCCTGCTCGCCGAGCGGGACCAGCTGCCCGTTCCGCACGCGGGCCTCACGCCGGGCCTCGGTGAGCAGCAGCAGCCCCAGCAGACCGGCCACCTCCGGCTCACCGGGGAGCAGCTGGCGCAGGACCCGCGTCAGCCGGATCGCCTCGCCCGTGAGCTCGGCGCGCACCGGGTCGCCGTCGCCGGTGGCGAGGTAGCCCTCGTTGAAGACGAGGAACAGCACCGCCAGCACGCCGCCGAGCCGCCCGGGGAGGTCGGCGGCCTCGGGCACCCGGTAGGGCAGCTTCGCCGCCGCGATCTTCTTCTTGGCCCGGGTGATCCGCTGCGCCATCGTGGTCTCGGGCACGAGGAACGCCTGCGCGATCTCAGCCACGGTCAGGCCACCGAGGAGGCGGAGCGTCAGCGCGATCCTCGCCTCCGCCGCGAGTGCCGGGTGGCAGCAGGTGAACAGCAGCCGCAACCGGTCGTCCTCGACCGGTCCGGTGCGCCCGTGGGGCGTGTCGTCCTGGTCCATGAAGGCCGCCTGGTGCTTCGCGTCGCGCTGCTTCTCGCGGCGGATCCGGTCGATCGCGCGGTTGCCCGCGGTGGTGGTGAGCCAGCCGCCGGGGTTGGGGGGCACGCCGGACTCCGGCCACTTCTCCAACGCGGTCACGAGCGCCTCACCCGCCGCCTCCTCGGCGATGTCGATGTCACCGAAGCGGCGGACGAGCGAGGCGATCAGGCGGCCGTACTCCTCGCGGAAGACCCGCTCGACGGCCGCCGTTCCGCGGTCCATCGGTCAGTCGTTCGCCCGCGCCGGCTCAGGCGAGGCCGTCGAACGGACGGACCTCGACCTTGCCCCGGCACGCCTTGGAACCCTCGGCTGCGAGCGTGAGCGCCACGTCGAGGTCGGGCGCGTCGATGACCCAGAAACCCCCGATGAGCTCCTTGGTCTCGAGGTAGGGGCCGTCGGTCATCACCGGCGTCGCACCCTGGCCGTCGACGACGGTCGCGGTCGATGCCGGCTGAAGCCCACCGGCGAAGACCCAGTAGCCATCGGCGCGAAGCCTGTCGTTGAAGGCGCCGGTCGCGGCGAACGCCTCCTCCATCTCCTCCTTGGAGCCGTAGTTGCCGAACTCGTCCCTCTCGGCCGGGCCGTGCACGCTCATCAGGTAGTGCGTCATCCCACTTCTCCTTCGTTCCCGGCGGTCCCGACGACCGCCTTCCACCCCAACCACGAACGGCATCGTGCCGATACGACAACCTGCCACACAAGGCCTCGCGACCTGTCGGATCCGGACGCGGCCGTTCGTGGAGGGGGCATGAGCGGGTCGCACCGGGCGCCCCGCCGAGGAAACGGAGCCCGACATGTCCACCACCGCTCGGATCCCCACCCGCACGACCCCCGGCGCGCCGACCCCGGCGGCCGACCGGCGACCGGTGTGGAAGCACGGAGTCGCCGCCGCCGTCGTGGCCTCGGTCGCCACGACCGTGCTTGCCGCGATCGCGTCCGGCGCCGGCGTCTCGTTCGCCGACAGCACAGGCGCGAGCATCCCGATCGCCGGTTTCGCGCAGCTGACGCTGGTCTTCTCCCTCGTCGGCGTCGGCATGGCCGCCGTCATGGCGCGCAGGGCGCGCCGGCCCCGGGCCACGTTCGTGCGCACGGCGGTCGCGCTGACCGCGCTGTCCTTCGTCCCGGATCTCACGTTCGGCTTCGACGCCGGCTCCGCCGCCACGCTGATCACGCTGCACACCGTCGCCGCGGCGATCGTGGTGCCGACCCTGGCGCGGCGGCTCGCGCCCTCGCGCTGACCAGGCTCGCACCGGTCCATGCAGCGGTCAGGTCATCGGCTGCCCCGAGCCCCACGAGTTAGACTGCGCCCATGTCGTCCGGCATGCCCGGTCGTCCGTCCCGCACGCCTTCCCGAAATGAGCCTGATTCCCGTGGACCGCAGTGACGACGACCTGTTGCGCATGACCCTGGCAGCGGTCGCGCCGGGCACCGACCTGCGCGACGGCCTCGAGCGGATCCTGCGGGGCCGCACCGGCGCGCTGATCGTGCTCGGCCACGACCGTGTCGTGGACTCCATGGCCACCGGCGGTTTCCCGATGGACATCGAGTTCTCCGCCACCCGGCTGCGCGAGCTGGCCAAGATGGACGGCGCGGTCATCCTCGACCGCGACGCCACCCGGATCCTGCGCGCCGCGACCCAGCTGCTGCCCGACCCCTCGATCGAGACCACCGAGTCCGGCACCCGTCACCGCACCGCCGAGCGGGTGGCCAAGCAGACCGGCTTCCCCGTGGTGTCGGTCAGCCAGTCGATGCAGATCGTCGCCCTCTACGTCGGCGGACGCCGTCACGTGCTCGAGGGCTCGGCCGCCATCCTCTCCCGCGCCAACCAGGCCCTGCAGACCCTGGAGCGCTACAAGGCCCGCCTGGACGAGGTCACCGGCACGCTGTCCGCCCTCGAGATCGAGGACCTCGTCACCGTCCGCGACGTGGCTGCGGTCCTGCAGCGCCTGGAGATGGTCCGCCGGATCAGCGACGAGATCGACGACTACGTGGTCGGCCTCGGCACCGACGGTCGGCTGCTCACCCTGCAGCTGGAGGAGCTGACCGGCGGCCTCGGCAACGACCGCGAGCTGGTCATCCGGGACTACCTCGAGGCGGCGCGCAGCGAGCACTCGGTCGAGGAGGTGCTCGCCGGGCTGATGAACCTCTCCTCCACCGAGCTGCTCGACCTCGCCGCAGGCGCCAAGGCCCTCGGCTTCTCCATCGTCGGCGACGCCCTCGACGCGGCCGTCAGCCCCCGCGGCTACCGCCTGCTGTCCAAGATCCCCCGGCTGCCCGGCGCCATCGTCGACCGCCTGGTCGACCACTTCGACAACCTCCAGAAGCTGCTGGCCGCCAACCTCGACGACCTCATGGCCGTCGAGGGCGTCGGCGAGGGCCGGGCCCGCGCCGTCCGCGAGGGCCTGTCCCGCCTGGCCGAGTCCAGCATCCTCGAGCGCTACGTCTGACCCCGGCGCCGCCGTGACCGCGGATCCCGCCCTGTCCGTGGGCTCCGTCCCGACCGCGCTGCTGCACCAGCGCCTCGCCGACTGGTACGCCGGCGCCCGCCGGGACCTGCCGTGGCGCGCCGCCGGTACGACGCCGTGGGGCGTCTTCGTGTCCGAGGTCATGCTCCAGCAGACGCCGGTCTCCCGGGTCGAGCCCGTCTGGCAGGAGTGGATGAGGCGCTGGCCGGAGCCGGCCGGCCTGGCCGCGGCCGCTCCCGGCGACGCGGTGCGCGCCTGGGGCCGGCTCGGCTACCCCCGCCGGGCCCTGCGCCTGCACGCCGCGGCCACCGCGATGGTGCAGCGCCACGACGGCCGCGTGCCGGACAACCACGCCGACCTGCTCGACCTGCCCGGGGTCGGCGCCTACACCGCCGCGGCGGTGGCCAGCTTCGCGTTCGGCCTGCACGCCACGGTCGTGGACACCAACATCCGCCGGGTCCATGCCCGCCTGGCCGGTGGGCGCGCCCTGCCTGCGCCGGCGCTCACCCGCGCGGAGACCACGTTGGCCACCCGGCTGCTGCCCGGGGAGCCCGCCGCGGCCGCGACGTGGAACGTCGCGGTCATGGAGCTCGGCGCACTGGTCTGCACGGCCCGCTCCCCGCGCTGCGCAGCCTGCCCCGTGGCCGACCTGTGCACCTGGCAGCGGGCCGGCCGGCCGGCGTACGACGGCCCGGTCCGCCGCGGTCAGGCCTGGCACGGCACCGACCGGCAGTGCCGCGGCGCCCTGCTGGCGGTGCTGCGAGCCGCGCACCGCCCCGTGACCCGGGCCGCGCTGGCCGCCGCCTGGCTGACTGACGACGCCCAGCGGGAGCGCTGCCTGGACAGCCTGGTGGCCGACGGCCTGGTCGAGCCGCTGCCGCGCGGACGGTTCGGGCTGCCCTCCTCCGAAGCGGCCGCGCCGACCGGTCCGACTCGGCCGCTGTGACGCTCAGACGACCAGGCTGACCAGCAGCACGAAGACCACACCCACGACCGAGATCACCGTCTCCATCACCGACCAGGACCGGATGGTCTCCCCGACGGTCATCCCGAAGTACTCCTTGACCAGCCAGAAACCCGCGTCGTTGACGTGGCTGAAGAACAGCGAGCCGCAGCCGACGGCCAGCACGAGCAGCGCGACGTGGGGCTGGCTCATGTCGGCGGTCAGCGGCGCGACGATCCCCGCTGCGGTGATGGTCGCCACGGTGGCCGACCCGGTGCCGACCCGGATGGCCGCGGCGATCAACCACCCCAGCAGCAGCGGTGAGAGGTTCGCCCCCTTGGCCATGTCCCCGATGACGTTGCCGACGCCGGCGTCGACGAGCATCTGCTTGAAGCCGCCCCCGGCAGCCACGATCAGCAGGATCGAGGCGATGCCGGGAAGACCACCGCCGAGGGAGGCCTCGACCTGCCGGCGGTTCATGCCGGAGCCGCGCCCCAGCGCAACCATCGCCACCAGCACGGCGGCCAGCAGCGCCACCGGGGGGTTGCCGACCACGTCGAGGGCGCTGCGCAGGCGGTTGCCGTCGGGCAGGGCGATCTCGGCGATGGCGCGGGCGAGCATCAGCAGCACCGGCAAGGTGATCGTGATGATCGCGGCGGCGAAGCTGGGCCGGCGGGTGAGCCGTGGGGCCGATGACGCGAAGCCCTGGGCACCCACCAGACCCGCGTCAGAGCCGCCGGGCGCCTGCGGCCGAACGCTCCGGGACCGGTCGGCCCGGACCGAGCTGCCGCCCGAGCTGTCGACCGAGCCGACCGAGCCGACCGAGCTGCCCACCAGGGCATCCTCCGAGCCGGCCTCGACGCTCGCGTCCATGCCCGGCAGGCCCGGCGTCGCCACCGGCACCCACCGCGCGAGGATGGTCGCCAGCACCGGCCCGGACACGATCAGCGTGGGGACCGCGATCAGCAGCCCGAGCAGCAACGTCGTGCCGAGGTCGGCCTTCAGCGAGCTGATCGCCGCCAGCGGTCCCGGGTGCGGCGGCACGAGCCCGTGCAGCACCGACAGGCCGGCGAGCGCCGGGATGCCGACCTTCAGGAGCGAGACGCCGGTGCGTCGGGCGACGAGGATGACCACGGGCACGAGCAGGACGACGCCGACCTCGAAGAACAGCGGCAGGCCCAGGATGGCCGCGATCAGGGCCATGGCCCAGGGCAGCCCCCGCTCACCGACCCGGCCGATGATCGTGTCCACGATCTGGTCGGCGCCACCGGAGTCGGCGAGCAGCTTGCCGACCATCGCCCCGAGCGCGATCAACAGCCCGACCGTGCCCACCGTCGAGCCGAACCCCTTGGTGAAGCTGTCGATGATGGCTGCAGGCGGCACCGCAGCGACGATGCCGAGTGCGGCGGTGCCGAGGATGAGCGCCAGGAACGGATGGAACTTGGCGGCGGTGATCAACAGGACGACGGTGGCGATCCCGACGGCTGCGGCGATGAGCAGCTGCGTCTGGCCGGCGCCGCTGACCGCAGCGGGCACCAGGCTGAGGACGGCGGTGCTCACAGGGCGGCTCCCGTGGTGTGCAGCCCGAGGGCTGTCATGGCTCGGCGTTGGACCTCTTGAGCAGTACCCGTCGCGGGGACGACCACACCCGGCTCGTCCGGTTGGAGCGGCTCCAGCGTCGCGAGCTGGCTGGGCAGCAGCGAGGCAGGCATGTAGTGGCCCTGGCGCACGCTCAGCCGGTCGCCGATCAGGGCCGGGTCGGCGCTGACGTGGCAGAACCGCACCTCGGGGCGCCCCTCCCGCAGGAGGTCGCGGTAGACCCGGCGCAGCGCGGAGCAGGTGATGACCGCGCTGGCGGAGTGCTCGATGTGCTCATCCATCCAGGAGCCGATGGCACGCAGCCACGGCCACCGGTCCTCGTCGGTCAGCGGGTGCCCCGCGGCCATCTTGGCGACGTTGGCCGCGGAGTGGAGCTCGTCGCCCTCGGCGAAGTCCCATCCCATCGCCGTCGCGATGCCCCTGGCCACGGTGGTCTTGCCCGACCCGGACACCCCCATGACGACGATCACGTCACTACCTGTCATGTCGGCACGTCCCGTTCCTCGCTGCTTCGCTGTGCTGCTGCCAACCGGCAACGGTAGACCCGTGCCGTCGACGACCTCATTGCGCCCTCCGAGGGCCTCGGGTAGGTTCCCGCTCTTGTGCGCGCAGACCTGGGGACATGGAGCCGGCTGGTGCGTGCGGGTTTCCGCAGGCAGTCCGCCTACCGGCTGGCCATGGTCGCAGGGCTGTGCACCAACGTGGTCTTCGGGTTCATCCGGGCCGCGATCCTCCTCGCCGCGCTGGACAGCGCCGGCGGGTCCCTCGCCGGCTACGACCGGGGCAGCATCAGCGCCTACGTCTGGCTCTCCCAGGGGCTGCTCGGCGCCATCCAGCTGAGCGGCGCGGCCGACATCGGCGACCGGGTGCGCACCGGCGACATCGCGGTCGACCTCACCCGGCCGGTCGACGTCCAGACCTGGCACCTGGCCGAGGACCTCGGCCGGGCGGCCTCCACGCTCATCCCCCGCGGCGTGCCCAGCGTCCTCGTCGGCGCGCTCACCGTGGGCCTCGCCCTGCCCACGACACTGTGGCCGTACCTGCTGGGCGCGCTCAGCATCGCCCTCGGGGTGACCCTGTCGTTCTACTGTCGGTTCGCGGTGAACGTGCTCGGCTTCTGGCTGCTCGACATCCGGGGACTGCGCACGCTCTACATGGTGGTCAGCACGTTCCTGGCGGGCCTGTACGTCCCTGTCGCACTGTTCCCCCCGTGGCTGCGCACCCTGGCCCACGCGACGCCGTTCCCGTCGATCCTGCAGGTGCCGATCGACGTGTTCTCCGGCCGGGTCGTCGGCCTTGGCGCGGTCAGAGCCGTTGCGCTGCAATGCCTCTGGGTCGCGGCTGCGTGCCTCGCGGGGCGGCTGCTGACGAACGCCGGACGCCGCAAGCTGGTGGTGCAGGGTGGCTAGCCCCGGCTGGTCGTCGCCGTACCGCGCCGTGCTCGGGTCGCGCATCCGCGCCCAGCGTGCCTACCGGACCTCGTTCACGGTCGACCTGGCCAGCTCGCTGCTGGTGGGCCTGACCGAGTTCGCCGAGGTCTGGGTCGTCTTCGCCAATGTCACCGTGCTCGGCGGCCTCGACTTCGACGCGGTGCTGTTGCTGTTCGGCCTGTCGAACCTCGCCTTCTCGCTCGCCGACTTGATCGTGGGCCACGTGGACAACCTGCCGACGTTCATCCGCATGGGCACCCTGGACGCCTTCTACCTCCGCCCCTTGCCGGTGCTGGCCCAGCTGGTCACCAGCGACCTCACCCTCAAGCGCCTCGCGCGCACCGCCGTGGCGACGGTCGCGCTGGGGGCGGGGCTGCTGCGGTGTGACATCGACTGGGGGCCGACCACCTTGCTGCTGCTCGTGACCGGGCTCGTCTGCGGGACAGCCATCTTCGCGGGGCTGTTCGTGTGCGCCGCCAGCCTGCAGTTCTTCCTCGTCAACGGCGCCGAGCTGACCAACTCCTTCACGTACGGCGGGTCGTACGCCGCGTCCCAGCCCGCGTCCATCTTCCCCACCCCGCTGAAGCTGGTGTTCGGCTACCTCGTCCCCGTCGCCTTCACGGCGTACCTGCCCACGCTGGCGATCCTGCACCTGCCAGGGCCGCCGCTGCTGCCGACCTGGGCCGTCTGGTGCGCCCCGGTGGCGGTGGCCTGGGTGTGGCTGACGGCAATGTGCCTGTGGCGATGGGGAACCCGGCACTACCAAGGCGGAGGCGGCTGACATGCCTGCACACGAGCCGATCATCGACGTGCGGGACCTGACCCGCGAGTTCACCGTGCGGCGCAAGGGACGAGGACCGCTGCGGACGCGCTCGACCGTCGCGGCGGTCGAGCGGATGACCTTCTCCGTGCAACCGGGTGAGTCGGTGGGCTACATCGGCGCCAACGGTGCCGGGAAGTCCACCACCATCAAGATGCTCACCGGGATCCTGGTGCCGACGTCGGGCTCGGTCCGCACCTGCGGGCTGGACCCGCTGCGCCACCGGCGCGACCTGGCCCGCAGGATCGGCGTGGTCTTCGGACAACGCAGCCAGCTGTGGTGGGACCTGCCCCTGCGCGAGTCGTTCAGCATCCTCGCCGCGATCCACCGCCTCGCCCCCGGCGCAGCAGCAGCCCGCACCGCCGAGCTGGTCGACCAGCTGGAGATGGGCCCCACACTCGACACCCCGGTCCGCCAGCTGTCGCTCGGCCAGCGGATGCGGGCCGAGATCGCCGCGTCACTGCTGCACTCCCCCGAGCTGCTGATCCTTGACGAGCCGACCATCGGCCTGGACGTCCTGAGCAAGCAGCGGCTGCGTGAGTTCCTGCTCCACGAGCGCAGCAGCCGGGGCACGACGCTGCTCCTGACGACCCACGACATGGGTGACGTCCAGCGGCTCTGCGACCGGGTCCTGGTGGTCGACCGCGGCATGCTGGCATACGACGGGACGCTGCCCGGGCTGGGCGCCACCGTCGGCGCCCGCCGGGTCCTGGTGGTCGACCTGGTCGAGGCTGCAGCAGATCTCGCGGGCATCCCCGGCGCCGAGCACCTCTCCAGCGAAGGCGGCGGGCTGCGCCAGCGCCTGGCGTTCGACGCCCGCAGCACGACGGCGGCGGCGCTCCTCGGGGCGGTGTCGACCCGCGCCGACGTGCGCGACCTGTCGATCGAGGAGCCGGACATCGAGGACGTCGTGAGCCGGATCTACCTGTCACGGCGCTGAACCCGGCAGGTGCTCACCCGCGGTCCGGATGCAGACCCCCTTGGTCTGGCCGTCCTCCACGGGCAGAACCCCCAGGTCTGCCCATGGTGTGGTGGGTGGGGGTCAGAGGGTGCGCAGCATCCGGGTGTTGCCCAAGGTGTTGGGCTTGACCCGTTCGAGGTCGAGGAACTCCGCGACGCCCTCGTCGTACGAGCGCAGCAGCTCGGCGTAGACCTCCGGCGGGACGGCCTGACCCTCGATCGTGGTGAAGCCGTGCCGGGTGAAGAAGGCGACCTCGAAGGTCAGGCAGAACACCCGCTCGATGCCGAGGTCGCGGGCGTCCTGCAGCAGCGCCTCGAGGACCTGCCCGCCGATGCCGCGGCCGACGGCGTCCCGGTGCACCGCGAGGGTGCGCACCTCGGCGAGGTCCTCCCAGAGCACGTGCAGCGCACCGCAGCCCAGCACCTGACCGTCGACCTCGGCGACCCGGAACTGCTGCAGTCCCTCGTAGTACGCGACGGCGTCCTTGGCCACGAGCACGCGCGTGGCCGTCAAGGGCTCCACCAGGTCCCGGATCGCGCGGACGTCACTGGTGCGGGCGCGGCGTACCTGGATCACGGCACAGAAGGTAGCGCAGGCGCCGGTGGCAGAGTCAGGAGAGGTTGCCGTCGCGCAGGTCGGCGAAGTAGCCGCGGGCCTGACCGTCCAGCCGCACGATCGACGCACCGCCGGAGGTCGTGCCGAAGCCGCCCTTGGCCACGCGGTTGCCGACCTTGCCGAGGTCGGTGACGAACACCGTCGCGGCGAGGGTGAGCACCTGCTCCGCCGAGAGGTCGGTCTGCAGCGACGGTGCGGCCTTGGCCAGCAGCGACGGCAGCGACGACGGCCCGGCCAGGCGGGTCATCGCCGCCGCGGCGAGGATCACCAGGCCCTGGTTGGAGGACCGGCCGAAGTCACCGCCGGCCACGCTCTTGCGGGCCCGGGAGTAGGCGAGCGCCTGCTTGCCGTCCAGCGTCTGCCTCCCGGCACCGAGGTCGGCCTTGGAGGCCTTGTCGTGCACCGCCTTGGGCAGGCTGATCGGCAGGCCGCCGGCGCCGTCGACGATGCGGCGGAAGCCGCCGAAGCCGGTCAGCAGGTATCCCTCGATCGGTAGGCCCGTGGTGTCGCGGACCGTCTGCAGCTCGGCCTGCGGGCCACCGAAGACCATGGCGGCGTTGATCTTGTCCCGCCCGCCGGTGGACAGCGACACGTAGGCGTCCCGGGCGAAGCCGAGGACACCGCCACCCCCGTGCCCGTCCACCCCGACGACGTGCAGGCTGTCGGCGCGGGAGCGGTCGACCTTCTGGCCCTGCAGGGTCCGCGCGTCCGACCCGATGAGCAGCACCCGCCGGTTGCCGCCGAGCTGCGCTTCCTTGACGCCCAGCGACGGCCACCAGCCGCCGACGACACGCCAGGTCGGAGCCTTGACCGCGAGGGTGACGTCCCTGCCGGCCGTCACGACGGCGATCGGGGTGCCCTTCCAGGTGCCGGTCGTGCCGGTGAGCGAGACCGGTGTCGCAGGCCTGCGACGGGACGCCAGCGCGGCGGCCACCGCGGCCGACCCGGGGACCCGACCACCGGCGTACAACGGACGCAGCGCGGCCAGGAGGTCGGACGGCAGGCCCCGCGCGCTCACCGCGCCCGGGGCGGGGCTCGACGTGGTGGCGCTCGGCGATGGCGCCGCACGGGTCGAGCTCGCGCTCGGGGACGGCGTCGCCGCGCTGCCGCCGCCGGAGCAGGCGGTCAGCACCAGGGCCAGGCAGACCGTGGAGGCCGCCGCCATCCGGCCCGTGCCACCTCCGGGCAGACGGTGGGTGGTGGTCGGCCGGGTCGTCGGCAGGGGGCCCCTCAGGCGGCTCACCCGGCCACCGTAAGGCAGCCGGCTGGGAGCACCGTCCGGGTGGGGGCGGTGCAGCGCCCGGGTCCGCGACGGGCGGCCGGCAGCGGCTCGGCTGCCGGCTCGCCCTGGACGGCGGGTCCGGGACCGCCCCATTAGGCTGCCCGGCATGAACCGCACCGGTCGCGGCGTCCTGGTCACCGGCGCCTCCCGCGGGGTGGGCGCCGCCACCGCCCGCGCCTTCGCCGCCCGCGGCGACCGGGTCGTCGTGCACTACCGCGGCGCCCGCGAGCGCGCCGAGGCGGTCCTCGCAGGCCTCGACGGCGAGGGGCACGCGCTGCTCGGCGCCGACCTGGCCGACCCCGCGCAGGTGCAGCGGCTCGCCGCCGACGCCGCGGCGGCCCTCGGCCGGGTCGACGTGCTGGTCAACAACGCGGCGATGTACGTCGACTCCCCGGTCGCCGGCAGCCGGCGGGTCGGCCACCCCCTGGCGGAGACGTCCTACGAGGAGTGGGTCGACGTCTGGGCCCGCACCGTCGCCACCAACCTGCTCGGCCCCGCCAACCTCACGTGGTGCGTGGCCCGGCAGATGATCGACGTCGCGCCGGCGGAGGGCCGACCGGTCGGCCGGGTCGTCAACGTGGGCTCCCGCGGCGCGTTCCGCGGCGAGCCGGACGTCCCGGCGTACGGCGCCAGCAAGGCCGGCCTGCACGCGATGGGGTCCTCGCTCGCGGTCGCCCTCGGAAGCCACGGCATCGGGGTGGTCACGCTGGCGCCGGGCTTCATCGCCAGCGAGATGGCGGCGCCGGTGCTGGAGGGCCCGGGTGGTGAGGCCGTGCGCCGCCAGAGCCCGTTCGGGCGGGTGGCCACGCCGCAGGAGGTCGCCGAGGCGCTCGTCGCGCTCGCCGAGCCGTCGGCCGAGTGGGCCTCGGGGGCGGTCATCGACTTCAACGGCGCCAGCTACCTGCACTGAGCACGGCACCGCCCGGGCGGGTTACGCTGGCGTAGGTTACTGACTGGTAGATCGGAGGAGCGGATGAGCGCGAGCGCACGGACCACGACCCTGCACGGGCACGAGCTGTCCTACCTCGACAGCGGCGAGGGCCCGGCGGTGCTGTTCATCCACGGCCTGCTCGGCTCGCACCGGAACTGGGCTCACCTCCTCGACACGCTGGACACCCGTCACCGCGTCGTCGCGCCCGACCTCATCGGCCATGGCGCCTCGGCCAAGCCGATGGGCGACTACTCACTCGGCTCCCACGCGGCGACCCTGCGGGACCTGCTCGACCACCTCGGCATCGACCGGGTGACCCTGGTGGGGCACTCCCTCGGCGGCGGCATCGCGATGCAGTTCTGCTACCTGTTCCCGGACCGGGTCGAGCGGCTCGTCCTCGTCTCCAGCGGAGGGCTGGGACGATCGGTCAGCCCGCTGCTGCGCTCGGCCACGCTCCCGGGAGCCGACTGGGTCCTGGCGCTGGCCGCCTCGGGCTGGGTGCGCGACCGCGCCCAGGCCGTGGGCGGCACGCTGCGCAGGCTGGGCCTGCGGCCGAGTGCGGACCTGACCGAGGGATGGCAGGGGTTCACCTCGCTTGGCGAGGCCGCGACCCGGCGCGCCTTCCTCGCCACGGCCCGCTCGGTCATCGACCCGGGCGGCCAGACCGTCACCGCGCACGACCACCTGCCGATGGCCATCACCATTCCCACCCTGGTCGTCTGGGGCACCCACGACCGGATGATCCCCGCCTGGCACGCGACCACCGCCCAGCAGGCGATCGCGGGCAGCCGGGTGGAGCTGTTCGAGGGGGCCGGGCACTTTCCGCACCTGGAGCAGCCGGAGCGGTTCGCCCGGCTGCTGGGCGACTTCATGGCGGGCTGAGCCGCCGGGGCACCGTCAGTGCAGCGACCTTGAGCCCCACGACGCCGGCGATGATCAGCACCAGGCAGGTCAGGCGCGCGACGGTGGCCGGCTCACCCAGCGCCACCATGCCGTAGGCCGCGGTGCCGACGGCGCCGATGCCGACCCACACCGCGTAGCCGGTGCCGACCGGGATGGTGCGCAGGGCGAAGCCCAGCCCCAGCATCGAGAGCACCACCGCGACCCCGAACAGCACCGTGGGCAGCGGCCGGGACAGGCCGCGTGACTCGGCGAGCGCGGACGCCCACACCGTCTCCAGGACACCGGAGACCACCAGCACGATCCAGGCCATGACGACACCACTCCCGTGCCCGCCGTCGTCGTGCATGGGGTACGGCGCGCGCTCTCGTCCCAGCCACAGGGGACCCCTGCCGGCGAGCACGAGCCTACCGACGGCGCGCCGTACCGACGGCGAAGGGGCCGGGTGCGATGCACCCGGCCCCTTCGCGTCCGCTCCGGCCGCCGTAGCGGTGGCCGGAGGGGACGGTCAGCTGTCCTGCGGTCCGTCCACGATCTCGACGGTGTCCTGCGGCGGTGCGTCGGGAGCCGGCGTGTGCGGGGTGCCCACGAAGGTGAACGCCTCGTTCTTCTCGGCCCCGTCGGTGCCGACCAGCACGATCTCGCCGGACTTGATCTCGCCGTAGAGGATCTTCTCGGAGAGCACGTCCTCGATGTCGCGCTGGATCGTGCGACGCAGCGGGCGGGCGCCGAGCACCGGGTCGTAGCCCTTCTTGGCGAGCAGCGCCTTGGCCGCGGGCGTGAGCTCGATGCCCATGTCCTTGTCCTTGAGCCGCACGTCGAGCTTGGCGATCATCGAGGTCCACGATCGCGACGATCTCGTCCTGGGTCAGCTGCGGGAAGACGATGATGTCGTCCACGCGGTTGAGGAACTCGGGCCGGAAGTGCTGCTTGAGCTCGTCCTGGACCTTGTTCTTCATCCGCTCGTAGCCGGTCTTGGTGTCACCGCCGGCCGCGAACCCGAGCGACTGGCCCTTGGCGATGTCCCGCGTGCCGAGGTTGGTCGTCATGATGATCACGGTGTTCTTGAAGTCGACCACGCGACCCTGGCTGTCGGTGAGCCGGCCGTCCTCGAGGATCTGCAACAGGCTGTTGAAGATGTCGGGGTGGGCCTTCTCGACCTCGTCGAACAGGACGACGGAGAACGGCTTGCGGCGCACCTTCTCGGTGAGCTGCCCGCCCTCCTCGTAGCCGACGTAGCCGGGAGGCGAGCCGAACAGCCGCGAGACGGTGTGCTTCTCGCTGAACTCGCTCATGTCGAGCTGGATCAGGCTGTCCTCGTCGCCGAAGAGGAACTCGGCGAGCGTCTTGGCCAGCTCGGTCTTACCGACACCGGTGGGGCCGGCGAAGATGAACGAGCCACCCGGACGACGCGGGTCCTTCAGGCCGGCGCGGGTGCGGCGGATCGCCTGGGACAGCGCCTTGATGGCGTCGTCCATGCCGACGATGCGCTTGTGCAGCTCGTCCTCCATGTGCAGCAGTCGCGAGGACTCCTCCTCGGTCAGCTTGAACACGGGGATGCCGGTCGAGGCGGCGAGCACCTCGGCGATCAGCTCCTCGTCGACCTCGGCGACGACGTCCATGTCACCGGACTTCCACTGCTTCTCGCGCTCGTTCTTCTGCCCGATCAGCTTCTTCTCGTTGTCGCGCAGGGACGCGGCCTTCTCGAAGTCCTGGGCGTCGATCGCCGACTCCTTCTCGCGCCGCACGTGCGCGATCCGCTCGTCGAACTCGCGCAGGTCCGGCGGCGCCGTCATCCGGCGGATGCGCAGTCGCGCGCCCGCCTCGTCGATGAGGTCGATCGCCTTGTCCGGCAGGAAGCGGTCGTTGATGTAGCGGTCGGCCAGGTTGGCCGCCGAGACCAGCGCAGCGTCGGTGATGGACACCCGGTGGTGCGCCTCGTAGCGGTCGCGCAGGCCCTTGAGGATCTCGATCGCGTGGGCGAGGTTGGGCTCGGCCACCTGGATCGGCTGGAACCGGCGCTCGAGCGCGGCGTCCTTCTCGATGTACTTGCGGTACTCGTCGAGGGTCGTCGCACCGATCGTCTGCAGCTCGCCGCGGGCCAGCATCGGCTTGAGGATGCTCGCGGCGTCGATCGCGCCCTCGGCGGCACCCGCACCGACCAGGGTGTGGATCTCGTCGATGAACAAGATGATGTCGCCGCGGGTGCGGATCTCCTTCAGGACCTTCTTCAGCCGCTCCTCGAAGTCACCGCGGTAGCGGGAACCGGCCACGAGGGCACCGAGGTCGAGGGTGTAGAGCTGCTTGTCCTTCAGGGTCTCGGGCACCTCGCCCTTGACGATGTCCTGGGCGAGACCCTCCACGACGGCGGTCTTGCCGACGCCGGGCTCCCCGATCAGGACCGGGTTGTTCTTGGTGCGGCGGGACAGCACCTGCATGACCCGCTCGATCTCCTTGCTGCGCCCGATGACCGGGTCGAGCTTGCCCTCGCGGGCGGCCTGGGTCAGGTTGCGCCCGAACTGGTCCAGCACCAGCGAGCCGGCCGGGGTGCCCTCGGTCTGGCCGCCGACACCGGCGCCCTGCGGCTCCTTGCCCTGGTATCCCGACAGCAGCTGGATGACCTGCTGGCGCACCCGGTTGAGGTCGGCGCCGAGCTTGACCAGCACCTGGGCGGCGACGCCCTCGCCCTCGCGGATGAGGCCGAGCAGGATGTGCTCGGTCCCGATGTAGTTGTGGCCGAGCTGCAGCGCCTCGCGCAGGCTCAGCTCCAGCACCTTCTTGGCGCGTGGGGTGAAGGGGATGTGGCCGGACGGGGCCTGCTGGCCCTGGCCGATGATCTCCTGGACCTGCTCGCGCACGGCGTCCAGGGAGATCCCGAGGCTCTCCAGAGCCTTGGCAGCGACACCCTCACCCTCGTGGATCAGGCCGAGCAGGATGTGCTCGGTCCCGATGTAGTTGTGGTTGAGCATGCGCGCTTCCTCCTGCGCAAGCACGACCACCCGGCGGGCCCGGTCGGTGAACCGTTCGAACATCGCTCTGCTCCTCGCTATCGAGATACCTCGATGCTATCTGCGCTCAGGGTGCATCAAGAACTGTACGAGGGGCGAACTGCCCACCTTGATGCGACCGTGACAACGACATACCCGCTCAGCGTGTTCCTCACCTTGAGCCGCGCAGGCTCATGTTCGCCCACGGCGGACAGGCGCCGGCCGGTACGACGCCCGCGCTGGGGCCCGGGCCGGGGCGCGCCGCCGGCCGGTCCCGGCGTGGCTCAGCGCGGCATCGCGACGAGCAGCGCGGGCACGTCGTCGGCGCAGACGTGCCCGTCGACGACGGCCGCGAGGATCCCGTGGGCCACGCGCATGCCGGCGGCGAGGCTCTGCGGGTGGTCCCAGGCCACGGCCGGACCGAGGGCGGGGTAGTCGCGCAGCCGGACGTACCAGGGACAGGACCGGCTCCGGCCCAGCGGGACGAACAGCACGCTCCAGGGCAGCCCGTCGGCCGCGTCGACGCCGGTCAGGAGCACCCACGGGTGCACCCGGCCGTCGACCTCCCGCTCGCCGGTCGCGCCGGGCGCCTGCACCGTGAGGTCGTGGGCGGAGATCGGCGCGCGCCAGAACACCCCGCCGTAGCCCGCGCCAGGCTCGCCGCGGACGGCAGGGCTGGCGAGGACGACGGGGTGGTCCAGGGGGTTGGTGAGGCGGGTGGAGTGCCGCAGCACCCACGCTCCGGGCCACCCCGGCACCGGGCGGCCGGTGACATGGCGACGTTCGAGCAGCAGCGGCGTGCCGGACCGGCCGACCCAGCGGACGTCCAGCCGGAAGCCGGCGTCCGCCGCCTCGCAGGTCACCACGTCCTGCCGGCCGTGGTCGTGCAGCTCGCGGTAGCCGGCGCCCGAGACGAAGGTGGGGCCGCCCCACAGGTTGGTGTCCTCCACCAGCGGCACTGCCGCGCCGACCCCGAGGTGGTGGCGGTGGTCGGCCGGCTCGTCCTCGGTGACCAGCAGCCCGCCCATCGTGCGCACCGGGTGCAGGTGCGGACGCGGCACGAGCCGCTGCGGGAGGACGGACCCCTCGCGCAGCTCGGCGACGACGCAGGACCCGACGGTCAGCCGCCCGAGCAGGTCGTCGTCGCGAGGGTCCACCACCTCTCCCATCGTGCCACCGGGCCCCCGGCCCCGCGTCTCGTCGTCGCCGAACACGGGTCACCGCCGTCGCTGGCAGCGACCGCACCAGAACAGGTTGCGCCCGGCGGCGAGCCGCGTCCGGATCGTCGCCCCGCAGACCCGGCACGGCTCGCCGGTGCGCTTGTAGACCCAGTAGCGGCGCTCCATCGGGGCGCACGGTGCCAGTCGTGTCGTACTCCACCTTGGCCGCCTCGACCTGGTCCTCCATCGTGATGATCTGGCCGGAGGCGACGCCCAGCGGCATCAGGTCCACGATGTCCTCCCAGATCGCGGCCCAGGTGGCGGGCCGGATCTCGGTGCCGGGGCGGAAGGGGTCCACCCGGTGCCGGTAGAGCAGCTCGCAGCGGTAGACGTTGCCGATGCCGGCGAGCACCGCCTGGTCCATCAGCAGCTCGCCGATCGGGCGCTTGCTGCGGTGGATCTTGCGCCACGCCACCTGGGGATCGGCGCCCGGGCGCAGCGGGTCCGGGCCGAGGCGGGAGTGCACCGACTCGATCTCCTCGGGAGTGACGACGGCGCACAGGTTCGGCCCGCGCAGGTCGCTGACGTAGGTGTCGTTCAGCAGCCGCAGGCGCACCGCGCCCTTGACCGCGACCTCGCGCGGCGGCACCCCCGGGTCGGTGCGGCGGCGGTGCTGCTGCACCGACATCTTGCCGATCAGGCCGAGGTGGACGTGCAGCCAGGCGTCACCGGCGAACTCGGCGAACAGGTGCTTGCCCCACGCCGAGGCCTCCCGCATCACCAGGCCGTCCAGCAGGGCCGCGCCGTCCTCGAACCGGCCCTGCGGGCTCGAGGCCGCGACCGTCGTACCGGCGAAGGCGTGGTGCACCCGCCCTGCCAGCGCGTGCAGGGTGTGTCCCTCGGGCATCGGTCAGCTCGCAGCCTTCTTGCGGGGCGCGTCGTCGCCCGAGGCCGACTTCCTGGCGGTCTTGCGGGCCGGCGCGCTCTTGCCGGCAGCCGCCTTCTTCGTCGGCGCGGCCTTCTTCGCGGCGGCCTTGCGCGCAGGCGCCCTGCGGGCCGGCGGCTGGTCCTCCTGCTCCTCCTGCTGCTCGTCCTCCGGGCCGTCGTCGGCCGCGTCGTCGCCGGCCGTGTCGTCGTCGGCCGCGTCCTTGCCGGTGGGCTCGCCGCGGGCGGCCTTGGCCCGCTCCACGCTGCGCTGCAGCGCCGCGAGCAGGTCGACCACCTCGCCGGCGCCGTCCTCGGCGGGACCGGCGACCTCCTGGACCTCGCCGCCCTCGAGCTTGGCGCGGACCACGGCCTCGACGGCCTGCTCGTAGTCGTCCTCGTAGTCGCCCGGGTCGTAGTCGCCGGCCAGGGACTCGACCAGCATGTTGGCCATCTTGAGCTCGGCCGGCTTGGCGGCGCTCTCGGCGTCGCCGAGGTTGGCCAGCTCCGGGTGAGCGGACCTCGTCCGGCCACAGCATGGTCTGCATCACGATGACGTCGTCGCGCACCCGCAGCACGGCGACCGTCATCCGGGTGCGGATGGACACGGTGACGACGGCCATCCGGTCGGCGGCCTTGAGCGCGTCGCGCAGCAGCGCGTAGGGCTTGGCCGCGGCCTTGTCGGGCTCGAGGTAGTAGGACTTCTCCAGCAGCATCGGGTCGATCTGGTCGGCCGGCACGAACTTCTCCACCGCGATCTCGCGGCTGCTGCTCACCGGCAGCTCGGCGAGGTCCTCATCGGTGAGGACGACCATCTGGCCGTCCTCGGTCTCGTAGCCCTTGGCGATGTCGTCGTAGGCGACCTGCTCGCCGTCGATGCTGCACACCCGCTGGTACTTGATCCGCCCGCCGTCGGTGCGGTGGACCTGGCGGAACTGCACGTCGTGGTTCTCGGTCGCGCTGTAGAGCCGCACCGGCACGTTGACCAGCCCGAACGAGACGGCACCCTTCCAGATGGCACGCACAGGTCTGATTCCTCCGGCTTCCGTCGTCGAGGGGGCTTCCTGCGGTCAGGATGGACCCATGCGCCCCATGCTGGCTAGTCAGGGAACCACGGTCCCCCGCGGCCCGGCCTGGGCGCACGAGATCAAGTGGGACGGCATGCGCGTCCTGGCCGACGTGCGCGAGGGCCGGCTGACCCTCGCCTCGCGCAACGAGAACGACGTCACCGCAAGCTTTCCCGAGCTGGGCGGCCTCGGTGCGCTGTTCGCCGACATGCTGCTGGACGGCGAGGTCGTGGCCCTGGACGGCGGCGTCCCCTCGTTCGGCGCGCTCGCCGAGCGCATGCACGTGCACGACGCCCGCCGGGCCGCCGCGCTTGTCGGCCACCAGGCCGGTCACCTACATGGTCTTCGACCTGCTGCGCCTGTACGGCGTCGACCTCACCCGCCGCCCGCTGGCCGAGCGGCGCGCCACCCTGGAGCGGCTGGACCTGCAGGGCCCGTTCTGGCGGGTGCCACCGACGTACGACGACGGGCTCGTGCTGCAGGAGGCGACCGCTCGAGCAGGGGCTCGAGGGCGTGGTGAGCAAGAAGCTCGCCTCGACCTACACGCCGGCCCGGCGCAGCGGCGAGTGGCTGAAGTTCCCGCACCGGGCGGCGACGTCGGTGGTCGTCGGCGGCTGGCGGCGCGAGGTGGACAGCGACTCACGGCTGGGGGCGCTGCTGGTGGGCGCGCCGACCGCGGACGGGCTGCGCTACCTCGGCCGGGTCGGCAGCGGGCTGGCCGGACGGGCGCAGGACGCGGTGCTGGAGGCGCTGTCGGCGCTGCCGGCGGACGCGTCGCCGTTTGCCGACCCGGTGCCCCGGGTAGACGCGACCGGCGCGGCGTGGGTGCGTCCGCAGGTCGTGGTGGACGTCAGGGCGCTGGGGCTGTCCTCCGGCGGACGGCTGCGGCAGCCGTCGTACGTGGGGCTGCGTCCGGACCTGGCCCCGGACGACCTGCTCGAGAGGGAGTGAGGGGACGTGGCGCAGACCGGGAGCCTGAGCGTCGAGGTGGACGGCCGGCGGCTGCAGGTGAGCAACCTGGACAAGGTGATGTACCCCGCCACGGAGACCACCAAGGGCGAGGTCCTGCACTACTACGCGACCATCGCCACCGTGCTGCTGCCGCACCTCCAGGACCGGCCGGTGACCCGGATCCGCTGGCCGCACGGCACCACCGGCCCGTCCTTCTTCGAGAAGAACCTGCCCTCCGGCGCCCCGGCCTGGCTGCGGTCGGTGACGGTGCCCTCCAGCGGGTCACGGGCCGGGGACAGCAGCCGCGACACCATCACCTACCCGTTCGTGGACGACACGGCGGCGCTGACCTACCTGGCCAACCTGGCGTCGCTGGAGCTGCACGTGCCGCAGTGGCGGGTGGACGCCGACGGGCGACCGCTGCCGCCGGACCGGCTGGTCATCGACCTGGACCCGGGCAGCCCGGCCGGGCTGCACGAGTGCGCCCAGCTGGCGCTGGTGGTGAGGGAGCGGCTGGCGGGGCTGGGCCTGACCAGCGCGCCGGTCACCAGCGGCAGCAAGGGCATGCAGCTGTACGCCGTGCTGCCCGGCGACCAGGACGCCGAGGCGATCCGCGACGTCGCGCGGGAGATCGCCCAGGACCTGACCCGCGCCCAGCCCGAGCTCGTGGTGTGGAAGATGACCAAGTCGCTGCGCCCGGGCAAGGTGCTGCTGGACTGGAGCCAGAACACCGCCGCCAAGACGACCATCGCGCCGTACTCCTTGCGCGGCAAGGACGCCCCCTTCGTCGCGGCACCGCGGACCTGGGAGGAGGTCGAGCGCGGCGCCGAGCGCCCGGGGCGGCTGGAGCACCTGCAGATGGACGAGGTGCTGCGCCGGGTGAGCGGCGACGGTGACCTGTTCGGGCAGGTGCTCGCCGGCTGAGGGCCCAGGTTTGTGCCTCGGGGCCCGGGGTAGGCGACCTGCATGACCTCTTCCCCGAATGCCTCCGTCCCGTCGTTCACCGTCCCCGGCCTGGCGCAGGAGGACGCCGCCGAGGTCGTCCGGCTGCTGCAGGACCGCCTGCACGCTCTGAACGACCTGGCGCTGACCCTCAAGCACGTGCACTGGAACGTCGTGGGCCCCCACTTCATCGCCGTGCACGAGATGATCGACCCGCAGGTCGAGGCGGTCCGGGCCATGGTCGACGCCACGGCCGAGCGGATCGCCACCCTCGGGGCGTCGCCGCAGGGCACCCCGGGCGCGCTCGTGGCCGCCCGCAGCTGGGACGACTACTCCCTGCGCCGCGCCGGCACCCAGGAGCACCTCGGCGCGCTCGACGTCGTCTACCAGGGCGTCGTCGGTGACCACCGGGCGGCGATGACGGCGACGGAGGAGCTCGACCCGGTGACGCAGGACATGCTCATCGGCCAGCTGACCCAGCTCGAGCTCTTCCACTGGTTCGTCCGGGCACACCTGGAGACCTCCGGTGGCGCGCTCAGCACCGCCGGCGAGCAGGCCGAGCAGCCGGCCGCCCAGGCCGCCGCCGGGGGCGCGTCCTCCCACGCCTGACCGACCCGGGGGCGGGTCAGCCGCCCCCGGCGAGCTCGCGCGCCCGGCGGGGGCACAGGGCGCACGCCTCGGCGCCGGGGAGCGCGTAGATGAAGCAGCACGACTCCCGCAGCACCGGCCCCGGGGCCGGTGGAGGCAGGCAGGCGGTGGCCGCCGCGCGCCAGGCCATCGTCCAGGTGTCCCGGACCGCCCCGGAGCGCTGCCGGCTGCTCATCCGGACACCGGCGTCGTAGCCGGCGACGAACCGCTCGGCGTGCGCGGTGTAGCGCTCGCGGGCCAGCGCCCGGCGCTCGCCCGGCTCGGGGACCCTCACGACGCCGGCGACCGGGACCGACACCGCGCACGGGAACAGCTCCGGTTCGGCGAGGTCGAACCGCACCGCCTCCGGTGCGACGTCCAGCACCCACGGACCGAGCGCGGCCGCGTACGCCGCGGGCTGGGCCAGCAGGTCGAGGTACCACAACAGCACGAAAGCCGCCGCGACGTGTCGCGGCGGCTCGATGCCGTAGGTCTGCGCCGTGCGCCGGTGCAGGGCCGACCGCCAGGGAGCCGTGGGATCGGCCCCTCGCTCCTGGTCCTGCACCACCTGCGCGCAGGACCAGGGAAGCAGCGAGCCGTGCCCCTGCACCGACAGGTCGAGCCAGCCGATGCGCCGGCCGACCAGGTCGACCACGACGCCGAGCTCCTGCTCGGACACGCTCATGGGTGACTCGGCCCGGAGCAGCGGCAGGGGACGGCAACCCGCGTGCGGGTGCCGCAGCGGCTCAGCCGTTGGCCTTGTCGTAGGCCTCCTGCACCTCGGCCGAGATGCGGCCACGGTCGCTGACCTGGTGGCCGTTGGCCCGCGCCCACTCGCGGATCGCACCGAGGTCGGACCGGGTGCGGGTGCTGCCGGGCGCGGCGCGGCGGGTGCCGCCGGTGGCACGGCGGCCACCGGAGCGACGGGCGTGCCCGATCCAGGAAGCGAGGTCATCGCGGAACCTGGCCGCGTTGGACTCGGAGAGGTCGATCTCGTAGGTCACGCCGTCGAGGGCGAAGGACACCGTCTCGTTGGCGTCACCGCCATCGAGGTCGTCGACCAACAGAACCTGCACACGCTGCGCCATGGAAGTCTCCAGAACTGCCGAATGGTTGGGGAATGTGCCGGAGGAAATACCACTGTCATTTTCCCGGCACGCAGCAAGGCTAGTGCATCAAGGCCGAATACTTCATAAGCCTTCCTTTTCCCGCGATTGGCGATCCTGTTCGGCCTCCCACTGGGAATGGGCCAGCCGCTCACGCCGGTCGCCCTCGACCATCGCCTTGATCACGACGTAGAAGAGGAAGGCGACTCCAGCGCTGGGCAACAACGCGGCGAGCACCAGCCACAGGTGGTGGAGATCCATGTGTTCTGCTCCGATCCCGGGAAGAGATGACCCGACCATGGTGCCGTCATCGGCACCCGCGCTCGACCGGGGCCGGGGCCGATGAGGCGTCCGTCACGGCCAGCACGAGGCGGAGGACGCCCAGCCGGCTGCGATGGAGCGCCCCCTCGAAGAACAAACGCATTGCGGCCGGCACGCGTTCCACCACCGCGACAAAAGCGCCCGAAGAAGGCACGCCTTTGACGCGAAGGCCATTGTGGTGAATACAGCCGCCAATGAAGAACCGGCCAAGGACACGTGATTCCCCCAACGTCCGGCCAATGCCGCCCGGCGCGGCCGCGTCCGGCGGACGCGAGCCGACCCCGGTCCGCGGCGGAACATTCTCGGCAGCAGCGGTGACGCCGCGGCAAAGGTGTTTGGCACAGCGTCGTGCATCGTTCACGGGAATCGCCCCGCCGTCCCAAGGGGTGCCCGAGATGGCCGGGAAAGACACTCTCGGAGCCGTCCGGTCGCCAGCGCGTCAGGCCTCGTCGACCAGGTCCAGGGCGATGTCCAGGATCGGCGAGGAGTGGGTCAGCGCCCCCACGCTGAGGAAGTCGACCCCCGTCCGGGCGTAGTCGCGCGCCACCGCGAGCGTCAGGCCACCGGTCGCCTCGATCTCGACGTCCTGGCCGGTGCCCCGCACCGCCTGCACCGTCCCGCGCAGCAGCGGCACCGACATGTTGTCGCACAGCAGGAACCGCGCCCCGGCGGCGACCGCCTCCAGCGCCTCGGCGGTGGTGGTGACCTCGACCTGGATGTCGACGTCCGGCGAGCTGGAGCGGACGGCGTCGTACGCCGCGGTCAGCGAGCCTGCGGCCAGCTTGTGGTTGTCCTTGATCATGGCGACGTCGTAGAGGCCCATGCGCTTGTTGGTGCCGCCACCGCAGCGGACGGCGTACTTCTCCAGGGCGCGCAGCCCCGGCGTGGTCTTGCGCGTGTCGAGGACCATGGCGCCGGTGCCCTCCAGGACGTCGGCCCAGCGGCGGGTGTGCGTGGCCACGCCCGAGAGCCGGCTGATGAGGTTGAGCAGGGTGCGCTCGCCGACCAGGATGGCGCGGGTGGAGCCGTGCAGGACGGCCAGCACGTCGCCCCGGTGCACCACGTCGCCGTCCTCGCGGCGCGGCTGGACGTCGACCTCGGGGGACCCGAGCCGCTCGGTCACCGCCCGGAACACGGTGGACAGCAGCGGCATGCCGGCCACCACCCCGTCCTCGCGGGCGACCACGTGGGCGGTGCTGCGCTGGGTGGCGGGAATGGTGGCGCTGGTGGTCACGTCGGCGCCGGGAAAGCCGCCGAGGTCCTCGCTGAGGGCAGTCTCGACGACCGCGGAGGCGACCGACTCGGGGAAGACGTGCAGGGCTGGCTGGCTCATGGGGTCCTGTCAGGGTCGGGCAGGGGGCAGGGCGTCGAGCAGGTCCGCCGCGGCGGGCCCGGCGGGGGTGTACGACGTCGTGACGTCGCCGCCGGTGCCGCGGGAGGCCCGCAGGTGGCCCCGGAAGCGGGCGTCGTCGCGCTCGGGGAAGTCGGCGCGGACGTGGCCGCCACGGGTCTCCTCCCGGCGGGCCGCCACCTCGGTCAGCAGCTGGCCGACGTGCAGCAGGTTGGAGGTCTCCCAGGACCCGGGCCCGGGAGCCGGTCGCGGCGTCGTCGACGGGGCTGCGCGGTCGGCCTCGGCCGCGATGCCGGCCAGCACGGACGCCGTCGCGGCGAGGGACGCCGCCGAGCGGACGGCGCCGGCGCCGGTGGTCATCGCCCGCTGGATCTCGGTGCGCCACCGGGCGTCGACGAGGGTGGGTGCCCCCAGGCCCGGCTGCGCCGTCGTGGGCGGCAGCCCGCCGGCCGCCAGCCGGGCGGTGATGTCGTCCGCGATCCGGGCGGCGAACACCACGCCCTCGAGGAGGGAGTTGGAGGCCAGCCGGTTGGCGCCGTGCACGCCGGTGCAGGAGACCTCACCGCAGGCGTAGAGCCCCTCCAGGGAGGTCCGCCCGACCAGGTCGGTCTGCACGCCACCGCTGGCGTAGTGCTGGGCGGGGGCCACCGGCAGCAGCTCGGTGGCCGGGTCGAACCCCAGCTCGCGGCACCGGGCGACGATCGAGGGGAAGCGGCGCTCGAGGAACCCGGCACCGAGGTGCCGCGCGTCGAGCAGGACGTGGTCGCTGCCGGTGGCGGTCATCCGGGCGACGATGGCGCGGGCCACGACGTCGCGCGGCGCCAGGTCGGCCATCGGGTGCAGGCCTTGCATGAACCGCACGCCGTCGGTGTCGACCAGGAACGCCCCCTCGCCGCGGACCGCCTCGGAGATCAGCGGCTGCTGGCCGCTGGCCCCCTCGCCGAGCCACAGCACCGTCGGGTGGAACTGCACGAACTCGAGGTCGGCGACCACCGCGCCAGCGCGCAGCGCCGCGGCGACGCCGTCACCGGTGGCCACGGACGGGTTGGTGGTGGAGGAGTAGACCTGCCCGAGGCCCCCGGTCGCCAGCACCACCGCGCGGGCGTGCGCCGCCCCGACCCCGTCGACCTGGCCCTCACCGATGACGTGCAGGGTCACGCCGCACACCCGGTGCTCGGCGTCCTGCAGCAGGTCGACGACCAGGGCGTGCTCGCGGACCTCGATGCCCGGGTCGTCTTTGACCGCGTGGAGGGCGGCGATCAGCGCCCGCGAGATCTCGCGCCCGGTCGCGTCGCCGCCGGCGTGGGCGATCCGGTCGCGGTGGTGGCCGCCCTCGCGGGTCAGGGAGATCTGCCCGTCCGGGCCGCGGTCGAACTCGGTGCCGAGGCTGACCAGCTCGCGCACCCGGGCGGGCCCCTCGGACACCAGGGCGCGCACCGCCTCCACGTCGCAGACCCCGGCGCCCGCGACCAGCGTGTCGTGCAGGTGCTCCTGCGGCGAGTCGGCCGGGTCCAGGGCCGCCGCGATGCCGCCCTGGGCCCACTCCGTGGACCCCTCGGAGAGCACCGTCTTGGTCACCAGCAGCACCCGCTCCACCCGCTGCCGCAGCCGCAACGCCGCGGTCAGGCCGGCGATGCCGGAGCCGACGACGATCACGTCGGCCGAGGTGGTCCATCCCGGCGCCGGCGCGACCAGCCGGCCCGGCACGGTGAGCGTCACCGGTCGCCGCCGGCTGCGGGCACGGATGCAGGCGCTGACGCCGGCGATGCGGCCCGAGCCGGTGCGGGCGTGAGGACCTCCAGCGCGCCGCCGCCGGGACCGACCGCCACCGGGAGGTTGTCGATCAGGCGGGTCGTGCCGACCTTGCCCGCCACCGCCAGCAGCGCCTCGCCGCGGTACCACTCGGGCACCTCCTCCAGGGTGGTCGGGTGCACCAGGACCAGGTAGTCGACCAGGACCAGCGGCTCCCGGACGAGGACCGCACGCGCCGCGCGGCGGACGGCGGCGGGGCCCTCGGTGGCGGCTGCGGCGCCGGCGCGCAGGGCCCGGGACAGCGACAGCGCGACCTCCCGGTCCGACGGGGTGAGATAGGTGTTGCGGCTGCTCATGGCCAGCCCGTCCGGCTCGCGCACGGTCGCCACGGGGACCACCTCGACGGGGAAGTCGAGGTCCTGCACCATGCGCCGGATCAGGAGCAGCTGCTGGGCGTCCTTCTGGCCGAAGAACGCCAGGTCGGCGCCGGTCAGGTGCAGCATCTTGGCGACGACGGTCAGCACGCCGTCGAAGTGCCCGGGACGGGCCTGCCCCTCCAGGACGTCGCCGAGCGCCCCGGCGGAGACCCGCACGCCGGGGTCACCTTCGGGATAGACCACGTCCGGCGTCGGCAGGAAGACCAGGTCCACCCCCTCGCGGGCGCAGATCGCCAGGTCGCTGTCGACGGTGCGGGGGTAGCGCGAGAGGTCCTCCCCCACACCGAACTGCAGCGGGTTGAGGAAGATCGTGACCACCACGTGCTCGGCCCGGCTGCGGGCGTGCCGGATCAGCCGGCCGTGCCCCTCGTGCAGGGCGCCCATGGTCATGACCACGGCGACGTCGCCCCGGTCCAGCTCGCGGCGCGCCGTACGCAGCTCGGCACGGGTCCGGGCCACGACCGGCGCCGTCGGCGACGGTGTGCCGGCGACGGCATCGGTGGACGGCGCGGTCACGAGGGCTCCTTGGGGGCGGCGAGGATGTCCAACAGCGGCTCGGCGGCGGACGCCGACAGCCGGCCGCTGGCCAGGGCCCGTTCGGCGGTGGCCCTGGCGAGGGCGACGTAGGTCGGCTTGACGTCGGGGGTCTGGTCGCTGAGCTGGCGCAGGTGTGCGGCCACCGTACCGGCGTCGCCGCGGGCCACCGGCCCGGTGAGAGCACCGTCACCCAGGCGCAGCGCGTTGTCCAGCGCCGCGGACAGCAGGGGGGCGATGACGCGGTGCGGCTGGGCCACCCCGGCCGAGCCCAGCACCTGCATCGCCTGCGCGACGAGGGTGACCAGGTGGTTGGCTCCGTGCGCCAGCGCCGCGTGGTAGAGCGGGCGGTCGGCCTCGGCGATCCAGACCGGCTCGGCGCCCATCTCGACGACGAGCGCCTCGGCGACCGGGCGCAGCACCTCCGGCGCCGTGATGCCGAAGCAGCAGTCGGCCAGCCGGGTGATGTCCATCGCCGTGCCGGTGAACGTCATCACCGGGTGCAGCGCCAGCCCGAGGATGTGCTGCGACAGCGCCGCGTCGAACACCCCGATGCCGTGGCTGCCCGAGGTGTGGACGACGATCGAGCCGGCCTGCCAGGAGCGGGTGGTGGTGAGCCCGGCCACGAGGGCGGCCAGGTCGTCGTCGGGCACGGTGAGCAGCAGCAGCTCGGCCTGCGCGACGACCTCCTCGACCGTGCGGACGGGTACGCCGGGCAGCAAGGTCGCGGCGCGCGTGCGGGACGCCTCGCTGACGCCGGACACCGCGACGACGCGGTGGCCGGCCCGCTGCAGGGCGGCGCCGAGCACGGCACCGACCCGGCCCGCGCCGACGACCCCGATCCGCAGGCGTGCCGGCCGGTCCTCGGGAGTGCTCACAGCCGAAACGCTATCTCGCGGCCCGGGCACGTAGCGTGCTGCCCGTGCACGAGACCCCCTGGGCCACCGCGTGGCAGGCCGCCCTGTACGGCCCGGGCGGCTTCTACCGCCAGGACCGGGGGCCGGCGGGCCACTTCGCCACCTCCACGCAGGGCGGCCCCCTGCTGGGGTCGGTGCTGGCGGCGGCGCTGGTCCGGCTGATGGGCCGGCGCGGCCTGCACACCCTGGTCGACGTCGGCTGCGGACGGGGCGAGCTGCTCACCGAGGTCTCCCGGCTCGACCCGGCGGTGCGCTGCGTGGGCGTGGACGTCGTCGCCCGGCCCGACCTGCCCGCGGGCGTGGAGTGGATGCGCTCCCCCGGCGGGGCGCTCCTGCCGCCGGAGCTGTCGGACCTGACCGGCACCCTGCTCCTCGCGCACGAGTGGCTGGACGTCGTCCCGTGCCCGGTCGGGCAGGTGGACGAGCGCGGGGTGCTGCGCGAGGTGCTCGTCGACCCCTCGACCGGGCGCGAGCGCCTGGCCGGCGCGGTGGCCGGCGATGATGTGGAGTGGTGCCGTACGTGGTGGCCGACCGTGGCCGGCCCCGGCGCCCGCCCCGGCGACCGCGTCGAGGTCGGCCGCAGCCGCGACGAGGCGTGGCACGACCTGGTGTCCCGGCTGGGGTCCGGCCTGGCGCTGGCGGTGGACTACGGCCACACGCGCGCCGGGCGGCCGGCGGCCGGGACCCTGACGGGATACCGCGAGGGCCATCAGGTGACCCCGGTGCCCGACGGCTCGTGCGACCTCACGGCGCACGTCGCGATGGACTCCCTCGGCGCCGACGAGCTGGTCGACCAGCGCACCGCGCTGCGGCGGCTCGGCGTCAGCGGGGCGACGCCCCCGCGCGAGCTCGCCACGAGCGACCCCGCGGCCTACCTGGCCGCCCTCTCCAGCGCGTCGGCGGCCACCGCGCTGACCGCCCGCGGGAGCCTCGGCGACTTCTGCTGGGCCTTCACGGCCGTCCACCCGGCGGCCTGACGGGTCCGGGCCGGACCGCGGCGCCGCCCGCGGGCGCGGGTTTGGCGCCCGTCCGGCGCTGGGCGAGACTGGGCCGCCGGAAACCGGAAGGACCCCCTCATGACCCGTCCCCACCACCGGGCCCGCAGCGCCCTGCTCGCCGCGGCGGCCGCCGTTCCCGCGCTGCTCAGCGCCTGCGGCTCCGGCGACAGCCAGCCGTCGGGCGCCCCGGTCACGGTGACCGTCACCCCGACGGTCACCGCGACAGCCCCGCCCACCAGCCCCGGCTCGCCGTCCGCGAGCCCGCCGGCGGACGTCTCCAGCGACGTGGTCGGCCGCGCCCACGACCTCGGCACGATCGTCGACGTGACCTCCCACGCCGGTACGCCGGTGGTGGTCCTGGACCGGTGGACCGTGCGTGGCCTCCCCGACAGCACGCTCGCCCGCGACGGCGTGCCGATCCGGGTGCACTCCGACGCGCCGTACGAGAACCAGAACACGCGCTCGACGTTCCGGATCCCGGTCGCGCCGGACGCCACGTTCACCTACCACCACTGCGTCGCAATGGACCAGCCCATGCAGTCGCGGTCGGCGACGCTGCAGGAGCTGGCCCACCTGCGGCGCGGTGAGGACGTCGTGCTGCTGCGGCTGGACGCCTCCGGGCGCCTGACCGGCGCCGAGAACGACCCGGCCTGCTGAGCCGGCGCACCACGGCCCGCACCCACTGGCAGACTGGCCCCATGACCTCGCCGACGCCGCCGCGGGAGCTGACCGTGGGCCTGGGCGCCGGCGGCCTCGCGACCGCCGACATGGTGCTCAACATCGGCCCGCAGCACCCCGCGACGCACGGCGTCCTGCGGTTGCGGATCGTCGTCGACGGCGAGCGCATCGTGCGCGCCGAGCCGATCATCGGCTACATGCACCGCGGCGCGGAGAAGCTGTTCGAGGTGCGCGACTACCGCCAGATCATCATGCTGTCCAACCGCCACGACTGGCTCTCGGCCTTCAGCAACGAGCTGGGCGTGGTGCTCGGGGTGGAGGCGATGCTCGGCATGGAGGTCCCCGAGCGTGCCACGTGGGCGCGCACGCTGCTGGCCGAGCTGAACCGGGTGCTGAACCACCTGATGTTCCTCGGCTCCTACCCCCTCGAGCTCGGTGCGATCACGCCGATCTTCTACTCCTTCCGTGAGCGCGAGGAGCTGCAGGCGGTGATGGAGGAGGCCGCCGGCGGGCGGATCCACTACATGTTCAACCGGGTCGGCGGCCTGAAGGAGGACCTGCCCGCCGGTTGGCTCGGCCGCGCCTCCGCCGCCGTCGCCGCCGTACGGCGCAGGATGCCGGACCTCGAGAGCATGCTCGTCGGCAACGAGATCCTCCACGCGCGCACCCGCGGCGTCGGCGTCCTGTCCCCGTCGGTCATCTCGGCGTACGGCGTCACGGGGCCGATCGCCCGGGCGTCGGGGGTCGACCTGGACCTGCGCCGCGACGAGCCCTACCTCGCCTACGCCGAGCTGTTCGGCTCCGGTGGCCCCGGCCGCGTGGTCACCCGCACCGAGGGTGACTGCCTCGCCCGGCTGGAGGTGCTGCTGGAGCAGACCCACGTCAGCCTCGACCTCGCCCAGGCGTGCATCGAGGCCCTGGCTGCGCTGCCGCAAGGACCGGTCAACGTCAAGCTGCCCAAGGTGCTGCGGGTCCCGGAAGGATCGCTCTACACCGTGACCGAGAACCCGCTCGGCTTCAACGGCTACTACCTGGTCTCCCGCGGGGACAAGACGCCGTGGCGGCTGAAGCTGCGCTCGGCGTCCTTCAACAACATCTCGGTCCTCAGCGAGGTGCTGCCCGGCAACCTGATCGCCGACATGGTGGCGATCCTGGGCTCGATGTTCTTCGTCGTGGGCGACGTCGACAAGTAGCCCCGCCCGGGCGCCGCCTCCGGGGTCAGTCGCGGTCGGGGTGGTGCTGCTGCTCCCGTTGCGCCCGCTCGCGCCGCTCGAGCCAGGCCCGTCCGGCCCACCCGCCGCCGACCAGGACGACCACCACGCCCACGACGGCACCGGCCACGGTGCTGTCGCTGCGGATGCCGAGGGTCACCGGGATGACCAGCAGGGCCGCCAGGGCGACGGCGACCGGCCGGTGCGACCGGGAGCCCATCATCGCTGGTCCCGGTCGCGGTCATGGTCGCCGTCGCGGCCCTGGGAGCGGCCCCGGTCGCGGTCCGGGTGGCGGTCCGGGTCGCGGTCGTCACGGTCATGGTCACGGTCCTGGTCGTCGATCCGGCACATGGACTGCACGAGCAGACCGGCGACGATCATCAGCACGCCGCTGGCGCAGACGGCGAGCGAGCGCAGCATCGCCGCGCGCACCGAGTCCACGTCCGCGTCGGGCAGCAGGACGAGGGCCTGCGCGGCGTACCAGCCGGAGACCAGGGCACCGGTGAGTGCGGCCGCCTGGGCGAGCACCAGCGTGCGCATCGCCCGTAGCGGGCTCAGCGGGCGGGTCGCCTCACCGCGCAGGAACCGGCGGATCGGCAGCCCGGCGCAGTAGACCCCGACGGCCATGAAGACGATCAGCACGGCCCCACCCCACGACGCGCCGGGCAGGGCGTGGCCGGAGCCGAACCACAGCTGCAGCCCGATCCAGGCCACGGCCGTCGTCAGCAGCGCCACGACCAGCACCAGACGCACGGACACGCCGCGCCCGTCTTTCACCACGTCGGTCTCCATTCGGGTCCGGGGCGCACGCCCTCACGGTCCAGCTGCTCCAACCGGTCGGCCACGGCGACCACGGCCCCGCCGACGCGCAGCTCGGCCTCGGGCTGCACCATGCGCCACGGCTCGAGGACGAACGCCCGGTCGGCGGCGCGGGGATGGGGCAGCTCCAGCTCGGGCTCGGCGCTGGTCCGCTCGCCCGGCGTGCCGGGCACGCCGTACTGGATGAGGTCGAGGTCGAGGGTCCGCGCGCCCCACCGGGTCTCGCGGACCCGCCCGTGCGCCGCCTCGACCCCGTGCAGCGCTCGCAGCAGCGTCCACGGTGCCAGCCGGGTCTGCGCCAGCAGCACGGCGTTGAGGTAGACCGGCTGGTCCGGGCCGCCGACGGGGTCGGTCTCCACCAGCGGCGAGACGTCACAGACCTGCACCCCGGGCAGGGCGGCGACGCAGCGCACCGCGGAGGTCAGGGTGGCGACGACGTCGCCGAGGTTGGCGCCCAGGGCCACGACGACCGGCTCGCATCGCTCCCGGCGGATGGTGACGGCCACGTCGCCGAACGGCACGCCGACCGGCGCCTGCGGCTTGTGGACGGTGACCTCGACGGCCTCGACCAGCGGCCGGGCGAGGACGGCGTCGGCGATCCGGCCCGCAAGGGTCTCGATCAGGTCCAGCGACGGGCCCTCGACCAGGGCGACGACGTCGGCGGCGACCTCGGCGTAGCTGACGGTGTGCACGAGGTCGTCGGTGCCGGCGGCGCGGCTCAGGTCGACGTCCAGCAGCACGTCCACCAGGAACTCCTGGCCCTGCACCTTCTCCTCGGGCAGCACGCCGTGGAAGCCGCGGGCACGTACGCCGCCCAGGCTGATCCGGTCGCTCATCGCGCCTGCTCCGTCGCCGCGACGACGCGGAGGGCGTCGACGCTGGAGGGCACGTGGTGCACCCGCACCCCCCAGGCGCCGGCGAGCCCGGCCAGGACGGTGGTGGCTGCCGTGGCCGCGTCGCGCTCGATCGCCGGTCGCGGCGGGTCGCCGGCCGATACGCCGAGCCGGCCCAGGAACGACTTGCGCGACGTGCCGACAAGCACCGGGAACCCCAGCGCCTGCACCCGGTCCAGGTGGGCCAGCAGGCGCCAGTTGTGGGCGCGCCAGCTTGGCGAAGCCGAACCCGGGGTCCAGCACGATCTGCTCGCTGCGGACGCCCGCGGCCCCCAGGTCCTCGACCCGCTGGGTCAGCTCGCGGCACACGTCCTGCACCACGTCGTCGTACGTCGCGAGCGACTGCATCCGCGTGCTGTGCGCGCGCCAGTGCATCGCGACGTACGTCGCGCCGGAGCCGGCGACCACGGCGGCCATGTCGGGGTCGGCCAGGCCTCCGCTGACGTCGTTGACCACGCTGGCACCGGCCTCCAGGGCCCGGGCGGCGACCTCGGCGCGCATCGTGTCCACCGAGATCCGCGCTCCCCGCCCGGCCAGCTCGGCCACCACGGGCAGCACCCGCCGCAGCTCCTCGTCCTGCGTCGGTCGCTGCGCACCGGGCCGGGTGGACTCACCACCGACGTCGAGCAGGTCGGCGCCCTGCTCGAGCAGCTCGAGCCCGTGCGCGACGGCGGCGGCCGGCTCGAACCACTCGCCGCCGTCGCTGAAGGAGTCGGGGGTCACGTTGACCACGCCCATCACCAGGGTGCTCACGCCTGCCCCCGGTTGAACCAGCGCAGCGACGGCCAGGTGAGGAACGCCTCGGCCTCCAGTGCCGCCATCGCGATCCGCGGGAGGTCGGCGGTGTGCGGGTAGACCAGGAACCGCGGCACCCAGGTCGGCTGGAACTTGGCGTTGAAGCGGTAGAGGCTCTCGATCTGGAACCAGCGCGAGGCGAACAGCAGGATCCGCCGCCAGGCGCGGATGACGGGGCCGGCGCCGAGGCGCTCGCCCCGCTCGAGGGCGGAACGGAACGCGGCGAAGTTCAGCGACACGCGCCTGACGCCGAGGTCCGGCGCCTTGGCCAGGGCGTGGACGATGAGCAGCTCGTTGACGCCCGGCTCGGCCGTCCGGTCCCGCCGCATCAGGTCCAGCGACATGCCGTCGGCACCCCAGGGGACGAACTGCAGGAACGCGCGCATGACCCCATCCTGCCGGGCGACGACCCACACGCTGTCGGGGTCCAGCGGGTCGATCACCCGGCCCAGGGCCATCGAGAAGCCGCGCTCGGTCTCGCTGGAGCGCCAGGCCGCGGCGTCGGCCAGGGCGCGGCGGCGCTCGCCGTCGGACACGTCACGGGCCCGGACGACGTCGGTGGTGTAACCGGCGCGCTCGATCCGCTTGACCATCTGGCGCACGTTGCGCATCGCCCGGCCCTCGAGGGTGAAGGTGTCCACGTCGACCACGGCCTCGTCGCCGAGCTCGAGGGCGGCGAACCCGGTGTGCCGGCACCAGACCTGACCGGCCTTCTCGGAGCAGCCGATCACGGCGGGGGTCCACGCGTGGGCCTGCGCCTCCTTCAGGAACACGGCCATGGCGCCGGGCCAGGCCTCGGGGTCCCCCACGGGGTCGCCGCTGGCCAGCATGGTCCCGGACACCACGCGGTAGGCGATCGCCGCCTTCCCGGACTCGGACCAGACCACGCTCTTGTCGCGCCGCAGGTTGAAGTAGCCGAGGGAGTCGGGGCTGCGCGCCAGCAGCGCGCGCATCCGCGCGTCGTCCTCGTCGGTCAGGATCGGCCGGGGCTCGGGGGCGCGCAGGGCCAGGTAGATCGTGACCAGCGCCGTGGTCAGGCCCAGCCCGAGCAGCACCGCGCCGACGACGTCCGACGCCCGCTCGGTGCGGTAGACGATCGGGCCGGTCAGCCCGACCAGCCCGGTGAGCACCTCCCAGAGCCGGTCGCCCACCGTCGGGGACGCGCCGGCGACCGACCCGCGGGCGATGGAGACCACGAGGTAGCCGAGGACCAGGCTGAGCACGGCGAGCACGACGAACATGCGGACGGCCCGCCAGCGCGTGGCGGGGTCGCCGAGGGCGTAGAACTCCGCGCGGTAGACGACGAGCACGACCAGCAGCCCGAGCGGGATCAGCGTCGCCAGCGGCTCGCCCTTGAGCAGGTGCAGGACGACGCTCAGGCTGAGCAGCACCACCGCCGCGCGCCACGCCCGCCGCTTGCGGCGGCGCAGGGCGTGGGCCAGCAGCAGCAGCAGGATGCCGAGGATGACCGTGACCGCGGAGGCCGCACCGGCGACCGCGCCGGGGATGACGTCGGACAGCGGGTGCAGCCGCGTCCGCCACGCGCGGGCCAGCCCGCTGGCGATGTCGACCGCGCCCGCCAGGTAGGTCAGCGTGCCGATGATCTGCGGCGTGCGCGACCTCGAGGACGCCAGCCCGGCCAGCGCCGCGGAGAAGGGGGTGGGGTGACGCGCCGGCGCGCGTTCGTTCACCGGTTGCCGCCGAGGACCAGCCCCATGGCCTCGGCTCGGGTGGCCGCGTTGCGCATCTGGCCGCGGACGGCGGAGGTGATGGTCCGGGACCCGGGCCGGCGTACGCCGCGCATGGACATGCACAGGTGCTCGCACTCGACCACCACGATCACCCCGGCGGCCTCGAGGTGGGTCACCATGGCGTCGGCGACCTGGGTGGTGAGCCGCTCCTGCACCTGGGGCCGTCGGGCGTAGACATCGACCAGCCGGGCGAGCTTGGACAGGCCGGTCACCCGCCCGTCGCTGCCCGGGATGTAGCCCAGGTGGGCCACGCCGTGGAACGGGACCAGGTGGTGCTCACAGGTGCTGTAGACCTCGATGTCGCGGACCAGGATCAGCTCGGAGTGCCCGCCGATCTCGAACGTCGTGGTGAGCACGTCGGCCGGCTCCTGGCGCATGCCGGCCCACACCTCGGCGTAGGAGCGGGCGACCCGCCCGGGCGTCTCCTTCAGACCGTCCCGGTCGGGGTCCTCACCGAGGGCGAGCAGCAGCTCACGGACGGCGCGCTCGGCGCGCTCGAGGTCAACCGGCGGTGGGGTCGACATGGCCACCCTCGGGCACCTCGATCACCGCGGTCGGCGGGTGCTCGCGCGTGTCCTGCAGCGGACCGTTGCCGTTGGCCATCGCGGCCCGCTCGGCGGGGGTCAGGACCGGCGGCTGGTCACTCACGTGACGCCGGTCGCTGGAGAGCCAGACCGGGCGCTGCGGCCGCTTGACGACCGGGGCGAAGATCGCGTCGAGCTGGCCCTTGTTCAGGGTCTCCTTCTCGAGCAGCTCGAGGACGAGGCGGTCCAGCACGTCGCGGTTGTCGTTCAGCGCGTGCCAGGCCTCGTCGTGCGCCGACTCGATGAAGCGGCGCACCTCCTCGTCGACGATGCCGGCGACGTCCTCGGAGTAGTCGCGCTGGTGGCCCATGTCGCGGCCCAGGAACACCTCACCCTGCTCCTGGCCCAGCTTGATCGCCCCGATGCGCTCGCTCATGCCGAACTGGGTGACCATCTTGCGGGCGAGCCCGGTGGCCTTCTCGATGTCGTTGGCGGCACCGGTGGTGGGGTCGTGGAAGATCATCTCCTCCGCGACGCGGCCGCCGAGGGCGTAGGCGAGCTGGTCGAGGATCTCGTTGCGGGTGGTGGAGTACTTGTCGTCCACCGGCATCACCATCGTGTAGCCCAGCGCCCGGCCACGCGGCAGGATCGTGATCTTGGTGACCGGGTCGGTGTGCCGCATCGCCGCAGCCACCACCGCGTGACCACCCTCGTGGTAGGCGGTGATCTTCTTCTCCTTGGCGCTCATGATCCGGGTGCGCTTCTGCGGGCCGGCCACGACGCGGTCGATCGCCTCGTCCAGCGCGTTGTCGTCGATCAGCTTGGAGTTGCGGCGGGCGGTGAGCAGCGCGGCCTCGTTGAGCACGTTGGCCAGGTCGGCGCCGGTGAACCCCGGGGTCCGACGGGCGACGGCCAGCAGGTCGACGTCGGTGGCCAGGGGCTTGCCCTTGCCGTGGACCTCGAGGATGCGGTGGCGGCCGATCATGTCGGGGGCGTCGACCGCGATCTGCCGGTCGAACCGGCCGGGGCGCAGCAGCGCCGGGTCGAGGATGTCGGGGCGGTTGGTCGCCGCGATGAGGATGACGTTGGTCTTGACGTCGAAGCCGTCCATCTCGACCAGGAGCTGGTTGAGGGTCTGCTCACGCTCGTCGTGGCCACCGCCCAGGCCGGCGCCACGGTGGCGGCCGACCGCGTCGATCTCGTCGACGAAGACGATGGCGGGTGCGTTGTTCTTGGCCTGCTCGAACAGGTCACGCACGCGGGAGGCGCCGACGCCGACGAACATCTCGACGAAGTCCGACCCGGAGATCGAGTAGAACGGCACGCCGGCCTCACCGGCGACGGCGCGGGCCAGCAGGGTCTTGCCGGTGCCGGGCTGCCCGTAGAGCAGGACGCCCTTGGGGATCTTGGCGCCGACGGCCAGGAACTTGGCGGGCTCGGCGAGGAACTCCTTGATCTCGCGCAGCTCCTCCACGGCCTCGTCCGCACCGGCCACGTCGGCGAAGGTCACCTTGGGGGTGTCCTTGGTCGCCAGCTTGGCCTTGCTCTTGCCGAAGCTCATGACCTTGGAGCCACCGCCTTGCATCTGGCTCATCAGGAACCAGAACAGGCCGAGGACCAGGACGAGCGGGATGACCGTCACCAGCAGGCTGCCGAACCAGTTCGGGCCGCTGATCTCGTCGGTGTAGCCCTCGGGGGGCAGGTGGGTCTTGAGGGCCTGCACGAGGCCGGCGCCGCGCTGCTCGATGTAGTAGGCCTGCACGCGGGTGGCGTCCTTGACGCCGTCACCGCCGGTGTAGCTCTCGCCCTTCTTCAGGGTGAGGTCGACCTTGTCGACCTCGAGCTTGGCGGACTGGACCTTGCCGTCGTTGATCAGCTTCTCTGCGGCCGAGGTGTCGATGCGGGTGAAACCACCGGCGCCCTGGAGGGAGAGGGTCAGCACGCCGATGCCGACGATGAGCACCACCCAGACCATCGGGGTGCGAAGGATGCGCTTGAAGTCCATGTATGTGCGGGGCCTCCAGCCCCGTCCCTCCTGCTCGCTCAGCCATGACAGCCACCCCGTACGACGTGGTGGTGACGGTTCCTGGAAAACGGTACACCGGCGCGCTCGAAGGGCATTCTCAGCAGTGGAACGCCCGGGCCGGGGCCCTTGTTCCGGTGCCCGGCCCCGCGGCCGTGGGCCGACTCCGGGCCGGCCCGCCGCCCGCCGCGCGCCGCCCGGTCAGGAGTAGACGTGCGGGGCGAGCGTGCCGACGACGCGCAGGTTGCGGTAGCGCTCGGCGTAGTCGAGGCCGTAGCCGACGACGAACTCGTTGGGGATGTCGAACCCGACGTAGCGGACGTCGATCTCGACCTTGGCCGCCTCGGGCTTGCGCAGCAGGGTGCAGATCTCCACCGAGGCCGGCGACCGCGACTCCAGGTTGGCCTTGATCCAGCTGAGGGTGAGGCCGGAGTCGATGATGTCCTCGACGATCAGGACGTGCTTGCCGGTGATGTCGGTGTCGAGGTCCTTGATCATCCGGACCACGCCGGAGGACTTGGTGCCCGAGCCGTAGGACGAGATCGCGATCCAGTCCATCGGCGCCGTGCCGGGCAAGCGCGCGCATCAGGTCGGCCATGACCATGACCGCGCCCTTGAGGATGCCGACGAGCAGCAGGTCCTTGCCCTCGTAGTCCCTCCAGATCTGGCTGCCGAGCTCGTCCAGCTTGGCGTGGATCTCCTCCTCGGTGATGAGCACGCGCTCGAGGTCTGCTGCCATGTGGGCGGCGTCCACGGGATCTCCTGACATGGGGGAACGGCAAGGGGTTGTCCACGTGCAGCCATCAGCAGCCTGGACAGCCCTATTGAACCGGACGCGCGGCGCCGATCCGCACCTGGCCACCCTCGCGCCGGCCCTGCAGGCCACCCGGCAGGTCGACCGGGCCCTGCCCGCGCCAGCGCCGGCCGACCAGCGCGTCGAGGGCGTCGACGTGCACGGCGCGACAGCGCGCCGGCCGGCACCCCCGCCTCCACGGCCAGCAGCCGCCAGACCCGCGCCCGGACCGCCCGCGGCAGGGCGGCCAGCGCCGCGGCGTCGGGCGAGCCGGCGCCCAGCGTGCGCCGGGCCTGCACCGCGAGCCCGTCGATCAGGTCCGCGTCCTCGCGCAGCAGGTCCGCCGAGCGGGCGAGGGCGGGTACGACGCCCGGGCCGAGGTCGCGCTCCAGCTCGCCCAGCAGGCGCCGGGCGCGCACCCGGCGGTAGGACGGGTCCGCGTTGTGCGGGTCCTGCCACGGGTCGAGGCCCGTCGGCCGCGCAGCGCCTGCGCGGTGGTGACCCGAGGGATGCCCAGCAGCGGGCGCGCGAACACGCCGCGGCGGCGCGGCATACCGGCCAGGGACCGGGCGCCGGAACCGCGGGCGAGGCCGAGCAGGACCTGCTCGGCCTGGTCGTCGCGGGTGTGCCCGAGCAGCACCCGGTCGGCCCCGAGGTCCGCCGCGGCGGCCTGCAGGGCGTCGTACCGGGCCGTGCGGGCGGCCGCCTCGGGCCCCTCGCCGGCCGCGCGCACGCTCACCGGCAGGACCTGGACCGGGGTCGAGGCCCAGGTCGCGACAGCAGGTCGGCCGCGCGGGCGGCGACGTCGCCGGACCCCGCCTGCAGGGCGTGGTCCACCACCAGCGCGCCCGCCCGCAGCCCCGCCCGCGGCGCCTCGAACGCCGTCGCGGCGGCCAGGGCCAGGGAGTCCGCACCGCCGCTGCACGCCACGAGGACCAGCGCGCCCGCCGGCAGCGTCGTGAGCTCCGCGCGCACGGCGACCCGGGTGGCGGCCACCGCCGGGTGCGGTCCGGTCATCCGTGGACGCGCCGGACCCACACGTCGGGCTGCGAGATCTCCTCGGGCAGCGGCAGGGTCTGCGGGCGAGGTCCACACCGCGTTGAACCCGTCGACGCCGACCGCGTCGGTGACCGTCGCGGACGAACACGGCACCGTCGCGGTACTGGCGCATCTTGGCCTCGAGGCCGAGCAGCCGGCGCAGCAGCCGGTCGACGGTGCCGGCGCCCAGGCGGCGCTGCTGGAACTTGGCCCGGATCTCCGCCACGGAGGGGATGACCCGCGGGCCCACGTCGTCCATGACCACGTCGGCGTGCCCCTCCAGCAGCGACATGACGGCGGTGACCCGGCCGATCTGGGCGCGCTGCTCCGGCGTGGCGAACAGGTCGGTCAGGCCGCCGCCCCCGCTGCGCAGCGCCTCCGGCAGGTTGCGGCGCCACCTGCTGCAGCTTGGCGCCGAGCTCCTCGGGGTCGGGCGCCAGGCCCTGCGAGAGCTCGCGCGCGGAGTCGACCAGGTGGGTCCGCAGCCACGGCACGGCGGTGAACTGGACCCGGTGGGTCTCCTCGTGCAGCGCCACCCACAGGCGGAAGTCGTGCGGGTCCACGGACAGCTCGGTCTCGGTGTGCAGGATGTTGGGCGCGACGAGCAGCAGCCGGGGCGAGCCGTTCGGGGCGAGGTCGTACTGGCCGAGGACCTTGCTGGCGAGGAAGGCCATGAGGGCGCCGGCCTCACCGCCGGTGACCTTGCTGCCGAGGGACTGCGCCAGGCCGGCACCGGGGACGGCGCCCTTGCGCTTGTCGAGCATGGCGTGGATGACCGGCTCGAGCATGTCCCGCAGGGAGTCGACGTTGGCGTCGATCCAGCCGCCGCGGTCCACGATCAGCACCGGGCTCGCCCCCGCCGGCGCGTGCATCCGGGCGGTCTCGGCGACCGGTGCCGCGGCCCGCTCGGCCGCCGAGCGCAGCTCGGCCACCACCTCGGCCGCCTCGCGCGCGCTCACCCGCGGGCCTGCCGGGACCAGCCGCCGGCCGGAGGCCTTGGCCAGGTCCCAGTCGACGTGCCCGCTGGCCGGTCGGGTGGTGCCCGTGTCGGAAGTCGTCGCCATGCTGCTCACCGTATCCCTGAGGTCTGCTGTGGACCCGGCGCTCCCCGGCCTGGACGGCCCGGCGCTCGAGGTCAGCGGCACCCGCAGGTCGCGAGCGCCGCCACGAAGCGGTCCAACGCGGCCCTGGCGGTCAGCGTTCCCACGCCGGGCGGGACCTCGTCGGCCAGGACGACGTAGAGCAGGAGCCGCCCGTCGCGGTCGACCACCGTGCCGGCCAGCGCGCTCGCGCCGGTGAGGGTGCCGGTCTTGGCCCGGGCGATCCCCGCGGCAGGGCGCGAGCGGGGCGTGCGGAAGCGGTCGTGCAGGGTGCCGGTCAGCCCGGCCACCGGCAGCCCGGCGACCACCTCGCGCAGCCCCGGGAGCGTGCCGCGGGCGGCCAGCGCCAGCAGGTCGCCCAGGATGCGGGCCGGCAGGACGGTGCCGCGCGACAGGCCGCTCGTGTCGAGCATCGTGACGCCGGAGACGTCGACCCCGCGGGCCCGGACCTGCTGGCGCACCCAGCCGGCCACCTCGGCGAAGCCCAGTGCGGCGCCCGATCGCCCGGCGTGCGCGGCCGCCTGCCGGGCCAGGGACTCGGTCAGCGCGTTGTCGCTGTCGGCCAGCGCGAGCGCCAGCACCTCGGCGAGCGGCGCCGAGCGCACCTCCCCCAGCGGTGCGACGGCGGGCGCCGTCGCGGAGGCCGCGGCGGGGGCAGTGCCGCCCGGCGGAGCGGCCACGGACACCGCGCGGTCGACGTCACCTCCGACCCGGATGCCGTGGCGGCCCAGGGCGCTGCGGAAGGCGCGGGCCGCGCTCATCGCGGGGTCGGACGGTGATGCCCTGCCCGGGCGCGGGCGCTGGGTGGACAGTCCCATCATCGCCACCGCCCCGGTCAGCCCGGCCGCGATGTCCACCGGCTCCCAGGCGGGCGCGTAGCGGGGCCCGGGAGCCAGCCGGTCATCGAGGTGCAGCCGGATGCTGCGGACACCCCGCGCCGTCAGGGCTGCGGCCGTCTGCCGGGCCAGGTCGTCCAGCCCGGCCCGCCCGGCCACGGCCGTGGGCGTGCCGCGGCCGGGGGCCAGCAACGTGTCCCCACCGGCCACGAGGACCACGTCGCGCGACGTGGCGCCGGTGACCGCCCGCGTGGTCATCCGCAGCTGCGGGTCCATCGTGGCCATGACCGCGGTGGCGGTGAGCAGCTTGGTCGTGGAGGCCGGGATGCCGGGCCGGTCGGGGTTGCGGTCGAGCAGGTGCGCCCCGGTCGCCGCGTCGCGGACCGTCGCGCTGACGGAGCGGCCCAGGCCCGGGTCGCTCAACGTGCGCGCCAGCACCGTGGCCAGCGCAGGACCGGCCGGCAGCGGGGCCTGCGCGCCCGCGACCGGCAACGGCATGGCCGGCGGCGCCTCAGCCAGGGGGACGGCCGCCGGCCCCCGCTCCCCCGGCCGTGGCCGGAGGAGTCAGGGACGCCGGGGAAGCGGTCCGGTCCGGCGGCGGGTCGAGCGTCAGGATGCCGGGTACGCGGTCCTCGATGTCGAGCCCGGCGTAGCCACCGGCAGCGAGCAGGACGACGAGCGCGACGGCAAGGCCTCGGCGCATCAACCCCCCTTGCGGTGGACGGGCACGGATACGGGACACTGGCCGCGAGCCTAAGCCACAGTCTGAAAGGTCCTCCGCAATGACAGGCACGCAGTACGACGTCACGATCGAGATCCCCCAGGGGCACCGCAACAAGTACGAGGTGGACCACGCGACCGGGCGGATCCGGCTCGACCGCCTCCTGTTCACCTCCACCCGCTACCCGGCGGACTACGGCTACATCGAGGACACCCTCGGCCAGGACGGCGACCCGCTGGACGCCCTGGTCCTGCTGGAGGAGCCGACGTTCCCCGGCTGCCTCGTGGCCGCCCGGCCGATCGGGCTGTTCCGCATGACCGACGAGGCGGGCGGTGACGACAAGATCCTCTGCGTCCCGGCCAACGACCCGCGCGTCGCGCACATCACCGAGCTCGAGCACGTCAGCGAGTTCGACCGCCTGGAGATCCAGCACTTCTTCGAGACCTACAAGGACCTCGAGCCCGGCAAGTCGGTCGAGGGCGCGCACTGGGGCGGTCGCCTCGAGGCCGAGGAGGAGATCCAGAACTCTCTCCAGCGCGCCAAGGACGCCGGGATGACGACGGCCCGCTGGCCGGGGCCGAACGCCGCCCACTGACACGCCGGTCCCCGGCCCGGTCAGGTCGGGGGAGGATGCGCGAGGGGCGCCACCGCAGCGTCGCGGTGGCGCCCCTTCGGCGTGTCGGGCGGCCCGGCTCAGGGCCGTCCGACCTCCATGATGATGTCCGGCCGCCAGATGCTGGAGACGCGGACGTTGGCGCCCGTGTGCGGCGCCTCGATCATCAGGTCTCCGCCGATGTACAGGGCGACGTGGTGGCTGGCTGCGCCCGAGACGCCGTAGAAGATGAGGTCCCCGGGCTGACGCGCCGAGAGGGGCAGGTGCCGGGTCTCGGCCCACTGGAAGCCGGTGTAGTGCGAGAGGTAGACGCCGGCCTGCTGCCACGCCTTCATCGTCAGCCCGGAGCAGTCCCACGAGCCCGGGCCCTCGGCGCCCCACACGTAGGGCTCACCCATCTGGGCCTGGGCGAACGCCAGCACCGCACCGACCCCGCCACTGCGCCGAGCCGGCGGGTCGACCGGCGCGCGGGGCGGGCGGGCTGACGACGGGCGCCGGCGGAGCCGGGGCCGGGGCCGGGACCGGGGCCTGCTGCTGCCGGCGCTGCCGGTGCTGCTGGTGCGCGGCGGCCTGGCGGGCGGCCTCCTGCCGCGCCGCCTCCTGGCGTGCCGCTTCCTGGCGTGCCGCTTCCTGGCGGGCGGCCTCCCTGCGGGCCGCCTCCCTGGCCCGGCGCTCCGCCTCGGCCTTGGCCGCCGCCGCGGCGCGGGCCTCGGCCTCGGCCTTCAGCCCGGCCTGGCGCCGGCCCTCGAGGGCGACGGAGGTGTGCCGCAGCGTGGCCAGCTGGGCCACGAGCTGGGCCTGTTGCCGCTGGATCGCCGCGGTCTGGGCCTGCGCCGTGTCAGCCATGGCCTGGGCCTGGGCGCGGGCGCTCTCGGCCGCCTGGGCCGCGGCGAGCTGCTGGGCCTGGGCCCGGGCCGCCTGGCGCTGCAGGACTCCGGCGACGACGGACGTGGCCGAGGCCTCCTGGAGCACCTGGGTGCGCAGGTCGCTGACCACCGCCATGCCGCTGGCGCGGTCGATCACCTCCTGGGGGCCCTTGCTGGACAGGATCGTCTCCAGCCCGCCGAGGCTCCCGCTTCCCTGCATGTAGGCCTGGGCGGCGAGCTGGCCCACCTTGTCCGAGGCGACCTGGGCGGTGCGGCCCGCGGCGCTGGCCTGCCGGCTCGCGGACCGGGCCGCGTCGGTGCGCTGCTGCAGCAGCACCCGGGCGCCGTTGTAGCGCTCGGCGGCCATCTCGGCCTGCGCCTGGACCTCCGCGAGGCGAGCGCTGGCCGCGGCGTACTGCGCCTGCACCGCGGACGACCTGGCCGGCCTTGCCGGCGGCGGCGGCCTTGGCGGCCTGGACCTCCTTGGCGGAGGGGTAGACCGGCTTCGCCGAGGCGGTCTGCACAGGGGTCATGCCGCAGGCCAGGGCCGCGGTGGCGGCCAGGACGACGGTGGCCCGGCAGGAGGAACGCAGACTCGGCACGGGGGATGGCCTCTCGATCGACGGTGTCAGCCGCCCGAGACTAGAGCCCTTCCACCACTCTGTGCACAGCAGTCACACCATTCACAGGCCGTCTGACCTGCGAGGACGCCGCCGAGCGCCACCGCCGCTCGAATGACAGTCGTGTCTTTCCGCAGGTCAATCCCTCATTCGAGGCGTTGTGCGGTGCGCCATTCGGCGTGGATCACGGAATGGTCACGATGAGTCGCCAGCACCCCGGACACGCGCGTCGCGGCGGTCCGGGAGGGCCGCGCCGGCGTCAGCCCGAGCGGACCGAGGAGGGCCGCATCGCGGCGTACGGGCCGTGCTCGCTCTCGGCGATCGCCCGGCGGGTGCGCCGGCGGAACCGCACGATCTGGACCACCCCGAGGACCCAGACGAGGTACTGGACCGACATGGCGGCCCGGAACGAGTCGGTGGTGTAGGTGGCGGGGCCGCCGGGGGCCACGTGGTCCAGGACCAGCCCGATCAGGGCGATCGTCGACAGGGCGGCGAGGAACCCGCCCACGTTGACGATGCCGGTGGCGCTGCCGATGCGCGTCGGCGGGTTGAACGTGCGGGCCAGGTCGAAGCCGACCATCGAGCCCGGGCCACCGAGGGAGATCACGACGACGAGCAGGGCCAGCACCGGCAGCGGCGCCCGGCCCGGCCACAGCAGCACGACGGCCCACGCCAGCATGATCGCCGCGACGATCCAGAGCACGAGGGTCGAGCGGGAGTACGGCCAGCGCGTCACGAACGTGCCGACGATCGGGCTGGCGATCACCGTGGCCACCGTCATCAGCATCAGCAGCGCGCTCGCCGTGCCGGTGGACAGCCCCTGGCCCGAGACGAGGAACGGGAACCCCCACAACAGCGCGAAGACGTTGGACCCGAACTGCGCCGAGAAGTGCGACCAGAGGCCGAGCCGGGTGCCCGGCTCGCCCCAGGCCAGCCGCACCGCCCGGGCGACCGCCCGGACCTTCGAGCTCCTCCCGGTGGTGGCTGGCATACGGCGAGTCGCGCACCACCAGCACGAGCACCAGGCCGAGGACCACGCCGACGGCGGCCGCGGTGGCGAAGGACGGGGTCCAGCCCCAGGCGGACAGGGCCAGGGCCAGCGGCGCCGCGGACGCCAGGGCGCCCAGCTGGCCGAGCACACCGGTGACCTGGGTGATCATCGCGGTCCGGCCCGGTGGGAACCACAGGGCGACCAGGCGCAGCAGGCTGATGAACACCATCGCATCGCCCATCCCGACGAAGATCCGGGCCACGATGCCCTCCGCGAACGTCCCGGCGAACGCGAACCCGAGCTGGGCGCAGGACATCAGGGCGACGCCGGTGATGAGCATGACGCGGGAGCCGACGCGGTCCAGGATCGCCCCGACCGGGATCTGCATCCCGGCGTAGACGAAGAGCTGGACCATGGTGAACGTCGCCAGCTCGGCCGAGCTGATGTGGAAGCGCTCGGCGGCCACGAGGCCGGCCACGCCGAGGGAGGTGCGGTGGAAGACCGCGAGCACGTAGACCGCGATCGCCGCCGCCCACACCGCCCAGGCCCGGCGACCGCCGAGCGGGTGGACGAGGGTGGGGTCGCCGGTGCGCTGGCGCGAGGTCGTGGTGGGGCTCATCGGCCCACCCCCGCCACGTCGCGGGCGACGTCGAGGTGGGCCCGGGTGAGGGTCAGGAACTGCGCCTTGTCCTCGCCGCGGAGCGCCGCCAGCAGCTGCGCGTGGCCGTCCACCGCGGCGTCCATCCGGGGCCGGGACATGCGCATCACGGCGGTGGAGATGCACAGCTGCCGCTCGCGCAGCCCCCGGTAGGAGCGGGTCAGCAGCTCGTTGCCGGCCGCGGCGACGACCCGCTCGTGGAAGGCACGGTCGGCCGTGGTGAAGTCGAGGAACGCGTCCGCCTGCCGGGCGCGGCGCATCTCCTCCAGCAGCAGCTCGAGCTCCGGGGCGATCTCCGCACGGCGCGGCCAGGCCCGCTCGGCCGCCCACTCCTCGATCAGCGCGCGCGCCTCGACGACGTCATGCGCCTCCTGCGCCGAGACGGGCACCACCAGCGCGCCCTTCTTGGGGTAGAGCCGGACGAGCCCCTCGGCCTCCAGCCGCAGCAGCGCCTCGCGCACGGGCGTGCGCGAGACGCCGAGCCGCTCGGCCACGTCCCCCTCGGTCAGCAGGGTGCCGCCGGGGTGGGTGCCCTCGAGGATGGCGCGCTTGAGGTGGTCGTAGGCCCTGCGTGGCCGCGGAGGGGTGGGAAGGTCGAGGTGTCCATGTTGCATCCATCTTAGATGCAACAGCGGACCCGGACTGACCGTCGCGCCGGCATACGGACGGCGCCCGGCCCTCCTGGGCGGAGAGCCGGGCGCCGGTGGAGCGGAGGGCAGAGCTCGTCAGGCCGGGCCCATCTCGGCGGCGATGGCCGCCGCGAACGCGTCGATGTCCTGCTCGGTGGTGTCGAAGGAGGTCATCCAGCGCACCTCCCCGGTCTGCTCGTCCCAGACGTAGAAGGGGTACTGCTTCTGCAGCCGCTCGGTGACCGCCGGCGGGAGGATGACGAACACCGAGTTGGCCTGCACCGGCCGCTGCAGGGCGATGCCGGGGATGTCCCGGACCGCGGCCTCGAGGCGCCGGGCCATCGCGTTGGCGTGCCCGGCGTTGCGCAGCCACAGGTCGCCGGACAGCAGCGCGTCGAACTGCGCGGAGACGAACCGCATCTTGGACGCCAGCTGCATCGCCGACTTGCGCAGGAAGTCCATCCCGCGCACGGCGGCGGGGTTGAGCACCACGACGCACTCGCCCAGCATGAGCCCGTTCTTGGTGCCGCCGAAGGACACCACGTCGACGCCGACGTCCGTGGTGAAGGCCCGCAGCGGCACGTCCAGGGACGCGGCCGCGTTGGCGATCCGGGCACCGTCGAGGTGCACGACCATGCCGCGCTCGTGCGCGTGCTCGGTGATGGCCGCGATCTCCTCCACCGTGTAGCAGGTGCCGAGCTCGGTGCTCTGGGTGATCGAGACGACCTTGGGCTGGGCGCGGTGCTGGTCGCCGTACCCCCAGGCCTGCAGGCCGACCAGCTCGGGGGTGAGCTTGCCGACGGGGGTCGGCACGGGAAGCAGCTTCAGGCCGCCGACCTTCTCCGGCGCGCCGCACTCGTCGACGTGGATGTGCGCCGACTCCGCGCAGATCACCGCCTCCCAGCGCTCGGTCATCGCCTGCAGCGCGACGACGTTGGCGCCGGTGCCGTTGAAGACCGGGTATGCCGACGCGCCGCTCCCGAAGTGCTCGCGGAAGACCTCCTGGAGGCGGGCGGTGTAGACGTCCGCGCCGTAGCTGACCTGGTGGCCGCCGTTCGCGGCGGCGATCGCCGCGAGCACCTCGGGGTGGATGCCGGCGTAGTTGTCGCTGGCGAAGCCGCGGGCATCGGGGTCGTGCAGGGGGGCGCGGGGGTCAGTCGGTGACGGCAACTCGACGTCCGTTCAGCTCGGTGGCCGAGGTCAGCCACAGGTCGTGGATGGTGTCGGCCAGCGTCGAGACCGCGGTGTAGCCGCTGAACTTCGCCTGGGGCTTGGCCTCGCGCATGGCCGGGGTGAGCAGCGCCTTGATCGGCAGGATCACCGCGGCGGCGTTGCTGCCCCGGAACGAGTCTGCCACCGCGAGGGTCCACGCCTCGGCAGCGGCCTTCGCCGCGGCGTAGGAGGCGTTGGTCGCGGAGGGTGCCTGCGCCTGGACCGTCGAGATCAGCACCAGCCGCGCGTCGTCGCTGGCCCTCAGGGCGTCGTGGAAGGCCCGTGAGGTGTGCTGGAGCGTGCGGACCAGCAGGTCCTGCAGCAGCGTCCAGTCCGCCAGGTCTGACTCGGTGATGCTGGCGCCGCCCCGCCAGCCGCCGACGAGGTGGACCAGGCCGTCGACCCGGCCGAGCTCGGCCAGCACCGAGGCGGCCCAGTCCAGGGTGGCCTGCTCGTCGAGCAGGTCCACGACGGCGGCGTGCACGGTGCCGCCGCCGGCGGCAGCGGCGTTGCCCTGAGCCACCACCGGCTGCAGCCGCTCTGCGCTGGCGTCGGCGGCCACCACGGTCGCGCCGGCGGCCGCGAGACGGGCCACCAGCGGCGGGCCGGCCGCGCCGGCCGCGCCGGCCACCACGACGACCCGCCCGGCGACCGAGCCGGGCACCGGCGTCGCCGTACTCACGCGGTGATCCCGGAGGTGTCGGCGATGACGTCGGCCAGCTTCTTGCGCAGCGCCTCGTAGAAGACGTTGAGCGGGAACTCGTCGGGCAGCACCGCGTCGGTCATCCCCTTGGGCGGCCCGTCCAGCGGCAGCGCCGCGCTGCCCCTGGCCCAGGTCGAGCTCGGGTGGGTGGGGACGTAGCGCGAGACCAGCTCGTAGGACGCCATCCAGTGCGCGACGCGGGAGCGGTCGATGCCCTCGCGGTAGAGCGCCTCAACCTCGGAGCCGAGGTCGATCACGGCGCCGGGCAGCCGCTTCCAGTCCAGGCTGAGCCGGTTGTCGGTCCAGCGCAGGACGTCGTGACGGTGCAGGTAGGCGAAGAGCAGCTGGCCGCCGAGGCCGTCGTAGTTGCGGACCCGGTCGCCGGTGATCGGGAAGCGGAACAGCCGGTCCAGCACGATGGCGTACTGCGCCAGCCGGGCGTAGGGCACGCCCTGCTCCTCCAGCCGGACGGCCTCACGGAACGTCGTCAGGTCGCAGCGCAGCTCCTCCAGGGCGTACATCCAGAACGGCATCCGCTGCTTGATCATGAACGGGTCGAACGGCAGGTCGCCGTGGCTGTGCGTCCGGTCGTGGATCAGGTCCCACATCGCGAACGTGCTCTGGGCCAGGCCCTGGGAGTGGACCAGCCGCTCGGCGTCCGGGGGCAGCTGCAGGCTGAGGGTCTGCGCGGCAGCGGTGCTGATCCGGCGGAAGCGGGCGGCCTCACGGTCGCAGAAGATGGCACCCCAGGAGAACGTGGGCACCTCACGCACCGCGACCGTCTCGGGGAAGAGCACCGCGGAGTTGGTGTCGTAGCCGGGGGTGAAGTCGACGAAGTTGACCGCCAGGAACATCGGGTTGTCGTAGGTCTGCTCCAGCTCGGCCAGCCACTGCGGCCAGACGACGCTGATGACCAGCGCCTCGACGTTGCGGTCGAGGTTGCCGTTCTGGGTGTACATCGGGAAGACGACCAGGTGCTGCAGGCCGTCCACGCGGTGCTGGTCGGGGCGGAACAGCACGAGCGAGTCCAGGAAGTCCGGCTTGCCGAACCCCTCGTCGGCCCAGCGGGCGAAGTCGACCTGGACGGCCGCGAGGTAGTCCGCGTCATGGGGGAAGCGGGGGGCCAGCGCGGCGATCTCGGCGGTGATCTCCTGCACCAGCCGGCGTGCCTCGGCGTGGTCGTGGGCCTGACCGTCGATCGAGCCGTCCTTGGACTGCATCGGGCGGATCCGGGTGACCGCGTCCTTCAGCGCGAGCCAGTGCTCGTCCAGCTCCACGGCGTCGGCCGTGGCCGAGGCCGCGGCGGTCGCGCGGGCGACGTCACGGTCGGCCGCCTGGTCGCCCAGCGCGGTGCCACCCGGGCCGGCGGCCCAGGTGACGACGTTGGTCCACAGCGTCCGGTGGTCCAGCTCCTCGATCGAGTCGTCACCGAACAGGTCGGAGTCGGCGAAGACCACGACCCGGCCCTGGTCGACCTGCAGCGCCGCGGCCAGCGGCTGGCCGGCCGGGTCCGCGGTGGCACTGGTGGCGGCGATGACCTGCGCGCCCGGCGCGCCGTCGAGCCGCAGGACACCGGCACGGTAGAAGCACGCGTCGGCCACGCCGGCGAGCAGGCCCTGGCCGACGGTGGCGCCGACGTCGGCCAGCACCCAGGTCGCGACGTTCTGGTGCCGGCGGGCGCCCTCCTGCACGGTGGTGCTGGTGACCGCGACCCCGAAGCGGCCGAGCAGCTCCTGCAGGTTGTTGCCGTACTTGTCCTGGTCGCACTCCGCGAGCACGACCAGGCCGCCGCCGCCGCGGACGAACGCCTCGATGAGGTCCAGCTCGTCGGCGTCGAGCCGGGGTGAGCCGGCGCCGGTGACGCGCTCGGCGCCCCGGTCGGCCGGGTGGGCGATCACCAGCACGTCGCCGGGACGCAGCACCTCCCCCGTCAGCGGGCCGTCGGTGTGGGCGTGGACGTCGAACCCGCGCCGGGAGAGCTCCTGGGCGGCCAGGGCGTAGCTGGCGTCGGCCGGGTTCACCGGGTTGATCCGCTTCGCGGTGTCGGGGCTCAGGCTCCAGGCCTCGCTGTGGGCCTCGTCGAAGACGAGGCGCGGGAAGTTTTCCATCAGTGACTCCATCGCACGGGGGTTCTTGCGGTTCACACCCAAGATAGCAACTGTTCTTGCTGTTCCCCAGCCCTCGGCGTGGCTGCCGGCCCGACGTGCGCCTCCACCACCGGGGGTGACACCGGAATACGACGCGCCCCGGCGGGTTGTCCTGTTCCATGAGCTCGACGTCCACCACGCCCTCGTCCGCCGCCGACGGGATCGGGTTCCGGTCCGAGCGTGGCCCGGTCCTCGGCGCCCTGATGCTGACGACGGGCCTGGTGGCCCTCGACAGCACGATCATCGCGACGGCAGTCCCCTCCATCGTGCAGGACGTCGGCGGCTTCACCCAGTTCCCGTGGCTGTTCTCCATCTACCTGCTGACCGCCGCCGTCACCGTGCCCCTGTACGGCAAGCTCGCCGACGTGCTGGGCCGCAAGCCCTTGCTGTACGTCGGCATCGCCGTGTTCCTGCTCGGCTCGGTGCTCTGCGGGGTGGCGTGGAGCATGCCCGCCCTGATCGCCTTCCGGGCCGTCCAGGGCATCGGCGCCGGAGCCATCCAGCCGATCAGCATGACCGTGGTCGGCGACCTGTACTCGGTCGCCGAGCGGGCACGGGTGCAGGGCTACCTGGCCAGCGTCTGGGGCGTGTCCTCGGTCGTCGGGCCGACCCTGGGCGGGGTCTTCTCGCAGTACCTGTCCTGGCGGTGGATCTTCTTCGTCAACCTGCCGCTCGGCGCCGTCGCCGCCTGGATGCTGGTGCGCCACTTCTCCGAGAAGGTCACCCGGCGACCGCACACCCTGGACTACACCGGTGCGGCACTGCTCACGGTGGGGTGCTCGCTGGTCATCCTCGGCCTGCTCGAGGGCGGCATCGCGTGGGCCTGGTCCTCACCGCAGAGCATCGCCGTCTTCGCCGTCGGGACCGCGCTGCTGGTGGCGTTCGCGCTCGTGGAGCGTCGTGCCGCCGAGCCGGTCCTCCCGCTCTGGGTGCTGAGCCGGCGCACGCTGGCCGCGGGCAACCTCACCGCCGTGGCCGTGGGGGCGATGACGATCGGCCTCAGCTCCTACGTGCCGACGTACGTGCAGGGCGTCCTCGGCACCGGCGCCCTGGTCGCCGGGTTCACCCTCGCGGCCCTGACGGTGGGCTGGCCGCTCGCGGCCACGTTCTCCGGCCGGATCTACACCCGCATCGGCTTTCGCGACACGGCCCTGATCGGGGCGGCGTTCGTCCTGCTGGGTGCGGTGCTGTGCACGCTGCTGGGTCCGACCACCCCGGTGTGGCAGGTCGGCGGCGCGTGCTTCGTGGTCGGGGTCGGCCTGGGCTTCCTGTCCAGCCCCGTCGTCGTCGCGGTGCAGTCGGTCGTCGGCTGGGACCGGCGCGGGGTCGTGACCGGCACCAACATGTTCTCGCGCTCCATCGGCAGCGCCCTCGGCGCAGCGGTGCTCGGTGCCGTCGCCAACGCCACGCTGGCCTCCCACCTGGCCCACCCCCCGGCCGCGGTGGCCCGGTCGCTGCCCGACGACCCGACCAGCCTGGTGCTGTCGGGCTCCTCCACCACGGTCCATGGGGCGGCCGCCGACTTCGTCCGGCAGGCGCTGTACGCCGCCGCACACCACGTCTTCGTCGGGCTCGTGGCCGTCGCCCTGCTCGCCGTCGCGGCGCTGTTGCTGATGCCCCGGCGGACCGAGCCGCTCACCTTCGGGTAAACGTCTGGTTTTGGTCAAGAAACAACAGGTCGCGGGGTGTCTTCGACTGGATCCGACAGCATGGGGGTAGCAGGACAAGAGCACGCTGATGGCCGTTCAACTCGGAACTCGTGCTGGTACGGGCGTGTGGGGAGCCTCGAGCGCTCCCCACATCCCGTTCCTCCATCGCGTGCGGAGACGGGAGGCATTGCCATGACGAAGAAGCCGTCCACAGCCGTTCGCAGGCAGCGGGGCGACCGCGCCACCACACGGGAGCCGGTCGTGGCGTCCCCTCCCGGCCCCCGTCGGGCCGCCGGGAGCTCGCCGGGTGGCTCCCGCCGGCACGTGCTCACGCCCGCGCCGATGGACCCCTCGAACTGGCTCGGCTGACCGACGCGCAGCCGATGCAGGTGCGGGCGGTGGGCCGTGCCTCCAGCCGGGCCGGCGCCACCGCCGCGCCGCATCCCTCGCACCGGCCGTAGCGGCCGTCGCCCAGCCGGCGCTCCGCGGCATCGACCTCCTGCAGCCGGTGGCGAGCCTGGCCCAGCAGCGCATCGACCTGCGCCCGCTCGAACGCGATCGTGGCGCCCTCGGGGTCGTGCTCGTCGTCCAGGTTGGAGTCCAGGGCCGCCGCGACGATGTCGCCGTGGCCCCGGGTCAGGTCCGCCAGCAGCGCCAGCACCTCGCGCCGCTCGGCGGCCAGGGCCGCCGTGACGGCGGCGGGGTCCGGCCGTCGTGAGTCGCTCACCCCGTCACCACCGCCCCCAGGGACTCGGCGATGAGCTGCGCCTGGAACCCGTCGATCTTCGTCCCCCGCCACGAGAGCCCCGCCAGGTCGACGCCGACCAGGTCGGCGCCGGCCAGGTCGGCCCCGGTGACGTTCGCCGAGCGCAGGGTCGCCCGCCCCAGGTTGCTGCCGGCGAGCGAGGCCTTGTGCAGGTTGGCCTCGGACAGGTCGGCCTCCTGCAGGTTGATGTCGGTGAGGGCGAGGCCGCGCAGGTCGGCGCCGCGCAGCTGTACGTAGGACCAGTCACCGCCCTCGACCGTGATGGGCCGCAGGGTCACGTCGACGAACTCGCTGCCGGTGAGCTTGCAGCCCCGGAACGTCGCGGTGAAGAAGGAAGTGTGCGCGAAGAGGCAGCCGGTGAAACGGGTCCGCTCGTGCGTCGAGGCGTTGAGCTGCACCCCGCGGAACTCGCACCGGTCGAACGTCGCACCACTGGACGTGACCTCGGTGAGGTCGCAGTCGACGAACGTGCAGTCCGCGAACTCGCCGGCACCGAGGTCCCTGCCGTACCAGTCCTCGCGCGTGTACCGCTCCCCGCGCACGATCTCTGCCGGCCCCGTTCCCATGGCGACACTCTGGCACGACGCACCAGCGGGCGTCCGGCACACCGTCCCGGGGGTGCCTGCCTCATCCATTTGCAGGTACCGGCGGCCCGCTGCGTGCGCTGGAGTGAAGACGGTGGCCGGATCAGCGGGAAGCGGCGGCGAGCGCCCCGCGGCCCCGGCCGGCGCCAGCTCGAGAGGACTGCAGACCGTGAGCGATGTGGACGTGGTGCGCCGGGCCTACGCGGCGCTGAACGCCGGCGACCTCGACACGCTGGAGAGCCTCTTCGCCTGGGACGCCGTGTGGACGATGCCGGGCACGGGCGCGATGTCGGGGGTCCACCAGGGCTGGCCGGCGATCCGCGACGAGTTCCTGCTCCTGCTCGGGCCGTTGTCCGGGGGCACCCTGTGCGCCGAGCTCGTCGACGTCGCCGTCGGTGAGAAGTACGTCGTGGCGATCCAACGCACCTCCGGCTGCCTGAAGGGCCGGACCCTGGACGTCACGAGCTGCCAGCTGGTGCGGATGCGCTACGGCCTCATCGCCGAGGTGAGCGGGCTCTACACCGCCGACCAGCTCGCCGAGATCGGCGCCTTCTGGGTGTGACCGCCCGGCGGGCAGCCGGAGGCCATCGGGCAGAATCTCGGCCATGCCCCAGACCGCGCAGGACGCCACCGAGCAGCTCCTCGACCGGGTCGCGAGCGTCGACGTCCGGACCAACGCCGTGTGCACGCTGCACCCCGACGCCCTCGGGCAGGCCGCGCGGCTCGACCAGGAGGCGTCCGAGGGTCGCCGTCGGGGCCCGCTGCACGGTCAGGCGGTCCTGGTGAAGGACAACATCGACACCGCCGACCTGCCCACCACGGCCGGGTCACTGGCCCTCTCCGGCGTCCCGGCGCCGGCCCGCGACGCCGTGCTGGTCCAGCGGCTGCGCGACGCCGGCATGGTCGTCCTGGGCAAGACGAACCTCTCGGAGTGGGCCAACCTGCGCGACGAAGCCTCCACCTCGGGATGGAGCGGGTACGGCGGCCTGACCCGCAACCCGTACGCCCTGAACCGGTCGGCGGGCGGGTCCAGCTCGGGCAGCGGCGCGGCGGTCGCCGCCGGCCTGGCGCCATACGCGGTCGGCACCGAGACCGACGGCTCCATCTCGTGCCCGGCCGCGTTCAACGGCTGCGTGGGGCTGAAGCCGACCGTCGGGGTGGTGCCCACCACCGGGGTGGTGCCGATCTCGGCGTCGCAGGACTCTCCCGGCCCGATGGCGAGGACGGTGCGGGACGCCGCCGCGCTGCTGTCGGTCCTGGCCGGCAACGGCACCGACTACGCCGCCTCCGCGGTCGCAGGCCGGCTGTCCGGCAGGCGCATCGGGGTGCCGCGGGCGACGTACTTCGGCTACTCCCCGCACGCGGACGCCGCCGCGGAGCGGGCGATCGGGCTGCTGGCCGCCGAGGGCGCCACGATCGTCGACCACACCGACCTGCCCGCCTTCGCCGAGTCGGTGTGGGAGGACGAGCTCGTCGTCATGCTCGCCGAGTTCCGGTCCGGGCTGGAGCGGTACCTCGCCACCCGCACCGGCGACGTGCCGCGCACGCTGGAGGACGTCGCGGCGTTCAACCGGGAGCACGCCGACGTGGAGCTTGCACACTTCGGGCAGTCGCTGTTCGAGCGCGCGCTGTCCGGGCCGGGGACCGAGGACGTGGCCTACCGCGAGGCGCGGGCCCGTTGTGTGGCGGCGTCGCGCACGCACGGGATCGACGCGGTGCTGCGCGAGCACCGGCTCGACGCGCTCGTCACCCCGTCGTACGCGCCCGCGAGCCCGATCGACCTGGTCAACCCCGAGTCCTTCCCGGGCTCCTGCACGGGCGCCGCCGCGATGGCCGGCTACCCGCTGCTCACCGTGCCGACCGAGCTGGCGGCGGGCCTGCCGGTCGCGGTCTCGTTCTGGGGGGCGGCCCACAGCGAGGCAACCCTGGTCGAGGTCGCCCACGGGTACGAGCAGGCCCGCAACCGGGCGACCGGCCCCCTGCCGGAGCCGACGTACCCCGGCTTCGTCTGACCCGGCCGGGCCAGCGTCCGGCCGCGGTCCGGCAGGGTCCGCGGCGCGTCAGGGCGCGGTTCCGTGGACCTGTGCGGGGCCACTGTCACCGTTCGGCGTCGGTGTCCGACCGTGACCGCGGGGCGTTTGTCGATCGCGCGCACGGAGCATCCTGCCGAGCAGCAGCGCGACGACCAGTGCGGTGACCAACCACACGCCCAGCACGATCGACACCCACGCGAGTCCCGTCATACCCGGGTCATGTCCGTACCCCACCGGATTCTTACAGCGGGTTGGCGCATTCCTGCCCCCCGGCGGCCTTCCTGAAAGTAAATTCCCGGTCAAGACGCGACCGGCAGACGGTCCTGACTGCTGGAGGCGTAATGAGGCTTCGACAGCTTGCCCTTTTCATGACGGCGAGCATCACCGCGGTGATGACCGGTATCGCCACGCCGGCGACTGCCGCCTCCAGCGCGCGGGTGTCCCCGACGCCGGTGTCGGCGACGCCGGTGTCCTCGATGCCGGCATCCTGGGCCCCCAGTCTGGCCACGAGCGGGACCGACGGCAGCGTGGAGCAGGTGCGCCAGCTGGTCCCGTGCGGGTCGAGCATGTACGCCGTGGGGCTGTTCACCAGCCTCAAGCAGGGCGGCACCGCCTACACCCGCAGCAACGCGTTCAGCTTCTCCGCGACCACCGGTGCGGTGACCAGCTGGAACCCGGTCGTCAACGGGCAGGTCAACTCCGTCGCCCTGTCCGCAGACTGCACCACCGCCTACTTCGGCGGCAGCTTCACCTCGGTCAACGGCACGGCGGCAACCAACATTGCCGCCGTCAACACCACCACGGGGGCGATCGTCCCAGGATTCGCCTCGACAGCCGCGGGCACCGTGAACACGCTGGTGCTGAACGGCAGTCATCTGCTCGTGGGAGGCAGCTTCACCTCCATCAACGGCTCGACCAAGAAGTATCTGGTCAGCGTCAGCCCGACCACCGGCAAAGATGACAGCTACGTCAACCTCAACCTCTCCGGCCACTACGTCTACACCGACCAGGGCGGCCGGACGAGCCAGGGCAACAGCACCAAGGTGTACAACACCGCGCTCAGCCCGGACAAGACCAAGCTGCTGGTCATGGGGGTCTTCACCTCGGCCGCCGGCCAGCCGCGCAGGCAGATCTTCATGCTGGACCTGGGCTCGACCAGCACCACGGTCGATCCGTGGTACTCCCCGGAGTTCAACCAGAACTGCTATGTGACGCAGCCCTTCTGGCTGCGAGACGCCTCCTGGGCTCCGGACCAGTCCCGCATCTACATCGCCACCACCGGTTACAAGCCCGCGACCAACTCCGACCCCAACGCTCTGACCGGGTACAACACCTCAGAGCCGCGCGGCGGCCTCTGTGACGCCGCCGCGGCTTTCCCCGCCACCGCGATCTCCACGCTGACCCACAGCTGGGTCAACTACACCGGATGTGACTCGCTCTACTCCACCGCCGCGGACGCCAGCAGCGTCTATGTCGGCGGACACGAACGGTGGGCCAGCAACCCGCTGCAGTGCGACAACAACAACAACGGCACCGCCGTCGTCGCGCCCGGAATGGTGGGACTCAGCCCGCTCGACGGCGCGGTCAACGCCAACCCCACCCGTGGCAAAGGCATCGGAGCCGACGACATGGTCGTCACCGCCGCGGGGCTGTGGATCGCCAGCGACAACGCCTACAACGCAGCCGACTGCGGCAAGACCAGCACCGGTACCCCGTCCCACGACCACGCCGGCATCTGCTTCCTCCCCTACTCCGCCTCCCTCCACTGAAGCACCAGCACGAGGTGCAGCGAGGAGTCGTCTCGAGGTAGCCGATCGCGCGTGCGAGCGCGCACGCCGTTGCGCACGGCGACGAGGACGTTCGCCCGAGTCGGTCACCGAGCCGCCCCCCTAGCCTTCGGGAGCGCGTTCGCGCCGCCGACACTGAGGGAGCCCCATGCCACGGCCATCACCTCGGGCAACGTCGCCCAGGTCCACGGGCAGTACTCCCTCGGGCGACTGCCGGCCTACGGCGACTGCGGGGACAGCTACACCCCCACCGCGGTCGCGTCGCCGACCGCCGTCTACTACTTCGACGGCCGCCGCATCATCGCCTCCGACATCGTCACAGGCCAACGTCTGTGGCGTAGCGAGGACGTGGGTGGCTCCGACGGCACCATCATCTCGGGGCTGGCGGTCGCCGGGTCTCGCGTCATCCTGCAGCAGGTCGGTGGCTGCCTCTCCCAGAGCGACCCGGGCGGCGTCCTGCTGGGCTATGACCTCAACACCGGAAACCGTGCCTGGATCTCGTACCTGGCGGACCGGGACGTCAGCATGGTCGTCTCCGGCAACACCGTTGTCTCCGACAGCGAAGGCGTCTACGGCACCCAGGTTCAGGCGTTCAATGCGACCACTGGCGCAGAGCTGTGGCGGCACAACGACTGCGGCTCACAAGCAGGCGGACTGTTCGCCTCCGAGGACAACATCCTGACCAGCTGCGGCGCGATCTCCTTCAAGAAGCTGGGCGCCGCGAACTGGACCAAGCCGACCGGATGGACGTTCCTTCGCGCCGATCCCTCCGGAACCACCGGGCCCAACATCTACGCCATCAACCCGGCTGGCAAGCTGGCCGCCCTCACCTCCACCGGCGCCGTGAAATGGACCTCCGCGACCGACAGCGGCCCCGTCCTGGCCGCGGGGCCGGCCAGGCTCCTGGTGAACTGTGACGGCAGCAGCGTCTGCGCGCTGAACCGGACGACCGGAGCGCGACTGTGGAAGACCGTCCTGCCCGCCAGGCCAACCTCGGCGGTCTTGGCGAGCGACGTCGTCTACCTGAGCCCCGCCGCAGCGCCCTTGAACGCCACCACCGGCAAACCGATCCCCCTGCCGGAGCTGGACGGAACGGATGCGTTCGCGTACCTGCAAAGCGGTCGCGTGACAGTGGCAGGAGCGCACGTCATCCGCGACACCGCGCGGAACGTCGACGTCTACGGCTTCGACGGGTAGGTGATGAAGCACGTGTTCTCGAGTGCCAGACGACGAAGGCCGCGATGACGCTGGACGTGGACGCCGGGCTGTTCGACCAGGGCGCCGGCCTGCATGTCGGCTCTGGCCGAGCAGGCTTCCCTGCGGGGGAAGGGCGAAGGTCGCCCACCATGGGCCCGCTGGGAGCCTTCCGGTGGCCGACCTTCCGGCCGGTCAGCAGGCGGTGAACGTCTGCTGACCGGTGGTGTTGCGGTGGAGCCGCCTATCGGAATCGAACCGATGACCTATTCATTACGAGTGAATCGCTCTGGCCGACTGAGCTAAGGCGGCATGCGCCCGAAGGCGCGAGCCACGAGTATACGGATACGGGCCCGGATCTCCGAAACGGGCCCGCGAAGCGCGGCAGGAGAGTCAGCACTTCAGGCCGGCGGCCGGCACGGTGCCCTCCAGCAGATAGGCGTCGACGGCGTCGTCGACGCAGGCGCTGCCCCTCATGTACGCCGTGTGGCCGTCGCCGTCGTGCGTGATCAGGTGGCCGTTGTCGAGCTGGTCGGCGAGCCGCTTGGACCACGCGTAGGGCGTCGCGGGGTCGCGGGTCGTGCCCACGACCACGATCGGCCCGCTGCCGGCGGCCGTGATCTTCTTCGGCGCGTTGTTGGCGGGCACCGGCCAGAAGCCGCACGGCACGGTGCTCCACGCGAGGAACGGCCCCCACGTCGGCGCGCTGCCGCGGAACGCCTTGGCCTCACCCTCGTAGTGGGCCAGATTCTTGCTGTCCGAGCGGTCGAGGCAGTTGACGGCGTAGATGACCTGCATCAGGTTGCCGCTGTAGTGCCCCGAGCTGCTCCGCTCGGCGTAGCTGTCGGCCAGCGCCATCAGGTCGTCGCCGTTGCCCTGGAAGGCCGACTGCAGCGCCTGTGTCAGCCTGCCCCAGCTGCCCTGGTCGTACATGGCTGCGGCGATCCCGAGCGATCCCCAGCCCTCGGTCAGCGCCGGAACGTGCGGGTCGTCGACCCGGATCGGCGAGGCGTCCAGCTGCTTGAGGAAGTCGCGCAGCCGCTGCATGCCGGCGTCGACGGAGCCGCCGAGGGGGCACCCGCCTCCCTTGACGCAGTCCGCGACGTAGGCGCGGGTCGCCGTCTCGAACCCCTCGGCCTGGCCCTGGTTGACCTGCGTCGAGCTGAGGTCGGGGGCGACGACCCCGTCGAGGACGAACCGGCCGACCTTGCGTGGGGAACAGGTCGGCGTAGGTGGCGCCGAGGAACGTGCCGTAGGACTTGCCGAGGTAGTCCAGCCTGGGCGAGGCGAGGGCGGCCCGCAGGATGTCCATGTCCTTGGCCGCCTCGATCGTGGAGACGTGCGCCAGCAGCGGGCCACCCTTGGCCGCGCAGGCGGCGGCAAAGGCCTTGGCCCCGGCCGCGAACGCCTGCTCCTCGGCCTTGGTGTCCGGCGTGGGGTCACCACCGAGGAACGCGTCGAGCTGGCGGTCGTCGAGGCAGGTCACGGGCTGGGAGGAGCCGACCCCGCGGGGGTCGAACCCGACGATGTCGTAGCTGTCGCGGACCTGCTTGCTGACGATGAAGTCGGCCGCGGCGGCGTACTGGACGCCCGAGCCGCCGGGTCCGCCGGGGTTGACCACGAGGGAGCCGCGACGGGTGCCCGTGGCCTCGGCCTTGAGCACCGCGATCGAGACGGTCGCGCCGCCGGGCTTGGCGTAGTCCAGCGGCACCGTGAGGCGCGCGCAGCGGAAGCTCTTGCACGCCGACCACGTCAGCTGCTGGTCGTAGAACCTCGCCAGCGCGTCCTGCCCCTGCGGAGGCTGCCGGGCCGTGGCCTCGGCGGCCGGGTCGCGCGGAGGCGCCGGCTGGCCGCCGAGACCGATGCTGCTGCAGCCCGAGACGGCGAGGACCAGCGCGAGCGCGCCCGCCGCCAGGGCCGCCACCCCGCGCCGCCGCCGGCTCCCCGCCCGACTACCTGCTCCGCCGACCACCACGCGCGCGCTCCTCGTCCGATGACTTCGTCCCCGACGGTATCCCGGAACGCCGACAGCCGAGCTGTGTGGCCTCCGGCAGGGGCGGCGGGCGGCGTCCGCCCGCTCTCAGCGGGGCAGCTGCAGCGAGATCGCCATCGCCTCGAGCGCCAGCAGCGGGGGCACGTTGGCGCCGATCCGCTCGCGGGCGGTGCCGATCGCGTCCATGGCCAGCAGCAGCTGCTCGGGCCCGAGCACGTCGGCCAGGCGCTCGGACGTGGTCGGCCATGTCCTGGTTGACCAGCGCGATCGAGGCGCCGGTGTGCAGCACGAGGGCGTCGCGGTAGACCGAGAGCAGGTCGACCAGCGAGCGGTCGACCACGTCGCGGGCGAACCGGGTGGCCCGGGTCTTCTGCTCGCGCTCCAGGGCGGCGATCTGCGAGCGCACGTGCGGCGGCTGGGTGCGGGCCGACGCGTCGGCGCCGAGCGTCTCCAGCAGCCGGGCCTTCTCGGCCGCGTCACGCTCGGTCGAGGACGCCGACGACTCCTCGGTGGCGATCGCCGCAAGGTCGGCGGCGGCGTTGACCGCGTGGCCGACGCCGCGGATCTGCCCGGCCAGGGCGATCACGTCCCGGCGCCGGATGCGGGCGCCCTCGTCGCGGGCCAGCCGGCGGGCGAGGCCGACGTGGCTCTGGGCTGCGCGCGCGGCGTACATCGCCATCGCCGGCTCGATGCCGTCGCGGCGCACCAGCAGCTCGGCGACGGCCTCCGGCGGCGGGGTGCGCAGCCGGACGTGCCGTGAGCGCGAGCGGATGGTGATGATGACGTCCTCGAGCGAGGGCGCGCACAGGATCCACACGGTGCGCGCGACCGGCTCCTCCAGCGCCTTCAGCAGCGCGTCGGCGGCGCGCTCGGTCAGCCGGTCGGCGTCCTCGAGGATGATCACCCGCCACGGCGAGACCGACGGCCGGTGCGCGGCGAGGGCCACCAGGTCACGCGCCTGCTCGACCCGGATCGAGAGGCCCTCGGTGGCGAGGACCGTCACGTCGGCGTGGGTGGCCTCCACCGCCGTACGGCACTCGCGGCAGTGCCCGCAGCCCCCCTGCGGGCACTCCAGCGCCGCGGCGAAGGCGCGAGCGGCCACGGAGCGGCCCGACCCCGGCGGCCCGGTCAGCAGCCAGGCGTGGGTCATCGCGGCCGGGTCGGCCACCGCCCGCTGCAGCGTCTCCACGGCGCTCTCCTGGCCGATCACGTCGGCCCAGACGCTCACGACCGCGCCTCCAGCAGGGGCGCGACGCGCTCGCGCACGGCGGCGTGGATGTCCTCGCGGGTGCCGTCGGCGGGCAGGACGAGGTAGCGCGCCGGCTCGCGCGCGGCCAGGTCGAGGAAGTGCCGGCGGACCCGCCCGTGGAAGTCGTCCGGCTCGGACTCGAGCCGGTCGTGCACACCGCCGCGACGCGACCGCCCGGTCTCCGGCGGGACGTCGAGCACCACCGTGAGGTCGGGGAGCAGCCCGCGGGTCGCCCACATCGACAGGGCCCGGACCTCGTCGGCCCCGAGGTCGCGCCCGGCGCCCTGGTAGGCCACCGAGGAGTCCAGGTAGCGGTCGGTCAGCACGACGTCCCCCCGCTCCAGCGCCGGGCGCACCAGCGTCTCGACGTGGTGGGCGCGGTCGGCGGCGAACAGCAGCGCCTCGGCGCGCGGCGCGACGTGGTCGCCGTGCAGGACCAGGTCGCGCACGTGCCGCCCGAACGGCGTGCCGCCCGGCTCGCGGGTGACGACCACCGTGCGCCCCAGCCCCTCCAGCCAGTCGCGCAGCAGGCCCAGCTGGGTGGACTTGCCCGCGCCGTCGCCGCCCTCGAAGGCGAGGAACAGCCCGTCGTACGCCACGGCGGAGGTCTGCTCCGGCCCGGCGTGGTGCGGCAGGGTCTGGTCGGAGCGGGTCACGCGGCCAACCCTAGGGCAGCCCGCCGACGGCCCCCGGCCGCCGTCGGCGGGCCGCCCTCGTCAGTGGATCGCGACCAGCGTCATCGTGGTGGCGACGACCGAGAGCAGCAGCACCGCGGCCGGCAGCAGCGTCATCCGCAGCACCTGTCCGGCCGAGCGCACCGACCCCACCGCGCTCAGCCCGAGCAGGATCACCACCGGTGCCAGCGAGTTGCCGATGTTGCCGCCGGCGAGCTGGCCCGCCAGCAGGTCCGCCGGCCGGTCGCCGATCAGCTGGGCCACCTCCCGCTGCAGCGCCGAGAAGAGCGCGTTGGAGCTCGTGGTCGAGCCGGTGATGAACGACCCGAGCGCCCCCACCAGCGGCGCCATCGCCGGGTAGGCGTGCCCGGTCGCCGCCGCCGCGCCGCGAGCCACGGTCCGCACCATGCCGGTGTCCACGAGCACCCCGGCGACCGAGGCAAGCAGCACCACGGACGGGGAGGACTTCCACGACTGGCGCACCGCGCCGCGCCACACCGTGCTCCACGCGCCGCGCCTCCACACGCCCGTCAGGCGCCACACCACGACGCTGCCGAGGCACGCCAGCAGCAGGAACGTGCCGGGGTGCCCCGCGAGCGCGATCGGGTTGTAGCCGTGGACCGACGGGTTGGCCATGCCCTGCGACGTGCCGGTCGCCGGGAACGACGGCCCCACCAGCAGGTGCCCCTTGGCCCACGCGCGGGTCGCCGGGGGCAGGAACACCGCGAGCGCGACCAGGGCCAGCAGCCCGTACGGCACCGCCGCCGCGCGGGCCGCGCGCAGCTCTCCAGCCGGGCGCCCGTCCGGGCCGGCCCCCGCGTCGCCGCGGTCGTCCGAGGCCGCGGTGCCGCGCGAGGACGCGTCCGCGAGGGCGCCGGCACCACCGGCGGCCCGCGCCGCGTCGGCCGGCACGGTCACCTCCTCCCGCACGGACCGCTCCACCGCGGTGGTCCGTCGCGCCGCATCACCGCGGCCGTGCACCAGCCGCAGCAGCAGGACCACCACGACCCCGGCGCCGCCGGCGCACAGCGCGCCGATCCCGGGCTCGGCGCGCGCGACGAGCGCCTGCACCACCGCCATCACCGGCCCGGCGACGGCGATCAGCCGCCAGCCCTCACGCAGCCCGCGCCAGCCGCCGTCCATCAGCGCCACGAGCACCCCGGAGAGCACGCAGTTGACCCCCAGCGCGAGTGACGCCGACCCGGCGTACTCGGCGGTGCCCACCGGCCCGAGGTGCGCGGTCAGCGCGCCCATGTAGAACGAGGAGCCCATCGAGCCGAAACCGACCGCCCAGTGGTAGCCGATCAGCGGCAGCGCGACGCTGCGGGCGGCGCCGACGCCCAGGGCGAACAGCAGCGGTGCGGCCACGGCGATCGGCGTGCCGAAGCCGGACACGCCCTGGATGAACGACGGCAGGATCCATGCCAGCAACAGCACGTTCTCGCTGCGCCGGGGCAGGATCGTGGACAGCACCCGGCCGAGCGCGGTCATCCCGACGTTCGAGGCGAAGTGGTGCATGAGCAGCGCGGGCCAGATCACGTAGAGGATCCACAGTCCCACCCAGGCGCCCTTGCCGAGCCCCACCACCACGGTCAGCGGCCCCGCCCCGAAGGCGAGCAGGCCGACCGCGACCGAGTAGGCGACGGTGACCGCCGCGTTGGTGATGGTCGAGAACCGCCCCCACAGGACCAGCGCGAGCAGGAGCACGACGGGGCTGATGGCCAGCAGCCACGACCCGACGGGCACGGCGGGGATGGAGGCGGCCGCCTGCACGGCGGCCGCGGAAACGACGCTCAACATAGATTGTCTTTCGTATACGATTTGAGTGGGCTCGCCAGCGTGGAGTCCGTCACCGAAGGAGGGACGCCATGGCCAGCATCAACGGGCAGGGAACGATCGGAGCCCAGCACCTGGGGCTGCGCGACCAGGTCCTGAGCGAGCTGAGGGAGCGCATCGTCAACGGCGACTACCCGCCGGGCGAGCGCCTGACCGAGGACCGGCTGGCCGCGGACTTCGGGGTGTCCCGCAACCCCGTCCGAGAGGCGTTGCGCATCGTGGCCACCGAGGGCTTCGTGGAGATGGTGCCCCGCCGCGGGGCCTTCGTGGCCACCCCCGATGAGTCCACGATCGCCGACATGTTCGCGGTCCGTGAGCGGCTGGAGACCCTGGCCGCCCGGCTGGCCGCCGAGCGGGCCACGCCCGCCGACGTCGCCGACCTGCGCGCCCTGCTGGAGTCCGCGCGGGAGGCCACCGAGCGGGTGGACTTCTCCCGGGTCGCCGAGCTGAACAGCGAGCTGCACCTGCGCGTCATCGCGATCAGCGGCAACCGGTGGCTGTCGGCGATCTCCACCGCGCTCTACCTGCACGTGCACTGGGTGTTCCGCATCGGGGCCGCGCACCGGGCGCCGCACTCCTGGATCGAGCACATCCGCCTGGTCGACGCCATCGAGGCCGGCGACGCCGACGCGGCCGAGGCCGCCGCCGGTGCCCACGTGCACGCCGCGGGCGCCGCCGCCCTGGACCGGGTGGAGGACCGGCCCGAGGACCGCGCCGAGGGCGCGCCCGGGGACGCCGTCGAGCACAGCGAACCGCTGGAACAGGGCGGGCGCTGACGGCAGGACAGGGCACGGACGGGCGCGGTCAGCGCCCGGTGGCATAGCCCTGCATCCCGCGCGGGTTCGCCCCGGCGGCGAGCACCCCCGTCTCGGGGTCGCGGCTGACCGCACACATCCGCCCGAGGGTCCAGGCCCCGGACAGCCGCACGTCGTGGCCGCGGGCGCTCAGCTTCTCGACCACGTCGTCGTCCACCCGGTCCTCGACCACGAGCACGCCCGGCTCGACGTCGCGCGGGTAGAACGACCCCGGGAAGCTGGTGGTGTGCCACATCGGGGCGTCGATCGCCTCCTGCAGGGACTGCCCTCCGACCAGGTGCCGCAGCAGGAACAGCAGCTGCCACTGGTCCTGCTGGTCCCCGCCGGGCGAGCCGCACGCGAGCACCGGCTGCCCGTCCCGGTGCACGAGGGTCGGGGTGAGCGTCGTCCGCGGCCGGCGGCCCGGCGCCAGCGAGGACGCCAGGCCCTCCTCGAGCCAGAACATCTGCATCCGGCTGCCCAGGCAGAAGCCCAGCTCGGGGATCGTCGGCGAGCTCTGCAGCCACCCGCCGCTCGGGGTCGCCGAGACCATGTTCCCCCAGCGGTCCACGACGTCGACGTGGCACGTGTCGCCCCGGGTGACGCCGTCGGGTGCCACCGTCGGCTCCCCCGTCGTCGGGTCCGTGGGCGCAGCCGCCCGGCGCGCCTGGTCCAGGACGTACGCCGGGAGCCGCGGCTCGCGCCCGTCCGGGCTCCCCGGGCGCACCTCCCGGGAGGCCTGCTCACCCACCAGGGCCGCCCGCTCGGCGGCGTACGACCGGGACAGCAGTGTCTTCAGCGGGGTGTCGGCCCCGTCGCCGTACCACGCCTCGCGGTCGGCGTAGGAGAGCTTGAGCACCTCGACGACGCCGTGGATGCCGTCAGCCGTCGAGGGGTCCAGCACCGCCGGGTCGTCGAGGGCGTCGAGCACGGCCAGGCTCTGGAGGAGCGCCGGGCCCTGGCCCCAGGCCTGGGTCTTGGCGACGGAGTAGCCCTGCCAGTCATAGGTCGCCGGCTCCTCCCAGGTCGCGGAGAAGGCCGCCATGTCCTCCCCCGTGACCAGGCCGGCGTGGGCCTCGCCGCTGGAGTCGCGGAACGGCCGGCGCGAGAACGCGTCCACCGCCTCGGCCACGAAGCCCTGGCTCCAGGCGCGCCGCGCCGCGTCGATCTGCGCGACCCGGTCAGCGCCGGCGGCCCGGCCCTCCTCGACCAGGCGCTCGAGGGTCCGGGCGTACGCCGGGTTGGTGAACAGGCGTCCCGGCTCGGGGGCCTTGCCGTCCGTGAGCCAGACCTCGGCCGAGGTGACCCAGTCCTGCTCGAACAGCTCCTGCACGCCCGCGACCGTCGCACTGACCCGCTCGAGCAGGGGGTGCCCGCCGGCGGCGTAGCCGATCGCCGGCTCCAGCACCTGCTCCAGCGTGCAGGTGCCGTGGTCGCGCAGCATCAGCAGCCAGGCGTCGACGGCGCCGGGGACGCAGGCAGCCAGCGGCCCGGAGCCGGGCACCAGGTCGACACCCAGGGAGGTGAAGTGCTCGATCGTCGCGCCGGCGGGCGCCGGCCCCTGGCCGGCCAGCACGCGGGGCGCCGGGTCCTTCGCGGTCGCGATGACGGCCGGGACCTCGCCGCCGGGGCCGTTGAGGTGCGGCTCGACGACGTGCAGGACGAAGCCGGCGGTCACCGCGGCGTCGAACGCGTTGCCGCCCAGCTCGAGCATGCGCATGGCCGACTGCGACGCGATCCAGTGCGTCGAGGACACCATCCCGAAGGTGCCCTGCAGCGTCGGTCGGGTCGTGAAGGTCATGCGGTGCTCCCAGCATTGTCGGTGGTGCGGACGTCAGGCCCGGTGCCGTCAGGGGACACCAGGTGGCACGAGGCGGCGCCGTCGCCGATGTGCCGCAGCGCGGGCACCTCGGTGACGCAGCGGTCGAAGGCCAGCGGACAGCGGGTGTGGAACCGGCACCCCGACGGCGGGTCGAGGGCAGACGGCAGGTCGTCGCCGAGCAGGACGGCCTGCCGCTCACGCTGCCTGGGCGGGTCGGCGATCGGGGCAGCAGCCAGCAGAGCCTGCGTGTAGGGGTGCGCCGGGCGCGCGAAAACCCTTTCGCGAGAACCCTGCTCGCATAGCTGGCCGAGGTACATCACGGCGATGTCGTCGGCGAGGTACTCCACCGCAGACAGGTCGTGGGTGATGAACAGGCAGGCGAAGCCCATGTCCCGCTGCAGGTCGGCGAGCAGGTTCAGCACCGACGCCTGCACCGACACGTCGAGCGCGCTCGTCGGCTCGTCGGCCACCAGCAGCGTCGGTGAGGACACCAGCGCCCGGGCGATGCTGACGCGCTGGCGCTGGCCGCCGGACAGCTCGTGCGGGTAGCGGCGGGCGACCTCGGCCCGCAGTCCGACGCGGCCGAGCTCCTCGGCCACCTTCGCCTGGAGGTCGCGCCGCGACAGCCGGCCGGGCTGCAGCCGCAGCGGTTCGGCCACCACGTCGCCGACGAGCATCCGCGGGTCGAGCGACCCGGCCGGGTCCTGGAAGACGATGGACACATCACGGCTGTGCTGGCGCATCTGGCGCCGGGACAGGTGGGTGACGTCGGCGCCGTTGAGCCGCACCGTGCCGCCCGTCGGCTCGAGCAGCCGCACGATGCACCGCCCGACCGTCGACTTGCCCGAGCCGCTCTCGCCGACCAGGGCCATGACCTGGCCCCGGTGCAGCTGCAACGACACGCCGTCGACCGCACGGACGGCACCGAAGTGCATGGCCAGGTCCTCCAGCTCGAGCACGACGTCGTCCACGTCGTCCCGCGCCGGCGCCTGCTCGGTGGTGGTCCTCATCGGATGCTCTCCTGCACGTCGTCGTCGGCGGACCGGCCCAGCGCGGCGCCCGGCGCCCCGACCGGGTGCCAGCAGGCCGCGAGGTGGTCCGTGGGCGGGATGCCTGCGCGCTCCCCGACCACCGGCATGCCGAGCGGCAGCGGGCCTGAGGTCAGCGGCGGTGCCACCGACAGGCACTGCTGATCGGCAGCGGGGCAGCGCTCGGCGAACGTGCACGCGTCCGGCTGTGAGCTGAGGACCGGGACCAGCCCGGGGATCTCCTGCAGCCGGTCCGTGCCCGCGTGACGGCCGGGCGCCGGCGAGGCCGACAGCAGCCCGGCGGTGTAGTGGTGCTGCGGGCGGGCGAACAGCTCGTCGACACCGGCCCGCTCGACCACGCGCCCGGCGTACATCACCACCACCCGGTCGGCGACGTCGGCGATGACGCCGAGGTCGTGGGTGATGACGAGGATGCTCGTGCCGAGGCGGTCCCGCAGGTCCCGCAGCACGTTGAGGATGCCGGCCTGCACGGTGACGTCCAGCGCCGTGGTCGGCTCGTCGGCGACCAGCACCTTCGGCTGGCACGCCACCGCCATGGCGATCATGACCCGCTGGCGCATGCCGCCGGACAGCTGGTGGGGGTAGTTGCCGACCCGCTGCTCGGGCGAGGGGATGCCGACGAGCTTGAGCAGCTCGACCGCCCGCTCCTTGGCCTGCCTGCGGCCCAGCCCCTCGTGGACCTGCAGCACCTCGCCGATCTGCCGGCCCACGGTGAGGACCGGGTTCAGCGAGCTCATCGGCTCCTGGAAGATGTAGGCGATGTCCTTGCCGCGGGCGGCCCGCAGCGTCGCGTCCTTGGCGCCGATCAGCTCGGTGCCCTCGAGCCGGGCCGAGCCGCCGACGCGCGCGCTGCGCGGCAGGAGCCCGGCCAGGCTCATCGCCGTCACGCTCTTGCCGCACCCGGACTCGCCGACGATGCCGACGATCTCGCCGGGCGCGAGGCTGAGGTCGACCTTGTCGACCGCCGAGACGGTGCCGGTCTCCGTCGCGAACGAGACCGTGAGGCCCCGGACGTCGAGCACCGGCCGGACCTCGGGAGCGGGGTCCTGGAGCTGTTCCGTGGTCGCCGTGGTCACTGTCGGCTCGCCTTCGGGTCGAGTGCGTCGCGCAGGCTGTCGCCGAACACGTTGAACGCCAGCGCGAGCAGCATGATCGCGAGTCCTGGCAGGATCGCCGCCCACGGCGCCCGCGCCGCGAACTGCTGTGCCGTGGCGAGCATGGTGCCGAGGCTGGGGGCGGGCGGCTGGATGCCGAGCCCGAGGAAGGACAGGACCGCCTCACCGAGGATGGCCGCCGGGATCGCCACGGTGGCCTGCACGAGGATCACCGAGGAGGCGTTGGGCAGGACGTGCCGGGCCAGCACCCACAGGTCGCCCGCACCGTCGACGACCGCCGCGGAGACGAAGTCGAGCGACTTCAGCCGCAGCGTGTCCGAGCGCACCACCCGGATGACACCGGGGATCTGCGCGATACCGATGGCCATGGCGGCGTTGCCGAGGCTGGCGCCGCGGATGGCCGCGAGGCCGACCGCCAGGATGAGGAACGGGAACGCCAGCAGCAGGTCGGTGAACCGGGAGATCACCGCGTCCGCCTTGCGGAAGTAGCCCGCCGCCAGGCCGAGCGGCACCCCGATCAGCAGCGCCGTGGCCACGGCCAGCAGACCGACCTCGAGCGATGCCCGCAGGCCGAGGATGATCCGGGACAGCACGTCACGGCCGAGGTCGTCCGTGCCGAGCAGGTGTCCCGGCGTACCAGGCGGTGCGAACGTGTTGGCGAAGTCGGTCTGCTCCGGGGCGTACGGCGCCAGCCAGGGCGCGAGGACCGCCACGAGCGTGGCGATCACCAGGACCGCGAAGCTGAGGACGGCCAACGGGTTCCGGCGAAGCCGCCGGATCACGCGGGACTGCCGCCCTGCCTCGCGGGGGGCCGGGATGGTGGCCGGAGCCGGAGCCGGGGCCTGGGTCGTGGTCATGCTGCCTCCCCTCCCACACGGATGCGTGGGTCGATCAGCGAGTAGAGAAGGTCGACCAGGAAGTTGATGACGATGTACGCCGTGGCCGTGATCAGCACGACCCCCTGGATCACCGGGTAGTCGCGCTGGAACACCGCGTCGACGGTCATCTTCCCGAAGCCGGGCAGGCCGAAGATCTGCTCGGTCACCACGGCGCCGGAGATGAGGCCACCGAGCTGCAGGCCGACGATCGTGACGACGACGATCAGGCTGTTGCGCAGGGCATGCCGCCTGACCACGACGCCGCTGCGCAGGCCCTTGGCGCGGGCCGTGCGGACGTAGTCGGTCGAGAGCGACTCCAGCATCGACGAGCGCGTCTGCCGCATGATCACGGCGGACAGGCCGGTGCCGAGGATGACCGCCGGCAGGAAGATGTGGCGCAGGTTCTCCACCGGGTCCTGCAGGAGCGGCACGAACCCCGAGGCGGGGAAGATGCCGGTCGCCACCGCGAGGTAGAGGATCGCGATGAGCCCGAGCCAGAAGCTCGGCACCGAGAGCCCGAGCAGCGCCAGGGCGTTGGCCACCCACTCGGCGGGGCGCCCGCGCCGCACCGCCGCGACGATGCCGGCGCCCACGCCGAGCAGGGTGGCGAACGCGATCGCCAGCAGCGACAGCTCGATCGTCACCGGCAGCGCGGTGCGCAGCATCGAGGTGACACTCGCTCCGGTGCGGATCGAGATGCCCAGGTCACCATGCAGCGCGTGGGTGACGAACCGCCAGAACTGCACGGGCAGTGACTGGTCCAGCCCGTACTGCTGCCGGATCGCCCTGAGCGTCTCGGGCGTGCGGTCCTCCCCGGCCAGGGCCAGGGCCGGGTCGCCGGGGAGGGCACGCACACCGAGGAACACCACGACCGTCGCCAGCAGCAGCGTCAGGGCCGACTGCCAGGCACGGTTGAACAGGTACCGCCGCACGTTCTTCTTACTTCCCGAAGCCGGCGAAGCCAACCCGGATCACGCCGTCCGGGAAGACCTGGACGCCCTTGACCGTGTTGGACACACCGGTCAGGTTGCGCTGCCGGTACAGGTAGATCAGCGGGTCGTCCTGGTGCAGCTTCTCCACGGCCTGGGCGTAGAGCTGCTTGCGCTGGGCGAGGTCCTGGGACTCACGGGCCTTGGTCAGCAGCGCGTCCATCGCCTTGTCGTTGTAGCCGGCGACGTTCTGGCTGCCCCCGGTGCCCACGAAGTTGGTGATGTTGGCGTCGGGGTCGACCCGCCCGGACCAGCCCAGCTGCAGCAGGCTGAAGTCACCCCGGTCCTGCTGGTCCAGCAAGGTGGCGTACTCCACCGGCTTGATCTTCAGGTCGAAGCCGCCGTCCTTGACCATCGACTGCAGTGCCTGGGCCAGGCGCAGGCTGTCGGGGTTGTTGGAGGTGACCATGGTGATCGGGAACGGGGTCTTGACCCCTGCCTCGCTGAGCAGCTGCTTGGCCTTGGCCGGGTCGTGCGCCGTGCACTTCTGCACCTCGGGGGTGCTGAACTCGCTCTGCGGCGCGATCGGCGAGCAGGCCACGGTGTTGAGGTCGTTGAAGATGACCTTGACCAGGCCGGCGCGGTCGACGGCGTACTCGAAGGCCTGGCGGATCCGCTTGTCCTTGGCCTCCGGGCGGTCGATCGTGCCCGCCGGCGTGCCAACACCGTTGGTGTTGCCGACGTTGAAGGTGACGCCCTGGTAGCCGAGGGACTTGGACTGCAGGACGGTCAGCGACGACTCCTTCTTCAGCGCGGGCACGTCCTGCGCCGACAGGGAGTCGGCCACCTGGACGTCACCCGAGCGGAGGTTGGCCGAGCGGATGTTGGCGTCGGTGATGATCCGGTAGGTGATCTTGTCCAGGTGCACCTTGGCCGCGTCGTAGTAGTTCGGGTCCTTGACCAGCTCGATCGAGTTCTGCGGCACCCGCTTGGCCAGCTTGAACGGCCCGACGCACACCGGGGCGGTGGCGAAGTTCTTGCCCAGCGCCTTGGTCGCCTTGGGGCTGAGGATCATCCCGGCCCGGTCGGCGAGCGCGGCGGTCAGCGGGGCGAACGGCGTCTTGAGCTTGACCACCACCGTCTTGGCGTCCGGCGCCTCGACGCTGGTGATGGGGCCCAGCTCGCTCTTGCGGCCGGACCCGTCCAGCGTGAGGTTGCGCTCGAACGTCGCCTTGACCGCCGCCGCGTCGAACGGCGTGCCGTCGGCGAACTTCACGCCCTCGCGCACCGGGATGGTGACGGTCTTGCCACCATCGGAGACCGTGGGCAGGCCCGTCGCCAGCTGCGGCACGATCTTCGCCGACTGGTCGACGTCGTACAGCTTCTCGCACATGGCGTGGAAGACGTAGCGCGAGTAGAGGCTGCGCGACAGCGTCGGGTCGAGCTGGTCCGGCTCCGCCGAGAGTGCCATGACCAGCGTGCCGCCGTTCTTGACCTGGTCGGCCGAGGCCGGCGTGCCGAACGTGTCGGCGTCACGTCGACCCGCTGGCCGAGGCCGAGCCGCTGGCGCCGCTGCCGTTCTGCGCGGGGGTGACCGCGGAACAGCCGGCCGCGAGGAACCCGACCGCGGCGACCGCCCCCACGGTCAGGCCACGTCGCGTCGTGCCCGGTCGCGAGCCTCGAATTGCCCGGAATGTCATGGAGCTCTCCCATCGGGGGTAACTGGATGGCGCGAGCGTACCTTGTATACAAGGTTCTGCGGAAGGCCGGAAACGCCGTGTCTACACAAGAAGCGCCCGGCTCAGCGGGCGACCACCGTCAGGGTCCTCGCGGCCGCGGCCGGGTCAGCCCGGCGCGCCGACCCCGTGCCGCGCGCAGTTGGCCACGATCGCGTCGTGGACGTAGCGCGCCAGCCCCGGCTCCCGGTCCTCATAGCCTCGACGGAACCGCGGGTCGTCGAGGTACAGCTGGGCGAGCCCGCGGTGGATCTCGTGGGAGCAGTCGTAGAACCAGCGCACGATCTGGGCCCGGGCCTGCTCCGCGAGGTCCATCGCGACCTCGCTGTCGGCCGGCACGCCGCCGCGCAGGGCGGCCGCGAACGCCTCGTTGCCCGCCTCCCCCTCGGCCTTGATCCGCAGCCAGTCCTCCTTGGTGTACTGCGCCGTCCGGGCCTGCGACTGGGCCCACACCGCGCTGTCGCCCCACCGCCGCTCGGCCTCCTGCGCGTAGTCGTCGGAGAAACCCTCGCCGAACAGCTCGCGCTGCTCCTGCCTCGTCAGCCGTGCTCCACTCATCTGCTGCTCCAGTGCTCGGTCGATGGCTGTGACGAGATCGTGCATCTCCTCCAGCCGGGACGTGACCGCCGCGCGTTGACGACGCAGGTGCTCGGCGACGTCCGCGGCCGGGTCGTCCAGCAGGAGGGCGATCTCCTCCAGGGCGAACCCGAGCCGGCGGTAGACCACCACGTGCTGCAGGCGGGTGATGTCGTCCTCGGTGTAGAGGCGGTAGCCCGCGCCCGAGCGCCGGCTCGGCACGAGCAGCCCGATCTCGTCGTAGTGGTGCAGCGTGCGCACGGTGAGGCCCAGGCGGCGGGCCAGCCGGCCGACCGTCAGCGCCTCCGTCGTCGCCGATGCCCTCGTCGTCCCGGTCATGGCAGAACTATGGGCCCTGACGTCGCGGGAGGGTCAACACCTGCACACCAGGGCACCGCGCGGCTATCGACGACGTACGGCGCGCGCCCCACCAGGGGGCACGCGCCGTACAGGGGGAGGCCGGTGGCGTCAGCCGGACTTCTTGGCCGTCGCCTTCTTCGCCGTCGTCTTGCGGGCCGTCGTCTTCTTGGCGGTGGCCTTCTTGGCCGTCGTCTTCTTGGTCGCCCGCTTGCGGGTGACCGGACCGCGGGCCCGCTTCTCGGCCAGCAGCTCGGCGCCGCGCTCGGGGGTGATCGACTCCGGCTCGTCGTCCTTGCGCAGGGTCGCGTTGGTCTCGCCGTCGGTGACGTAGGGCCCGAACCGGCCGTCCTTGACGACCATCGGCTTGCCCGACACGGGGTCGTCGCCGAGCTCCTTCAGCGGCGCGGTCGCGGCGCGCCCACGCTGCTTGGGCTGGGCGTAGATCGCCAGCGCCTCCTCGAGCGTGACCGTGAACAGCTGGTCCTCGCTCTGCAGCGACCGGGAGTCGGTGCCCTTCTTCAGGTAGGGCCCGTAGCGGCCGTTCTGGGCCGTGATCTCGTCACCGGACTCGGGGTCCTGGCCGACGACGCGGGGCAGGCTCAGCAGCCGCAGCGCCGTGTCGAGGTCGAGCGAGGCCAGGTCCATGTCCTTGAACAGCGACGCGGTGCGGGGCTTGACCTTCGCCTTGCCCTTGAGGTTCGCGACCTCCTCGGGGAGGACCTCGGTGACGTAGGGCCCGTAGCGCCCGGCCTTGGCCACGATGTCGCGGCCGGTCTCCGGCTCCTGGCCGAGCACGCGGCCGTCGTCGGCGGCGGCCTCGAGCAGCTCGCGCGCCTTCTGCGGCGTCATCTCGTCCGGGGCGATGTCGTCGTTGATGGTCGCCCGGCGGGGGTCACCACCCGTGCCGTCGGTCACCTCACCGGTCGCGGGGTCGACGCCGGCGGGCACCGTCTCCTCGACGTACGGCCCGTAGCGGCCGACCCGCACGACGATGTTGTCGCCGATCGGGATGGTGGAGATCTCGCGGGCGTCGATCTCGCCGAGGTCGGCGACCAGGTCGCGCAGCCCCTCGCCGCTCTGGGCCTCGTGGCCGAAGTAGAACCGCTTCAGCCACTCCACCCGGGCCTCGTCGCCGTTGGCGATGCGGTCCAGGTCCTCCTCCATCGAGGCGGTGAAGTCGTAGTCGACCAGCCGGGGGAAGTGCTCCTCGAGCAGCCGGGTCACCGCGAACGCCAGCCAGGTCGGGATCAGGGCCGAGCCGCGGTTGTGCACGTAGCCACGGTCCTGGATCGTGCCGACGGTCGCCGCGTAGGTCGACGGGCGGCCGATCCCCTTCTCCTCCATGGCCTTGACGAGCGTGGCCTCGGTGTAGCGCGCGGGCGGGCTGGTCTCGTGGCCGTCGGCCTCGGCCCGCAGCACGTCGAGTCCGGCGCCGACCGAGAGCTGCGGCAGCCGCCGCTCCTCGTCCGCCGCCTGCGCACGGGCGGTGGCGTCGTCGTCGCGCCCCTCCTCGTAGGCCGCGAGGAACCCGCGGAAGGTGATGACGGTGCCGCTGGCGGAGAACTCGACGGCGCGGCCGTCGGGCAGCGTCGCCCCGAGCCGCACGGTGGCCGTGGAACCGCGGGCGTCGGCCATCTGCGAGGCGACGGTGCGCTTCCAGATCAGCTCGTAGAGCGCGAACTCCTCGCCGCGCAGCTCACCGGCGACCTGGGCCGGCGTGCGGAACCGGTCACCGGCCGGACGGATCGCCTCGTGCGCCTCCTGGGCGTTCTTGACCTTCTTCTCGTAGCGGCGCGGCGAGTCCGGCACGTACTCCGCGCCGTACAGGTCACGGGCCTGGCCGCGCGCGGCGGACAGCGCCGCCTCGGACAGCGTCGTGCTGTCCGTACGCATGTAGGTGATGTAGCCGTTCTCGTACAGACGCTGGGCCACGCGCATCGCGTTCTTGCTGGACAGGCGCAGCTTGCGGCTGGCCTCCTGCTGCAGCGTCGAGGTCGTGAACGGCGCGGACGGCCTACGGGTGTAAGGCTTCTCGGCGACGTCGGTCACCGCGACGTCGGCGGTGCGGACACCCTCGGCCACCAGCGTCGCGGCCGCCTCGTCGAGGTGGGCCACCCCCGCGGTGCGCAGGGTGCCGTCGTCGGCGAAGTCGCGGCCGGTGGCGACGCGGCGGCCCTCGACCGAGCTCAGCCGCGCCGTGAACGCCTGCGCCGCCTCGCCGTTCGGGCTCTGCGGCGCGAAGTCCCCCTCGACGTCCCAGTACGACGCGCGGCGGAACGCCATCCGCAGCCGCTCCCGCTCGACCACCATGCGGGTGGCCACGGACTGCACGCGGCCGGCCGAGAGGCCCTGGCGGACCTTGCGCCACAGCACCGGGCGAGACCTCGTAGCCGTAGAGCCGGTCCAGGATGCGCCGGGTCTCCTGGGCGTCCACGAGCCGGGTGTCCAGCTCGCGCGTCTCGTCGGTCGCGCGCTGGATCGCCTCCTTGGTGATCTCGTGGAAGACCATCCGCCGCACCGGCACCTTGGGCTTGAGCACCTCGAGCAGGTGCCAGGCGATGGCCTCGCCCTCGCGGTCCTCATCGGTGGCGAGCAGGAGCTGGTCGGCGTCCTTGAGCAGCCGCTTGAGCTCGGCCACCTTCTTGCGCTTGTCCGGGTCGACGACGTAGTACGCCTCGAACCCGTTGTCGACGTCGACGGCGAACTTGCCGTACGGGCCCTTCTTCATGTCCACCGGCAGCTCGCTGGGGTTGGGCAGGTCCCGGATGTGCCCGACGGACGCCTCGACGTCGTAGTCCTTGCCGAGGTAGCCGGCGATCGTCTTGGCCTTGGCCGGTGACTCGACGATCACCAGGGTGCGACCTGTTGCTGCTGTTGCCACGCGCGAACCTGCTCTTCCTTCTCACCCCGTGCAGCGGATTCGTCGCTGCTCGGACGGGGCGGACGCCTAGACGGTAACGCCTCCGGCCGTGGATCCGGGCACGGGAGCCCCGCCGCACAGCCTTCGCCCGTTGGTGGTTGAACGTTTAACGAACGGCGGCGTACACTCCGGGGATGACCACGACGACCGCCGCAACCCGCCAGCCGGTCCTCTACCTCAGCCACGGCGCCCCGCCGCTGGCCGACGACCGCACGTGGACCGGGCAGCTGGCCGCGTGGTCCGCCGACCTGCCGCGCCCGCAGAGCATCCTCATGGTGTCCGCGCACTGGGAGGAGGCCCCGCTCGCGCTCTCGGCGACGACGCCGGTCCCGCTCGTCTATGACTTCTGGGGCTTCCCCCAGCGCTACTACGACGTGACGTACGACGCCCCGGGCGCGCCCCGGCTGGCCGCCGAGGTCACTGCGCTGGTGCGCCGCCCCGGCCTGCCGGTCCACCAGGACCAGCAGCGGGGCCTGGACCACGGCGCCTACGTGCCGCTGGTGGAGATGTTCCCCGAGGCCGACGTCCCCGTCCTGCAGATGTCCATGCCGACGCTGGACCCGCAGCGGCTGTTCGAGATCGGCCGCACCCTGGCGCCGCTGCGCGACTCGGGCACGCTGATCGTGGGCTCCGGCTTCACCACCCACAACCTGGGCTGGTTCGACCCGAGCGCCCCCGCGGATGCGCCGGCGCCCACGCCGTCGGCGGAGTTCGACGCCTGGGCCCGTGAGGTGATGCAGGCCGGCGACGTCGACGCGGTGCTGGACTTCCTGCACCGGGCGCCGGCCGCGCGGGAGGCCCATCCCCGCACCGAGCACTTCGCGCCGCTGTTCGTGGCCCTCGGCGCCGCCTGGGCCGATGACGCGCGCCCGCAGGCGACCAGCGTCATCGACGGCTTCTGGTACGGCCTGTCCAAGCGCTCCTGGCAGATCGGCTGACCTCCCGGGGCGTCAGCGCACGAGCAGCCCGTCGGCCACCAGCTCGCGGATCACGGGCAGCGCCTGCTGGCGCACCGCGGCGGTGTCCTGACCGGTCAGCCCCGCGATGGCCGCGAGCGCCTGGCCCGCGGCCAGCTCGCCGTCACAGACACTGACCAGCGCCGCCATCCCCGTGTCCAGCCGTACGGCGCGCCGCAGCCCGCCTCCCTGGCGCAGCAGGATCACGCTCGGGTCAGGTGCGCCGGGCCGGCCGTGCCGCTCCTCGGTGACGTCCTCGGCGCAGCGCCAGGCCGTGGCCAGCACCTCCTCGTCGTCGTGCTCGGCCAGCCACGTGCGGGCACGCACCCCGGCCAGGACGGCCGGCCCCATCGGGGAGGCCACCGGCCCCGTCACCTCCACCAGGTCCCGCCACGGCGCCCGGTCCGTCGCCGGCCGCTGCAGGGTGACCACCCCGAAGCCGATGGACACCACACCGCGCGCGGCGAAGTCGGTCAGCCACGCGGCGTACATGGCGTCGAAGGCGTCCGTCCCGGGCAGGTGCCCTCCGTCGCGGGCCCACGTCTCGGCGTACTGCGCGGGGTCCTGCTCGTCGCGCTGGATCACCCAGGCGTCCAGCCCGGTGCCGTCCAGCCACTGGTCCACCCGCTCGCGCCAGGTCGGCGCCGACGCCCCGATCTCCCAGTTGCCGAGCAGCTGGGCGATGCCCCCGGGCTCGAGGACGGAGTGCAGGGACTGCACCAGGCCCTGCACGAACGCGTCGCCGGCCGCCCCACCGTCGCGGTACTCGTACAGCGGCACCTGGTCGACGCGCGGGGTGATGACGAAGGGCGGGTTGCTGACGACGAGGTCGAAGCGCCGCCCGGCGACCGGTTCGAGCAGGCTCCCCTGCAGCAGCTCCCACGTCGAGCCGTTGAGCGCGGCGTTGAACCGGGCGAAGGCCAGCGCCCGCGAGGACAGGTCGGTGGCGGTCACCGAGCGGGCATGGGAGGCCAGGTGCACCGACTGCACGCCACACCCGGTGCCGAGGTCGAGCGCGGTGGCGACGGTCGGTCGTGGGGTCCACGACGCGAGGGTCGTCGACGCCCCGCCGATGCCGAGGACGTGGTCCTGCGGGAGCGGCTCGTTGGTGGCCGCCTCGGTCAGGTCGGAGGCGAGCCACCACCCCTGCTGCTCGTCGGCGTACGGGCGCAGGTCGCACGCGGCGCGCACCCGGCCGTCCTCGGCCGCGACGAGGCCGAGGCGCTCGAGGCCCTCGACCCCGACCGTCGGCAGGGCCGCCCCGAGTCGGGCGGGCGTCACGCTGCGGCCGAGCGCGAACAGCCGGACGAGGACGGCGACGGGCTCGTCCGTGTCCCGGGTGGCCAGGTCGGCCGGGAGCACCTGCTCGCGGTCGAGGGCGGCGCCGGCCAGCGGCCCCAGCGCTGCGGCGACGCCGTCGACGGTGAAGCGCGCGGCCTGGAGGTCGGCGCGCAGCGCGGCCAGCAGCTCGGGATCGGGCACCGGTGTGCGGTCGGACATCACGCGGCCTCAGTCGAACAGGCCGCCGAGCAGCCCGCCGTTCCCCTGATGCTGCCCACCCGGCGCCTGGGCCCACTCGCTCGGCTGGACCACGACGAAACCGGGCCCGTGGAAGGCGTACTGGAACGCCTCGCCCGTGCCCCCGCGCAGCATCGAGCGCATGTTCATGCTCGAGACGACCTGGGGGACCAGGTTGGCCGACCACGCGACCGCCGCCTGCACGTCGACGTACGTCGGCTGGCTGCTGCAGTCGAGGATGACCGGCTGGCCGACCGCGTGGAGCGCCACCGTGCCGGTGCCCTGCAGCACCGTGTTGTACACGCCGCCGGCCATCATCCCCGCACCCTGCACCCGCTTGATGTCCCAGCCGACCGCGGCGTCGAACGCCAGCAGGTTGCGGCTGTTGACCGAGAGCGCGTCCCCGGTCAGGTCCACGAGGTAGACGAAGCCGGCCTCCGAGGCGAAGAAGACCTCGCCCGAGCCGGACACCCGCATCAACGGGACGTCCTCGCTCGTCACCATCTTCTTCAGCATCCGCCCGACGCTGCCCGCGCCTTCGTGGGTGAACCTGACCGACCCCTGGTAGGCCACCATCGACCCCTTGACCGAGAGCACGTCCGCGCCGAGGGACACGCGGAGCATCTGGGGGTTCTGCAGGGCGAACCGCTGGGCGCCCTGCACCTCGAGGTTGGGACGGTCGAAGAGGGTGCTGTGCATGGCGGTCAGCCTATGCGGGGCCCGGCGCCTGTCATCGCTTGAGGAGGCGGATCACGGCGCGCTCCACGGCCAGCCGCACGTCGGGGTCGGTGAGGTCGTCGGTGCCGATGCGCGACATGGCCCGCGCGATCGTCTGGCCCCGGCCGAAGGTCTCGACGACCTTCGGGTCGACGTACGAGCTGCGAGCCACCGCCGGGGTGTTGCCCAGCTCCTGGGCCACGGCCTCCATGACCGTCCGCTCGGCGCGGGTGCGGGCGGCCTTGGTGCGCGGGTGCTCCAGGCGCGAGAACTCCATCGCCGCAACGACGGTCGCCCGCCAGGTGCGCAGGTCCTTGACCGTGAAGTCGGCTCCGGCCAGCTCCTTGAAGCGCTCGTTGACGGTGTCGGCGTGGATCTCGCCCCAACCCCGGTCGCAGCGGTAGACGAGGAGCCGGTCGGTGCCGGTCCGGGCCCGCCGCAGCGCGCGCACGGCGTCGGCCAGGGGCGCGTCGACCAGCGTCAGTGACCGGGCGACACCGCTCTTGGCGGGGAAGTCGAAGGCCACCTGGTCGCGGCGGGCGACGACGTGCTCGCGCAGCAGCGTGGCCACACCGTGGCTGCCGTTGTCCTCGGTGTAGGACTCGTTCCCGCTGCGGAACAGCCCGTAGTCCAGCATCCGCAGGGCCGTGGCGAGGACCCGGTCACGGTCGAGCCGGGGCCGCAGGAGGTCGGTCTCGATCGCCTGGCGCACCTTCGGGAGGCGGCGCGCCAGGGTCAGGACGCGGGCGTGCTTCAGCTCGTCACGGGTCAGCCGCCACTGCTCGTGGTAGAGGTACTGCCGGCGCCCGGCCGCGTCGGTGCCCACGGCCTGGATGTGCCCGTTGGGATAAGGGCTGATCCAGACGTCCTGCCACGCCGGCGGGATGACCAAGGACGAGATCCGTTGGCGCGTCTCGCTATCCACCGGGTGGCCGTCTGCATCGACATAGGACCAACCCGCGCCACGGCGGCGCCGGCCCAGGCCCGGCCGCTGCAGGTCACTGCGGCGCAGCCTCATGTCACCCCTCCCCCGTGTTCGTCGCGATGACGTCTCCTGGACTCTTACCCCGTTCGGGCAGGCAGCTCACGCGAGGCGATCATCTCCTCCGCGACGGCGCGCAGCTTGCGGTTCCTGTCCTGGGAGTAGCGCCGCAGCACCGAGAACGCCTGGTCGGCGCTGAGGTCGAACCGCTCCATGAGGATGCCCTGCGCCTGCCCGATGACGTGCCGGGCGTCGATCGCCTGGCGCAGGCTCTCCTCGTTGCGGGCGGTCGCGAGCGCGACGGACGCGTGCCCGGCGAAGATCTGGCCGACTGCGGCTTCGTCCCGGCCGAACGCCGCTGGACGCCGGGCGTAGAGGTTGAGCGAGCCGATCGTGTGCTGGTTGGTGAACAGCCTGATCGACAGCACGCTGCGGTAGCCGATGTCGGCGACGCGCGAGGACCAGTCCTGCCACCGCGGGTCGGTCGCGGTGTCATGGATGACGACGGTCTCGTGGTCGGCCATGGCCTCGAGGCACGGACCCTTGCCGCACTCGAGCTGGAGGCGGTCCGCCTTCTCGACGACCGGGTCGGTGACGGCTGCCGACTCCACCCGCTTCTGGCCATGCAGCAGGAACACGCCGCCGCTGTCACAGCCGATCGCCTCGCAGGCCACCTCGAGGATGCGGTCGAGGGTCTGCTCCAGGTCGGGTTCGTCGTGCAGCCGCCGCGCGATCTCGGCGAAGTCCTCCGCGGAGGTGTCCGTCATCGAAGAAGCCTCCTGTGCAGGGCGAACCACGACGTCAGACGCGACGGTGGCAGGCAGGTGACGGGGGCCTCCCCGCCGCCTGCCATTCTCCCACGGCTCACGACGCCTGGGCGTCCGCCAGACCGGCTCGCAGGCGGGCCATGATCGAGCTGAGCAGGCGTGAGACCTGCATCTGGCTCACGCCCAGCTCACGGCCGATCTCCTCCTGCGTGCAGCCGCCCACGAAGCGCAGCCGCAGGATCAGGCGGTCGCGCTCCTTGAGCCCTTCGAGGACCGGCCGCAGCAGCTCGTGGCGTTCGACGTCACGGAAGTCGTCGGAGTCGTCGACGATGAGCTCGCCCAGCGTGACGCGGGTGTCGAACCGGCTCGGCGCGTCCAGCGACATGGCGTTGAAGCACCCGTCGGCGGCCAGCGCCGTCGAGATGTCCTCCGGCTCGACGCCGAGGGCCGCCGCGGCCTCGGCCCGGGTCGGCGTCCGGCCGAGGTTCTGGGTCAGCTCCGGCTCGGCGGCGGCCAGCGCCCCGCGCAGCTCCTGCACCCGGCGCGGCGGGCGCACGCTCCAGCCGTGGTCGCGGAAGTGCCGCTTCACCTCTCCGGAGATGGTCGGCACGGCGTAGGCGAGGAACCCGGGCCCCTCACCCACCTTGAACCCGTGGACGGCCTTGACCAGGCCGAGCAGCGCCACCTGCTCCAGGTCGTCGGCGTCGATGCCACGCCCGCGGTAGCGGTTGGCGATGGAGAGGGCGGCTCCGCGGTTGAGCAGGACGACCTCGTCCCACAGCCGCTGGCGCTCGGCGGGGTCTGCGTGGACGGCTTCCTGGAGCAGCTGCTGGGTGCGCAGCTCGCGCTCGTGGGCGTCCTGGTGGTGAGGGGTGGGAAGGGTGGTCACCGACGAGATGTCGGCGGGACGATGCGGCATGCGCCACTCCGTTCGCTCGAACGAGAGTGGCGCCTCTTCTGGACCACGTGCGTGTTACTCAAGCACTATCCGGGCAAAGGGGCAACTACGCCCTCGGGCGACGGGCGTATTCCATGGCCAGGGCGGGGAGGGCCACGGCCACCGCGGCGTCGTACAGGTCGCCCACGAGCCGACCCTGGTCGACGACCGGGAGACGTCGTACCCGTTTGGTCGCCATGAGCTGCAGCGCCCGCTCGATGCAGTCGTCCGCCTCCACCGCGACCAGCACATCGGCTGTGACCTCACCTGCCGTCGTGGCCGCCGGGTCGGCACCATCGGCCACGCAGCCCACCACGATGTCGCGGTCGGTGAGGACGCCGGTGAGGCGCCGGCCCTCGCCGCACACCGGGAGCGAGACGCGCCCGAGGGCACGCATGGTGCGCGCGGCCACGACCAGGGTGTCCGTGTCGCGGATGCTGACCGTGTCGACGGTCATGAGCTCTCGGGCCGTGGTCATGCGGGCGCCTCCGGTGGGGTGGTGTGCGGGCCCTTGCCCACGGCGGGCACCTGCGAAACCCTGCAGGCAGTACGGCGGCCGGCCACCTCGAGGAGGTGACCGGCCGCCGGCCGCACGTGGTCGCCGCGGGAGCTACCGGCGGGTCGCGGCGTCCTGCTCCGGGAGCGGGTGAGGCGCCTGCACCACGACCTTCGGCTCCACGTCACCGTTCCCGCTCCCGTTCTCGACACCGCACCGTCACCATCACCGGCGATGGCCAGGTCGCGCCGCTTGGAGATCGCGATGGCGACGACCACGATCAGCAGCGCAGCCACGGCGATGCCGTAGCGCAGCGTCGTGCTGGCATCCGGGCCCACGCTCAGCTGCACGATCGCCGGGGCGATGAGCACCGAGACGAGGTTCATGACCTTGATCAGCGGGTTGATCGCCGGGCCCGCGGTGTCCTTGAACGGGTCGCCGACGGTGTCGCCGATGACGGTGGCCGCGTGCGCGTCGGAGCCCTTGCCCCCGAACGCGCCGTCCTCGACGATCTTCTTCGCGTTGTCCCACGAGCCGCCGGAGTTGGCGAGGAACACGGCCATGAGCACACCAGTGCCGATGGCGCCGGCGAGGTAGCCGGCCAGCGGGCCGATGCCGAGGCCGAACCCGACCGCGATGGGTGCCATCGCCGCCATCAGGCCCGGGGTGGCCAGCTCGCGCAGCGAGTCCTTGGTGCAGATGTCCACCACGCGCCCGTACTCGGGCTTCTCGGTGTAGTCCATGATCCCGGGGTGCTCCCGGAACTGGCGCCGCACCTCGAACACGATGGCGCCGGCGGCCCGGGTGACGGCGTTGATCGCGAGGCCGGAGAACATGAACACCACTGAGGCGCCAAGGATCAGCCCGAACAGGACGTTGGGCGCGACGATCTGCTGGTTGAACATCGACTGCACGAACGTGGACGGTGCCTCGGTGAGCCGGATCCGCCCCACCGCCGTCTGCCAGGCATCGGTGTAGGAGCCGAACAGCGCCGTGGCAGCCAGGACCGCGGTGGCGATGGCGATGCCCTTGGTGATGGCCTTGGTGGTGTTGCCGACCGCGTCGAGGTCGGTGAGGATCTTGGCCGCCTCCTCGTCGATGTCACCGGACATCTCGGCGATGCCCTGTGCGTTGTCGGAGACCGGGCCGAAGGTGTCCATGGCGACGATGACACCGACCGTGGTGAGCAGACCGCACCCGGCCAGGGCGATGAGGAACAGCGACAAGGTGATGGAGCCGGCGCCGAGCAGGAACGCCGCGTAGACGGCTGCGCCGATGATCACCGCGGTGTAGACCGCGGACTCGAAGCCCACGCCGATGCCGGCGAGGACGACCGTGGCCGCACCGGTCAGCGAGGTGCGGGCCACGTCCCTGGTCGGGCGCTTGTCGGTGCCGGTGAAGTGCCCGGTCAGCCACAGGATGATCGCCGCGAGGATGATGCCGAGGAACACGGCCAGGGTGGCCAGCAGGCGCGGGTCCCGGTCCGCCACGGGGGCGAGGGACGACTGCGGGCCGGTGTCGACGCCGGTGAGCTCGCGGATGCTGCCGGGGAGGTAGGTGTAGGCCACGACGGCGCTGAGCACGGCCGAGACGGCGGCGGAGATGTAGAAGCCGCGGTTGATCGCCGTGAGCCCGCTCTCGTTGCCCCGTGGCCGGGTGATGAAGACCCCGAGCACGGCGGTCAGGGCGCCGACGCCGGGGATGAGAAGGGGCAGGACCAGGCCCTGTTCGCCGAACGCTGCCTTGCCGAGGATGAGGGCGGCGACGAGGGTGACCGCATAGGACTCGAACAGGTCGGCGGCCATGCCGGCGCAGTCGCCGACGTTGTCGCCGACATTGTCGGCGATGGTCGCCGCGTTGCGGGGGTCGTCCTCGGGGATGCCCGCCTCGACCTTGCCGACGAGGTCAGCGCCCACGTCGGCGGCCTTGGTGAAGATGCCGCCACCGACCCGCATGAACATCGCGAGCAGGGCGGCCCCGAAGCCGAAGCCCTCGAGGACCTTGGGTGCGTCGCCACGGTAGAAGAAAACGACCACGGAGGCACCCAGCAGCCCGAGGCCGACGGTCGCCATCCCGACGGTGCCGCCGGTCCGGAAGGCGATCCGCATGCCGTCCTCGCGGCTGCCACCACGGGCGGCCGAGGCGACGCGGACGTTGGCCTTCACCGCGAGGCTCATGCCGAGGTAGCCGATGGCCGCGGAGAACACCGCGCCCAGCACGAAGAACCCCGAGCGCCCCCAGCGCACGCCGGCGGTGTCCGCCGGCAGCGCGAGGAGCAGCACGAACACGATGACGACGAAGACCGACAGCGTCTTGAACTGGCGCGCCAGGTAGGCCTGGGCGCCCTCCTCGACGGCGTTGCCGATCTCCTGCATGCCGGTGGTGCCGGGGTCGGCGGCGAGGACCTGGCGGCGGAAGGTGACTCCCATGACCAGGGCCACCACGGCGATGGCCGCGACGACGACGACGAGGGTCAGATGCGTGCCGGTCAGGCTGATGGACGTCGCGTCCGCGGCTCGGACAACACGGTCAAGGCTGCTCATGCATCCTCCTGATAGAGACAGGCGGCTCGCGCGCTCAGGGTGTGCGCCCGACCCAAACACATCCGACCCGCACCGGACGTCAGGACGTGACGTACATCACAAACATGGCGTTGTGGTGCGTGGCCGACACTCTAGGGCGGACCGGCGGCCCCCGCTCCCTCGTCGGACAAACCCGCCCATGCGCGTCGCCGGCACGGTGCCGCCATCGTCCTGGAGGACACGGGTAGCCCGGGCGCCTCAGCGCCGGGGCGGAGGGCAGGACAGGGCACGGTGAGCGGTCGTGGTCGGCGCCGGCATCGGCGCCGGTGGGGACTCCGGCACCGACCTGACGGCCGCGGTGGCCGCTCGCCGTTCTCAGGCCGCGTCGGACCGGCGTCGGGCGTTGCCGCGGCGACCGTGCTCCGGGGTGCGGGTCAGGCGGTGGGGGTCAGCGCCTCGTCGGTGCTGTCGAAGATCTGGAAGACCTTGTCCAGACCCGTGATCGCAAAGACCTTCAGGATGCGCTCGCTCGTGCAGACCAGCTTGAGCGTGCCGTCCTGCACACGGACCAGCTTGAGCCGGCCGACCAGCACGCCGAGGCCGGTCGAGTCCATGAACGTGACGCCCTGCAGGTCCACGATCAGGTGTCGGCGGCCACCGGCGATCTGCTCATCGAGCCGCTCGCGCAGGACGGGTGCCGTGTAGACGTCGATCTCTCCGGCGACGTGAACGACGGTCACGTCGCCGCGATCGGCGCTGGAGATGGACAGATCCACGACAGATGCTCCTTGGTGCGTCAGGGCGGGGCGCGGGGCCCTCGCGGCACCACCCTAGACCGCCTGCGCACCCCGCGGCATACCGTCGTGCAGATGAGCGCGTCGCAGCCCCCCAGCGCCGCCGCGGGGCTTCGACCCGGCGGCGGCCCTCGCGCGCCTCGCCGCAGGGCGCCGCTCGGAGCGCCTGGTGCATGTCCACGAGGTGCCGGCGCGGCCCGCCAGGACCGTGGACTGGCCGGACTGGGTGAACCCGCCAGCTGTACGCCGCCCTGAGTGGGGCCGGGGTTTCCACGCTCTGGTCGCACCAGCGGGAGGCGGCCGAGCTCGCGCACGACGGCCGGCACGCCATCGTCGCCACGGGCACCGCCTCGGGCAAGAGCCTGGGCTACCTGCTGCCGGCGCTGACGGCGGTGGTCGACGGGGCGGCGGCAGCCTCCGGCCGCGGGGCGACCGCGCTCTACCTGTCGCCGACCAAGGCGCTGGCCGCCGACCAGCTGGCCCGGCTGGAGGCACTGGCGCTGCCCGGGCTGCGCGCGGCGACGTACGACGGGGACACCCCCCTGGAGGAGCGGCGCTGGATCCGCGACCACGCGCAGTACGTCCTCACCAACCCCGACCTCGTGCACCACTCCCTGCTGCCCGGGCACCAGCGATGGGCGCCGTTCCTGCGGGCGCTGCGCTACGTGGTGCTCGACGAGTGCCACGTCTACCGCGGGGTCTTCGGCTCGCACCTGGCGGCGGTGCTGCGGCGGCTGCGCCGGGTCGCCGCGCGGTACGGCGCCTTTCCCACGTTCGTCCTCGCCTCGGCGACCGTCGCGGACCCCGGCAGCCATGCCCGGGACCTCGTGGGCCTGCCCGTGCAACCGGTCACGCAGGACGGGTCGCCACGGGCGTCGATGACCTTCGGCCTGTGGGAGCCCGGGCTGATCCCCGGCGGCGGTGAGCACGAGGCCCCGCACCGGCGCAGCGCCGTGGCCGAGACCGCCGACCTGCTGGCCGACCTGGTCGTCGACGGGGTGCAGACGGTGGCGTTCGCGCGGTCGCGGGCGGGCGTGGAGATCGTGGCCTCGAGCGCCCGGCGCTCGCTGGCCGAGGTGGATGCCCGCCTGAGCGAGACCGTGGCGGCCTACCGGGGCGGCTACCTGCCCGAGGACCGCCGGCTGCTCGAGTCGGCCCTGCGCGGCGGCCGGCTGCGGGGGCTGGCCGCCACCAACGCGCTGGAGCTCGGGATCGACGTGAGCGGCCTGGACGCGGTGCTGCTCGCCGGGTGGCCGGGGACCCTCGCCTCGCTGTGGCAGCAGGCGGGACGGGCCGGGCGCGCGGGCGAGCGGTCGCTGGCGGTGATGGTGGCCGCCGACGACCCGCTGGACACCTACCTGGTGCACCACCCCGAGGCGCTGTTCGACCGGCCCGTCGAGGCGGCGGTCCTGGACCCGCAGAACCCCTACGTGCTCGCGCCGCACCTGGCCGCCGCGGCGGCCGAGCTGCCGCTGACCGACGCCGACGTCGACGTGTTCGGCCCCACCATGCCGGCCCTGGTCGAGGTCCTCTGCGCCCGCGGGTTGCTCCGCCGCCGTCCGGGCGGGTGGTACTGGACCCATCGCCGACCGGGCTACCGACCACGTCTCGCTGCGCGGGTCCGGGGAGGTGGTGCGCATCGTCGAGCGCCGGACCGGCAGGGTGCTCGGCACCGTGGACGGGACCGCGGCCCACGGCAGCGTCCACACCGGTGCCGTCTACGTGCACCAGGGGCAGACCTACGTCGTCACCGAGCTGGACCTGGAGGACGCCCACGCCCTGGTGACGCCCGGTGACCCCGGCTGGTCCACCCACGCCCGGTCGGTCAGCGCGTTCGACATCGGCTCGGTGGAGCACCGGGTGGGGTGGGGGGAGGTGGAGCTGTGCTTCGGCGCCGTGCGACGTCCGCTCGCAGGTGACGTCCTTCCTGCGCCGGCTGCCCTCCGGCGAGGTCCTCGGCGAGCACCCGCTGGACCTGCCCGAGCGCAGCCTGCACACCAAGGCGGTGTGGTGGACGATGCCGGAGGCCGTGCTCGCTGGCGCCGGGATCGACCCGGCCGACATCCCGGGTGCGGCGCACGCGGCCGAGCACGCGGCGATCGGCATGCTGCCGCTGGTGGCCACCTCGGACCGCTGGGACATCGGCGGGGTCTCGACCGCGCTGCACCCGGACACCGGCCTGCCCACGATCCTGGTCTACGACGGCCATCCCGGCGGCGCGGGCTTCGCCGAGCGAGGGTTCGCCGCGGCACGGACCTGGCTCGGCGCGACCCGGGACGCGATCGCCGCGTGCGAGTGCCCGGCAGGCTGCCCCTCGTGCGTGCAGTCGCCCAAGTGCGGCAACGGCAACGAGCCCCTGGACAAGCGCGGCGCCCACGCCCTGCTCGCGGCCGTGCTGGCCCAGGCACCGAGCTGACGGTTTGCCGGAGGCCTGGGACGGGCACATCGTTACTGTCCTGAAGGGGCACAGCACTACCATCCAGACGCAGCCCGGACGTCCCGGCTCCCGGCACAGGGAACCGCGACCGCCGGCACCAGCAGGAGGCCAGCTCCATGATCGTCCTCGGCTTGATCCTCATTCTCCTTGCCGCCGCCGCGGTGCTGTTCGCCGTCATCGCCACCGGGACGCTCACGGCGTCACCCCTCTCGGCCGTCGGCATCACCGTCAGCGTCACCCCGCTGACGATGTTCATCGCAGGCGCCGTCGCCCTGCTGATCGTCGTGCTGGGCCTGGCGCTGATCAGCCGCGGCACGAAGCGGAGCGTCCACACCCGCCGTGAGCTGCGGCACCTGCGCAAGGAACGGGCCAACCAGCCGGCAGCCGCGGATGCAGCCGCCGGCGGGACGACCCGGACGGACGCCGGAAGCGGCGCCCGCCGTGCAGCAGACCGGGGACCGGAGGACCGCAGCACCGGCCTCGGCGAGGAGCGACGGAGCACCGCCGCCGAGGTTCCCGGGAACCAGACGCGGGGCAACGAGTACCCCCCGCGCCCCCGCTGACTCTGGTGACTCTGTTCGGGCCACCTCGGACCTGGCCCGATGACTGGTTCCCGAGGGGCTTTACCGCGCGTCGCTCGGAGCGCCCGGAGCCGGGCCCGCGCGCGCTGAGGCGCCTGCCGGCCCGAGGGGGCCGAGGACGGCCAGCGACGGCCTGACGCCGGCCCTGACCGTCAGCGTGTCCGGCCCGGCAGCGCGACACGACATGAGCTGCGCCCCTCCCCGACGCGCGACCGCTGCAGCGCGGGCACAGGCGGCGCCGGGCGGCTCGCCGCGTATCAGCGCGGACGCGCCGGCCAACGAGGCCAGGTCAGCAGCCGCTCGGGCCCGGTGACTGGCGAGCACGGCGCTGGAGAGCGCCAGCGCCGACCCGGTCAGCAGGAGCAGCACCGCGATCACCCCGACAGCCGCCACCGTGGCCGAGCCGCCGTCCCTGCGCCGTCGTGACCTTCGGTGCCCTCCACCGCGCCTGCCCCCTGCGCCGGGCAGGGCGTCATCACCGGGCGCGAGGTCTGGACCGGGCCGGGGGCCCGCACCGAGCGGGACATCGGTCCGGGGCGGGACGTCCGGCCCGGGCGGGACGTCCGGCCCGGGCGGGGCGACTGACGCGCGCGGGACGTCCGCCATCGGGGTGAGGCCTGCCGCACGAATCAGGTGTGCGCGGTCGCCCCGTGGGCCCGTGCGGGCGGCGCGCAGGGAGCCGGCCCTCGACCGGGTGCACCGCGACCAGCGCGCGGGCTGGGCCGTCACTGCGCCCCCTCCGCCGACTCCCGCTGGGCGGTCGCGCTGGCACGCGGCCGCACCGACACCGGGACCAGACCCGCCAGGCGTGCCGATGGCGCCGTCACCGTGACGGTCACGAGCTCCCCGCTGGTCCCGGTGGTGACCGCCGCGCCGGCAGGAGCTCCCCGCGAGGCCACGGCGGTGACGGCACCGGCGGTGTCTCCGCGTGCGGCGGCACGAGCCCCCGCGCGGGCGGCGTCCACGCACCGGATCTGGTCGATGGCCAGACCCAGCGCCGACAGGGCCACCGCGAGCACGAAGAGGACCGCGGGAAGGACGACCGCGAGCTCTGCCGTCACCATCCCCGTCTCCCGCGTCCCGTCCGACCTCCCCCCGCGGCGGCCCCGGCGGCTCACGAGGCGATGGCGAGCGCGGAGGTGATGAGCCCCGTGAGCGCGGACTTGACCGCGCCCGATCGGACCACGGCGATGAGCACCGCGGCGAAGGCGCAGGCAGCCAGGGTGCCGACGGCGTACTCCGCGGTGGTCATGCCGGCCTCGGAAAGGCGCCGGCTGCGGCGGGCCCTGCGGGTGCAGGCGTGGACGACAGCGCGAGCTGAGGTCATGGAGTTCTCCTTCGGATGGTGCCGGTTCTCGGCGGACCGGGTCAGGGTTGACCCAGAACTTGGGCGGCGAGCGCCATCACGATCGGCACCACCGTGGTGAGCACGAACGCCGGTAGGAACAGCAGGCCGAGCGGCAGGACGACCCGGACGCCGAGCCGTGCCGTGGCCACCTCCAGGCGTTGCTCCTCGGCGCGGCGGATCTCCTGCGAGGCCTGCGCGAGCACGTCAGCCGGGGCGATGCCGGCCGTGGCCGCCATCCGCAGGGCCCGGGCTGCGGGCTGCCAGGCGGGCGGGACACTGGCCCACGCCTCCACGCTGTCCACGCCCCACCGTTGCGCCGCTGCGACGGTGAGCAGGTGAGCTCCCAGCGGATCGGCCAGCCGTGCTCCGACCGCCTCGACCGCCTCGAGCAGGCCGACCCCGCCGCGCAGGGCGAGCGCGAGCAGATCGATCGCGTTCGCCACCTCCACCACGGGGACAGCGCGAGGCGCTGCTGCTCGTGCGGCGTCGGCGGCGCGGGCGCCCCGGCCGGCTGCGGACGATGACCCGGATATGGCTTCGGGTCCGAGACCGGAGCCCGGCAGCGGCTCGCGGGCGCCGCGGCGAGCGGGCCACAGCAACCAGGCCGCGGCGAGCGCCACGGCGAACCAGGCCGTCACGAGAGCACCGGTCCCCGAGCGACCGCGCGGACCATGCGGGCCACCCACCAGCGGCCGGCCAGCACCAGGACCCCACCGCTGACGAGGCAGACAGCGGTCACCGCCGACCCGGCGTAGAGCTCGCGCGGGTCGATCCCCAGCGCCACGGCCACGAGCGGACCACCGAACGGCAGAGCCGTGAGGACGTTCATGGTGGCGCGGGCGCCGGCCACGGCACCGGCCGTGCGGCGCTCGGCCCGGACCCGCGCGCGCAGCAGCCCGGCAGTAGTGCGCATCGCCTCGGCCAGCGGCGCCCCCAGGTCCTCGGTCAGCGACCAGGCTTGGCAAGGAGACGCAGCTCCGGCCTCCCGGCTGCCGCGGCGGCCTCGGCCCACAGCGGCCCGATCGGCACTCCTTGGGCGCTGAGCGCGGCCAGCCGGCTGACCAGCAGCGGCGTCGACCTCGGCACGCCGCCGGCCGGGGCCACCTCCGCGGCCAGCGCGAGGGCCGCCCCAGGCGTCAGTCCTGCCTCGAGGGCCGGGAGCACCGCCTCGACCACCACGAGCAGGTCTGCGGCGTCCTGGGACCTGCGCCGACGGCGGGAGACGCCCCCCGGGCGCGTCGAGCCGGCGCGGGAGCCGGAGGGGCCGGGGAGAGGCGCCGCGGAACCGGCTGGCGGCTGCCACGCGAGCGGCGCAGAACGCCGCAGCGGCCACACCAGCACCGCTGTCGCGGCCAGCGCGGCGAAGGCGACGCTCATCGGGGCGTCACCGGCGTCGAGCTGCAGGAGGGCGCTCAGGGCGGCCCAGCCACGCTCACGACGCGTGTCGCCGGCGTCGGAGGTCCGCAGCGCAGGCACCACCCCGGGGACACCGCGCTCCTCGCGCGCGAGGACGCCCACCGTGTCGACGAACCGCCCCCGGGCTGACCGGCGGACGTGGACGACCACCCGGACGGCGCTGACCAGCTGGGCGTGGACGGCTGCCGGCCCGAGCCCCGCCAGCGCGCCGAGGGCCTCGAACCGGGCCACGGCGTCGGCGCTCGTGTTGGCGTGCAGGGTGCCGCACCCGCCCTCGTGGCCGGTGTTGAGCGCAGTGAGCAGCTCGCGCACCTCCGCACCGCGGACCTCCCCCACCACCAGCCGGTCCGGCCGCATCCGCAGCGACTGCCGGACCAGCGTGGTGAGGCTGACCTCACCACGGCCCTCGACGTTGGCCGGGCGGGACTGCAGGCGCACGACGTGGGGATGGTCGACCGCAAGCTCGCGCACGTCCTCCACGACCACGAGCCGCTCCGCTGGGTCGACCTCGCCGAGCAGCGCCCCGAGCAACGTGGTCTTGCCGCTGCCGGTGCCACCCGTGACGACGAACGCCACCCGCCGCCGGACGAGCGCCCGGAGGACGGCGAGGAAGGAGTCGTCGAAGGCACCCCAGGAGGCGAGCTCGGTCAAGGAGGGCGCGACACGACGCGGCACCCGCAGGCTGATGTGGGGGCCGTCGGCGGCAAGGGGCGGCAGGACGGCGTGCAGCCGCACGCCGCCCGGCAGGAGCCCATCGACATAGGGACTCGTGTCATCGAGCCGGCGGCCGGCCAGGCCCGCGAGACGGACCGCCAGCCGGCGCACGGCGGCGACGTCGCCCACCTCGCACGGCACGCGGGCCAGCCCCGCCCCACGGTCGACCCACACGCCGGCCGCTCCGTTGACTAGGACGTCGGTCACCGCCGCATCGGCCAGGAACGGCTCGAGCGGCCCCGCACCGAGGACCTGCGCCGCCAGCTGCGACCGGGCCTCGGCCACCCCCTCGTCGCCCAGCCGCACGGCGTCCTCGGACAGCACCTCCCCGAGACGGCCGGGTGACGGCGTGCGCCCCTGCCGGATCTGCTCCCACACCGGGCCGGTGACGATCACGAGGCCACCCGTCCAGCCACGAGCAGCTGCCGCAGGATCGTGTCGGCGGCCGCCGACAGCGCCGTGCGCGCGGCGCTGCCCGGCGGGACGCCGTGGAGCAGGTCGGCCTCCAGCGACGCGTCGTCCGGGACGATCGCCACCAGCGGCAGGTCCAGGGCGCCGGCGGTGACGTCGGCGAGCTGGCCACCCCGGTCGGCCGAGCGCAACGCCAGCCACACCTCGTCGCAGTGCGAGCCGAGCCGCGGCGCGACCGCGCTCAGCGCTGCGAGCTGGCGGACGCCCGCCCCGCCGAGCAGCACCACGCCGTCGACGGCAGCGACGCACGGCCCGAACAGCGGCTCGTCCGGCCGCGGCAGGTCCAGCACGACGAGCTCGACGACGGCCACGAGGGCGGCGACCACCTCGCGGACCGCCTCCTCCGTGGGGGCGACGTCGGAGCTGCGGTCGAACGAGAGCACTGGGAGCCCGTCGGTGCCCGGGAGCCGGCGCAGGAGGTCGGAACCGTCCACCCGCCCGCGCACGTCGGCCAGGTCGGGCCAGCGCAGCCCGCGCTCCTGCTCGACGCCCAGGGTGACGTCCAGACCGCCCCCAAGACGGTGCCCGTCGACGCACACCGCGGTGCGGCCCGCGGTCACGGCGCGCATGCCCAGCGCCGCCACCAGCACCGAAGCGCCCACGCCGCCGGAGCCGCCGGCCACCCCGATCACGCATCCGTTGTCCATGCCCCCACCGTGGGCCGGCCGGCGCGTCACGGACAGCGGGCCCGGCCCGTCTGTGGAGCACGGGACCGGGAGCGGCGGGATGTGGACAGGGCCGAAGGAGGGGCCCGGGCGCCCGCCGGCGACGCCTGGTGGTCCGCGGGGTGACCTCCCGCGGCGCGCCGTACGCGCCGTCAGGGCGGGGGTCGGACCGCCTCAGGAAAGGGGACGGCCCCCGTCGGGGGGACAACGGGGGCCGTCAGTGTTCCGGGCTCCGGGGGGGGAGGAGCCGGAACACTGGCACGCTCGACCTCGGAAGGGAGCGCGCTGATTTCATTCTCACCCCAGCGGGGTGCGGATGGCAAACGACGTCGCCGTGAAGGCCCTCACACAGGAGGATGGCACCTCGCGAACGAGGTGCCATCCTGACCGTGAGACGTCCGGGGTACCAAGCGTGATTCTCTTTGTCGCAGTGGGACGAGCCCACCACGATCGGTCCACCAGTGGACTGCCCGCGCGTGGGTCCCCGGGGGTTCTCACGGCGCTCGTCGGGCTCTCGCCCGTCGTGGTGGTTCCTGTGTACTCGCGTCCACGGCAAAACGGAAGCCTTGACTTTCCGGACATCCTGGACACCACCGCGGGCGAGCGCGCCGGAGCACGGACCTCAGCCCAGCCGTCCGGCCCGCACCGCGTCGGCGATCCGGCCGCCCTCCTCGGCGCCGGCGACGACCGCCTCCCCGCAGTGGGTCAGCCACAGCGCCACCCCCTCCGGCGTCCCCCCGGCATAGGCGGCCAGCGCACCGAGGTATGCCGCGCCGCTCTCACGGCCGTGCCCGACCTCGGGGACGACCACGCCGGTGGGGTCCAGGCCGCCGGCCTGGACCACCAGCCGCTCCATCGCCCGAGCCACGACGGCGTTGCCGCGGACGAACGGGCGGACCACCGCGATCTCGGCATGGACCAGCGCGGCCACGACCAGCACCGGGGCGTCGTTCGCCGCCAGGACGAGGGCCACGATGCCGGCCAGCCGCTGCGCGACCTCTGCGCCGTCCGGAGCGGGCCCCAGGTCGGCCAGCTCGCGGGCCTGCTCACCGGCGCGGCGCGGCCGTCCCACCTGGTCCGGGGGCAGCAGCCCGGCCGCCGCGGCCGTGTGCAGGCGCGCCAGGGCCTGCGCCGGGGCAGTCGCCACCAGCGACCTGAGGTGCTCGGTCTCCGCCGTCGCCTGCACGACCCCGCGCAGCACCTGCTCCAGCGGGTCGGGCTCGGGCGGCCAGGCGGTGGCGCCGCGCATGAGGTCGCGGACGACGTCGAGGGACATCTGCGCCCCGTCGAGGGCGGCGCTGGCCCGGGCGCCGCGCACCCGTGACTCCGCGGCGGCCTGCGGGATCCGCCGTCGCAGCGCCTCGTGCCAGCGCAGCCGGGTGCAGGCGTCCCGTGCGGCAACGGTCGCCTCGGGGACCCCCGGGAGGGCCGCCACGGCGGTGAGGGACTCGGCGATGCTCGGCACGCGGGCACTCTAGGCTTCGGCGCGTGCCTGCAGACAGCGGCCCGCAGGCGGTGGCCGCGCCCACCCGCGCGACGGGCTCACCCCCGACCGCGCCGCGCGGGTCAGGTGCGCTACCGGGCGCCGCTCAAACGCGCTGCTGCAGGCCGCGGACGTACTGGGCCTGGCCGAGGTGGGCCATGTCGTCGCCGATCACGCTGACCAGCCGGACGCCGAGGGTGACCGGCGGGTCCCACCGCTCGTCGACGACCCGGTCGAGCGCCTCGTCGTCCAGCGAGGAGAGGTACCGGCGGGTCCGTTCCCCCACCGCGTCGGCGTAACCGGTGAGCAGCTCGGCGGAGGTGCGGACCTTCGCCACCTCATCGACGCTGTGGCCGTAGCCGGTGTCGGCCGGGTCCAGCGACAGCCCGAACCGGTCGGCCCAGCCGTCCTGGATCCAGATCTCGGGCTCGCCTGCCGCCTCGGCCACGTGGTTGTCCTGCACGCGGGCAAGGTGCCAGACCAGCCAGGCGATGCTGTTGGCGCCGGCCCCGGGACGGAAGGCCAGCTGCTCCTCGCTGAGCCCCTCGACGGTGTCGCCCACCTCCTCGGCGATCCGTGCGAACGCGTCGAGCAGCAGGTCGGTCGTCTTCATGGCAGGGCTCCTTGTCCGGCGGGGAAGGCTGCGGTTCCGGGCCGCCCCGCCGCGGCGAGGGCGTCCGCGCAGCACCTTACGGCCGCCGGCGGCCGGTGGCCCGCCCGAGCCGGATCACCGCCGGGTCCAGGGGTCGCCGGGTGGCCGGGTGGCACCGGCCCGTGCAGGGTGGACCGGTGCAGACCTTCCTCCCCCACGCAGACTTCCGGCGCACCGCCGAGTCCCTGGACTCCCCCCGCCTCGGCAAGCAGCGGGTCGAGACCCTGCAGATCCTGCGAGCCCTCGAGCTGCCGGAGTACGGCTGGGGCCACCACCCGGCCGTCCGGATGTGGCGCGGCTACACCCCCGCGCTGGTCTGTTACGGCCTGACCTGCGTCGAGGTGTGGCGCGAGCGCGGGTACGGCGACTCCACCGCCGCCCAGATCGCCGAGTTCGCCCCCGAGGTGTCCGCGGCCTCCCAGCCCGACCTCGAGCGGGAGGGGCTGCTGCCCAGCTGGCTGGGCAACGAGGACCTGCACCGGTCGCACCGCAGCAAGCTGGTCGGCAAGGACCCGGCCCACTACGGCCGGCTCTTCCCCGACGTGCGTGGCGACCTGGACTACGTCTGGCCGGAGCCGGACGACCTGCCCGAGGCGGTGCCGCTGCCGACCGGCCGGCACCTGTGGGTGCTGCAGCCGGACTCCCCCGCCGCCCTCGGGCGTTTCCTCGAGCTCGGCGTGGTCGGCTTCGGCACCGCCTCGGGCGTCGACGTCGACGCCACCGGCCGCGAGCTGCACGAGCTGCGCGACCTGGTCGGGTCACGGGGCCGGCCCGGCCGGCCGCTGCTGGCCCTCTCGCGCTTCCTGCAGGACGTGCAGGTCGCCGACGAGGTGGCGGTGCTCGTGCAGCAGGGGCGCGCACTGCTGGTCGGGGAGGTGCTCGGCGACTACGAGTTCGCCGCTCGGACCGACGACGGCACCCGGCACCGGCGGCGGGTGCGCTGGGACCGGGTCGTGCCGCGGTCCGCCGTGGCACCGCCGTCGGCGCTGCAGGACGTGCGTCCGCTCTTCGCGGTGCGGCTGGCCCTGGACCCGGACCCCACCGGCGGCCCGGGCTGACCGGCGCCACCGGCTGTGACCCCACCGCGGTGGTAGGCGACACTGGTGCCCCCAGCGGAGTGCCGACCCGAGAGGACCCGCGACATGGCCGACTTCGTCGCCGCGATCGACCAGGGCACGACGAGCACCCGGTGCATGGTCTTCAACCGGGCCGGCGAGGAGATCGGCAAGCACCAGCTCGAGCACCAGCAGGTCATGCCGCGGGCCGGCTGGGTGGAGCACAACCCCGTCGAGATCTGGGAGCGCACCAGCGCCGTCGTGCAGACGGTGCTCAACTCCACCGGCCTGTGCTCGACGGACCTCGCGGCCCTCGGCATCACGAACCAGCGCGAGACCACCGTCGTGTGGAACCGCCGGACGGGTCGCCCCTACTACAACGCCATCGTCTGGCAGGACACCCGCACCGACCACCTGGCCAGCGCCCTCGACCGCGACGGCCGCGGCGACGTGATCCGGCACCGGGCCGGGCTCCCGCCGGCGACGTACTTCTCCGCCGGCAAGCTGCAGTGGGTCCTGGAGAACGTCGACGGGGTGCGCGCCGCCGCCGAGCGGGGGGACGCGATCTTCGGCACCACCGACACGTGGCTGCTCTGGCACCTCACCGGCGGGGTCCACGGTGGCGTGCACGTCACCGACGTCACGAACGCCAGCCGCACCATGCTGATGGACCTCGAGACCCTCGACTGGGACGACGAGCTGCTCTCGTTCTTCGGGGTCCCGCGCCGGATGCTGCCGCAGATCCGCCCGTCCTCGGTCTCCGAGCCGTACGGCCTCACCCTCCCGGGCGGCCCGGTCGGCGGCGAGGTGCCGCTGACCGGCGTGCTCGGTGACCAGCAGGCGGCCATGGTCGGGCAGGTGTGCCTGGCCGCGGGCGAGGCGAAGAACACCTACGGCACCGGCAACTTCCTGCTGCTCAACACCGGCGAGGAGCTGGTCCGCTCCAGCAACGGCCTGCTGACCACGGTCTGCTACCAGCTCGACCAGGCGCCGCCGGTCTACGCCCTGGAGGGGTCCATCGCGGTCACCGGCTCGGCCGTGCAGTGGCTGCGCGACCAGCTCGGCATCATCAGCGGCGCCAGCGAGAGCGAGAGCCTGGCCCGCCAGGTCGAGGACAACGGCGGGGTCTACTTCGTCCCCGCCTTCTCCGGCCTGTTCGCGCCGTACTGGCGCTCCGACGCCCGCGGCGCGATCGTCGGCCTGTCCCGCTTCAACACCAACGCCCACGTGGCCCGGGCCACGCTCGAGGCGATCTGCTACCAGAGCCGCGACGTGACCGAGGCGATGGAGAAAGACTCCGGGGTCCACCTCGAGGTGCTCAAGGTCGACGGCGGTGTCACCGCCAACGACCTGTGCATGCAGATCCAGGCCGACATCCTCGGCGTCGACGTCGTCCGCCCGGTCGTCGCGGAGACGACCGCGCTCGGGGCGGCCTACGCCGCCGGCCTCGGCACCGGCTTCTGGAAGGACCCCGAGGACCTGCGCCAGAACTGGCAGGAGGACCGGCGCTGGTCGCCGGCCATCAGCCAGGAGCAGCGCGATGCCGGCTACGCCGGCTGGACCAAGGCGATCCAGCGCACCCTGGACTGGGTGGACGTCTCGTGACCCGCGCACCGGCCCGCCGTACCGGCTCGAGCCCCGGGCCGCGACGCGGTCCCGTCCCCCCTCACCCACTCCCGGAGTACCGGTCATGACCACCGCACCCCTCAGTCCCGCCGGCCGGGCGCACGCGCTCTCGGCGATGGCCGAGCAGGAGCTCGACGTCCTCGTCATCGGCGGGGGCGTCACCGGCGCGGGCTGCGCCCTGGACGCGGTGACGCGCGGGCTGACCGTCGGCCTGGTCGAGGCCCGGGACTTCGCGGCCGGCACGTCCAGCCGCTCGACCAAGCTGTTCCACGGCGGCCTGCGCTACCTCGAGCAGCTCAACTTTCCGCTGGTGTTCGAGGCGCTCAAGGAGCGCTCGCTCGTCCTGAACACCCTGTGCCCGCACCTGGCCAAGCCGGTGCCGTTCATCTACCCCATCGAGCGCCCGGTGATCGACCGGGGCTACGTCGGCCTCGGCATCGGCGTGTACGACGTGATGGGCGCCGGCCGCGGGGTCCCCGGCCACCTGAGGCACCTGGGCCGCAAGAAGGCCCTGGAGTCCTTCCCCTCGGGCCGGCGCAGCGCGATCAAGGGCGCGATCCGGTTCTACGAGGGCCAGGTCGACGACGCCCGGCACACCATGATGATCGCCCGCACCGCGGCCCAGTACGGCGCGCTCTGTGCCAACAGCGCCCGTGTGGTCGGCTTCCTGCGCGAGGACGACCGGGTCGTCGGCGCGCGGGTGCGCGACCTGGAGTCCGGGCACGAGTTCGACGTCCGGGCCAAGGAGGTCATCAACGCCGCCGGGGTGTGGACCGACGAGATCCAGAAGATGGTCGGCGGCCGCGGGCAGTTCCAGGTCCGGGCGTCCAAGGGTGTGCACCTGGTGGTGCCGCGCAACCGGATCAACTCCTCCACGGGCATCATCACCCGCACCGAGAAGAGCCTGCTGTTCATCATCCCGTGGGGCAGCCACTGGATCATCGGGACCACCGACACCGACTGGAAGCTGGACCTGGCGCACCCCGCCGCCAGCAGCACCGACATCGACTACCTGCTGGACCACGCCAACTCGCTGCTGCAGGACCCGCTCACCCGCGAGGACGTCGTCGGGGTCTACGCCGGCCTGCGGCCGCTGCTGTCGGGGGAGTCCGACTCCACCAGCCAGCTCTCCCGCGAGCACGCGGTGTCCAGCCCGGTCCGGGGGCTGACCGTCATCGCCGGCGGCAAGTACACGACGTACCGGGTCATGGCCAAGGACGCCGTCGACGCCGCGGTCCACGGCATGGAGCGCAAGATCCCGCGATCGTGCACCGAGCGGATCCCGCTGGCCGGCGCCGACGGCTACCTGGGCGCCTGGAACTCCCGGCAGCTGACCGCGGCCCGGACCGGGCTGCGGGTGCGGCAGGTGGAGCACCTGCTCGGCCGCTACGGCACGCTGATGTCCGAGCTGCTCGACCTGATCGCCGAGCGGCCGGAGCTCGGCGAGCCGCTGGCCGGGGCCCCGGAGTACCTCAAGGCCGAGGCCTGCTACGCCGCCTCGCACGAAGGCGCCCTGCACCTGGAGGACGTGCTCACCCGCCGGACTCGGATCTCGATCGAGGTGGACGACCGCGGCCACGCCGCGGCACAGGAGGTGGCCGACCTGGTCGCGCCGGTGCTCGGGTGGGACGAGCACGACGTCGCCCGCGAGGTCGAGCACTACCGCGCCCGCGTCGAGGCCGAGCGGGAGTCCCAGCACCAGCCCGACGACCTGACCGCCGACGCCGCGCGCCTGGGCGCCCCGGACGTGCGGGTGGGGGCGAGCGACCGCGTCTGAGCCGGATGGGGGTCGCGGCCTGCGACGTCCCTGGTCCCCGGCGGGTGACCGCTCGGCCGGGTCGCGCGGTCGCCGGTCGCGATCCTGGTGGCTCGCCTTGAAGCCGGGGCCCGGAGCGGGTTGAGTGAGCCCGTACGTGTTGCTGGCCGAACTGGAGGACGCTGTGGCGAACGAGACCCTGTCGAACCTGTCCCACGAGGACCGCAAGTTCCCGCCCAGCGAGGAGTTCGCGGCGCAGGCCAACGGCGCGGCCGATCTCTACGCCGCCGCCGACGCCGACCACGAGGGCTTCTGGGCCGAGCAGGCGCGCCGCCACGTGACCTGGTCCACCGACTTCACCCGCACGCTGGACTGGGACGACGCGCCGTTCGCGAAGTGGTTCGTCGGCGGCGAGCTCAACGCGTCGTACAACTGCGTGGACCGGCACGTCGAGGCCGGCCACGGCGACCGGGTGGCGATCCACTTCGTCGGCGAGCCCGGCGACACGCGGACCATCACCTACGCCGAGCTACAGCGCGAGGTCAGCCGCGCCGCCAACGCCCTCGAGGCGCTCGGGGTCCGCTCCGGGGACCGGGTCGCGATCTACCTGCCGATGATCCCCGAGGCGGTCATCGCGATGCTCGCGTGCGCCCGGCTCGGCGCACCCCACTCGGTCGTCTTCGGCGGCTTCTCCGCCGACGCGCTGCGCACCCGCATCGTCGACGCCGAGGCCAAGGTCGTCATCACCGCCGACGGCGGCTACCGCCGGGGGTCGGCCTCCGCCCTGAAGCCGGCCGTCGACTCCGCCGTCACCGGTGACACCCCGGTCGAGAAGGTCCTCGTGGTGCGGCGTACCGGCACCGACGTCGAGTGGACCGACAAGGACGTGTGGTGGCACGAGGCGCTCGAGGCGGCCTCCGACGTGCACGAGCCGCAGGCCTTCGACGCCGAGCACCCGCTGTTCATCCTCTACACCTCCGGCACCACCGGGAAGCCCAAGGGCATCTTCCACACCACCGGCGGCTACCTGACCCAGGTGGCCTACACCAACTCGGTGGTGCACGACGTCCACCCCGAGACCGACGTGTTCTGGTGCACCGCCGACATCGGCTGGGTGACCGGCCACTCCTACATCGTCTACGGGCCCCTGGCCAACGGCGCGACGCAGGTCATCTACGAAGGCACCCCGGACAGCCCGCACCAGGGCCGCTGGTGGGAGATCGTCCAGGAGTACGGCGTCACCATCTTCTACACCGCGCCCACCGCGATCCGCACCTGCATGAAGTGGGGCGAGGACATCCCCGCCAAGTACGACCTGTCCTCGCTGCGCCTGCTGGGCTCGGTCGGTGAGCCGATCAACCCCGAGGCGTGGATGTGGTACCGCCGGGTCATCGGCCGCGACCACGCCCCCATCGTGGACACCTGGTGGCAGACCGAGACCGGCGCCATCATGATCAGCCCGCTGCCGGGCGTCACCGCCACCAAGCCCGGCTCGGCGCAGGTCGCCGTGCCCGGGATCGCGGTCGACGTCATCGACGACGCCGGCGCCTCCGTGCCCGACGGCCAGGGCGGCTACCTCGTCCTGACCAAGCCGTGGCCGGCGATGCTGCGCGGCATCTGGGGCGACCCCGAGCGGTTCAAGGAGACGTACTGGGCGCGCTTCCCGGGCCTGTACTTCGCCGGTGACGGGGCCAAGAAGGACGAGGACGGCAACCTGTGGCTGCTCGGGCGGGTCGACGACGTCATGAACGTCTCGGGCCACCGGCTGTCCACCACCGAGATCGAGTCCGCGCTCGTGTCCCACCCCCGGGTCGCCGAGGCGGCCGTCGTGGGCGCCGCCGACGACACCACCGGCCAGGCGGTCTGCGCCTTCGTCATCATGCGGGGCAGCGCCGCCGAGGAGGACGCGGAGGCGTTGGTCACCGAGCTGCGCAACCACGTCGGCCAAGGAGATCGGCCCGATCGCCAAGCCCCGGCAGATCATGATCGTCACCGAGCTGCCCAAGACACGCTCGGGCAAGATCATGCGCCGGCTGCTGCGGGACGTGGCCGAGAACCGCGAGGTCGGCGACGTCACGACCCTCGCCGACTCCGCCGTGATGGACCTGATCAAGACCGGTCTGTCCTCCGACGCCGCGTCCAAGGAGTGATCCCGCCAGCGGGCGGCCCCGGTCTTTCCGGGGCCGCCCGCCGCCCTGGACGTGAACGCCTGAGCACCCGCGTCATACGCTGCTCGTCCGGCGGCGCCCACCAGCGCCGCGATCCTCATGAACGGGTCTTCGGTGGCAACTTTCCTGGACAGCGTCGGCGTGGGCGAGCCGCAGCCCGACGGCAGCGTTCGGCTGTCGGCGACGCCCGCGCACGCCAATCTCCACGACACCGTGCACGGCGGCTTGTTGGCGACGATGCTCGACGCGGCGATGGGCGCAGCCGTGCGCTCCGGGCTGGACGAGGAACAGAGCGCCGCCACGGTGTCCATGACCGTCACCTACCTGGAGCCGGGTCGGGTGGGCGACGACCTCACCGCGGTTGCCGAGGTGTTGCAGCGCGGGTCGTCCCTGGTGATGGTGCAAGGTCATGTCGCGGCCAGCGGTGGCGACCGAGAGGCCCCGCGCACCATCGCCCATGCGGTGGCGACGTTCAGCGTCATCGGCGGCTGAGGCGCACTCCCCCGACTTCGTGCCCCGCAGTCGGCGAACCGGGCCCTCGCAAGCGCCGGAACGCCGACCCGGCGGCACGAGGACGCCGGACAGCCCCCCCACTCGGGCGAACCGGGCCGGGCGGTCCGATAATCTGGCCCCGGTGTGCCGGGAAGTCTGGTCGGCGAGCGACGTCGTCGACCCGCTTTCGCCCCCGACCGGGAAGTTCCCTTGAGCACCCTCCTCCCTCCTCACCCGCGCATCTTCCGCCGGTCCACCTGGCGCGAGACGCAACGCGTCACCGACGCCCTGCGCACCGAGACGGTCGGCGGCGCGCTGCTGCTGGCCGCCGCCGTCGCGGCGGTCGTGTGGGCCAACACCCCTTGGGCCGACGCCTACACCGGCCTGCGCGACCTGACCGTCGGACCGGCCGCGCTGCACCTGGACCTGACCCTCGGGCAGTGGGCCTCGGACGGGCTGCTCGCCGTCTTCTTCTTCGTCGCCGGGCTGGAGCTCAAGCACGAGCTGGTGGTGGGCGACCTGCGCGATCCCGCCAAGGCGGCGCTGCCGGTGGCAGCCGCGGCCTGCGGCGTCGTCGTACCGGCCCTGGTGTTCTTCGCGGTGGGCCGCAGCCTGGCCGGCGGGTCGGGCGACGTGCTGGCCGGCTGGGCCATCCCCACCGCCACGGACATCGCGTTCGCGCTGGCGGTGCTCGCCGTCCTCGGCACCCACCTGCCGTCGGCGCTGCGCTCGTTCCTGCTCACGCTGGCCGTCGTGGACGACCTGATCGCCATCACGATCATCGCGCTGTTCTACACCGACAGCCTCGACGTGACCTCGCTGCTCCTGGCGCTGGTGCCCATCGCGGTGTTCGGCTTCCTCGTCCAGCGCCGGATCGCCCCGTGGTGGCTGCTGCTGCCGATCGCGGCCCTGGCCTGGGGGCTGGTCCACGCCTCCGGCATCCACGCCACCGTCGCCGGCGTCGTGCTGGGGATGCTCGTGCCCGTGCGCACGGGCCGACGCGACCGTGGTGGCCGGTCCCTGGCGTCCCGGATCGAGCACCGCGTCCGGCCCTTCTCGGCCGGGGTGGCCGTGCCGGTCTTCGCGTTCACGGCCGCCGGGGTGACCGTCGTCGGCGGTGGCCTCGGCGCGGCCTTCGGCGACCCGGCGGCGCTGGGGGTGGTCCTGGCGCTGGTCGTCGGCAAGGCCGTGGGGGTCCTCGGCGGCACCTGGGGGTTCGCCCGGTTCACCCGCGCCGAGCTGGACGACGACCTCGCCTGGACCGACGTGCTGGGCCTGTCGCTGCTGGCCGGCATCGGCTTCACCGTGTCGCTGCTCATCGGCGGGCTCGCGTACGGACCCGGCTCCGCGCGGGACGAGCACGTCAAGGTGGCCGTGCTCGTCGGGTCGCTCACCGCCGCGGTCCTCGCGGCGGTCGTGCTGCGGCTGCGCAACCGGGTCTACCGCCGGATCGCGCTGGAGGAGCAGCGCGACGAGGACGGCGACGGTGTGCCGGACTGCTTCCAGCCGGAGCCGCCGGCGGCGGCCGTGGCCGGGCGCCGCTCCCGCCACGCTGCGGACGACGCGCGCGGCTGACCCCGCGTGAGTCGGTAGGGTCGGGGGTACCTGCGAGCTGTCCAGCAGGACAGACCAGCAGATCCAGGAGGGTACCCGCCGATGTCGACCATCAACTCCAGCACGCCCGTGGGCACGACCGACCGCACGCCCGAGCGCACGCTCGGCCAGCTCGTCGTCGACGCGACCAACGACGTCTCCAGCATCGTGCGCAGCGAGATCACGCTGGCCAAGGCCGAGATCAGCGCTGACGCCAAGGTGGCCGGCAAGGGCGCCGGGATGTTCGGCGGCGCCGGCGTGCTCGGCTTCCTCGGCCTGGTCCTGCTGCTGTTCGCCGCGGTCTACGGCCTGGTCGCCGCGGGACTGCCGGTGTGGCTGTCGTTCCTCATCGTCGCCGTCGTCCTCTTCGTCGTCGCCGGGGTGCTGGCCCTGCTCGGCAAGAAGGCGATGAGCAAGGTCAAGGGCAAGCCCGAGCGCACCATCGCCACGACGCAGGAGACGATCGCGGCGATCAAGCCCGGTCACTGACGTCCTGCACCCGTTCCGTTCCCCGCGCCCCGAAGGCACCACCTCACCGATGAGCACCGACGCATCCTCCGTGCTCATCGAGGGCCCGTGGCAGCACCGGTTCGTCCCCGCCCACGGGGCACGCTTCCACGTGGCCGAGCTCGGCGAGGGGCCCCTGGTGGTGCTGCTGCACGGGTTTCCCGCAGTTCTGGTGGGCCTGGCGCGACCAGCTGACCGGCCTCGCCGACGCCGGTTACCGCGTCGCCGCGATGGACCTGCGCGGCTACGGCGCCTCCGACAAGCCGCCGCGCGGCTACGACACCTTCACCCTCGCCGCCGACGTCGCCAGCGTCATCCGGTCCCTCGGCGAGAGCCAGGCCGCCGTGGTCGGGCACGGCTGGGGCGGCTGGATCGCCTGGTCGATGCCGACGATGCAGCCGGCCGTGACCCGGGCGGTCGCGGCCCTGTCGATGCCGCACCCGCTGGTCCTGCGCCGGGCCTCCTTCACCAGCCCGGCCCAGATCCGCCTCAACGGCTACCTGGGCGGCCTGCAGCGCCCGTTCGTGCCCGAGCACCAGATGACCAGCGGACCGGCGTACGTCCAGCGCCTGCTGCGCGCCTGGGCCGCGCCCGGTGGCGGCTGGCCCACCCCCGACGTCGCCCAGCGTTACGCCGACGCGATGGCCCTGCCGTTCGTGGCCCACTCCGCCGCGGAGTACTACCGCTGGGTGGTGCGCAGCCAGGTGCGCCTGGACGGCCGGCGCTTCGTCCGCCGGGTGCAGGGCCCGGTGCGGGTGCCGGCGATGTACCTCAAGGGCGAGCGCGACGGCGCGGTGGCGCTCTCGAGCACGCGCGGCTCGGCTGCCTACGTCTCCGGCCCCTACGAGGAGCACGTCATCGCCGGGGCGGGGCACTTCCTGCCCGAGGAGGCGCCGGGCACGGTCAACGCCCACCTCACCCGCTGGCTCGACGGGCTCGGCTGAGCACGGGCTGAGCTGAGCACGGGCTCGGCCGCGGGCGTGGCTCAGCCCGCGGCGCAGCCGCCGGTGCCCACCGCGGTGGCCGCGTTCCGGGCCTGCCTCAGCACCGGCGCCGCCTCGTCCAGCGTGAGCGCGTAGCCGGTGCTCTCGTCGTCCAGCGACTTGGCGAAGACGATGCCGACGACGGCTCCCGTCCTGGACAGCAGCGGGCCGCCGGAGTTGCCGGGCTGGACCCGGGCGAACAGGGAGTAGACCTCCCGCACGGTGCCGGGCTCGCCGTAGATGTCGGCGCCGCGGGCGTCCAGGACGGTGCGGACCCGCGCGGCGTCCAGCCGGTACGGCCCGTCCAGCGGGAAGCCGGCGACGACGGCACCGTCGCCCCGGGAGAGCTGCCGGCCCAGGGGCAGCGGCGGGGCCGCCAGGCCCGGCACGGCCAGCACGGCCAGGTCGCGGCGGGGGTCGAAGACCACCACGCGCGCGTCGTACGAGCGCCCGGTGCCGTGCACGCGCACCTGCGGCGTCGCCATGCCGGCGACCACGTGGGCGTTGGTGACGACCCGGCCCGGGGAGAGCACCCAGCCGCTGCCCTCCTGGCCACGGTTGCAGGCCGTCGCCACACCGGTGACCTTGACGACCGAGCGGGCGGCACCGGCCACCGCGCCCGAAGCGGTCACGGCCTCGTTGGGCCTGGCCACCGGGGGGATCGGCTCGACCCCGACGCCCTCGAAGACGCGCGGGAAGCCCTCACGGTCGAGCACCGCGCGGAAGCCGGCGAACAAGCTGGTGGTCTGGGCCGGGATCGCCCGGTCGATCGTCTGCAGGATGCGCGACGTGCCGATGGCACGGGCGAGCGGCGCGGGGGCACCGTCGCGCACCGCGCCGGCGACGAACCACACCAGGATCGAGACCGCGACCAGCGAGGCGACGCCGCCCAGGACGGCGTCGAGCACGCGGGCCGGCTTCAGCCGGACGTGCCGGCGCATCCGGGCCCCCACCGACACGGCCAGGGCCTGCCCGACGGACGCCAGCACGAAGACCCCGAAGACCAGCAGCACCGTGTGCCACAGGACGTTGCCGCCGACGCTCGCCCACCGCTCCAGCAGCTGCGGGAGCAGCCACATGCCGAGCGCGCCGCCGGACAGGAACCCGACGAGCGACATGGTGCTCACCAGCAGACCCTGCCGGTAGCCGGTGACGGCATAGCTGAGCAGCAGCACCGCGAGCAGGACGTCGATGATCACGGGCCGCTCCCGCCGGACCCCGGCGGAGGCGCAGGCAGGCGGCCGGCCAGCTCGACCAGCCGGTCGGGCAGCGGTCGCCGGTCGGTCGTGTCCCAGTCACGGTCGAGGCCGGCCAGCTCGAGCACCTTGGCCAGCAGCCCGGCCGTGAACCCCCACACCAGCAGGCCGTCGACGTCGAAGGCAGGGCCGACGTAGCCGCTCGGGTGGGTGACGGTGAACCGCCGGGCCGGGTCGGTCAGCTCGGACAGCGGCGCCCGCACCACCCGCGCCACCTCGGCCGGGTCCACCACGCGGATCGGGGTGGGCCGGGCCCACCACGCCAGCACGGGGGTGACCACGGAGTCGCTCGGGGGCAGGTAGAGCGCCGGCAGCTCGGCCACGACCTGCACACCCTCCGGTGCGAGCCCGACCTCCTCGCGCGCCTCGCGCATCGCGGCGGCGACCGGCCCGGGGTCACCGGGGTCCTGCCGGCCCCCGGGGAAGGCGACCTGCCCGGCGTGCGAGCGCAGGTGCGCCGACCGCTCGGTCAGCACGACGTCCTCGCCCCCCTCCGGTGACGGCCCGAAGAGCATCAGGACCGCCGAGGCGCGCCCGCCCTCGTCCGGCGGCAGGAACCGGCTGAAGAACGAGGGCGGGATGTCGCCGATCCCGTCCAGCAGCCGCCCCATCCACGCGGGCCGCGGGGCGTCGCGCCCCGTCCGCGGTCACGACCCGTCCGGCGCGAGCTCGTACTTCAGCAGGGCGGCCGCCTTGACCGGGTCGATCTCCCCCTCGCCGTACGACGGGCACCACCGCGCCACCGGGCACGCCCCGCAGGCCGGCTTGCGCGCGTGGCAGGTCCGGCGACCGTGGAAGATCAGGACGTGGGACAGCATCGTCCAGTCCTTGCGCGGGATCAGCGCGCCGACCGCGGCCTCGACCTTGACCGGGTCCTCCTCGGCGGTCCACCCGAACCGTCGCACCAGCCGGCCGAAGTGGGTGTCGACCGTGATGCCCGGGATGTCGAAGGCGTTGCCCAGCACGACGTTGGCCGTCTTGCGCCCGACGCCGGGCAGGGTGACCAGGTCCTTCAGCCGCGGCGGCACCTCGCCGTCGTACCGCTCGACGAGCGCGGTGCCGAGCTTGATCAGGGCGTCGGCCTTGGCGCGGAAGAAGCCCGTCGACTGGATCATCGTCTCGAGCTCGGCCCGGTCGGCGGCCGCGAAGTCGGCGGCGGTGCGGTAGCGGGCGAACAGGGCCGGTGTCACGAGGTTGACGCGCACGTCGGTGGTCTGGGCCGACAGCACCGTCGCGACGAGCAGCTGCAGCGGGCTCTCGAAGTCCAGCTCGCAGTGGGCGTAGGGGTAGCGCTCGTGCAGGACGCGGTACATCTTGCGCGCACGGCGCGTCAGCGCGACGGGGGTCTCGTCGGGCACGGCACGCGCGATCTGGGACACAGCGACAGACTAGAGGGCGGATCTGCCATCCACTGCCCGCGCACGGCGCCATGGCAGACTGTCCGCCGTGGCCCAAGACGTCGTGAGAAGAGCGCCCCTGTTCGCAGCCCTGGACGACGAGGCCGCAGCCGCGTTGATCGACACGATGTCCCCCTCCCACCTCGAGCGCGGCGACGTCCTGTTCCACGAGGGCGACCAGGGTGACCGGCTCTACGTCATCGGCGAGGGCAAGATCAAGCTCGGCCGCACCAGCGTCGACGGCCGCGAGAACCTCCTCGCCATCCTCGGCCCGGGCGAGATGTTCGGCGAGCTCAGCCTCTTCGACCCCGGCCCCCGCACCGCCACGGCCACCGCGGTCGCCGAGACCCAGCTGATCGGCCTCGGCCACGAGTCGCTGCACGCGTTCCTCTCCGGCCGGCCCGCCGTCGCCTCCACCCTGCTCGCGGCGCTCGCCCGGCGGCTGCGCCGCACCAACGAGACGCTGGCCGACCTGGTCTTCACCGACGTCCCCGGCCGCGTCGCCAAGGCGCTGCTGGACCTGTCCAACCGGTTCGGCCGCCCCGCCGAGGACGGCATCCTCGTGGCCCACGACCTCACCCAGGAGGAGCTCGCCCAGCTCGTCGGCGCCTCCCGCGAGACGGTCAACAAGGCGCTGGCCGACTTCGCCGGCCGCGGCTGGATCAAGCTCGAGGCCCGCGCCGTGGTCCTGCTCGACGTCGAGCGGCTCAAGCGCCGCGCCCGCTGACCGCTCCGCCGGTACGACGCGCCGCGGCGGCGCCCCTCAGGGGTGGGTGCGCAGGTGCTCGAGCTGGGCAAGGACGCTGAGCCGGGCGGCCGGCCACACCTCGCGTGGGACGTCCGCGTAGACCCGCCGCACCACCGCGTCGGCGTCCGGCCCGACCTCGGCCACCGCCGCCCGCACCTGCTCCAGCCGCTCGCCGCGGTGCTGCAGGTAGTACCGCACCACGCCCGCCGCGTCCGGCAGCGTCGGCCCGTGCCCCGGCAGGATGGTGCTCACCTGACCCGAGCCGGCCATCCGCTCCAGCCGCTCCAGTGAGGACAGGTACGCCGCGAGCTCGCCGTCCGGCCAGGCCACCACGGTGGTCCCGCGGCCGAGCACCGTGTCACCGGTCAGCAGCGTGCCGTCGGCCGGGACGAGGAAGGACAGGGAGTCGCCGGTGTGCCCGGGCGTGGCCACGACGGTGAGCTCCAGCCCGGCCACCGTGACCAGGTCGCCGTCGGTGAGGTCGCCCTCGCCCCGGCCGAGCGCACGCACCGGGGCGCCGGTCAGCTCCGCGAACCGGGCCGCGGACTCGGCGTGGTCGGCGTGGCCGTGGGTCAGCAGCGTGGTGTCCACCCGCAGCCCGCGGGAGGCGACGTGGTCGAGCACGGCAGCCAGGTGCCGCTCGTCCAGCGGCCCCGGGTCGACCACGACGCACCGCTGCGACCCCGGCTCGGCCAGCACCCACGTGTTGGTCCCGTCGAGCGTCATCGGCCCCGGGTTGGGCGCCAGCACGCAGGTCGCCCGGGCGGTGACGGCTCCGCCGGACCAGCCGGTCCCTCCCCCGCCCGGTGCCGCGGGGCCCTTCCGCCCACCCGGGCCCGTCGGGCTCGTCCCGCTCACCGGGGCAGCTCGCAACGGATGACGACGTCCTGCCCCACCCGGGCCGGCACGGGCTCGACCGGCCGCACCGGGACCCGCTCGGCGACGAACCCGGCGGCGCTGCCGGCGCGGGCCACCTCCTCCACGCACACGACGGTGGGCGGCAGCATCAGCGCGCGCCCGGCCGCCGCGTCCCGCAGCAGCTGGGCGGGGTCGGTCCAGTCGGCGTGGTCGGCCTCGCTGGTCAGGTCGTCGGCCACCTGCCCCTGCGGCATCAGCGCCGCGAAGAAGCGGGTGTCGTAGCGACGGTGCTCGAACTCCGGGGTGACCCAGTGCGCGCGGGCGCTGAGCAGGTCCGAGCGCAGCACCAGCCCGCGCCGGATGAGCATCTGCGCCAGCGAGGTCTGCCGGGAGAGCAGGGCGGCCCGCTCGTCCTGCCACGCGGCGCCGCGGACGTCGGCGACCACGCTGTGCGCGTCCGGGCCGGCGAGCAGCACCCCGCACTCCTCGAACACCTCGCGCACCGCGGCGATGACCAGCTCGCGGGCGCAGTCCTCCCCGCAGCCCAGCTCGGCCGCCCACACCGACGGCGGCGGCCCGGCCCACGGCAGGTGCGGGTCCGCGTCGCGGACGTCGACCCCGCCGCCGGGGAAGACCATCATCCGCGGCGCGAAGTCCATCGACGCGACCCGGCGCAGCATGAACACCTCGACCGGGCTGCCCGTGCCGCCGGCGCGGTCGCGCACGAGCATCACCGTGGCGGCCGCCTTCGGGGCGACCGGGTCGGGCCCCGCGCCGTCCAGCCAGGCGCGGGCCCGGTCGGCGAGACCGCCGACCGGGAAGTCCCGGGTCGTGCTGCCCTCGGCGATCGGTCAGTCCTGCGACGGTCACGATGATCTCGACCTCGACCGGCGCGTCCAGCGGCAGCACGGCCACCCCGACCGCCGAGCGGGCATGCACACCGGCGTCGCCGAAGGCCGTGCCGAGGAGCTCGGAGGCGCCGTTGACGACGCCGGGCTGGCCGGTGAAGGACGGGTCGCTGGCCACGAAGCCGACCACCTTGACCACCCGGGTGACCTTGTCGAGGTCGCCCACGACCGACTTCACGGCCGCGATGGCGTTGAGGGCGCAGGTCTGCGCGAGCTGCTTGGCGTCCTGCGCCGACACCAGCCCGTCGCCGTCGCCCACCTTGCCGGTCGCGGGCAGGGCGCCGGCGACGAACGGCAGCTGACCGGAGGTGTAGACGTGGTGCCCGTCGCGCACCGCCGGGACGTAGACAGCGACCGGCGCCGCGACGTCGGGCACGCTCAGCCCCAGCCCGGCCAGCCGGTCCTCGACCGCGCTCATGACTTCGGCCGCTTCAGGTAGGCCACCAGGCCGTTGCCGTCCGGACCGGTGAGGACCTGCACCAGCTCCCAGCCGTCCTCCCCCCACTGGTCGAGGATCTGCTTGGTCGCGTGCACGATCAGCGGCACGGTCGCGTACTCCCAGGTAGCCATGCGTGCACTCTAGCGAGGCCTGCGAGCATGGGCGCATGGCCACTCCCCGCGACCCCCGAGCCGTGCTCGACCGCTCCGCGCCCCCCGCCGCCCGCACCGTGTCCTACGGCGAGGACGCCGCGCAGGTGTACGACGTCCGGCTCCCGGCGGGCCCGCCGCGCGGGACCACCGTCGTCGTGGTCCACGGCGGCTTCTGGCAGAAGGGCTTCGACCGGGCCCACGCCGCGGCGCAGGCACAGGCGTTCGCCGACGACGGCTTCGACGTCGCGGTGCCGGAGTACCGCCGGGTCGACATGCCCGGCGGCGGCTGGCCCGGCACGGCCCAGGACGTCGCGGCCGCCGTCGCCGCGGTCCGGGCTGACCCGACCCTCCCCGACCGGGTCGTGCTGGTGGGTCACTCCGCCGGGGGCCACCTCGTGGCGTGGGTCGCGAGCCAGCCGCAGGCGCACGGCCTCGCGGGGGTGGTCTCGCTCGCCGGCTGCGTGGACCTGACCCTCACCGCCCGCCTCGGGCTCGGCGACCGCGCCGCCCAGAGCCTGATGGGCGGGGACCCCGAGGGCCCGCTGCGCGCGGCGTACGCCCTGGCGGACCCGGCCCTGCTGACCCCGGCGGTGCCGGTCGTCCTGCTGCACGGCACGCGACGACCGGACGGTCCTGCCGGAGGTCTCCCGCTCCTATGAGCAGCGGATGCGCGCGCGGCGCAGCGGCTCGCCCGAGGTGCGGCTGACGATGCTCGAGGGCGCCGACCACTTCGCCGTGATCGACCCCTCCCACCCGGCCTTCGCGACGGTGCTGGCGACGGTGCGCACCCTGGCCGCTTAGGCTCGCTCCATGACTACCGGCTCGGCGGCTGCCCGCGACAGCGACTGGCAGGGGGTCCGGCTGCACATCGTCACCGGCAAGGGCGGCACCGGCAAGACGACCGTGGCGGCGGCCCTGGCGCTCGCCCTGGCCGACCGCGGCCAACGGGTCCTGCTGGTCGAGGTCGAGGGGCGCCAGGGCATCAGCCAGACCTTCGACGTCACGCCGCTGGCCCAGACCGAGGCGCGCATCTCCCACGCCGAGAACGGCGGCGAGGTGTTCGGCCTGGCCGTGGAGGCCAAGGCCGCGCTGCTGGAGTACCTCCAGATGTTCTACAAGCTCGGCCGCGCCGGTGGCCTGCTGGAGAAGTTCGGCGCCGTCGACTTCGCCACGACGATCGCCCCCGGCGTCCGCGACGTCCTGCTCACCGGCAAGGTCTACGAGGCCGTACGCCGCCGCCGCGACCCCAAGGCGCGTGGGCCGCGGGCCAGGCCGGCGTACGACGCCGTCGTCCTCGACGCACCGCCGACGGGGCGCGTCGTCCGGTTCCTCAACGTCAACCACGAGGTGGCGGGCGTGGCGAAGGTGGGCCCGATCCGCAGCCAGGCCGACTCGATCACCGCGATGATGCAGTCCCCGCAGACGGTCGTGCACGTCGTGACGCTGCTGGAGGAGATGCCCGTGCAGGAGACCGTCGACGCGATCGGCGAGCTGCGCAAGGCCGGCTTCGGGATCGGCGGCGTGGTCGTCAACCAGGTCCGCGAGCCGCTGCTGCCGCGCGCCCGCGCTCGCAGCGGCGGCCGGGTCCGGGATCCACGCGGGCGAGGTCACGGCCGACCTCGAGGCCGTCGGCATGCGCGCCGGTGACGCGCTGGTGCGGGGCCTGCTGACCCAGGCGCGCGACCACGCCGAGCGGGTGAGCCTGGAGCAGACGGAGGAGCAGACCGTGCTCGGGCTGGGGCGCCCGACCTACCGGCTGCCCTACCTGTCCGATGGCATCGACGCCAACGCGATCCGCGAGCTCGCCGAGCTGCTCGCCGACCAGGGGATGGCCTGAATGGCACGCACGACGACGACCGGCAGCCGGGCCCGCGCGCCCAAGGCCCCGCCGTTGGACATCGATGACCTGATCCGCGACCCCGGCACCCGCATCATCGTGTGCTGCGGTTCCGGCGGCGTCGGCAAGACCACCACCGCGGCGGCGATCGGTGTGCGCGCCGCCGAGGCCGGCCGCAAGGTCGTGGTCCTCACGATCGACCCCGCGCGGCGGCTGGCGCAGTCCCTCGGCCTCACCGTGCTCGACAACGAGCCCCGCCCGGTGACCGGCATCGACCTGACGGCCGGCGGCTCCCTCGACGCGATGATGCTCGACATGAAGCGCACCTTCGATGAGGTGGTGCACGCCCACTCCACCCCGGAGAAGGCCGAGCAGGTCCTGGCCAACCCCTTCTACCAGGCCGTCTCCAGCTCCTTCGCGGGCACGCAGGAGTACATGGCGATGGAGAAGCTGGGCCAGCTGCGCGCCCAGGCCGACCGCGACGGCACCTGGGACCTGATCGTCGTCGACACCCCGCCGTCCCGCTCGGCGCTGGACTTCCTGGACGCGCCCCGGCGGCTCGGGTCCTTCCTGGACGGCCGGTTCATCCGGCTGCTGATGGCCCCGGCCAAGGCCGGTGGCCGGGCCTACCTGAAGGTCTTCAGCCAGGGCGTGCAGGCGGTCACGTCGGTGATGGGCAAGGTGCTCGGCGGCCAGATGCTGTCCGACGTCCAGACCTTCGTCGCGGCCCTGGACACGATGTTCGGCGGGTTCCGCGAGCGCGCTGACCAGACCTACGCCCTGCTCAAGGAGGGCGGTACGGCGTTCCTCGTGGTCGCCGCACCCGAACGAGACGCACTGCGCGAGGCGTCGTACTTCGTGGACCGGCTCGATGAGGAGAAGATGCCGCTCGCGGGCCTGGTCCTCAACCGGGTCTCACGCGTCTCGGCGCCCGGGCTGAGCGCCTCACGGGCCCTGTCGGCGGCTGAGCAGCTGCTCGACGGCGGCGGCGCCAACGGCCAGGTCAGTGCGGAGACGACGGCCGGGCTGCTGCGGCTGCATGCCGCCCAGGCCGACGTCTCGGCGCGCCACCAGCAGCTGGCCCGGCGCTTCACGGCCGGGCACCCGGGGATCCCGGTGGTCGAGGTCCCGGCGGCAGCCCAGGACATCCACGACGCCGAGGGTCTGCGGGCGGTCGGCGTGGCCCTGGCGGGCGGGTGAGCCGGACCGGGCCGACGGCACCACGCTGACCGGGCCCATCCCCCCGGCTCGACCGTGACCTCGTCGAGGGTTCGCTGCTCAGGCGGGGCGGGCCTGGCCGGCGCGGGCCGACTCGAACAGGGTGCGCCAGGAGCGGATGTCGGGCCGGCGCTTGAGCAGCGCCCGGCGCTCACGCTCGGTCATGCCGCCCCACACGCCGAACTCCGTGCGGTTGTCGAGGGCGTCGGCGAGGCACTCGGCGATGACCGGGCACCCGAGGCAGACCGTCTTGGCCTGCTGCTGGGCGGCGCCCTGCACGAACAGCGCATCGGGGTCCGAGGAGCCGCAGGCACCACGCTGGGCCCAGTCCTCGACCCAGCTGGTGCGGCTCATCAGGTCGCTGCGGTGGTCCATCGTGACGGTCACGTCTATCTCCCCTGTGTGCCAGCCGGCGCCGACGCCGGGCCTGCTTGCTGCCTCACGTTGAACGATAAAGAAGCGGGCATTTGCGGACTATGACCTGTGCGGGTGGTTCTGCAGCGCACGGAGTGACTAGTCACCACGGCCGCGGCTCCCCTTCGGTGTCGGCGCCGCGGGTTACTCTGGGGCCCATGCAGGGACGGATCCTCAACGTGACCAACATCCTCAGCCTGCTCGGAGCCTTCCTTGCGACCTCGGTCGTCCTCGGTCTGCTCGGAGCCGGTCTGGTGATGCCCGCCGTGGGTGCCACGGGTGCGGTCGCCAGGGAGGGGGTGGGGGTCTTCGACGCGCTCCCGAGCGAGTTCACCGCCGGCCCGCTGGCGCAGCAGTCGCGGATCCTCGCGGCCGACGGGTCACTGATCGCGACGCCGTACGACGAGAACCGCATCGTCGTGCCGCTGACGCAGGTGGCGCCGGTCATGCGGCAGGCCCAGGTGGCGATCGAGGACAGCCGGTTCTACGAGCACGGCGGCGTCGACCCCCAGGGCGTGGCTCGCGCCGTCGTGTCCAACGTGCGCGGCGGCGACACCCAGGGCGCCTCGACGCTGACCCAGCAGTACGTCAAGATCACCCTGCAGGAGAAGGCCCTGCGCAACAACGACAGGGCCGCCGCCCAGGCGGCCGTCGCGCGCCAGGGGCTGGCCGGCTACAGCCGCAAGCTGCAGGAGCTCAAGTACGCCGTCACGGTCGAGAAGCAGCTGACCAAGGACCAGATCCTCCAGGGCTACTTCAACCTCGTCTACTACGGCGACCAGGCCTACGGCGTCGAGGCCGCCGCGCGCCACTACTTCGGGGTCAGCGCCTCCGCCCTCACCCTGCCCCAGGCCGCCATGCTCGCGGGCCTGACCCAGCGCCCGGGCGCCACCGACCCGGTGCACTTCCCCGAGGCCGCCCTCGCCCGGCGCAACGTCGTCCTGGACCGGATGCACCAGCTGCGGCTGATCAGCGACAAGCAGTGGACCACGGCCAGGGCCAGCAAGGTCCAGCTCCACGTCACCTCCGCGCAGAACTCCTGCGCCACCTCGACCTACCCCTACTTCTGCGACTACGTCATCGCCTGGCTCAAGCAGCAGCCGGCGCTGGGCAAGACGATCGCCGAGCGGACCAAGAACATCAACCGCGGCGGCCTGACGATCCAGACCACCATCGACCCGCGGATCCAGAAGCAGGCCCAGAAGGACCTCGAGAAGCGCGTCCCCGTGGGCAACGGCAACAAGATCGGCGCCGCGGCGGCGGTGGTGCAGCCGGGCACCGGCAAGATCCTGTCGATGGTGCAGAACACCCGCTACTCCAACAGCGCCGGCAAGGGCAAGACGTCGGTCAACTACGCCGCCGACCGCGCCTACGGCAACTCCGGCGGCTTCCAGTTCGGCTCCACCGCCAAGATGTTCGCCATCGCGACGGCGCTCAAGCAGGGCATGCCGATCAAGTCCACCGTCAACGCCCCGCCGTCGGGCACGGTGTTCTACAAGAGCCAGTTCTCCGACGCCTGCAAGCCGGGACCGCCGTGGCAGGTCGGCAACGACGAGCCGGGCTCGGTGGGCCGGGTGACGCTCACCAAGATGACCGAGCAGTCCATCAACACGGCGTTCGTCGCCCTGGACCAGAAGCTCGGCGTGTGCGCGATCGGCAAGACGATGACCGAGATGGGGCTGCACTCCTCCATGGGCGAGCCGATCCACGCCCACAACCCGGCCAACGTCGTCCTGGGGTCGGACGCGGTGTCGCCGGTGACCATGGCCTCCGCCTACGCCACCGTCGCCGCGGAGGGCAGCTACTGCGCGCCGGTGCCGGTCGTGTCCGTCATCGACCAGGACAAGAAGTCGCTGCCGGTGCAGACCTCCACCTGCAGCCAGGCGCTGGACCCCGACGTGGCCAACGGCGTGACCAAGGTGCTGTCCACGGTCCTCACGGCCGGGACCGCTGCGGGCAACCAGCTCGAAGGTCACCGTCCGGCGTCGGGAAAGACCGGCACCACCGACAGCAACAAGCAGTCGTGGTTCGCCGGCTACACCCCGCAGCTGTCCACCGCGGTCTGGGTCGGCACGCCCACCATCCAGAAGAAGATGCGCAACCTGACCCTCGCCGGCACGTTCTACCCGCACGTCTTCGGCGCCACCATCGCGGCGCCGATCTGGAAGGACATCATGGACGAGGCCTCCAAGGGCCTGCCCGTGCGGGACTTCGCCGAGCCCAGCGACAAGGTCCTCGAGGGTGACCGCGTGCGGGTTCCCGATGTCGGCGGCCTGTCAGAGGGCGATGCCAGGAAGGCGCTCACCGACGCCGGCTTCACCGTCTCGACCGGACAGACCGTCTCCTCCACCCTGTCGCAGGGCACCATCGTCTACACCTCCCCCGGGGCCGGCACCAAGGCCATGCGGGGCTCAGATGTCTCGATGAGCCCCTCGACCGGCTACGTCCCGCCGCCGCCGCCGGTTCCGCAACCGCCCGCCCCGCCGAAGCCGAACCCCACGCCGACGGCGAGCCCCACGGCGACGCCGAGCCCGAAGGCCACACCTAGCCCGAAGGCCTCACCCACGCCGAAGTCGAACCCGTCGCCGACGACCAAGGACAAGAAGAAGAGCAAGCCGGGCCCGAAGCCCAAGGCGACCTCCAAGCCCTGACGCGCGGACTCGACGACAGCGCCCCCACCCGGCTCAGGGTGGGGGCGCTGTCGTTGCTGCGGGGACGCTCGGCCGCCCGGGCTCAGCCGGCAAGGGCGCGGCGGACCGCCGCTGCCACCCGGCCGCCCTCGGCGCGCCCGGCGACCAGGGGCTGGGTGGCCTTCATGACCTGCCCCATCTGACCCATGCCGGTCGCCCCGGTCGAGGACACCGCCTGCGCCACCAGCGCCTCGAGCTCCTCGTCGGACAGCTGGGCCGGCAGGTAGCCCTCGAGCACGGCGAGCTCGCTGACCTCCTGCTCGGCGAGCTCCGGCCGACCTGCCTCGGTGTAGGCGGTGGCGGCCTCCCGACGCTTCTTGGCTTCCTTGACGACCACCTTGAGCACCTCGTCATCGGAGAGCTCGCGCGCCGAGGTCCCCGACACCTCCTCGTTGGTGACGGCGGTCAGGACCATGCGCAGCGTCCCGGTGCGCACCTGGTCGCGCTGACGCATCGCGGCGTTGAGGTCGGCATGCAGGGTGGACTTGAGCGTGGGGGCGCTGGTGTCGGTCATGGGAGCAGTGTGGCACCGCGGCCACCGGACCCGTTTGCAAGGATGGGCCCGGTGAACACCATGACACGCACCGCCAGAGCCGCCGCCGGAGTCCTCGCCGTCGGCGCCGGAGGCCTCACCTATGCCTCGCTGATCGAGCGCAACGCGTTCACGCTGCGGCGGTTCAGCGTGCCGGTGCTGGCGCCCGGCGCAGCACCGATCCGGGTGCTCCACCTCTCCGACCTGCACCTGCTGCCCCGCCAGACACGCAAGATCGAGTGGGTCCGGCGCCTGGCCTCGCTGGAGCCGGACCTGGTCCTCAACACCGGCGACAACCTCGCCCACCTGCAGGCCGTTCCCGCAGCGCTGCGGGCCATGGAGCCCCTGCTGGAGCGGCCGGGCGCGTTCGTCCTGGGGTCCAACGACTACTTCGCACCCAAGCCCCGCAACCCCGCGCTCTACCTCACCCGCCACCACGCACGCCGTACGACGGCCTCGCCGCTGCCCACCTCCGACCTGGTCAAGGCCCTGACGGATGCCGGGTGGGCGGACCTCACCAACGCCCGGTCCACCCTGGCTGTGGCCGGTCGCGACCTCGAGCTGGTCGGAGTGGACGACCCACACCTGGAGTACGACCGCTACGACCGGGTCGCCGGACCGGCCGACCCCTCGGCGGCGCTGACCATCGGGGTCTTGCACGCGCCGTACACCCGGGTCCTGGACGCCATGACCGCTGACGGGGCGGGGCTGGTCATCGCCGGGCACACGCACGGCGGCCAGCTGTGCCTGCCGTTCCACGGCGCACTGGTGACCAACTGCGACCTGGACCGGGGGCGGGTCAAGGGTGTCTCCCGCTGGTGGCCCGGGGCGGCGGGCTCACCGTCGAGCGAGGCCCCGGCGGGCGCGGCCTGGCTGGAGGTGTCCGCAGGGCTGGGCACGTCGCCGTACGCGCCGGTGCGCTTCGCCTGCCGCCCCGAGGCCACGCTGCTGACCCTCACGGCTCGGTGAGGGCCGCCGCTGCGCACCCGATTGGGTACTGGGCGGGTGCCTCGGCTATTCTCTGTTCTCGTTGCCCTCGCTCGCGTGGGCGCACAGCCACGGGGTGTGGCGCAGCTTGGTAGCGCGCTTCGTTCGGGACGAAGAGGCCGCAGGTTCAAATCCTGTCACCCCGACCACTGCAGAGCCGGATCCCGGCTCCGTGCGACCTCACCGCTGCGAAGCGCTCCCGGCTGACGGTGGACCGTGCTTCAGCGTCGCAGCTGCAGGAATGCCGTCAAGCCGAACCGGCGGATCACCGCCCGCTGGAAGGAACCGGCCGCCTTCAGTGCGACATCGACGCCGACGAGCTGCGGGTCCGTGACACGAAACCGCTCGCCCTTCCAGCGGATGCTGCACCCCTGGGCGGCCAGAACGTTGCGGACCCAGTTGGTCTGCGGGCCCCAGGGCAGACTGATGACGAACGTCTCCGGGGTGACCAGCACGGCTACCGGGATCGCGTAGGTGCGTCCGGAGCTCCGCCCGCGGTGCTCGAGCACGGCCCAGAGCGGGAACCAGCGACGCCCGGCGAGCTGACGGGCCAGCGGGCTGGTGACCTTGACCAGGCGTGCCGGGCGCTTCGGGGCGCCCTGTCCGCTACCGGTCCTGCCCATGGCCACAGCATCCTCGGGTTGTCCGCGCTCCGGAAGCAGCGCGGGCAGCACGGCGTGCGTCCGGGACCTGGACGGGGGCCGGCCTGACCCAGATCGCGGTGAGCACCAGCAGGTGCAGCAAGCCCGTCACTCACCGGCCGGCGCCCCCATGGCCTCGCGTGCAGGGCGGGGTCGGCAGCCCGATGGCGTGCCAGACTGGGCAGGGCGCCTGGTCGCCTGGGCCGGGCCATCGGGGAGGTCAGATGACCATCACCGTCAATCGCGCCGGAGCAGGGGAGAGCTGGAGTGCGGCCGGCGCGGGCTTCCGGGTGCTCGCGGACGGCACTGCGGTCGATGGGCGATGGGGCCTCATCGAGTGCACCCTCGCTCCCGGATGGGCCGGGCCGCCTCAACACGTACATCGCGAGCACGACGAGAGCTTCTTCATCCTGACCGGCACCGTGAGGTTCACCAGCGGCCGCGAGGACATGCTCGCAACGCCGGACACCTTGGTCACCGCACCCATCGGAGCCCCGCACACCTTCGCCAACGCCGACGACCAGGCCCCGGCGAGCCTCCTGTGCACCGTCACGCCCGAGCGGTACATCGGGTACTTCAAAGAGGTCGCCACGCTACGTCCCGGGCCCGACGGACGACTCGACCCGGCCGACATCCTCGCCGTCATGAGCCGCTACGCCACCGAGCCGTACCACCCCGCCTGACCGTACGCGCGGAACGCCGGAGCGAGCTCGCGGAGGCACAGGCGGCCCGACCGATCGGGCGCGGCGGTTCGCTCTCTGGCCGACGATGGCCGGCCACCCTGCCGCCGGAGGCGACCAGCTTGCTGCTCCCGTCGGCACCCACAGCGGTGTCAGCTGGTGACGTCCTTGCCGGCGAACCGGGCCCAGGCCGCGAGCCAGAAGACCAGGGCGTAGGCGGCTGCCGTCAGCAGGCCGCGCCCGAGGGCGTCCCAGGCGATCGGGTCGCGCAGCACCTCACCGAACGACGCCCACCAGTGCGTGGGAAGCCACTCGTGCAGCCACGACAGCTGCGGGATGGCGTCGAGGATGAAGGACAGGACGTTGATGATGACCACCGCGATCGTCGCTGCGATCGGCTGCTCGGTGAGGGTGGAGATGAACAGGCCGATCGCCCCCAGCGACGCGAAGCACAGCGCCAGGTAGAGCGTGGCGACCAGCACGCGCAGCACCGCGTCGCCGAAGCCGACCTGGCTGCCGGAGAGCAGGGTCAGGTCGCCGGCGCCGAAGATGGCAACGCCCACGACGGAGCCGACGACGGTCACCAGCATCGTGGCGGCGATCGAGAAGATCACGATCGCGGCGTACTTGACCGCCAGCAGCCGGGTGCGGTCGACCGGGACGGCGAGCAGGTAGCGCAGGGTGCCGATGTTGGCCTCGCCGGCGACCGAGTCGCCGGAGATCGTGCCGACCGCCAGCGGGAGGAACAGGCCCAGCTCCACCCCCAGGGCTGCGAGCGCGACGAACAGGCCGTTGTCGGTGATGGAGGACAGGAAGTCAGGTCCGCGGCCCGGCTCGGGCTGGGACGACAGCTTGACCACGACGGCCATGATGATGGGGACGACGGCCAGGACGCCGAGCCCGGCGAGGTTGCGGCGGCGGCCGAAGATGAGCCGCAGCTCCGAGCCCAGGAACCGCAGGGCCCAGCCACGCTGCGGGCGTGCCTGCCCTGCCGCGCTTGCGGAGGCGCCCGGGGACGCCACCGCCGGTGCCACGTCAGCCGCTGACATCGAAGCCCTCCCCCGTGAGTGAGACGAACAGGTCCTCCAGGCTGGGGCGCTGCACGGCGAAGCCCATCACCGGCACGCCGTCGTTGACCAGCGCAGCGACCACCTTCTCGGGCGCCACCTGTCCCAGCGTGCCGGACACGTTGCCGCTCTCGAGGAGCACGTCACCCAGGCCGAGCTCGCGCAGCACCCGCGCCGCGGCCTCGCCCTGGTCGGTCTCGACCCGCGCCCGCGGTGCCGCACCCGAGCGGACCTCCGCGACGGGGCCCTGGGCCACCAGCCTGCCGACGTGCATCACTCCGATGTGGGAGCAGACCTGCTCGACCTCCGAGAGCAGGTGACTGGACACCAGGACCGTCGTCCCCTCGTCGGCCAGGCCCGAGATGAGGTGCCGGACCTCCCGCGTGCCCTGGGGGTCGAGCCCGTTGGTCGGCTCGTCCAGCACCAGCAGGTCGCGTGGCCCGAGCAGCGCCGCCGCGATCGCGAGTCGCTGCCGCATCCCCAGGGAGTAGGCGCGGTAGCGCTTGGCGGCGGCGGCGCCCAGCCCGACACGGTCGAGCGCGGCGTCGATGCGCGCCCCCGCGGTGCGCGGGTCGGCGTAGCGGTCGGCCGCGTCCAGCCGGCGCAGGTTGGCCCGGCCGGAGAGGTAGGGGTGGAAAGCGGGCCCCTCGACCAGCGCCCCCACCCGCGGAAGGGCCCGTCCGGCACCGTCAGGCATCGGCTCCCCGAGCACCTCGATCCGGCCCGCGGTGGACCCGATCAGACCGAGGAGCATGCGGATCGTCGTGGTCTTGCCCGATCCGTTGGGGCCGAGGAACCCGTAGACCGCTCCCCGGGGGACCAGCAGGTCGACGGCGCTGACCGCGACCTGCTGGCCGAACCGTTTCGTCAGCCCCGAGGTGACGACGGCCGCATCGGTCACCGCGCGGCCAGGGCGGCGTACAACGTCTGCGGTGTCACGGCGCCGACAGCGACGCGTCCGTCGTCGGTGAGCACCGCGGAGAACAGCTTGCCCTCGAGCAGGTGGCCCTGGCCCCAGGCGCCCGAGACCTTGGGCAGCAGGTCGAGCATCGCCTTGACCTGCCCGTCGTTCGTGCCGGCGCCGGCGGCCTGCTTCGGCATGGTGGCGACGGCCACGGTGCCCCAGCCGGTCCCGACGATCGTGGGCTTGTCAGCGGAGCCGGTCCCGGGCTTCTTGTCCTGGTGCGAGGGCAGCGTGCGCTCGGTGACCTTGGTGCCCGCCGGCGGGTTGAACGCGAACTGCGCGGCGTCCGGGCGGGCGAAGTCGACCGAGGTGAACGCCACCTCGAACGCCGCCTCCGACGAGCCCTTGGCAAAGACCTGGACCCGCAGCGGCACGTGCTTGTCGCTGTCGATGGCCAGTCGCACGGAGGCCACCAGCGAGGCGGGGTCCTTCGGGGTCAGCACCAGCTCGTAGGCCGAGCGACCGGCCACGTTGGCGGTGCCGCTGGTCGTGACCGTGGTGGACGGCGTGATCGCCTTCAGCGCCAGGTCGGCAGCCTCCTGGGGCGAGCTGGGCATCCCCGCGGTGCCGGGGGCCGGCGGAGCCGCCTGGTGCCGGGCGGCCTCGGCAGGAAGGGTCATGTGCGTCGCGGACTTGTCCTGGCTGGACCACAGCCAGACGTCCTTGCCGCTGCGGATGACGTCGGACTCGCCGGACGTGCCGAGCAGGGCGACGCGGGTGCGGTCCGGGCCGGCGTACCAGAGCCGCAGCGTGTGGGTGCCCGAGACCAGGGAGGTGAGGTCGGAGCTGCCGGACCCACCGGCGGACGAGCCGCCACCACCGGAGCCGGAGGCCGAGCCGGCGGCGCCGCTGATGGCGCCCAGGGCCGGCACACCGAGGTCGGCGCGCTGCACCACAGTGCCGGACAGGCCGTCGAGGCGGGCGTTCTGGACGTCGACGAGGAGCTGGGCCGCGGTGCGCTGCGGGAGGGGGGAGTCGGCCTGGGCCGAGATGACACCGGCTGCGCTGGCCCCGCCGACCACAGCGGCGACCGCGACCCCGGGCACGGCCCACCGCAGGGCCGGATGCGTGCTGAAGATGCTCATGGGCTCATCCTGCGCCACGGCGGCTGAGAGTGCCCTGAGAGGTCGAGCCGGGGCGCACCGGGCGTGACAGGGTGGGCCCGTGAGACTGCTGGTGGTGGAGGACGAGGTGCGGCTGGCCCGGGCGCTCCACCGTGGCCTGGTGGCCGAGGGGTTCGTCGTCGACGTCGTCCACGACGGCCCGTCAGGGCTGCGCGCCGCCCGGCACGGCGACTACGACGCGGTGGTCCTGGACGTCATGCTGCCCGGCATGTCCGGTTATGACGTGGTGCGGACGCTGCGGACCGAGGGGGTCTGGGCCCCGGTCCTGATGCTGTCGGCCAAGGACGGGGAGTACGACCAGGCCGACGGCCTGGACTACGGCGCCGACGACTACCTCACCAAACCGTTCTCCTTCGTCGTGCTGCTGGCCCGGCTGCGCGCCCTGGTGCGCCGGCGGCTGCCCGAGCGCCCGACCGTCCTCAGCGCCGGAGAGGTGAGCCTGGACCCGGCCACCCACCAGGTGCAGGTGTCGCAGGAGCCGGTCGCCCTCACCCCTCGCGAGTACACCGTGCTGGAGTACTTTCTGCGCAACCCCCACCGCGTGGTCAGCAAGACCGAGCTGCTGGACCACGTGTGGGACGCGGCCGAGGACACCGACCCCAACGCGGTGGAGGTCTACATCGGCTACCTGCGCCGCAAGCTGGGCCGTGACGTGCTGCAGACCGTACGCGGCGTCGGATACCGGCTGGCTCCGTGAGCCCCGCGCACCCCGCGCACGACGGGGCCCCCGGTCGCGGCCGGGTTCGGGGTCGGGGTCGGGGGCCGGCCCGGATCAGCCTGCGGGCGCGGCTGATGCTCCTGGGGGTGACCGGGGTCGGCGTCGCCCTCGCCATCGGCAGCATCGTGCTGTACGCCGTGCTCGTGGTCGCCATCGAGCGCACGGTTGACAGCAGCGCCCGCGCCACGGCCTCGGACGTGGTGTCGATGGCCGAGGCCGGCCCGCTGCCGGACCCGCTGCCGGTGTCGGGCGCGCAGGTGGTGCAGGTCGTCGACGCGGCCGGCCGGGTCGTCAGCGCATCGGTCAACGCCGACCGGCTCACCCCGCTGCTGCGCCCGGCGGAGCTCGCGCGGGCCGGCAAGGGCGAGGCGTTGACGGTGCAGGGCTCTCGTGCCGGGATCACGGGGCCGCTGCGCGTGGTGGCCGTGCCGGTGGGTCCGGCGGCCCGTCCCGGGACGGTGATCGTGGCCGAGCAGGTCCGGGACGTCGAACGCAGCCAGCGGGTCCTGGGGCGGGCGCTGCTGGCCACCTATCCCCTGCTGCTGGCCGTCCTCGCGGTCATCGCCTGGTGGATGATCGGGCGCACGCTCGGCCCCGTCGAGGGCCTGCGCGCCGGTGCCGCGCGGATCAGCGGCACCGGTCAGGACGAACGGCTGCCGGTGCCCGACACCGCCGACGAGGTCCACGCCCTGGCGGTCACCCTCAACGACATGCTGGACCGGCTGGCCAGCTCGCGGGAACGGCAACGGGCCTTCGTGGCGGACGCGGCGCACGAGCTGCGCAGCCCGCTGGCGTCGATGCACACCCAGCTGGAGGTGGCGCAGCGACTCGGGGAGGGCGGTGACCTTCCGGCGGACCTCCTCGCCGACGTGCAGCGCCTGTCCCGCATGGTCGAGGACCTGCTGCTGCTGGCCCGGGCCGGCGCCGACGCGCAGGCGCCGTCGCGACGGGAGTCCTTCGACGCCCTGCCGCTGCTGGCCGACGTGGCCGGACGGTACGCCGCTGCACCGGTCCCGGTGTGCGTCGCGGCCGGCCCCGGGGTGTTCGTGTCCGCCGACCGCGAGGAGCTGCGACGCGTGCTGTCCAACCTCGTCGACAACGGGGTCAGGCACGCCGCGAGCGAGGTGGTGCTGACCGCGGAGGTCAGCGACGGCCAGGCCCTGCTGACCGTCACCGACGACGGACCCGGCATCCGGCCCGCTGACCGGGAGCGGGTGTTCGACCGGTTCACCCGGCTCGACGACGCCCGCTCCCGCGACGCCGGCGGCAGCGGCCTGGGCCTGGCCATCGTCCGGGAGCTCCTGCGGCGTTCGGGCGGCACCATCACCTTGACTGACGGTTCGCCGGCCGGCGGCCTGCGGGCCGAGGTCCGGCTCCCGCGCTGATCGGGTCACCGGCCGGGTCGCGCGCGCAGCGCCGGAGGCACCGGGGGACGCACGAGGGCGGCCCCGCTGTCGCGGGACCGCCCTCGTGGAGCACACCGGGCCTCAGCCCTCGCCGGCCCCTGCCGTCAGCTCCTTGGCGACCAGCTCGGCGATCTGGGCGGTGTTCAGCGCCGCCCCCTTGCGCAGGTTGTCGCCGCAGACGAACAGCTCGATGGTGTGGGGGAAGTCCAGCGCCTGCCGGATCCGTCCGACGAAGGTCGGGTCGGAGCCCACCACGTCGGCCGGGGTCGGCCACTCACCGGCGGCCGGGTCGTCCAGCACGACGACGCTGGGCGCCTCGACGAGCGCCTGGCGGGCCTGCTCGACGGTGACGTTGCGCTCGAACGTCGCGTGCACGGCCAGCGAGTGCGTCGTCACGACCGGCACCCGCACGCAGGTGGCCGAGACCTTCAGGTCGGGGATGCCCAGGATCTTGCGGGACTCGTTGCGGACCTTCAGCTCCTCCGAGCTCCACCCGTCGTCCTTGACCGACCCCGCCCACGGCACGACGTTGAGCGCCAGCGGCGCCGGGAACGGCGAGTCCTCGCCCAGCTTGTCGGACACCAGGGCCCGCACGTCACCGGTGTGCTGGCCGACCTGGCGGTCGCCGGCGAGCACGGCGAGCTCGTCGTACAGGCGCTCGATGCCGGGCTGGCCGGCGCCGGAGGCGGCCTGGTAGGAGGCGACGACCAGGGCGGTGAGCCCCCAGCCGGCGTGCAGCGCACCGAGCGCGTCCATCATCGTCAGCGTCGTGCAGTTGGGGTTGCTGATGATGCCCTTGGGGCGGTTGCGCGCCTGGGCCGGGTTGACCTCGGGCACGACCAGCGGCACCTCGGGGTCCATCCGGAAGGCGCCGGAGTTGTCCACGGCGACCGCCCCGTGCTCGACCGCGATCGGCGCCCACTGCGCGGACACCTCGTCCGGCACGTCGAACATCGCGACGTCCACGCCGTCGAAGACCTCGGGGGCCAGCGCCTGGACGACGACGTCCTCGCCCCGGACGCGCAGGACCTTGCCGGCGGACCGGGCCGAGGCCACGAGGCGGATCTCGCCCCAGACGTCCTCGCGCTGGGACAGGATCCCCAGCATGACGGTGCCGACGGCCCCGGTCGCACCGACCACGGCGAGGGTGGGCTTGCGTGTGCTCATCGTCCGGTCCCTCCGTAGACCACGGCCTCACCCTGGGAGGAGTCGAGGCCGAAGGCCGTGTGCACGGCGCGCACGGCGTCATCGAGCTGGTCGTCACGGGTGATGACCGAGACGCGGATCTCCGAGGTGGAGATCATCTCGATGTTGACGCCCGTGTCGGCCAGCGCCTTGAACAGCGTCGCGCTCACGCCGGGGTGGGACCGCATGCCCGCACCGATCAGCGACAGCTTGCCGATGTGGTCGTCGAACTGCAACGACAGGAAGCCGACGTGCTCCTGGATCCGCTTGAGCGCCTGCACCCCGGTCTGCGCGTCGGTCTTGGGGCAGGTGAAGGAGATGTCGGTCAGCCCGGTCTCCACCGCGGAGACGTTCTGGACGATCATGTCGATGTTGATCTCGGCGTCGGCGCAGGCCTGGAAGATCTCGGCCGCCTTGCCGGGGTGGTCGGGCACACCGACGACGGTGATCTTGGCCTCGCTGCGGTCGTGCGCGACGCCGGCGATGATCGGGGCTTCCACGGTGCTCTCGGCCTCTCCTTCGGTGATGTCCGGGTCGATGATCCAGGTGCCCTCGCGGTAGGAGAACGACGAGCGCACGTGGATCGGCATGTCGAACCGGCGGGCGTACTCCACGCAGCGCAGGTGCAGGATCTTGGCACCACAGGCTGCCATCTCCAGCATCTCCTCGTTGGAGAGCCGCTCGATCTTGCGGGCGCTGGGCACGATGCGGGGGTCGGCGGTGAAGACGCCGTCGACGTCGGTGTAGATCTCGCAGACATCGGCCCCCAGCGCCGCCGCGAGCGCGACGGCGGTCGTGTCGGAGCCGCCGCGGCCGAGTGTGGTGATGTCCTTGCTGTCCTGGCTGACCCCCTGGAAGCCCGCGACGATCGCGATGTGCCCGGCGTCCAGCGCACCCCGGATCCGTCCCGGGGTCACGTCGATGATGCGGGCGCGGCCGTGTGAGGAGTCGGTGATCACGCCGGCCTGCGAGCCGGTGAACGAGCGCGCCTCGTGGCCCAGGTTGGCGATCGCCATGGCCACCAGCGCCATCGACATCCGCTCGCCGGCGGTCAGCAGCATGTCCATCTCACGGCCGGGCGGCAGCGGGCTGACCTGCTGGGCGAGGTCGAGCAGCTCGTCGGTCGTGTCGCCCATGGCGGACACCACGACGCAGACGTCGTTGCCGGCCTTGCGTGTCTCGACGATCCTGCGGGCGACGCGCTTGATGCTGTCGGCGTCAGCCAACGAGGACCCGCCGTACTTCTGGACGACCAAACTCACATGCGGCTCCGTTGACGATCGGGCGGAGGGGCCAGTTTACGGGGAGTCGTCCACGGCCAGACCTCAGGCCGTATGGCGAGACCGCCGCTGCGGCGCCGGTCACACCGAGACGACGAGCGCCTCCAGCACGGCGTCCGGCAGCTCGCGCTCGACCGACTGCAGCCGCCAGCGGTCGCTGAAGATGGCCAGCAGCTCCCCGTCGGTGCGGCTGAGGACCTCCACCGAACGCTGGGCGTTCAGCGCCGGCGCGGAGGCGTGGTCGGTGCGCCGGGCCAGGGAGTAGTCGAGGCGCTCCAGGGTCACCGGGGCGCCGAACTCGTGGCCCATCCGGTGCTCGGCCACCTCGAACTGCATCGGGCCGACCGCGGCGAGCACCGGCGCCTGGTCGCCGCGCAGGTCCGAGCGCAGCACCTGGACGACGCCCTCGTGGTCGAGCTGCTCGATGCCGCGACGGAACTGCTTGTAGCGGCTGGAGTCCTTGGCCCGGACCACGGCGAAGTGCTCCGGGGAGAACGACGGGATCGGCGGGAAGGTGACCGGCTCGTCGACGTACAGGCTGTCGCCGACCCGCAGGGCGTTGGCGTTGACCAGGCCGACGACGTCGCCGGGGAAGGCCCGGTCGATGCTCGTGCGCTCGCGCCCGACGACCTGCTGGGCGTACTTGGTGGCGAACGGCCGGTTGGTCGTGGAGTGCGTGACCACCATGCCGCGCTCGAAGACCCCGGAACAGACCCGCACGAACGCCAGCCGGTCGCGGTGGGCGACGTCCATGCCCGCCTGCACCTTGAACACGAAGGCGCTGAACGGCGCGTCGATGGCCCGCGGCTGGCCCACGGCGTCCGGTCGCGGCGCGGGCGGCGGCGCGAGGTCGACCAGCGTGTCGAGCAGGTAGCGGACCCCGAAGTTCAGCACCGCGGACCCGAACATCACCGGCGTGCTCCGCCCGGCCAGGAAGCTGTCGACGTCGTGCCCGGCGCCGGTGGCGACCAGCAGCTCGCTCTCCTCCTGGGCCTGCACGAAGGCGTCCCCCTCGAGCGCGGCGGCGGCTCCGGCGTCGAGGTGCTCCTCGGGGGCCACGGTGGCGCCGCCGTCGGTGCGGGTGAACCGCAGGTAGTCGCCCGTGGCCACGTCGAGGACACCGCGGAAGTCACCGGCGATCCCGACCGGCCAGTTCAGCGGCGTGGGCTGCAGGCCGGTGCGGGTGCTGATCTCGTCCATGAGGTCGAGGGCGTCGTTGCCGGGCCGGTCCCACTTGTTGATCACCGTGATGATCGGGATGCCGCGGTGCCGGCACACCTCGAACAGCTTCATCGTCTGCGCCTCGAGGCCCTTGGCGGCGTCCACCAGCATCACCGCGGCGTCGACCGCGGACAGGACGCGGTAGGTGTCCTCGGAGAAGTCGGAGTGCCCCGGGGTGTCGACCAGGTTGATCACCGTGTTGCGGTAGCCGAACTGCAGCGCGGCCGAGGTGATGGAGATGCCGCGCTCGCGCTCGATGTCCATCCAGTCCGACACGGTGCCGCGCCGGCCGTCCTTGCCGTGCACCGCGCCGGCGCGGGCCACCACGCGGGCGTGCAGGGCCAGGGCCTCGGTCAGCGTGGACTTGCCCGCGTCGGGGTGGCTGATCACCGCGAACGAGCGCCGTCGCGAGGCCTCGGCCGCGGCCTCGGAGGGTGCGGTGCGTGCCGTGCCCGTCGCGCTCATCGGGTCGGTCCGTCCTGCAGCCTCACGGGTGCCACCTCACTGGGTCCTGGCGTGCGCCACCGCCTGGTGGCCACAGCGATGGTACGTCGGCCGCCCCCGCCGGCAGGAATCGCCGCGGGGGGCGGCGGTCAGGGGTGGAGCGCGTCGAACTCCGCCTCGGCCACCAGGTCGTCGTCGGCGTCGAGGCGGATGTGGCTGAGCACGGCCTGCAGGACGCCCATGACACGGGCGGCGCTGTCGCCCCACGACGAGAGGTAGCTGAACTGCCACCACCAGAGGGCCTCGGTGACCCGGCCGGCGTCGAGATGCTGCAGGCCGTGGGTCAGGGCCACGGCCAGCTCGGCCAGGTCACCGGACAGGGAGCCGCGGGCGACCTCCACGCCGAGGAGCGGATCGACGACGAAGGCGTAGTCGTCCAGCCCCTCGAACACGTTGGCCAGGCCCTGGCGCACGGGGTCGACGTCGGCGTCCGGACCGGGGTCGGCCTCGTAGCGTTCGTCCGGGACGACGTCGGTGATGGCGCCGAGCCTGGCGCCGGCGGCGAGGACCCGTGAGACGGCCAGCAACAGCAGCGGGATGGCGGTGTCCGGGGACTCCCCCGAGGCCACGGTGGTCACGGTGGCCAGGTAGGAGCGGGCGTCCAGCGCCGTCTCCCCCGCCAGCCGGGACAGGTCATCAGACATCGAGCAGTCTCCTTCCCTCGAACGCGCGGCCAAGGGTGACCTCGTCGGCGTACTCCAGGTCACCGCCGACCGGCAGGCCCGACGCGAGCCGGGTGACCCGCACGCCCATCGGGCGCAGCAGGCGCGCCAGATAGGTCGCGGTCGCCTCGCCCTCCAGGTTGGGGTCGGTGGCCAGGATGATCTCGGTGATCTCGTCGGTGGCGAGCCGCGCCAGCAGCTCGCGGATGCGCAGGTCGTCGGGGCCGATGCCCTCGATCGGGCTGATCGCCCCGCCGAGCACGTGGTAGCGGCCCCGGAACTCGCGGGTGCGCTCGATCGCGACGACGTCCTTGGGCTCCTCGACCACGCAGATGAGCGCGCGGTCGCGGCGCTCGTCACGGCAGATGCGGCACTGCTCCTCCTGGGCCACGTTGCCGCAGACCGAGCAGAACCGGACCTTGTCCTTGACCTCGACCAGCGCACTGACCAGCCGCTTGACGTCGATCGGGTCGGCCTGCAGGAGGTGGAAGGCGATCCGCTGCGCGCTCTTGGGACCGACGCCGGGCAGCCGGCCGAGCTCGTCGATCAGGTCCTGGACCACACCTTCGTACACGCGGCGAGCCTATGCCCTCCCGGTGACGAGATGTCATCCGGCGGGTCGTCGTTCGTTGTACTCATCGGCGCGGACCTGGCCCGAGAGGGCGTGGATGGCGTCCATCACCTCGTCCGTGACCATGCGCCGGGCCCGGCCGGCCGGCACCCCGGCGTAGCGCTCGGCGAACTCCAGCGGCTCGCCGAACCGGACCGTGACCTTGCGGATGCGCGGGACGCGGGCGCCGACCGGCTGGATCTGCTCGGTGCCCTCGAGCGCCACAGGCACGACGGGGACCCCGGCGGTCAGCGCCAGCCAGGCCACGCCGGTGCGGCCGCGGTAGAGGCGTCCGTCCCGCGAGCGCGTGCCCTCGGGGTAGATGCCGAAGGCCTTGCCCTCGCGCAGCAGCGCCAGGGCGGCGTCCAGCGAGGCCTGGGCGGCCCGGGTGTCATCGCGCTCGACCGGGACCGACCCCAGCGCGGTGAACAGCCAGCGGTTGAGCGCGCCGCGGACGCCCGTGCCGGTGAAGTAGTCGGACTTGGCCAGGAAGACGCACCTGCCGGGGCGCGACCAGGGGGATGACCATGCTGTCGATGAAGGACCGGTGGTTGCTGGCCAGGATCACCGCTCCGGTGCGCGGGACGTTCTGCGCGTCCCTCGATGACGGGGCGCCAGACCACCCGGGAGATCGGGGAGAGCACCCGTTGGGTCACGGGATAGAGCACGGTGCCCCCCAGGGTTCTCGAGGCCGGTCCAGCAGGGCTGCCCTTCACGGGCAGGTGGTGGTCAGCGGCCACGATAGACCCACGGGGCCGGCGCACCCGGGCGCGGTCCGGCGGCGGGCGCGCCGCCCGGTCGGGCCGCCCGCGGGCGGTCGCGGAACGCCGTCACTGGTCCAGCTCGCCCATCACCGTGCCGCCGAGCACCCGCTCGATCACGGGCACGCCCATCGCGCCGGCGTCCTCGATGTCCTCGTCGTCGGCGCTCACGCTGCTGTCGTCCGCCGCGACGGGGGTGGCGGCACGACGGGCACCCGCCTCGCGCGCGACGGCCTGCCTCGCGCGCTCCATCGGGCTCGCGGACCGCGTCGGAGCCGGCTCTGGCTCTGGCTCCGGTTCCGGCGGGGCCGGCTCCGGCGCTGCCTGAGCCGGTGTCGGTGCCGGCGCGGCGCGGTCGTCCGTCGTGCGCCGGGCCTGGCCGGCACGGGCGCGCCCGGCGTCGGGGGCCGTGCCCGGTGCGGCGCGTCCGGTCCCGGCCGGGGCGCGGGAAGCCTCGGTCGCCCACTCCGGCGGCGGCGCCGACGGGGCGCTCCAGTCGTCGTCGGGCTCGGGACCGAGGTCGTCGGCGGCCGGGGACGCCGCCGCCATGACCCGCAGACCCTCGCGGTCCGGGGACGAGGGGGCACCTGCGGACCGGCCCCGGTCGGGCGGGGGCTCTGCCGCCGGCGAGGGTGCAGGAGCGGCCGACGAGGCGGTCACCTCAGCGGCGGTCCCGGAGTCCGGCGTCGGGATGCCCTCGACGACGGCGTCGACGCCGAGCACCTCGATCAGCGCCTGTCGCACCAGCTCGGCGTGCTGGCCCTTGCGGAAGGTGTTGGCCAGCCCGATCGTCGAGATGCCCAGGAGCAGCCGCCGCCCGTCGTAGTCGAGGACCTGCGCGTGCTCGGACAGGAACGTCCACGTCACCCGCTTGATGGAGAAGATCTTGGCCAGCACGTCGGGCCACGAGCGCCGGATGGCGTCGGTGTCGATGCCGCCGGGCGTGCCGGAGCGCGGGGGTGCCGCAGCGGTGGGCGCCGCCTCCCGGTTCGGGCTGTCGGACGCGGCGGTCGGTGCCTGCCGCTGCGCGGCGGGTCGCTCCGGCGCCTGCTGGCCGCCCGGACGCGCCTGCCGCTGGTCGTCCCGGGGTCGCTCGGACGGGCGCTCCTGCCCCGGACGAGCCTGCCCGGGGCGCTGCTCCCGCCCCGACCGCTCGGGCTGGGCCTGCTGCGGCCGGTCCTGCTGCGACCCATCCTGCGGCGGTCGGTCCTGCTGCGGCTCGCCCCCCGCGGGGCCACCCTGGCCCTCAGCACGGGGCGGGGCCACCTCTCGCGGCGTGGCGGGCACAGGAGCCTGGCCGGGGGACGGCGACCTGGGCGCTGGCGCCTGCGGCTGCGTCGTCGGGCTCCCGCCGACGTCCAGCCGCCGCTCCAGGCGGTCGAGCCGGGCGGCGTAGCCGCTCTCACCGGAGGCGCCGGGCAGCAGTACCCTGGCGCAGATCAGCTCCAGCTGCAGCCGCGGCGCCGTGGCACCGCTCATCTCGGTCAGCCCGGCGTTGACGATGTCGGCCGCCCGCGACAGCGCACCGGGGCCGAAGGCAGCCGCCTGCTGGCGCATCCGCTCGAGCTGGTCCTCGGGCACCCCTCGCAGCACCGACGACGCGCCGTCCGGGATGGCCGCGACCACGATCAGGTCGCGCAGCCGCTCGAGGACGTCCTCGACGAAGCGTCGCGGGTCGTGCCCGGACTCGATCACCTTGTCGATCTGCTTGAAGACGGTGGCGGAGCTGCCGGCGGCCAGGCCGTCGACGGTGGCGTCGAGCAGCTCGCCGTCGGTGAAGCCCAGCAGCGCGGCCGCACTCTCGTAGGTGAGCCCCCGCTCCCCCGAGCCGGCGATCAGCTGGTCGAGGACGGAGAGGGAATCTCGGACCGACCCGCCGCCGGCGCGGACGACGAAGGAGAGCACGCCCGGCTCGACCGCCACCGACTCGGCCTCGCACAGCTCGGCGAGGTAGTCCTGCAGCCGCAGTGGCGGCACGAGGCGGAACGGGTAGTGGTGGGTCCGCGAGCGGATCGTGCCGATGACCTTGTCGGGCTCGGTCGTGGCGAACACGAACTTCACGTGCTCGGGCGGCTCCTCGACGATCTTGAGCAGCGCGTTGAAGCCCTGCGGCGTCACCATGTGCGCCTCGTCGATGATGTAGATCTTGAACCGGGACGACGCCGGCCCGTAGGACGCGCGCTCACGCAGGTCGCGGGCGTCGTCGACACCACCGTGCGAGGCCGCGTCGATCTCGATGACGTCGACCGAGCCGGAGCCGCCGCGGGCCAGCGCCACGCAGGAGTCGCAGACGCCGCAGGGGATGTCGGTCGGCCCCTGCTCGCAGTTGAGGCAGCGGGCGAGGATGCGGGCGCTGGTGGTCTTGCCACAGCCGCGGGGACCGCTGAAGAGGTAGGCGTGGTTGACCCTGCCCGTGCGCAGCGCCTGCATCAGCGGCTCGGTGACGTGCTCCTGGCCGATGACGTCGGCGAAGGACTCTGGCCGGTAGCGGCGGTACAGGGCGGTGGTCACGTTCCTGACCCTAACCGTGAGGTCGGACATGAGAGGACCCCCCACGTACCTGGAAGAGCTCACCTGCCCTTGCTGCATTCCTGCCCTGGGGGAGTTCAGTGAGGTACCACCACGCGGGGGGTCTGCACCCACTCTAGTAGAGCCCCGCGCCAGAGCCGAAATCCGCCCTCCACGGCCGCGAAACGGCCGATTGGGATCTGGGGCCTCCCCTCAGGTATCTTCCTCGACGGAGGATTCGCATAGTGGCCTAGTGCGCACGCTTGGAAAGCGTGTTGAGTGAAAGCTCTCAGGGGTTCAAATCCCCTATCCTCCGCCAAGGCCAGAGCCCGCCCCGTCAGCAGACGCGGCGGGCTCTGTCGTCTGCACCGGTGGCCCGGCCGGACGCGGCACTCACCCGACCAGCAGGTACGGCGACCGCGCGCCCAGGGGGCGCCCCTCGGCCAGGTGCCGCCCCAGGGCCAGGGCCCCGTCCAGCGCCGTCCCCCGCGCCGGCTGCACGACCAGCCCGCGCCGACCGGCCTCGCGGGCGAACGCCCCCGCGACGGCCTCGATGCGCAGCAGGCCGCCGACCGCAGTCGCCGGGTGCCCGGGCACGCTCGCCGCGGCCGAGGCCAGCGACTCCGCGAGCCGTGTGCCGGCGTCGGTGCAGATCGCCGCCGCGACCGCGTCGCTGCCGGCCAGCGAGGCCACCTCCGGCGCGAAGGCCGCCAGCCGGGCCGGCGCGTCGCCACTCGTCATCACCATCCGCGGCCACTCCCGGGGCGGCCCCCACAGGCGGACCGCCAGGGCGTGCAGGGCGAGCGAGCCGCCGGGTACGCCGTCCTCGGTGGCCAGCGCGGCACGCAGGCCCTGCAACCCGATCCAGGCGCCCGACCCGCGGTCGGCCAGGACGTGGCCCCACCCGTCGACGCGGCGCCATACCTGCCGGAGGTCCGTCGCGAAGGCGACGACGCCCGAGCCGGCGGCGACGACGGCGCCCGGCCCCACCCGTCCGAGCGCACCGACCAGGCCGGTCACGGCGTCACTGGCCACGACCGTGCGAGCGGGCACCGAGCCCCGAACGGACCTGACCCAGCACGGAGTCCGGGTCGCTCAGACCGACCAGCCCCCGCATCGACCACACCACCACGTCCGGCCGCTGCCCGTGGACGCCGTCGTACGTCATCACCACCGACAGCAGCCGCTCGACGTCGATGCCGGCCGCCGTGATGGCCGCCCCTTCGCCCTGGAGCGGCGGAGCGGCCGGGCCATCCGGGCCGACCCGCAGGGCACGCAGGCCGGACCCGCCGACGTCGACCCCCAGGACCACGCTCATCCGCGGGCGCCGGTCACTTGCTCATGCCCGCCGTCAGCCCGGCGACGATCTGCTTGGTGGCGACCAGGAACAGCACGATGAGCGGGACCGTGGCGATCACCAGGCCGGCGAACAGCGCGGACCAGTCGGTGGAGTACTCCCCGAAGAACGAGGTCAGGCCGACCGGCACCGTGTACTTCTCGCGGGTGCGCAGCAGGACGAGCGGGAACAGGAAGTCGTTCCAGATGGGCACGAAGCGGAAGACGACCACCGTTGCGACGGCAGGGCGCACGAGCGGGACCATGATCCGCAGGAACATCTGCCACGCGTTGGCGCCGTCGATGCGTGCCGCCTCCTCCAGCTCCGGTGGGAGCTGCCGGAAGAACGTGGTGAGGACGAAGATGGAGAACGGGACGCCGGAGGCCGCGTAGACCAGCATCAGCCCCAGCCTCGAGTCGACCAGCCGCAGGCCGTCCAGCAGGTAGAAGATCGGCAGCACCGCCAGGTGGATCGGCAGCATCAGACCGCTGATGAACACCGACTCCAGCACCGAGAAGATGCGCGAGCGGGCGCGGGCGAGCGCGTAGGCGGCCATCGTCGCCACCACGGTGGAGAGCGCGACCGCGCCGGCGGTCACCAGGAGCGAGTTGAGGAAGTACTCCCCGAAGTGCCCCTCGGTCCAGGCCCGTCGGTAGCTGTCGACGTCCGGCGGCCAGGGGGCCGACAGCGGCTCGGCGTACAGGCTGGAGGTGCTGCGGAAGGAGTTGGCCACCATCAGCACCAGAGGCGTCAACGCGGCGATCGCGTAGATCCACAGCGCGGCGCTGCCGACCGCCCCACCGACCGGCCGCTGCCGGCGCCGTTGCGGCGGTGCGGGATCCGTCGTCGACGTCTCCCGCGGGGCCAGGACGGTGGCGCTCATGCGGCGATCCTTGCCTCGGCGCGGCGCAGCACCCGCGTCGCCAGCACCGCACCGCCGAAGATCACGGCGAACAGCAGGGTGGCGATCGCCGACGAGCTGCCGATGGCGTTGGTCGAACCGTTCTCGAACGCCGTCCGGTAGAACAGCAGCGACACGAAGTCCGTTGCGCCCGCGGGGTTTCCGGTGGATCCGCCGAGTGCGTACGGCAGCGCGAACGCCTCCATCGCGAAGATGAAGGTCAGGACGCTGACGGTGCCGATCGCCGGGACGAGCAGCGGGAACGTGATCGAGCGGAACGTCTGCCAGTGGCCGGCGCCGTCGACCCGCGCGGCCTCGGACAGCTCCTCGGGCACCCCGCCGAGCGCGGCGCCGTACAGCAGGACGGGGAACCCGACCCACTGCCACGCGCTGACCAGGACCACCACCCACAACGCGGTGGACGGGTCACCCAGCCACGGCACCGCCAGCGACCCCAGCCCCACCCGGTGCAGCAGCGCGTTGACCGGACCGAACGTGGGCGACAGCAGCAGCGTCCACAGGTAGCCGATGACGATGGGGCTGACGAGGTAGGGCATCGCGTACAGCGTCTGCAGCAGCCGCCGGGTACGGGCCCGACGGTGCAGCAGGACCGCGATGCCCAGGCCCAGGGTGTTCTGGATGGCCATCGTCCCCACGAAGAAGGCGATGTTGTGCCCGAACGCCCTGGGCAGCTGGGTGCGGAACGGCTCCCGGGTGAACAGCGTGGTGAAGTTGTCCAGCCCGACGAACTCGCCGCGGGCGGTGCCCTGCCAGCCGAAGAACGCGAAGCTCAGGGCAGACACCATCGGGTAGAGCACGAACACCCCGAACAGCAGCAGCGCCGGAGCCACGAAGAGCAGGCCGGTACGTCGTGACATCCGGGGCTACGCCGACGGCTTGAACCACTGCGAGACGCCGGTCTGCAGCTCGTCGCTGACCGCGGTCGCGCTCTTCTTGCCGAGCAGCAGCTCCTGGAGGCCGGTGCCCAGCACGTCGGTGCCGGAGGGGGTGCCGTAACGGAAGTCCACGAGCAGAAGGTACGGCGTGGGGTTCTTGGCGTAGCTGTCGGCCATCTGCTTCAGCAGCGGATCGGTGTAGGTCACGCCCGGGACGGCGGACAGCTGCTTGATCTTGTCCGCGACCAGCTGGCCGAACTCCTTGGTCGACATCCACTTCACCAGCTCCTTGCTGGCGTCCTGGGCGTCGCTCCTGGCCGAGACGCCGAACGCGCCGTCGGCGTAGCCGGTGGTCGTGGGCTTGGTCGAGGGCGACCCGTCCGGCGCCGGCACCTCGAAGACGCCCATCTTCAGCGAGGGGTTCTGCTTCTGGAAGAAGCCGAGCTCGAAGGACCCCCCGGGGAACATCGCCGCCTTGCCGGAGGTGAACAGGATCTGCGCGTCCGTGTAGGCCACCCCCACGGCGTTGTCGGGCAGGTAGGGCTTCAGCGTGTTCACCTGGTCCACGGAGGCCACCCAGTCGGGGTCCTTGAACGTCTTCTGGCCGCTCATCACGGCCTTCTCGAACGCCGCACCGCCGAACCGCGGCGCGGCCAGCACCTGGTGCACGATCGGCAGCGTCCACGAGTCCTTGGCGCCGACGGCCATCGGCGTGATGCCGTTCTCCTTCAGCCGGGCGTTGACCTCGATGAACTGGGCCCAGGTGGTCGGCGGCTTCAGGCCCTGCTTGTCGAACAGGTCCTTGTTGTAGAACATCTGGAGCGTCTGCTGGGCCAGCGGGACGGCGTAGAGCTTGCCGTCCTCCTTGCCCTTGGCGCTCTTGACGACATTGGCGTCCCAGCCGCTCAGGTCGACGGTGCCGTCCAGGGGGACGAGGCTCTTGGAGGCGACCGTGGGCTGCAGCTGGCCGTAGGAACGGACCTGCACGACGTCCGGTCCGCTCGAGCCGGCCAGCCCGGTCGTGAGGATCTGGTTGTACTCGGTGTTCTTGAACGCCTTGAAGTCCACCGTGGTGCCCGGGTGGGCCTTCTCGTAGACGTCGAAGATCGCGTTGTACGCCGCGACGTCCTCGGTCCGCCAGGACCACACCGAGAGGGTGACGCCCTTGCCGGAGCCGCCGCCGGAGCCGCCGGTGGAGGGACTCGAGGGCGCGCACGCCGCCAGGGCCACGACGGCCGAGGCCACCGAGAGGGCGGTGAGGTGCCGCCGGGTCGTACCGATCATCGAGACGTCTCCTGTTCGTGGGGGGCCGTGCCATGGGGGTTCTGCAGCGCCCGCAGCGCCTGGGCGACCGAGCCGTGGTGCCGGGTCAGGGCGGCTCGCGCGTCGTCGGGCCCGATCTCGGCCAGCAGCGTCAGCAGGGCCGTCTTCAGCTCGCCGCCGGACTGCTCGAGCGCGGCCCGCGACGTCAGCTCGTCCGCGCCGCTGGCCTCGCGCAGGATGCGGATCACGCGTCCGCGCAGCTTGGCGTTCGTGGCGACCACGTCGACCATGAGGTTGGACCAGGTCCGGCCCAGCCGCACCATGACCGCCGTCGAGAAGCCGTTGAGGACGAGCTTCTGGGCGGTGCCGGCCTTGAGCCGGGTCGAGCCGGTGATCACCTCCGGGCCGGTGTCGACCGCGAGGAGCACGTCGACGTCAGGGGCCAGCTCGGCCTGCGGGTTGGCGGTCACCAGCAGCGTCAGCGCCCCGCGCTCCCGTGCGACGGCGAGGGCGCCGGCGACGTACGGCGTGCGGCCGGAGGCGGTGAGGCCGACGACGACATCGCACGGGCCGACGGCCGCGGCGTCGCGGGCCCCCAGCTCGGCGTCGTCCTCGACGTTCTCGACCGCCGCGACGAGGGCGGCGGGGCCTCCCGCGTGGTGGGCGACGAAGAGCCCGGCCGGGGCGTTGAAGGTGGGCAGCAGCTCGGCGGCGTCGATGACGGCGAGCCGGCCCGAGGTGCCGGCACCGAAGTAGTGGACCGTGCCGCCGCTGCGGACGCGGTCGACGGCGAGGTCGACGGCCGAGGCCAGCTGAGGGAGCACCCCCGCCACGGCCGGCGCCACGAGGGCGTCCTCCTCGTTGAGGGTGCGCAGCAGCTCCAGGGTGCTCATCGCGTCAAGCCCACCGGTGCCCGGATGCCGCTCCTCGGTCGGCGCGCTGACCGTCGCCTCGGTCTGCTGCGGAGCCGGTTCCTCGATCACGGTGTGAGGTTAGTTTCTCACGTCTCCAACGTCAACGATGTCAGAGAGTTTCGACATGGTGCGCCGACACGGCGTCCCGGGTCGACTTGACCGCCTTGCGGGCGCCACGCAGGTTCCGTTGCGCCACAGCGATGTAGAGGCAGTCGACGACCGTCAGGGCCGCGATCCGGCTGGCCGTGGCGCCGGAGCGCAGCGCCGTCTCACGTGCGGCAGTCGTGAGCACCAGGTCCGCGAGCTGAGCCAGCGGCGAGAGGGGGAAGTTCGTGATGGCCACCGTGCGGGCGCCGTGCGACGAGGCCGTGGTGAGGGCCTCGATGGTCTCGCGCGTCGTGCCGCTGTGCGAGATGCCGATGGCGACGTCCTTGGCGCCCAGCAGGGCGGCGCTGGTGAGGGCGATGTGCGGGTCGCTCCAGGAGAACGCGACGCAGCCGATGCGGTGCAGCTTCTGCTGCAGGTCGGCGCCGACGACAGCGCTCGCGCCCGACCCGTAGACGTCCACCCGGCCTGCCCGCCCGATCACCTTGGCGGTCTCGGTCAGCGTCGCCCGGTCGAGCTGCTCGGCGGTCTCCTCGACGGCGCTGGAGTCGGCGAAGGCGATCTTGCGGATCACGTCGTCGATGGTGTCGCTGGCGTTGATGTCGGTCCGCGAGGCCGACAGCGCCCGCGGCTGGGCGGACTCCTCCGCCAGGGCCAGCCGCAGCTGGGGGTAGCCGGGCAGGTCCAGGCGCTTGCAGAAGCGCATCACCGTGGTCTCGGACGTGGCCGCGGCGACGGCCAGCTCGCTGATGGTCAGGGCGGCGCTGGCGCGCGGGTCGGCCAGGACCTTCTCGGCGACCCGGTCCTCGGCCGGAGACAACGAGGGCCGCAGCGCCCGCAGCCGGACGAGCAGCGGGGCGGTCCCCGCACCGGGCGCGGGCAGCACCGAGGGACGTGACGTCATGAGGTCAACCTACGACCTCAGCGCCGCACCGGGCTCCACCCTTGCGGGATGAGGTCCCCCGGGTGTCGCTCGCCGTCGAGCAACGGGTGCCCTCCGCGCTGCACCACCCGGACCCCGTCGACGAAGACGCCGCGCCCGGCGTAGAGGGCATCCGTGGTGTAGCGCCAGCGGACCTGCACCGCACCGGGGTCGAGCACGGCGGTCGCCTGCTGCCAGCGACGGTTGCCGCTCTCCGCGACGGCCCCGTCCGACTCCGTGGTCAGGTGGCCCCGGTCGCGCAGGCTGAAGGGCAGCGCGGTCCACGTGACCCCGCCGTCCCGGGAGGACTCCAGGGTGAGCGGGTCCGAGGACTCGGTGTCGACGAACAGGTCGAACGACAGGCTCGCTCCCCGCCGGACGTCCAGGGGGCGGGTGGTCAAGGTGGCCGTCGTCGCGTCGCGCGTGCCGCTGAACCACGCGGTCGGCCCGTAGCGCGGGGCGACCCCGAGGGCCAGCGCCAGTCCCTGCGCCGCCACCCGCCGTGCGGGGTTGTTGCTGCCCCAGCTCCGGCTCGGGTGGACGCGGTTGGACAGCACGATCGCGAACGAGCGCGAGTCGAAGTCGATCACCAGGGACGTGCCCGTGTAGCCGGTATGCCCGGCCGTCCGGGGCCCGGACAGGCCGGACATGTACCACCGCTGGTCGAGCTCGAACCCGAGGCCGTGCGCGTCATCGGGAAAGGCCTCGTTGTAGTTCGTGGTCATCTGCTCCACGCTCGAGCGCGAGAGGATGCGCCTCCCGTCGTAGGTGCCCCCGTTGAGCATCGCCTGCGCCAGGACCGCCATGTCCCTCGCGGTGGAGAAGATGCCCGCGTGGCCGGCGACCCCACCGAGGGACCAGGCGTTCTCGTCGTGGACCTGGCCCCAGACCATGCCGCGCGGCGGCGACGCCTCGAACTCGGTCGCGGCGATCCGCGGCTTCAGCGACGGGTCGGGGTTGTAGCCCGTGTCGCGCATCCCCAGCGGCCGGGTGATCCGCCGTGCCACGAGCTGGTCCAGGCTGCTGCCGGTCTGCCGCTCCAGCAGCACGCCGAGGGTGATCAGGTTGAGGTCGCTGTAGACGTACGTCGTGCCCGGTGGCGAGGTCGGCGCGACGTCGAGGACGGCGGCGATGCGGGAGGCCCGGTCCGGCCAGTCCCGCCACAGCGGCAGCCCCGGCTGCAGGCCGGAGGTGTGCGTCAGCAGCTGGCGCACCGTGATCGCGCCCTTGCCGTGCGCCGCGAACTCCGGCAGGTACGTCGCCACCGGTTCCTCCAGCCGGATGGCGCCCCGCTCCACCTGCTGAAGCACCAGGATGGAGGTGAACAGCTTGGTGACCGAGGCCATGTCGAAGATCGTGTCGTCGCGCATGGGGATCCACTGGTCAGGCGGCAGCTCGGTCCCGGCGCCGTCGGCGTAGCGCAGGGCGTAGCCGCTCGCCTCCTGTGCCACCACCCGCCCCGCGTGGCCCAGGAGGGTGACGGCACCGGCGTACAGGGGGTGGGTGGTGCCTGCGGGCTGCTCCCACGCGGCGATCTGGCCGAGCGCGTCGCGGATCGGCGCGGGGTCGAGCCCCACGCTGGCCGGCGAGCCGTCACGCAGCACGGTGCCCGCCGGTGCGAAGCCCAACTGCGGCCGGTCGTAGCGCCCGGCATAGCCGTGCGAGGCGATGGCGCCGTGCGAGGCGGTGGGGCCGTGCGAGCCGGTGGGGCCGTGCGAGCCTGCGTGCCGGGCGGAGGCGGTGGCCGCCGGCACCGCCAGCGGGCTGCCCAGCAGGGCGGCACAGCCCAGCGCCACAGCCGTCCGGCGCAGCGCGGTCATCGGCGCGCGCCACGGTAGAGGAGGTGCTCATCTCGTCGGCGGTTCCACTCGGAGAGCTCCTTGCGCCAGGCACCGACGATCTCCGCGGCGGGTGCACCGGCGCCCAGCATGTCGCGGAACCGGGTGGAACCGGTCAGCAGGTCGATCCAGCGCCCGCTGTCACCCCGCCAGTCGAACTCGGGATACAGCCGTTTGGCCTCGACCATCATGTGCGTCGCGGCCGTGATCGCCTCGACCCGCGAGTGGTCGGTGACGTGCACCTGGACACCGCCGCAGACCGTGCCGGCCTGCTTGCTGAACGTCGGGGTGAAGTACGCCTCGCGGAACTCCACGCCCGGGACGTCCCTGGCCTGCAGCGCCTCGGCCCACCGGTGGTCGATGTACGGCGCGCCGAGAAGCTCGAACGGCCGCGTCGTGCCCCGGCCCTCGGACAGGTTCGTGGCCTCGAACAGGCACGTGCCCGGATAGAGCAGGGCGGTGTCGGGGGTCGGCATGTTCGGGCTCGGCATCACCCAGGCCAGGCCGGTGTCCGCGAACGTCTGCTCACGGGTCCACCCGGTGACCGGGACGACGGTGAGATCCGCCAGCCGGCCCCCTGCATCGGCCGGGAGCATCTCGGCGTCGAGGAACCGCGCCAGCTCGCCGACGGTCAGGCCGTGCTGCTGGACGATCTGCTCCTGCCCCACGCCGGAGGTGAAGCCCGGCTGCAGCAGGGGCCCGCGGGCCGCGCCGCCGACCGGGTTGGGCCGGTCGAGCACGACGAACCGGGCCCCGGTCGCGACGGCCGCCTGCATCGCGGCGTACATCGTCCAGATGTAGGTGTAGAACCGGGCACCTACGTCCTGGATGTCGAAGACCACCGTCTCGACGCGCGCCTCACGATAGAAGCCCGCGAGCTTCTCGGCCGTGGCGCCGTACGCGTCGTAGACCATGACCCCGGTGCGCGGGTCGCGGTGGTTGCCCTCGGAGTCGCCGGCCTGCGCGGTGCCCCGGAACCCGTGCTCGGGCCCGAAGACGGCGACCACGTCGACCCGGCGGGACCCGACCATCGCGTCGACCACGTGCGTCAAGTCCTGCAGGATGCCGGTCGGGTTCGTCACCACCCCGACCCGCTGTCCCCGCAGGGCCGCCCACCCGCTGAGGGCGAGGCGGTCAGCGCCGGGGACGACCCTCGTGGCTCCGCGGCCGTGGGGGGAGCCGTGCGGGGTGGTCGCGCGTGCGACCCCTGCCCCCAGCGGCAACGCCGCGAGGCCGAGCCCGGTCGCACCGAGCACCTGTCGTCGGTTGATCGCACTCATCGCGGGCTCCTCGAGCGGGACGGGCGGCCGGTCACCAGGTGATCCCCGAGCCGAAGGGGTAGAGCGCCGTGTCGGGCCGGCCGGCCACCGGGACGTCCACCGGGAGCGTCCCCGTCGGGCCGACCTCGCCGACGATCACGCGGGCCGCCGCCTCGATCGCCACCGGGCTGTAGGAGTAGGTGGCCAGGTAGGTCCGCACCCCGGGCAGGTACGCGATGTCGTAGGGGTCACGGACCGCGACGACCACGACGGGGACGCCGGTCGCGACGAGCGCCTTGACCAGCCGCTGCTGGCCGCCGTTCGGGTCGGTGACCGCCGTGTCCCAGGCCTTCATCGTCGTGACCACCACGACGTCCTGGCCGGCCGCATGGGCGACCGCGTCGGCGATCGCGGCGTCGGTCGGTGCCGCGCCCGTCTCCCGGCGCGTCACCGTGGACCCACGCCGGCTGAGGGCGTCGCCGAGGGTGGCGGTGGTCGTCGCGCCGTACCCGGTGACCAGAACCTTCGTGCCGGAGGCGCGCAGCGGCAGGGTCTTGTCGTCGTTGCGCAGCACGGTCGTGGTGCGGTTGCTGATCGCGTCCGCCGCGGCCAGGTTCGCCGGGGTGCCGACGACGCGGTCCAGCCGCGACGCATCGGCGTACGGGCGGAAGAGGATCCCGTGCTTGAGCTTCATCAGCAGGATGCGCGCGACGCTCTCGTCCAGCCGCTTCGTGCTGATCCGGCCGCTCTCGACCGCCGCGAGCACCGAGGTGTAGGCGGCGTCCATGTCCGGGGCCATCAGCAGGGTGTCGGCCCCGGCCAGGACGGCGCGGACGGCGACCTCACCGTCGCCGTACTTGTCCCGCACGCCCTGCATGGCCAGGGAGTCGGTGACGATGACGCCCCGGTAGCCGAGCTCCTGGCGTAGGATCCCCGTCAGGATCGGCTTGCTCAGCGTCGCCGGGTCGCCGGAGGGGTCCAGCGCCGGCACCACCAGGTGGCCGCTCATGATCATGTCGGTGCCGGCCCTGATGGCCGCGCGGAACGGTGGGGCGTCGGTCTGCTCCCACTGGGCACGGGTGTGCGTGATCACCGGTATGCCGGTGTGGCTGTCGGTCGCGGTGTCGCCGTGCCCCGGGAAGTGCTTGGGCGAGGCGATGATCCCGGCGTCCTTCTGGTAGCCCTTGACCTGCGCCGCGACCATCGAGGAGACCAGCCCCGGGTCGGAGGAGAACGACCGGGTGCCGATCACGGGGTTCAGCGGGTTGACGTTGACGTCCGCGTCCGGGGCGTAGTCGACGTTGATGCCCATCGCCTTGAGCTCCCGGCCGGTGATCGCCGCGGCGGTGCGGGCGTCGGCAGTGCTGCGTGAGGCGCCGAGGGCCATCGAGCCTGGGAACTGCGTGGCCGGTGGCCCGATCCGGGTCACCACGCCCTGCTCCTGGTCGGTGCCGACCGTCAGCGGGATGTGCGCACCCGAGCCGATGGCTGCGCGCTGGAGGCCGTTGGACAGGCCGGTGATCTGGGCCGGGTCCTTGACGCTGTCGGTCCACGCGAAGTAGATGACCCCGCCGAGGTGGTACTTGCGCACGACGTCCGCCGGCGAGGCGACGCCGTACAGCGGGAGGTTGCGGGGGTCCGGCGTCGTCGCGTCGGAACCGTAGACGTTCTGGACGAACAGCTGGCCGACCTTGTCCTTCGTGGACATCAGCCGCAGCGCTGAGGCGACCGAGCGAGCCGGGTCCTCGGGCCCCTCCCGGTGGTGGCCGCGGCCGGGTGCGGCGCTCGCGGGCAGCGAGCCCACCATCGCCAGGGAGAGGGCGACGGCACCGGCGGCACCGGTCGCGATCACTCGACGGGAGATCAGGTTCTGCGGCATGACGCCTCCGACACGCGATGTGAACGGTTTACGCGATGACTTAACCTGTCGGAAGTTAGTCACGCACCTGGGGAGGGTCAAGACCTCTTGGGACAACCCAGACGCATTCCTGACCATGCCGATCCACGGCGGACCTGCCGGTTCTGCACGGCAGCTACCGGCAGACCTGCCGGTTCTGTACGGGAACACGCCGCGCAAGCCGCCCACCACGAGCGCGGCCCATGGCTGCCTAAGCCTCGATCGACGCCGCGCCCGGCCGCGGCCGCACCCGCACGCGTGCGCCAAGCGCTGGGAGCACGCCGAGGCCATCACACACTTGGAGGCGCTGCGGGGGTCCTGTGCGAAGCTGCGAATGGGGACCGAGACCGGTATGGCGGTCTGGTGGCGGGACGACACCGACGCATACATGGCGGTGCGGTCCGACCCCCAAGCCGGGATCGTTCGCCACGTGCGACGCGAACAATGAACGACCGCGCCAAGCCCTAGGGTTCCTCACCTCGCGTCAGCCGTTCCAACGACTCATGCTTGGGTAGCTACCCGTTGCCTCCACGGTTTGACACCGCCGAGCCGCGTACGTCATTCCGTCTGCGAACACGTACCATCGCGAGTACCGTGAAATGGCATGACTACCCAGGCCGTTGACGGCAAGAAGGACGACTGGACGCCGCTTCTGACATACCGCTACCTGCGGATGATCTTGGTCCTCCCGGCCATCTTCCTCTTCTTGGCAACGATGTTCGAGGCCGCCACCCGAGGGAGTTTCCGCGACTCCATCAGCGACTCTTACCAGGGACCGGTCCGGGATGTGTTCGTCGGCGCCTTGATGGCGTCTGGCGTCTGCATGATCGCTTACAAGGGTCGGTCCAAGCTCGAGGACTACGCGCTCAACTTCGCCGGATTCAACGCATTCTTCGTTGCGCTCGTCCCGAACAACTTCACCGCCGTCCTCAACACGGCTGCCACGACATCGCTCACTACCGGCGATGTCGTCACCCGCGAGCAGCTGCTGACCAACCTGCGGTTCGTTCTCACCGCGTTCCTGATCACTTCGGCCCTCTTCATCTACTTCGACTACAAGTTGATGAACTGGAGCGCATTCACGTGGGGCAAGGACGAGACCAAGTTCGCGAGTGCTCTCGTCGTCGTCTCATGGGTCACCGAGGTCTTCCTTCTGGGCATCGTGGGGGGCGTTCTCGCCGGACGAGAGACCCTGTTCGGACTCAGCATCTTCGGCATTCTCCACTTCACCGCAGCCAGCCTTCTCATCGCGAACCTGTCCTTCGCGGCGGCGAGCCACGCGTTCCCGCTGAAGCTGCGCAGTCCCCACCTGAACGCGACCGCCGAGAAGACCTCGCCCAGCGCGCTCAAAGGGTACCGGTGCATTGTGGCCGCGATGTGGGGAGGACTCATCATCGGCGGGCTCTGCATCTTCCTCGGGGTCTCGCACTCCGTCATCGTGACGGAGTACGTCGAGATCGGACTCTTTGTGGCGTACTGGGTCATCGCGACCCGAGGGGACTGGAGTAGCCCCCTCTGACCGGCAGGAAACGTCGACGACCGTCAAGGCCGCACGCGTGCATCCGTCAGGTGATCCTCCCGGGCCTCAGGTTCACCGCACCCGCGCGCAGAACCGCCAGGTTTGCACCGCCCCGCGCGCAGAACCGCCAGGTTTGCGGGGGCAGTCAGCGGCGGCGGCGGGCGGTGCCGAACAGGCTGCGGGTGATCTCCCGGCCCAGGGCCGACCCGGCCGACCGGAGCATCGAGTGGACGGCGCTCGAGCCGAGCACCTGCTCCACCACCGACTCCTGCTCCTTCGCCGCGCGCGCCGGACGGGCGGGGGCCTTCGACCCGGGCGCCGGGGTCGCAGCCGGCTCGGGCGCCGCCGCGAGCCGTGCCTGCAGCCGCTCGTAGGCCGAGTCGCGGTCGAGCGCCTCGGTGTAGCGCGGGGCCAGCGGCGAGGACCGGACGACCTCGCTCACCACCGCCGCCGGCGACGGGGCCATCAGCGACTGCGGCGCCCGCATCCGGGTCCAGGCGACGGGTGTGGGTGCGCCCCGGTCGGACAGGACGGTGACGACGGCCTCCCCCGTGCCGAGGCTCGTGAGCAGCTCGCCGAGGTCGTAGCCGCTGCGCGGGAAGGTGGACACCGTCGCCTTGAGCGCCTTGGCGTCCTCCGGGGTGAACGCCCTCAAGGCGTGCTGCACCCGGTTGCCCAGCTGCGAGAGCACCCCGGTGGGCACGTCCCGGGGCGTCTGGGTGACGAAGAAGATGCCAATGCCTTTGGAGCGGATCAGCCGCACGGTCTGCTCGATCGCGTCGAGGAAGGCGGGGCTCGCGTCGTCGAAGAGCAGGTGGGCCTCGTCGAAGAAGAACACCAGCTTCGGCTTGTCGAGGTCGCCGACCTCCGGCAGGTCGTGGAACAGGTCGGCCAGCATCCACATCAAGAAGGTGGAGAACAGCTTCGGCCGGTCCTGCACCGCGGCGAGCTCCAGGCAGGTGACGACGCCCCGGCCGTCCGGTGCCGTGCGCAGCAGGTCGGCGGTGTCCAGCTCGGGCTCACCGAAGAACACGTCGGCGCCCTGGTCGGAGAAGGCGATGAGGTTGCGCAGGATGACGCCGGCCGTCGCGGAGGACAGGCCGCCCAGCTCCTTCAGGTCGGCCTTGCCCTCAGGACTGGTCAGGTGGCTGATCACCGCGCGCAGGTCCTTGACGTCCAGCAGCGGCAGGCCGTTGCTGTCGGCGTAGTGGAAGACCAGCCCGAGGCTGGACTCCTGGGTGGCGTTGAGCCCGAGCACCTTGGCCAGCAGGGTGGGACCGAACGAGGTGACCGTCGCCCGGACGGGCACCCCCGTGCCGAGGCCGCCGAGCGCCAGGAACTCGGTGGGGTACGCCGCGCCCGTCCACTGCTGCCCCACCTCACCGGCACGGGCGGTGACCCGGTCGCCGGCCTCGCCGGGGCTCGCCATACCCGACAGGTCGCCCTTGACATCGGCGAGGAAGACCGGCACCCCCTGGGCGGACAGCTGCTCCGCCATGAGCTGCAGCGTCTTGGTCTTGCCGGTGCCCGTGGCCCCGGCGACCAGGCCGTGCCGGTTCATCACGGCCAGCGGGATGCGCACCGGCACGTCCGGGTGCGCGACGCCGTCCTGCACGGCGGCCCCCAGCTCCACGGCGGCGCCGGGAAAGGCGTAGCCGACCCGCACGGCCTCGAGCTGGCTGCCTGCGTCCGGTGCGTCGCCCACGCCGAGGACTCTAGCCGGGGGCCCACGCGGGGGCTGCCTAAACTGGCGCAGTGATCTTCAAGGCCATCGGCGACACCCGTCCCTATCCCGACCACGGGCTGGAGACCCCTCGCGACTGGTCGGAGGTGTCCCCCCGGATGGTGCGCCTGGACGAGCTCGTGACCACCAAGCGCAACCTCGACCTCGGCGCCCTGCTGTCGGAGGACTCCACGTTCTACGGCGACCTGTTCGCCCATGTCGTGCAGTGGGAGGGGACGCTGTACCTCGAGGACGGGCTGCACCGGGCGCTGCGGGCGGCGCTGCACCAGCGTCCGGCCCTGCACGCCCGGGTGCTCGTGCTGAGCTGACCGGGCCCTCCACCGACCGGCTGCCGGCCCGACACCACATCGTTGCGAACCGGTCCTTGGCTCTGCCCTCCGCTGGGGTGATCATCGACGCATCCGGACCAGCAGCAGGAGGGGACGCGTGAGCGAGCACGACGACTTCGAGCCCGAGCCGCGGCGCCGGCGCCTGCGCCGGCGGCACACGATCACGCTGGTGGCCGTGCTGGCGCTGATGGTCGGCACGTTCGGCTACGCGGCGGCGTACATGCAGGGATGGGTCGGCCAGCGCACCTCGGCCGCCGCCTCCTGCCCCGCCCTCCCTCCTGCTCCACCCGCACCCAAACCGCAGCAGATCAAGCTCAACGTCTACAACGCGACCGACACGCAGGGTCGTGCCACGGTGGTCGCCAAGGCGCTGCGCAAGCGCGACTTCGTCATCAGCACGGTGGCCAACGACCCGACGTACAACTCGGTGCCCGGGCCCGCGGAGGTGCGCTTCGGCGCCAAGGGAGAGCGGGCCGCGACGGTGGTCGCCGGTCAGGTGAAGGGCGCCAAGCTGGTCCCGGACACCCGGACGGACCGCTCGGTCGACCTGGTCATCGGCCAGGCGTTCACCCGGCTCATCCCGATGCCGCCGAAGCCGCCGACACCCGCCCGCAACGTGAAGATGAACGTGTACAACACGACCTTCCGCACGGGGCTGGCGTCCACCACGGCCAAGTCCCTGGCGGCGCGCGGCTTCCACATCGACAAGGTGGGCAACGACCCGCACCCCAAGATCCTGTCCGTGAGCGGGGAGATCGTCTACGGCGACGACGGCGAGAACGCGGCCCGGCGGGTCGCGCTGCAGGTGGCCGGCGCCACGATGGTCAACGACCACCGCAGCGGCAGGACCGTGGACCTGATCCTGGGCAACGGCTACACCGGGCTGGTCCCGGTCAGCCAGGCCACGGCGTCGCCGGTGCCCGCCACGGCGACGCCGACCCCTAGCAGGAAGTGCTGAGCGCGCACAGGGCCTGAACGTCCTTTCCGTACCCGTCCCGAGCGGGATGATCGGGGTCAGGGCTGACGGGGAGATGCGCGGTGAGCGACGTCCACGAAGCAGGGGTGCTGCGGCGACGGCGGCGACGCCGGCGCCGCGCCGCGCTCACGATGACCTCGGTCCTGCTGCTGCTGGGCGGCATGCTCGTCTACGCCGTCGGCAACGTCCCGGGTATCGGCCGGGGCGCACCGGCCCCGACCGCCGGCAGCTGCTCCCCCGGGCGCTCCTCCTCCGGTGAGGCGCTGCCCGCCCCCGACACCGTCCGGGTCAACGTCTACAACGCCACCAGCCGCCAGGGCCTGGCCGGGAGCCTGGCTGCCTCCTTGCGGGCGCAGGGGTTCACCGTGCTGACGGTCGGCAACGACCCGCAGCACCGCCACCTCAAGGGTCATGGTGAGATCCGGTACGGCGCCCGCGGCGCGCTGGCCGCGCAGACGGCACGCGTCTGGATGGCCCGGGCCCGGCTGGTCAGGGACCACCGACGGGACGCGACCATCGACCTCGTGGCCGGCAAGCGCTTCTCGGGCCTGCGGTCCCCGCCGCCCCCTCCGGTCCTGTCCGGCGCGGCGGGCGTGGGGCACCCGGCCTCCGGCTGCTGACCGGTGCCGGCGGTCAGGCCTGGTCCGGCGGCGCCACCGCGACGGCCGACCGCCCCGGCAGCTGCTCGAACGCGTAGTAGACCGCCACGGCCAGGTGCCCGGCCAGCGTGAGCAGGGGCGAGAGGAAGGACAGCACGCACAAGAAGGCATAGGCCAGCAGGCCGAAGCCGAACCGCAGCACGGCGGCTCGCTGCCGGGGCGCCGGCATGGGCGTGCGCAGGATCCCCGGCGTGTGGACGACGTGGCGCCAGAGCGAGGTGAACGCGATCGCGATCGCGAGCATGGTCAGGCTGTAGGTGAAGACCGCCACCTGCGCGTCCCGGCCACCGCGGCGCAGGCCCTCGGCCGCCACGGCGGTGGGGAACGGCAACACCGAGATGACCAGCAGCAGCGCGAGGTTGAGGAACAGCAGGGTGCGGTCGACGCCGGCGACGAGGGTGAACAGCGCGTGGTGGTTGATCCACATGATGCCGATCACCGTGAAGCTGACCACGTAGGCGACGTACGACGGCCACTGCGCCAGCAGCAGCTCCCCGAGCGGGCGCCCGGGCTCCTCGGGGACCCGCAGGTCCAGCACCAGCAGGGTCACGGCGATGGCGAGGACGCCGTCGCTGAAGGCCTCCAGCCGGTTCGGGCTCATGCCGGCAGTCAACAGCCGCGCACCCGGCCCTGACCATCCCCGATATAGCGTCGTGGCGTGAACATCGTGTCGCTGCTGCCGTCGGCCACCGAGATCCTCTTCGCGGTGGGAGCCGGCGACGACGTGGTCGGGGTGACCTTCGAGTGCGACCACCCGCAGGAGGCCCGCGCGCGCCGCATCGTGTCCACGAGCGCCCTCTCGGAGGGGCTCGATCCGGCGGCCATCGACGCGGCGGTCCGCGCCCGGATCGCCGCCGGCGAGGACCTTTACCACCTCGACCGCGGCGCGCTCGCGGACCTGGACGCCGACCTCGTGGTGACCCAGGACCTGTGCGCGGTGTGCGCGGTCGACGTCTCGGAGGTCACGGCAGCCCTCGAGCACCTCGGCTGTCGCGCGGAGGTGCTCACCACCGACCCGCACGACCTGGAGCAGGTGCTGGACTCCGTCCTGCAGGTCGGCGCAGCGACCGGCCACGAGGGCGAGGCCAAGGCCCTGGTCGACGGCCTTCGGGCGCGCCTGGACGCCGTGGCCGCGCGGGTGGCCGGACGGGCACGGCCGCGGGTGGTGGTGCTGGAGTGGACCGACCCGCCGTTCGCCCCCGGCCACTGGGTGCCCGACATGGTGCACCTCGCGGGCGGTCACTGCGTGCTGGGCCGCGCGGGCGAGCGGTCCACGCCGACCACCTGGGCCGACGTCGCGGCCGCCACCCCCGACGTCGTCGTCTCGGCGCCGTGCGGCTTCGCCCTCGAGGACTCGATCCGGCTGGCGCAGGAGCTGATCGCGGGCGGGGGGCTGCCGGACGGCGTACCGGTCTGGGCGGTGGACGCCAACGCCTCCTTCGCCCGGCCGGGCCCGCGCCTGGTCGACGGGATCGAGGCGCTGGCGGCCCTCCTGCACGGGGACCAGGTGCCTGACCCGGTCCTGGCCCAGCGCCTGCGGTGAGCATCGGCCAGGGCTCCCTGCTGGGTTTCCACCTCCTCCTTGTGCCGCTGAGTCGGGATCCGGGGGCGGTTCAGGCCCCAGATCGCCGACCTGTCGGCACAAAGTCAGTGCGGCGGAGAAGTCAGGTGACGCGACGGTCGCGCTGCCGTGATGGCTGCACCCCGGGGAACGGCGTCGACGCGGCGTCGGTCGTGCGCGCCAACAGGCTGCGGCCGGCTTCGACCGCGAGGTCGCGGTCGTCGGTCAGGACATAGCTGAACCGCCGGTCGGCATCAGCCCCTGCGTCGCCGAAGTCGTGGGCGGTCAGCAACCGGGTCCAGGACGACGTGATGACGACGATCGTCCACTCGCGCCGCAGCGGGTCCGCGGCATCCAGGGTGGCGCTGCTGGCGTACGGGACCGGCGGCGCGTCGACACCGGCGCCGAGCATGGCGACCAAGCAGCCGGCACGGGTGAGCTCGGCATACCGCTCCAAGGTGCTCGGGACGAGGTGACGCGCGCTCTGGAAGCTGGACAGGATCATGGCCGCGCCACCGGCGGCGAGCGCCTCGCGCTCGATCTCCTTGCTGAGGGCGACGAGGGCGCGCTTGTCCGCGACCCGCGGCGCGTGGCGGGCGGTGGCGAGGGTGAAGGGGCTGGAGTGCGCCTCCAGCAGCTGCCGCGTGCGCTGACCCAGCATCTGCGAGACGGCTGCGACCTCCTCGGCGTGCTCGCCCCGGCCGAGGTAGCGCGGCCCCGCGGCCAATGTGGCGCCGAGCATGCGGACCGTGTTCGCGTCCGACGCGGACGTGACACCGTCGACCATGACGATGCTCCCGGTCAGGGCCGAGTGGCCGCGCACCGCCTCGAAGATCTCGCTCATCTGGCGCAGCTCGTGCGCCCGCAGGACGCTGACGTCCAACCGGACGACCTCGGGGTCGAGCAGCGGCAGCACGGCGAGCGACGCCACGGACGCCCCCACACCGCGTACGGCGACCGTCCACCCGTCACGGCGCGCGCGCTCGACGGCGCGCAGCGTGGCGGCCGGATGGCTCAGCACGCGGGCGCTGTCGATCTGCAGGACCAGCCGCTCGCGCAGGGTCGGCTCCTCCTCGGCGAGCGTCGCGAGCGCCTCCACGGGGGTGTCGAGGAAGACCCGGGTGCGGTCGCCGGCACCGGGACCGACCGCCGCCACGGCCCGCATCGCCGCGCGCCGGCACAGCGCGCCCAGCTCGCCCGCGTCCGGCGACGCCTGGACGGCATTCCCGAAGGCGGCCGGCTGCTCCAGCGCACCGCCGCGGCCCGACAGGACCACGTCGTACCCGACCACACGGCCGGACCCGCTCTGCACCACTGGGCGGACCTGGGTCTGCACGGCGCCGGTGCGGATCACCTCGCCCACGTCGGTCGCCGGGGCGGCACCGAAGGTGGGCGAGCTGGACGTCAGGGTCATGGTCACTCCGGTCCTCACCTGCAGCACAGGCGTCAGGGTCGCGCCTCGGCCTCGCCCGGTACCCCCGGTGTCGTGGCGCAAACGCAGCAGGGTGGGGGGCGAGCCGACCACTGGCACCGCCAGGACCACGCGGTTCCAGACCATGCCAGTGGGTACAGGGCCCCTCGACCGAGGAGGTCCCGCATGCCGACGACAGACGACGCTTCCCCACACAGCTCGGCCCGGCGGGCCCCCGCCGCGGGGGCTGAGCCGACGGCCCGGTTCACCGGGCCGTTGCTCATGACCGCAGCCGTATCGGCCATCTCCGCGCTGCTGTACGGCTACGACACCGGCATCATCTCCGGCGCCCTGCTGCAGATCCGGCGGGACTTCTCCACCGGCAGCGGCACCGAGCAGGTCATCGCGGCCAGCATCCTGTTCGGTGCGGTCCTCGGTGCCCTCGCGTGCAGCCGCCTGTCGGAACGTCGTGGGCGGCAGCGCACGGTCGTGCTGATCGCCTGCGTGTTCGTCGTCGGCGCCCTCGCCTGCTCCGTCGCACCCAGTGCGCTCGCCCTGTCGCTGGGGCGCATCGTGCTCGGTTTCGCGGTGGGCGGCGCCACCCAGACCGTCCCGATGTACGTGGCCGAGATGGCCCCGGCCGCGCGTCGCGGCCAGCTCGTGCTGACCTTCCAGCTCGGCATCGGCGTCGGCATCGTCATCTCCACCATCGTCGGCGCCACCGAGGCCGTCTCCTGGCGCGTGTCGGTCGGCATGGCCGCGATCCCCGCTGCGCTGATGCTGCTGCTCATGCTGCGCCTGCCGGAGAGCCCCCGGTGGCTGGTCAAGGACGACGACCTCGAGGGGGCACGCGCGGTACTGCGCCGGGTCCGGCCCGACGGGGCGGACGTGGAGCCCGAGCTGCACGAGATCAGCGAACTCGAGGAGCAGGAGCGTCAGACCGGCGAGCAGCACCGTGGCTGGTCTGGCCTGCGCCAGCGCTGGATCCGCCCGGCACTGGTGGTGGGCTGCGGCATCGCCGTGTTCACCCAGCTCAGCGGCATCGAGATGATCATCTACTACGCCCCGACGATCCTCACCGACAACGGTTTCTCCACCTCGGCGGCGCTGCGGGTCAGCGTGGGCCTCGGCGTGACCTACCTCGTGATGATGATCGTCGGTCTGGCCATCGTGGACAGGGTGGGCCGGCGGCGGCTGACGCTGGTCATGGTCCCCGGCGCGGCGCTCAGCCTGGCGGTCCTCGGCACCCTCTTCGTGACGGGCAACAGCGGCCGGGACAGCACGCCGTTCATCATCGCCTGCCTCATCGTGTTCATGTTCTTCAACGCCGGCGGGCTGCAGCTCATGGGCTGGCTGACGGGCTCGGAGATCTACCCCCTGGCCGTACGCGGCGCCGGCACCAGCGCCCAGGCCGTCACCTTGTGGAGCACGAACCTGCTCATCACCCTCACCCTGCTGACCATGATCAACACGATCGGCGTGGGCCCGACGATGTGGGTCTACGCGGCGTTCAACGTGGCGGCTTTCCTGTTCATCTGGCGCCGCATGCCGGAGCTGGGCGGTTACAGCCTCGAGCAGATCGAGGGCAAGCTGCGCGGCGGTTCCTTCCGACCCCGCGACTTCCAGCGCGACCCCACCGCCGACCAGCCGGAGCCGGCCCACAGCGGGGCGGGCGCCTGACGGTACGGAGGACCTGCGGTGCACAGGTCAGCGGACGGCCACCACACTGCAGCCGAGGCCCGCGGTGGCACCCGCTCCGGTGTTCACACCGAAGTAGCACACGGTGTGGCGTCCCTTCCTGGCTCGGACGGTCAACGAGAAGTCAACGCTCGTCGAGGTTTCCCGCACCGAGGACAAACTCCTGTTCGCCGTCGTGCCCGTCGGCAGCCAGCGGTTGTCCATCTGCATCCGAACCCTGACCGGCGCCTTGGGCGCGTCGGGGTCCCGCGACCAGCCGGTCGCGGTGATGGTGCCGCGGCCGGTGGTAAAGGTGGTCACCCTCCCTGTGGGGGACTTGCGGTAGTCGATCCGGTTCCTGGGCAGCGCCTTGAGCCCGGAGTGTCCGGTGAGGTCGACGAAGCGGTAGCCGCGGACCTTGTAGTACGTGATGACTCCCGGCAGCTCGGCCAGCATGTTGGGCCGTTGGTGGCCGCCGTCATGCATCAGCAGGACGGGGTGGGACTGTGCGGATCCGGCGTGGGCGTTACGTCGAATCATGTCCCGACCGGCGTGGTTCAGCGTCTTGCCGGCCGCCCAGTCGTTCGTGTCCACGCTCCACACCGCGGTGCGCAGATGACGCGCGGCAGCGTTGGCCAGGGTGTGTGAGCCGAGCGATCCGCCCGGCGGGCGGAACCAGCACGGACGCGTGCCGGTCGCCTTGATCAGCTCGGTCGTGGCACGGTCGAGCTGGGAACGCTGGGCGGCGCCGGAGATGGCCGCGAAGTCAGGGTGGTCGTAGGAGTGGTTCCCGAGCAGATGGCCTTCCTGCACGACCTGGCGGGCGTACCCGGGCCAGATGGCGGCCTGGTTGCCGATCTCGAAAAAGGTGGCCCGCACGTGTTCCCTGCGCAGGATCTCCAGCACCTTCGGGGTCTCAGGTCCAGGGCCGTCATCGAAGGTCAGCGCGACGGTCTTGCCCGCCCCGGGCGCGGTGCGCACCACCAACGGCTTGACCGTCGGGCAGCTGTTCACGTGCGTGGAGGCGGGCGCGGAGACGGCGGCGGGGGCGGGGGCGGCCCGGGCGACTACCGCGCCGGCAAGCAGAGCAGTGACGGCGGCCAGGGAGGTGGCGGCCAGCTGGCGGACGGCGGGGCGCATGAGCGTGCCTTCGGTGTGGATGGTCGGGTGATTCGGTGGGAGGACCGCAGCGCAGTCGGCCTGCGGGACGCGGCAGTGTGGGCGGCTGCATCTGCTGGTGGGCTGGCCCGGGGCACCGGCGTGGACTGTACCGGCGCACTCAGGCGTGCAAGGGTGAATGCGGGCCCCATCAGCCGATCGGAGGACTCGCTTCACACATCCCATCGAGCACCTTTGCGGCGGGCGGCGAGTACGCGTCGATCGGGCGCAGCGACCCTGCCCCTCATTCCAGCCGGCGTCCCCAGGCCGCCGTCGTCGACTCTTGGTCCTTCGTCGCCCACCACTCCTCGAGGTTGGCGCGCAACGTCGTGACGAACGCTGAAGGATTCACCGATGGGTCGAGATCGGTCCGGTCGACGGGGACGGTGACCTGCCACTGCTGCGCCTGGAAACCGGGGAGCGTCACAGAAACGTGAACCCTGAGGGCGAGGCCCTCGCCGGTTGTGCCGTCCCGCACGAGGCTGGGGCTGGCGACCGCAAGCTCCACCAGGTCGTAGCCGGGGGCGAGTGCGCGGCTGAGCCGCGCGGCCAGCTGCTCGCCCGGCATCGGCAGTGCGGGGGACGGCATCAGATGCTCCGGCTCACCGAATGATCGAGGAGGCACGACATGCCAGTCACGCTCGCATACCCCAACGCACCAATGTCAGCTCGCGCTCGAAGCCGGGGTTCCCACGACTCCAGCATCGATCTGTTGGCCGACGGTGGTGGTGACGACGACGGGGATTCCGTTCGGGATCTGTCCGTCGAGCTCGGCCACGAGCTGGCTGGTAGATGGCAGTCCCCCTGGGGTGTGCACGTTGACGTACACCGTTTTCGAGGCCACCGTGACGCTTTGGACGTTGGCTCCGGGCTGTTGTGCAATCCACTGCTCTGCTGTCGTGTGCACCCGCTGGGTCCACCGGTCGACGAGATAGGTGCCCACCGTGTTGGCGGCCATCGGCACGAGAACGACAACGAGCAGGGTGCTGATCGCCAGGGTGGCGCGGCGACGCGAGAGCTGTTTGGCCTGGCCGGCCTCCGCCGCGTAGCCGGCACTGGTGAACACGAACGTGCCGGCCAGCACCAAGGCGACGAAGTTGGAGACGAACAGCACCAAGGCGCCCATCGCGAGCGCCACGGCACCTTGGCCCAGGCAGACCCCGACGACGGCCAGCGGCGGCACCAGTGAGATGGCGATCGCCACACCAGGCAGGACCGCTGCGACGTCGCGGCGGGCGAACGCGACCGATCCGGCGAACCCGGTGGCCACGGCCGAGATCAGGTCCACCAGGGCGGGGGATGTGCGGCTGGCGATCTGGCTGTCGTTGAGCAGGTCCACTCCGCCGGGGATGACCAACGAGAAGAGGATCCCGGTCACGACCACGACGGTGGCGCCGGACAGGGTGAACGCAGCCGCCCGCCACGTCACCGTGCCGCTGCGTCGCACGATCCCCAGAGCGACTCCCATGATCGGGGTCGACAGCGGCGCGATGATCATGGCGCCGATCACCGTGGCAGTGGAGTCGGACAACACACCCGCGGTCGCGATCACCGCCGACAGCACCAGCATCGTCCAGAACGCCGACCTCTTGGACGGGGCGTCTCCCGATCCCAGGTCGAGGTCCCCGGTCAACTCATCCAGGGTCCGGCGCTGACGCGCCGGGAGGACCCGATCCGACAGGTTCAGTGCCACGTGCCGAGCATCCCGCAGCGACCGGCCACGCGCTAGCAGCCACCTCACCCGTCGGCCGCACGCTGCCACCAGACGGGGCCATCCCTGTCCATGACGCGCCTCGCAACCCGGCCTGTCGCATCGGGTGCCGTGCAGCTGCCCGGTACGCCTCGGTCTTCACCATCGCCAGACCTGTCCAAGGCCCCGAGTGGCTGGCTGGATGGCGGGCTCAAGACGAAAGCCTTCGACTTGCGGAAACGGCAGCCCTGAACGGCGCTCTCCCCTCGCTCAAGAAGCGGCTTCCCTGCACCCCACCGCTGACGGGCTGCACACTGTCACCGCCCAGCGCTTGATCGGGCGGTCCGGTCGCGGACGAGCTCCGGCCCCGGACTGCGCCGTGCGCGCTACAGGAGCGCGGTTGGCCGGGGTCGGCACCGAGGTCGACCATGCGCTGGGTGCGCTCGGGACCAAGGCCCTGCCCGTCAGAGCCGATCTTAGCCAAGCCCGGATCTTTCACCGGCTGTCCGGGTGAGGTGGGGCGGGCCGTCTTGGGTCGCTCAACGAGTGAATTCCGCCTGGTGGGTGGGACGGTGGCCGCGTTGTTTGCGTGCGGTGGGCGCCGGCTTCCGTGGCCGTTGGTCCTTCACACCGGTGGGTCGTGTTCGAGGTCCCCGGTCTCAGGTGGGTCCTAGCGGCCCGGCAACGCCAGCAGTCGAGTCCAAGTGGTCAGCTCGAGCGCGAGCATGACCAGGGCGCACCAGATCCGGTTCTGGTGGAATCCCTGCAGGGGCAGGTTATTCAGCCCGGTGTCTTTGGCGATCCGGATCCGGTCCTCGCACCGGGCTCGGCGGCGGTGGCGTAGCTCCAGGTCGGCCAGCTGCCCGCGAGCAGCGTGGTGGCGAACGCGGTCTGCCGGTAGCCGTCGACATCGTCGAACCGAAGTTGCGCGCCGGGGTGCGGTCGCTCCCGTCGCTCGATGACTCGCATCCGCTTGGGCCACCCGGTGAGGTGCCCGTGGAAGCGCAATACCTCGGTCATGTCGACGACATCGGCGCCCTCGCGCAATGCGCCGTCGGCGTTGCTGGTTTAGATGAATGCGTCGCAACGCCTTATCTTCCAGACAGGGGCATTTGTCAGATCACGCCACAACCTCCTCAACCAGCCGGCCTATGGAATCTCGGGGCTAGCGGCTCAGAGCAAGTGCTGCCAACATGAGAGGCCATGGACCAGGAGGGAAACGGCTGGAGGGGACCATGAGTGCGGGGATGAGCGGTGCCGGTGGCAGCGCTGGGCCACGACGCGCGCCGCAGTCGTGGCTGTCAGTCAGGGTAGGGAGCAGCGCGGGGCGGTGGCGCCGGGGAGTGGGAGTGGGGGTCATCGGTGGGCTCGCGGCCGCAGTTGCTGTGGCGGCTGGCCCGGCCATGGCACTGCAGCCGGGACCACCCTCTGTTCTGCACGTGGGCCAGATCGGCCGGCAGGACGTCCCGGTATTGCCCGGATCCGAGCCGGACACCTTGGTCGAACCGGACATCGCCGTCTCGCCGGTCAACCCTGCTTTGGCGGTCGCGGTCGCCCACGACGGCCGGTACCCGGACGGTGGCGCGGTCGGCATCGAGCACGCGTGGACAAGGGACGGCGGCGCGACCTGGCATCACGCTCCGCTGCCTGGGGTGACGGTGACGACGGGCGGTGAGGCCGCGTGGGCGCGGGCGAGCGACCCGGTGGTCGCGTACGGACCGGACGGGGCGGCGTACGTCTCCACGCTGGTCTTCGACACCGGCTGTAACAGCGGGGTGGTCGTGTCCAAGAGCGTCGACGGGGGCAGGACGTTCGCCAAGCCGGTGGTCGCGCACCGCAGTGCCTCGTGCGACGTCTCGGACGACAAGAACTGGTTGGTCGTCGACACCAGCCCCAACAGCCCGCACCGTGGTCGGCTCTACCAGTTCTGGACACCGTTCCTGACCGACATGTTCGGCAACGCGGACGGGTCGCCTCAGGCGCTGGTCTGGTCCGACGACGGCGGCACCACCTGGAGCGACCCCGTCAACGTCAGTGCCCCGCACGGCAACACGCAGAACTCGCAACCGATGCTCCGACCCGGCGGGACGATCGTCGACGCCTACCTGGACTACGGCCCCGACGGGTCCGCCGAGGGACCAGAGGCCGCCGCCGCCCGCGCCGGAGCCAACCGGGCCGGTCCGCCGCCGCGGAAAGTGTCCCCGAAGCCCGGCGCGAGCACCGCATACCCCGTCCTGACCACGGCAACGTCCACCGACGGCGGCGCGACGTGGCACCGCGGCGGCACAATCACCCGAGACCTGGGCAACGGACCCCCCGGATTCCGCTGCTGCCTTCCCTCCGCTACCGCCGATCCCGTCACGGGCACCCTGTATGCCGCGTGGAACTCCGAGAACGCAGCGAGAGTGAAGCTCTCCAGGTCGACGGACGGCAAGACCTGGTCGTCCCCCGTTGTGGTCAACCGGCCCACGCGGAGTCTGCTCGGGGTCAACGTCGATGTGTCCTCCTACGCCGGGACAGTGTCCGTGTCGTACGGCCTGACCAACGCCGACACCAGCAGCGGCAGGTTCGGACGCCAGTTCGCGGCCACCTCCCGGGACGGCGGAAAACGCTTCCTCGCACCGACTGCGGTCGGCCCTCAGATCAACTACGCCTACGCCGCGTTCGCACAGGGGATCTTCCCCGGCGACTACATCGGCTCAGCATTGACCCGCGGCCGCCTGTACACCGTGTGGGCCGTGGCGTCGAGACCACCCCGGCCCGGCGCGAGATATCACCAGGTCCTCTACGGGGCGTCGTTCGACACCACCCGCGGCCCCCTGCCTGCCGCAGCAATTGACGAAGAGTCCGAGGTTCTACGCCCCTGACAGGCGCTCCCTGGTCTTGCCACCCCCGGGCCTTGACGGACAGGACTTAAGAGCCAGTCGGAGCGACCGTTCCGCGAGACGGAGATTGGCAGCTGGCGCGCCGCCGCACGAACGAGCACGCCACCAGCCACCTGCCGCCCGGCACCCAAGGCACGCGCGGGGACCCCGACTACGACCAGTCGGAACCCCGACACCGAAGAAGCCAGCTGCCCCACCCGGGTCACCCTCACTCGCAGGACCCGCCCGAACTGGCCTACCCCCATTCGAGCAGGTCCTCGCCATGTCAACGCCCACACACGCGGTGGCAAGCCGCTGAGATCGGTCCGGGACGCGATCCGCGACTCGGTAAGCAACAACGCCGCCCCGCGAACCCGATATCGGGCCACGTGACGGCGTCGCTGGGACATTCGTCTCAAGCCACGGATCTTGCTCCGTAGCCCCTGGCGGTGGCGGTGGGATTTGAACCCACGGTGGAGTTACCCCCACACACGCTTTCGAGGCGTGCTCCTTAGGCCGCTCGGACACGCCACCGCCGCAGAGGCTACTAGAGGGGGCGGGGAGACAGAAATCGGTCCGTGAGCGCTCCCCCGGTCAGGACCGCTGCCCCGCGAAGAAGTCCAGCAGCAGCCGGGAGCACTCCTGCTCGCGGACCCCGCCGACCACCTCCGCGCGGTGGGTCGCCCGACGGTCCCGCACGAGGTCCCACACCGAGCCGCACGCACCCGCCTTGGGGTCCCAGGCGCCGAGCACGACGCGGGCGACCCGGGCCAGCACCAGCGCGCCGGCGCACATGGCGCACGGCTCGAGGGTCACCACGAGGGTGCAGCCCTCCAGCCGCCAGCTGCCGACCTGCGCGGCGGCGGCGCGGATCGCCACCACCTCGGCGTGCGCCGTCGGGTCGCCGAGCGCCTCCCGCACGTTGTGCCCGACCCCGAGGACCGCACCGTCCGGGCCGACCACCACCGCGCCGACCGGCACGTCGCCCGAGGCGAGCGCCCCGGAGGCGACGGCGAGCGCCTGCCCCATCCACGCGGCGTACCGGGGGTCGACTGCAGGTCCGCGGGCCGGGGTCACACGATAAGTTTCGCGTATGCGCGTCCACGTTGCCGACCATCCGCTCATCGCCCACAAGCTCACGGCCCTGCGCGACAAGAACACCGACTCCCCCACCTTCCGCCGGCTGGCCGACGAGCTGGTGACGCTGCTGGCGTACGAGGCGACGCGCGAGGTCCGGGTCGAGCCGTTCGACATCCAGACGCCCGTGGCGCCCACCCGCGGCATCAAGCTGGCCAGCCCCAAGCCGCTGGTGGTGCCGATCCTGCGCGCCGGCCTGGGGATGCTCGACGGCATGGTGCGACTGCTGCCCGACGGCCGAGGTCGGGTTCCTCGGCCTGGTCCGCAACGAGGAGACGCTGCAGGCGACGACCTACGCCAACCGGCTGCCGGACGACCTGTCCGGGCGCCAGTGCTACCTGCTGGACCCGATGCTGGCCACCGGCGGCACGCTCGCTGCGGCGATCCGCTACCTGGTCGACCTCGGTGCCGACGACATCACCGCCATCTGCCTGCTGTGCGCCCCCGAGGGCATCGAGCGCCTGGAGGCCGCCATCGCCGACCTGGACGTGCCGGTCACCGTGGTCACCGGCGCGCTCGACGAGAAGCTGGACGAGAACGGCTACATCGTCCCTGGGCTCGGCGACGCGGGCGACCGCCTGTACGGCGTCGTCTGAGCACCGCCCGCACCGCGGCGCGCGGCGCGCCTGCGGCGAGGCCGGGGGTTGATTTGGCAGGATCGGGGTGACTTGGGAGCATCTACCGGGTCGCCGACCCCGACGGCCTGCCACACCCCTTGAGGAGATCCCCATGCCGCGCGTGAAGAAGATCCTGCTGTGGGTCCTTCTCGCCTTCGCGGTCTATGCGGTCATCACCTCCCCGACCCAGGCCGCCGACATCGTCCACACCACGTGGGACATCGTCGTGCAGGCGGTCACCCGCATCGGCGACTTCTTCGACGCCCTGCTCAACCGCAAGTGATGCTTCCCGATGGCGCCGGCTGACGCGATCGCCCAGCCACCGGGTGCTGCGGCGCTACCTGCTCGACGGCGAGCACGTCGTCACTGCGGTGCACCAGCACTGGGCCAAGGTCGCCGAACCGGTGGCCTCCGGCGTCCTCGGCCTCGTCCTCGCCCTCTGGCTGGACTCGCTTCTCCCGGCGTCGGTCGGCCACGCGGGCGACGTGCTGTGGTGGATCTGGATCCTGGTCGTGGTCCGGGCCGCCTGGAGGCTGCTGGAGTGGCGCCACGACTGGTTCGTCGCCACCGACAAGCGGCTGATCCTCACCTACGGCATGGTGACCCACAAGGTCGCGATGATGCCGCTGTCCAAGGTGACCGACATGTCCTACAACCGCTCGCTGATGGGGCGCGTCGCCGGCTTCGGCACGTTCGTGATGGAGAGCGCCGGGCAGGACCAGGCACTGCACCACGTCAGGTGGGTGCCCCAGCCCGACCACACCTACCGCGCCATCTGCGCCGAGATCTTCGGCGTCGACGACCGCGACCGGGTCGACCTGGGTGACGGGGACGACGACGACGCCCGGATGCGGGAGACGCCGGCGGTCCGGGCACCGGTCCTGCCGGCGGTTCGGGCAGCGGTTTCGCAGGGCCGGGGCGCCCGCCGGTCCCGCCCGCGCCCGGCAGCCCCGGCGACTGGTCGACCGGCATCCGGATCCGCCCGGTGGAGCCCGGTCAGCCCGGCGACCGGACGAGCCCGGCGACGACGAGCAGGGCGGCGATGGCGGCCGGTCCCTCTACCAGAGCCCCGACCTGCGGCCCCGCAGCAGCCGGGACGCCGACACCGGCCCGATCCCCCTTCTGCGGCCGCCCACCGATCCCTGATCGCGCCGCGCGTGACCCGGGTTGCCAGCGGCCCCGGTTCACGCTCTAGTAGGGCAGGGTGACCTGCAGCACACCCCGTCCCTGCCGTCCGCTGATCAAGGAAGAGAACCCATGAGCATCTTTCGGACCAAGACGATCGAGGAGTCGATCGCCGAGACCGATGAGGCGGAGTACCAGCTCAAGAAGCGCCTCAGCGCCCTCGACCTGACGGTCTTCGGCATCGGCGTCATCATCGGCGCCGGTATCTTCACCCTGACCGGGCGGGCCGCCAAGGAGTACGCCGGCCCCTCGATCGTCATCTCGTTCCTCATCGCCGCCTTCTGCTGCGCCCTGGCCGCCCTCTGCTACGCGGAGTTCGCCTCGACGGTCCCGGTCTCCGGCTCGGCGTACACGTTCTCCTACGCCACGCTCGGCGAGCTCGTCGCCTGGATCATCGGCTGGGACCTGCTGCTCGAGCTGATGCTGGGCGCGAGCGTGGTCGCCCAGGGCTGGAGCCAGTACGCCGAGCTGTTCCTCAAGCAGGTCGGCATCGGGTGGCCCTCGGGCCTCGGGTCCGGTGACAGCTTCGACCTGCTGGCCTTCCTGCTGATCGCGGTGCTCACCACACTGATCGCCGTCGGCATCAAGGAGTCGATGCGGGTCAACCTCGTGCTCGTCGGCGTCAAGCTGTTCATCGTGCTGTTCGTGATCGTGGCCGGTATCGGCTTCGTCAACTCCGCCAACTACAGCCCGTTCGTCCCGCCGTCGAACCCCGGCGCAGCGACGGCGAGCGGCCTGCGCGCCCCGCTGATCCAGCTGATCTTCGGCATGCAGCCGGCTGCCTTCGGCATCAGCGGCATCATCGCCGGCGCCTCGATCGTCTTCTTCGCCTACATCGGCTTCGACGTCGTCGCGACCACCGCCGAGGAGGCCCGCAACCCGCAGCGCGACCTGCCCCGCGGCATCATCGCCTCGCTGGTGATCTGCACGATCCTCTACATCGCCGTGTCGCTCGTCATCACCGGCATGGTGCCCTACGCCCAGATCGACCCCAAGGCGGCGCTGGCCTCGGCCTTCACCTCGGTCGGCAAGGGCGGCTACGCCACGTTGATCTCCGCCGGCGCGGTCGCCGGACTGATGACCGTCGTGATGACACTGATGATCGGCGCGACCCGCGTCGTGTTCGCCATGGCCCGCGACTGGCTGCTGCCGAGGAGCCTGGCCCGCACCAACCCGCGCACCGGCACCCCCATGCGGATCACGCTGATCATCGGGGCCCTGGTCGCCCTGGTCGCCTCCCTGACGCCGATCGGCGCGCTGGAGGAGATGGTCAACATCGGCACGCTGGCCGCCTTCACCCTGGTCGTCGATCGCGGTGCCGATCCTGCGCAAGCGCCGGCCCGACCTGAAGCGGTCCTTCAAGGTGCCGTTCTCGCCGGTGCTGCCGATCACCGCCGCAGTCGTGTCGGTCTACCTGATGCTGAACCTCAGCCTGGAGACCTGGATCCGCTTCGTGATCTGGATGGTGCTGGGCTTCATCGTCTACTTCGGCTACAGCCGGCACCGCAGCCGCCTGGCCGTCCACGGCAGGGAGTCCGACCGCGCCGCCGCGGATCAGACGACCCAGGGCTGACCCAGCACCGCGCGTACGACGCCCCGCTGCCCGTCCCGGGCGGCGGGGCGTCGTCGTTCCCAGCCGCACAGCGGTCCGCCTCAGAGCGACTTGACGCTGTTGACCACCTTGGTGAGCGACTCCTTGGCGTCCCCGAACAGCAGCATCGTGCGGGGGTCGTACAGCAGCTCGTTCTCGATGCCGGCGAAGCCCGGGCGCATCGAGCGCTTGAGGAAGACCACCTGCTGGGCCTGGCCGACCTCGAGGATCGGCATGCCGTAGATCGGCGCGCCGGGCGTCGTCTTCGCCGCGGGGTTGACCACGTCGTTGGCGCCGACGACCAGCGCCACGTCCGTGGTGGGAAACGCGGGGTTGACCTCCTCCATCTCCTTGAGCGCCTCGTACGGCACGTTGGCCTCGGCCAGCAGGACGTTCATGTGCCCCGGCATCCGGCCGGCCACGGGGTGGATGCCGTAGAGCACCTCGATGCCGCGCGCCTCGAGCAGGTCGGCCAGCTCGCGGATGGTGTGCTGGGCCTGCGCGACCGCGAGCCCGTAGCCGGGCACGATGACGACCTTGCGCGCGTAGCCGAGCAGGATGGCGACGTCCTCGGGCGAGCCGGAGCGCACGGGCCGCTCCTCCCCCGGGCCGGCCGTGACCGCCGTGCCCGCACGGAAGGCGCCGAACAGCGTCGAGGTCAGCGAGCGGCCCATCGCGGCCGCCATCAGGCGGGTCAGGATCGTGCCGCTGGCGCCGACGAGCGTGCCGGCCACGAGGAGCAGCACGTTGTCCAGGACGTAGCCGCTGGCGGCGACCGTCAGGCCGGTGAACGCGTTGAGCAGCGAGATGACGATCGGCACGTCCGCGCCGCCGACGGGCAGCACGAACAGCACCCCGACCAGCAGCGCGACCACCGCGAGCGCGAGCAGCAGCAGGGGCGAGACGGCGGCGTCCTGCGCGTCGACGACGACCGCGACGGCGAGGGCCACGCCCGCGGCAAGGCTGCCGCCGAAGAGGTAGGGACCGCCGGGAAACGTCACGGGGCGGGTGGTCATCAGCTCCTGCAGCTTGGCGAACGTGACGCAGGACCCGGAGAAGGAGACCGCGCCCACGAGCACGGTGAACGCGCCGGCGGCCGCGGCCACGGACGCGGACCCGGTGCTCACGCCACCGGCCAGCCCGTGCGTCCCGGACAGCTCGAGCCCGGCGACCAGGGCCGCTGCGGCTCCACCCACCCCGTTGAAGAGCGCCACCAGCTGCGGCATCTGGGTCATGGCCACACGCCGCGCCGCCGGCACGCCGAGCGCGGTGCCGACGACGATCGCCGCGACGATCAGGGGGATGTGCCTCAGGTCGCCGGAGAAGAAGGTGACCAGCACGGCCAGGACCGCCCCGCCGGCGCCGATCTGGTTGCCGCGCCGGGCGGAGCCGGGCGAGGACAGGCCCTTGAGCGCGAGGATGAAGCAGACGGCGGCGACGAGGTAGCCGATCGCGGTCCACGTCGGGGACAGCAGGTTCATCGCGCGCCCTCCTCGCCGGGCGCCGGACCGGAACCCGGGCCGGACGACGGGCCGGTGCCGGCGACCGGTCGCTGCCCACGGCCCCTGAACATCTGCAGCATCCGGTCGGTCACCACGAAACCGCCGACCATGTTGACCGTGGCGAGCACCACCGACAGCAGGCCCAGCACCAGCCCCACGGTGGAGTCGGTCTGGCCCGTGACGATGATCGACCCGACCAGGATCACGCCGTGGATCGCGTTGGCGCCGCTCATCAAGCGGGGTGTGCAACGTGGTGGAGACCTTGGAGACCACCTCGAAGCCGACGAAGACCGCGAGGACGAAGATCGTCAGCAGGGCGATGCCGTCCATCACGCCTCCAGGAGCGCTGCGGTGGGGGCGTGCCGGACCACGCCGTCATGGACGATGCACGCGCCGTCGAGGACCGCGTCCTCCAGGTCGAGGACGAAGCCCTCGGGAGTGAGGGCGAGCGCGAGCAGGTTCGTGACGTTCTTGGCGTAGAGCCGGGAGGCGTCGACCGGCATCGCGGAGGCGGCGTCGGCCATGCCGTACAGCCGCACGCCGTCGACGGTGGTCTCCTCCCCGGGCAGCGCGCCCTCGATGTTGCCGCCGCTCTCGGCGGCGAGGTCCACCGCGACCGAGCCCCTCGGCATACCGGCGAGCATGGCGCGGGTCACCAGCAGCGGAGCCGGCCGCCCGGGGACCGCGGCGGTGGTGATCAGGACGTCCGACCGGGCGAGGTGCGGTGCGAGCGCCTCCTGCTGGCGGACCGCGCGGTCCTGCGACAGCTCACGGGCGTAGCCGCCGACGCCCTCGACCGCGTCCAGGCCCAGCTCGAGGAACGTGGCGCCCATGGAGCGGACCTCGTCGGCGGAGGAGGGACGCACGTCGTACGCCGCGACGACGGCGCCGAGCCGGCGCGCGGTCGCGATCGCCTGCAGGCCGGCCACCCCCGCCCCGAGCACCAGCACCCGGGCGGGCGGCACCGTGCCGGCCGCGGTCATGAACAGCGGGAAGAACCGGGGCAGGCGCATCGCCGCCTCCAGCGCGCAGCGGTAGCCGGCCACCAGGGCCTGGGAGGTCAGGGCGTCCATCGACTGCGCCCGGGAGATGCGCGGCACCAGCTCCATCGCCAGCGCCGTGACCCCGGCCGCCTGCAGGGCGCGTATGCCGTCCAGCTCGCCCGGTCCGGTGACGAACCCGACGGTGACCGCACCCGCCCGCAGCCGGGCGACCTGGCCGGGAAGGAGCGGGCGGACGTGCAGGACGAGATCGGCGCCACCCAGCACGTCACCCGATGCGCACGTCGGCACCCACGGCCCGGTAGTCGTCGTCGCGGGCGAGCAGGCCCTGCCCCGCGCCGGACTCGACGCACACGTCGTGGCCCTGACCCACCAGGAGGGCCGCCGCCTCGGGCGTCAGGGCGACCCGGCGCTCGCCCGGTCTCGTCTCGGCGGGAACGCTGACCAACATGACCTGAACCTAGGGGATACCAGCGCCGGGCGTGGCCTTCCGCCGTGGATAGGGTTGACCCTTCGCAGCGGCGGGACGGGTCGAGGAAGAGGGATGGCAGTGGTCGTTCGGGACATCACGATCGTGGGGCACCGCGTGCTGCACCAGCCGACCAAGCCGGTCGGCGAGGTGACGGCGGAGGTCCGCGACCTGGTGCAGGACATGTTCGACACCATGGCCGCAGCCGACGGTGTGGGTCTGGCCGCCAACCAGGTCGGGGTGCCGTTGCGGCTGTTCGTCTACGACTGCCCGGACGACGAGGGCGTGGTGCACCGCGGCTGCGTGCTCAACCCGCGGCTCGAGGTGGGGCCGAGGCCGACCGGCCGCCCGGGCGATGACGACGACGAGGGCTGCCTGTCCGTGCCGGGCGAGCAGTTCCCCACCGGCCGCCCGGACTGGGCCCGCGTCACCGGCACGGACCTGGACGGCGCCGCGGTGGAGCTGGAAGGCACCGGCCTGTTCGCCCGGTGCCTGCAGCACGAGACCGACCACCTGGACGGGCTGCTCTACCTCGACCGCCTGGTCGGTACGACGAAGCGGGAGGCCAAGCGCGCGGTCCGCGACCGCGGGTGGGGCGAGCGCCGGCAGCTGACGTGGGACCCGTCGACGACCAAGGCCGAGGACGTCTGAGCTCTCGGGAGCATCCCGTCTCGAGGCACTGACACCGGCCCGCCTCTGACCGCGATGAAGACGCGTCACGCATCGCGCAGCAGGGCGCGCGTGTAGCGGCGGCGGTACCAGCGCTGGGCGACCAGGGCCGCTGGGAACGCCAGCCGCCAGAAGCCGCCGGCCGGAGCCGTCACGGACCGCAGCGTCAGCCACACGGCGCCATCCAGGGAGCGGTGGACGACGAACGCCTCCTCACCGCGGACGGGGTGCCCGTGCCGAGTGCCGTAGGCGAACCCGCACCGATCAGGTTCGTCCACCACGGCGACGACACGGACCGGCTCTCGCAGTCCCAGCGGCCCCAGCGAGGCAACCAGCGTGTAGTCCTGCCCCTCGCGGACCCGGAGCTCATCACCGGGTCCCGCCACGGTGAAGCCGCTGCGGGTCTTGACGGCCCATCGGAGCACGGCCGATGCAGCGACCTGCCACTGCTCGTCCCCGTGCCCGATGCGGGTGGTCCGCTCGAAGCGCCGATACCCAGCTGGGCCGTCCTCCCAGACCGCTTCCTCGACGCGTGTCGCGCCCACCGGGGCGTAGCTCAGGTCTCGCGTCATGACCGCGATTCTGACCGACGCGAGCGCCACGGACGGGCCCTTCTCGGGGACGGTCTGCGCACAGGGGCCGCGCCCCCTACGCTCACCGGGCATGACCGCTGCCGCCGCCATCGCCGTGTGCGTGCTCCTGGGGGCGCTTGCCGTGTTCCAGGTGCTCCTGGTCTGCCGCTTCCCGCTCGGGCGGTTCGCCTGGGGCGGCCAGCACGAGGTCCTCCCTGCGCGGCTGCGGGTCGGCAGCGTGTCCGCCATCGCGGTCTACGTCGTCATGGGCTGGGTGGTGCTCGCTCGCGCCGGGCTGCTCGGCGGCGGTCATGGCGTCGTACGCATGGCGACGTGGGTCATTGCGGGCTTCTTCCTGCTCGGTGCGGCCGGCAACCTGGGCTCACGGAGCCGATCCGAGCGCGTGGTGATGACGCCGATCGCTCTGGTGCTCGCGTCCCTGACCGCGACCGTCGCAGCCCTGGGCTGAGTCGCCGGACCACGCCGGAGCTGAAGGTCCGCCGGCACACGCGCGTTCACAGGCGGCCCCGGCAGGACTCGTGGCCGCGGGAAAGAGCCTGCCGCCGTTGCACCCTCGCACCGACGGCAGGCTCTTCGTACGTCAGGCCATGCCACCCACGTCGCCGTGCGGCACGGGCTGGCCCAGCCGGCCCGCGTTGTGGTCCTCGAAGGCCTGGACCAGCTCCGAGCGGGTGTTCATCACGAACGGACCGGCCCAGGCGATCGGCTCGCGGATCGGCAGGCCGCCGAGCAGGATGACCTCCAGACCCGCGGCGTGACGGGCCTCCTGGCTCTGCGCGGCCGACAGCCGCAGGGCGTCCCCGCGACCGAGCACGGCCAGCTGACCGGTGCCGATCGGCGTCTGGTCCGGGCCGACGAACCCGTTACCGCCCATCACGTACGCGAGGGCGTTGAAGTCCTGCCGCCACGGCAGCTCGAGCTCGGCACCGGGGTGGATCGTCGCGTGCACCATGGTCATCGGCGTGTGGGTGGAGCCGGGCCCGGCGTGTCCGGCCACGTCGCCGGCGATCACCCGCAGCAGCGAGCCACCGTCGGCCGAGGTCAGCAGTGCCACCTCACCCGAGCGCAGGTCCTGGTAGCGCGGGGCGATCAGCTTGTCGGCGCTGGGCAGGTTGACCCACAGCTGGAACCCGTGGAACAGGCCGCCGGAGACGACCAGGTGCTCCGGCGGAGCCTCGATGTGCAGGATTCCGCTTCCGGCGGTCATCCACTGGGTGTCCCCGTTGGTGATGGTGCCGCCGCCACCGAAGGAGTCGTGGTGGTCGAAGATCCCGTCGATGATGTAGGTCACCGTCTCGAAGCCGCGGTGCGGGTGCCAGGGGGTGCCCTTGGGCTCACCGGGCGCGTACTCCACCGCGCCCATCTCGTCCATGTGGATGAACGGGTCCAGCAGCTTCAGGTCGATCCCGGCAAAGGCCCGCTTCACCGGGAAGCCTTCGCCCTCGAAGGAGGACGGGGCGCTGGTGACGGAGACCACCGGGCGCTGCGCGGCGCCGGCTGCAGGGGCGGCGACCCGGGGCAGCACGGTCAGGTCCTTGACGGTCATGGCTGGCATGCGCATCTCCCTCGATAATTTCGAATTCAACTATCGGGGGAACGTCGCGTCCTGTCAAGGCATTCCCGGGCGTCGGCCGGCCCGTTCCGGAGCCGTCCGTTCCGACCCGGTCCGTTACGGAGCCGTCCGCTCCCGGCGCCGTGCGCTCCGGCGACGTCATCCGGTCCCGGCTCGGCCGCCGAGGCGGCCGACCGCACGGTCGCCCAGACCAGCCGGGCCGCCGCCCAGCTCACCAGCAACGCCGCCACGAAGCGGACCAGCGCCGTCTGCACCGACAGGTTCCCGTCGAGGACCAGCACCACCGCCGGCACGAACATCACCAGGGCGATCGAGAGGACGGGCCGCGGGGGCGTCCGAGGTGTGCGCCCCGCCGTGCCCGCTGCCTCCGTCGCCGCCGCCCCAGTCACCGGGACGTCCCCACCGCCGCCGGGACGTCCGCTGGGCCTGTGCCGGCTGGCGGACGGCCGCCGCCGGCCGGGACATGGTCTGCTCGCTCATCGTCGGCCTCCCTCCATCGTCAGCATGGCCATCCACCGGGACACGCTCGCGCGCCGCCCGTCCAGCAGCCCGATCGGCAGCGGGCCGGCCAGTGACGCGGCGGGGTCACCCGTCGCGGGCACGTTCTCGAGCGCCACCGCGTCGACCTCGCCGATCAGCTCGGCCCAGGAGACGACGTCGGCCACCTTGGTCGAGGCCTGGGCGACCGCCCACGTGAACGTCGGCGCGAGGGCCGACACGACGGAGCCGACCCAGGCCCGGGCGGCCGGGGGCAGGGCCGCCTCCACCACCACGATCGTGCTGCCGGTGGACTGCCGCCAGCGGTGCCGCCGTACGGCGATGTCGGCCGGGTCGGACAGCAGCTGCCCGACCGGTACGTCGTGGCCGCTGGAGGTGGCCGGTACGGCGAGGTGGATGCCGGAGGGGTCCACCCCCAGCTCGAAGGACAGCGTCCGCGCCACCCGCATCGCCGCGGACAGCTCACCCACCACGGCGATCACCTGGCCCGGCGCCGGTGCCATCAGCGGTGCGGGCGGTCGGGACTCCACCCAGGACAGGAGCCGCCGGTAGACGGTGGGGGCATCGGAGGCGTCCTCGAGGACCTGTGCCGGCACGCCGAGCCGCACCGCCCGTGCCACCAGCGCGGCGCTCTCGTCGAGGTGCAGCGCGCTGCGGCCGGTGGCGCGCGGCTGCGCAGGCGGTCCCGGGCGGCGGTCCGCCGGGGCGACGTGATGCTGAGCGGCTCGCGACTGCAGCGGTGCCACGGGTTGCTCACGAACCATCGGTTGCTCGGGAACGATCGACTGCTCAGGGACGAACGACCGCTCAGGAACCAGCGGTCGCTGGGAGCCCACGGGCTGCTGCAGCGTCTCGGGAGCGCCGACCGGTGCACGGCGCCGGCCACGGGTCCGCGCCGAGGCGGACGAACGTCGGCGGCTCCTCCCCCGGCGCCACGGGCGCGGCCTGCGGTGAGGAGACCGACGCGGCAACCGGCATGGCAACCGGCATGGCAACCGGTGCCGGGGCCTCCGCGACGGAGTGCTGCAGTCGCGACAACACCTCGGCGAACGACGCGGACTCGGTCGACATCGGCGCCGTACCACCTGCAGCGGTGGACGTGAGGGCGGCGAACGGCGCCGGGGCCGGCTGGGAGCCGGCCCCGCCCGCCCAGGCAGCGGGGCCGCTGCCGCTTGCGGGCACTCCGGGCGGGCCGGGGTGCCGCTGGTGGGCGACGTGCTCCTCCCGGTTCAGCTGCTCGACGAGGTCCATCACCGTGCGGGCGGTCGGGGCGGCGGGCACCGCCCGACCGGGGGCAGGGCCACCGGCCGCGACCTCGTGCACCTCGACCTCGAGGTGGTAGCGCTCGCGGGCGAAGAAGCCGCCGACCCCGCCGCGGCGGATCCGCTCGGCGTGGACGACGCGGGCTCCCGGCCCGTACTCGGCGCGGACCTGGTCGAGCAGGCTCGGCAGGTCGGGGCCCTCAAGCCGCAGGTGCGTGGACGACATTCACGACTCCAACAGGGACGATGTTGAGCTGACCGCCGAGCTCGGCGTAGGACAGGACCGGCAGACGCGGAGCGGCCGTCTCGACGAGGCGGCGGACCGGGAGGCGCAGCGGCTGGGCGCAGACGAGCACCGGGTGGTCACCGGTCTGCTCGGCCTGCTCGGCGAGGCGGGCGGCCTCGACGGCCAGCCGCTCGGCGTACATCGGGTCGAGCATGAGGAAGCTGCCGGACTCCCCGCTGCGCAGGGCCTCCAGCAGCGTCTGCTCCAGCAACGGGTCGAAGGTCAGCACCGGCAGCCGACCGTCAGAGGCGTGGTCGGCCGAGATCGCCGGGCCGAGCGCTCCGCGGGCCGCCTCGACCAGGCCGTCGGGGTCGACGCTGGTGCGCGCGCGGGCCGACATGGCCTCGAAGATCCGCACCAGGTCGCGGATGCAGACCCGTTCGGCCAGCAGCGACTGCAGGCAGCGCTGGATCTCACCCAGCGTGAGCGGCGTCGGGGTGAGCTCCTCGACGACGACCGGGTGCGTGGCCTTGGTCATGTCGATGAGCGTCTTGACGTCCTCGCGGCCGAGGAGCTGGGAGGCGTGGGTGCGCACGACCTCGGCCAGGTGGGTGGTCACCACCGAGGACCGGTCCACCACCGTCGCGCCGGTGAGCCCGACGTGCCGGCGCATCTCGACCGGCACCCACTTGGCGTCCAGCCCGAAGACGGGCTCTCGGGTGACCGTGCCCGGCAGCGAGCCGAGGTCGTCGCCGATCGCGAGCAGCATCCCCGCCGGCGCCTCGCCGCGGGCGACCTCGACGCCGTGCAGGCGGATCGCGTAGGTGCGCGGCGGCAGGTCGAGGTTGTCGCGGGTCCGCACCAGCGGGATCACGATGCCGAGCTCCAGGGCGAGCTTGCGCCGCAGGGCGCGCACCCGGTCCAGCAGGTCACCGCCGGTGCTCGCGTCGACCAGGTCGATCAGGTCGTAGGCCAGCTCCAGCTCCAGCGGCTCGACCCGCATGTCGCGGGCGATGGACTCCGGGCTGTCCGGTGAGGGAGCCGCCGCGAGCGCCGCTGCCGTGGCCTCCTGAGGGGCGCCTGCGCCGGAGCCGTCCTGCTTCGGCAGCCGCTGGGCGATGACGAGCACCGCGCCGCCGACCAGCAGGAACGGCAGCTTGGGCAGGCCGGGGATCATCGCCAGCGCGATGATCGCGCTGCCGGCGATCTGCACCGCGCGGCGCTGCGCGCCGAACTGCTTGAGCAGGTCGCTGCCCATGTCGCCCTCGGTGGTGGCCCGGGTGACGATCAGGCCGGTCGAGATCGAGATGAGCAGGGCCGGGATCTGGGAGACGAGGCCGTCCCCGATGGACAGCAGGCTGTACGTCGAGATCGCGTCGCCCATGGACTGGTGCCGCTGCACCACGCCGACGAAGAAGCCACCGAACAGGTTGACCAGCGTGATGACGATGGCGGCGATCGCGTCGCCCTTGACGAACTTGGAGGCACCGTCCATCGCGCCGTAGAAGTCGGCCTCCTGGGACACCTCGGCCCGGCGGCGGCGCGCCTGGTCCTCGTCGATCAGGCCGGAGTTGAGGTCGGCGTCGATGGCCATCTGCTTGCCGGGCATCGCATCGAGGGTGAACCGCGCCGCCACCTCGGCGACGCGGCCGGCGCCGTTGGTGATGACGACGAACTGGATGACCACCAGGATCACGAAGATCACCAGCCCGACGACCAGCGACCCGCCGACGACGAAGTGGCCGAAGGACTCGATCACCTTGCCGGCGAAGCCGTCCAGCAGCACCAGGCGGGTCGCGCTGACGTTGAGCGCCAGCCGGAACATCGTGGCGATCAGCAGCAGCGACGGGAAGACGGCGAAGTCCAGCGGTCGGGTGACCGACAGGCTGACCAGGAGGATGAGCACCGCGCCGGTGATGTTCACGGCGATGAGCAGGTCGAGCACGATCGTCGGCAGCGGCACGACCATCATCACGACGATGCCGATGATCGCAGCGGGGATGCCGATCTGACCGATCCGGCTGGATTTCACGGGACCTCACGTGCTCGGGTCGACCGTCCTGGGCCTGTGGGGTGCCGTCCTGGCGACCTCCCATCGGCCGGGCGGGGCCCGACCTGAGGAATGGGCGCAGCCACGTCCGCGCGGCCGGTCGCACGGCCGCTCGGGTCGTCCTCAGCGGGGGAGCGCCAGCGGCCGGACGGTGTGGACGCCGGTCACGGACCCCCGCGTGCGCAGCGCCATGATGAACGCGAGGACCTTCGCGACGGCGTCGTACAGGTCGACGGGGATCTCCTGCCCGACGTCGCACGCGGCGTACAGCGTCCGGGCCAGGGGGACGTCGGCGACCATCGGGCGGCGGTGCTTCTCGGCCTCCTCACGGATGCGGGCCGCGATGACGCCGGCGCCCTTGGCCACCACGCGCGGTGCGCCGCTTCCGGACTCGTACTTCAGGGCGACGGCGACGTGGGTGGGGTTGACCAGCACGACATCCGCCGTGGCGACGTCGGCCATCATCCGGTTGCGGCTGATCTCCCGCTGCCGTCCCCGGAGGGCACCCTTCTGGTGCGGGTCGCCCTCGGACTGCCGGTGCTCACGCTTGATCTCGTCCCGGCTCATCCGCATGCCCTTCTCCACCCGGCGCCGCTCCATCAGGTAGTCCAGGCCCGCGACGGCGAGCCCCACGAGGGCGGCCACGCGCACGAGCGTGACCGCGGCCTGGACGCCGGCGCCGACCGCCGCGGACAGCGACCAGGAGCCGCCGCCCATGATCCGCTCCCCCGCGCCGCGCAGGACCATCCACGCCACCACCCCGAGGACGGCGAACTTCAGCAGCGTCTTGGCCAGCCCCCACGCCGCGTGGCCGCTGACCATGCGCTTGATGCCCTTGCCGACGTTGAGGTGCTCGAACTTGGGCTTGAACCGCTTGGGCGAGATCTTCAGCCCGCCCTGGGCGGCACCCCCGGCGAGGGCGACCCCGGCCGCGGCCAGCAGCATCGGCGCCGCGGCACCGGCGGCACCGCCCGCGGCCAGTCCCAGCACCTCGACCGCGCTGCCGGCCTCGGGGCGCGCGATCACCTCGGGCACCCGGGTCATCAGCGTCTCGAACGTGCCGCGCAGCCGGTCGACCGTCATCGGCGCGAGGAAGCTGAACGACAGCACGGTCAGCCACGCGGTGACGTCGGCCGACCGCGGCACCTGCCCGTCCTTGACCGCCTGCTTCCGCCGCTGCGGCGTGGGCTTCTCGGTCTTCTGCGACTTGTCCTCGGCCACGGCTCACACCCCCAGACCGGTGCCGGCCGCGCCGAAGCCCTCGACGATGCGGTCCAGGATGGTGCTGACCGCACCGGGCAGCAGGCCGACCGCGACGGCGGCGAGGCTGAGCGTGAGCAGGATCTTGACCGGGAAGCTCATCGCGAACACGTTGAGCGACGGGACGGCCCGGCTGACCAGGCCCAGGGCGAGCTCGGCCAGGAACAGCACCACGACCACCGGCGCGGCGATCTGCAGCGCCGAGGTGAAGAACGTGCCGACGTGGGCGAGGACGGTCTGGGTGAGGGTGCCGATGCTGGTGGGGTGCAGCGGGAACACCTCGTACGACGCCATGAAGCCGCGCAGCAGGAAGAGGTGCCCGTTCGTGGCGAACAGCAGGGTCACCGCGATCAGCTGGTGGATGCGGCCGAACATGCTGCTGCTGACGTTGGACAGCGGGTCGTACAGCGTGGCGAGGGTGAAGCCGCTCGCCAGGTCGATCAGCTCACCGGCCGCCTGGACCGCCGAGAACAGCAGCTGCGCCAGGAAGCCCAGGGTCAGTCCGACGACGACCTGGAACAGCGCGGCCAGGACCACCGGGAACACCTCCGGCGCCGGTGCCTGGGCGCTCAGGCGCGGTCCGATCGGCAAGCGCGACCGCCACGGCGATCGCCACCTTGACCAGGCTGGGGATCGCGCGGGAGTTGAACGGTGGCGCGACGGCGAGCCACGCCGAGACCCGGATGGCCACGAGCAGCACGGCGAGCACCTGTTCGATCGGCACCTGGAACGACATCGGGGCGCCCGGGGTCAGTCGGCCAGCAGCGCGGGCAGCGAGGCGAAGAGGTCGTGCGTGAAGTCCACGGCCTGGCCCAGCATCCAGTTGCCGGTGAGCAGGATGACCAGGCCGACACCGATCAGCTTGGGCACGAAGGAGAGCGTGACCTCCTGGATCTGGGTCACCGACTGCAGCAGCGAGACGGCGAAGCCGATCGCGAGGCTGACCACCAGGATCGGCCCGGCCAGCTTGGCGGCCAGGATCATCGTCTGCACGGCGATGTGGATGACGGCGTTGTCGGTCACGGGTGCCCCCCGGTCGTCCGGCCCATCAGTGGTAGCTCGCGACGAGCGCTTTGGCGATGAGGTCCCAGCCGTCGACCATCACGAACAGCAGCAGCTTGAACGGCAGCGAGATCAGCACCGGCGGAAGCATCATCATGCCCATCGACATCAGGGAGGAGCTGACCACGAGGTCGATCACCAGGAACGGGATGAAGACGACGAAGCCGATGATGAAGGCCGACTTCAGCTCCGAGAGCACGAAGGCGGGGATCAGCGTGGTCAGCGGCACGTCCTCCGGCTTGGCCGGGCGGTCCACCTTGCTCAGCTGGATCATCGTCGTCAGCTCGGCCTTGCGGGTCTCCTTGAGCATGAACGTGCGCAGCGGCTTCACGCCGGTGTCGTAGGCCTGGGACTGGCTGATCTTGCCCTTGAGGTAGGGCTGCAGCGCCTGGTCGTTCATCTGCGACAGCACCGGCGCCATGATGAACAGGCTGAGGAAGAGCGCCAGTCCCGCGAGCACCTGGTTCGGCGGGATCGTGGGCGTTCCCAGGGCGTTGCGGGTCAGCGACAGCACGACGATCACCTTGGTGAACGCGGTGCACAGCACCAGCAGGGCCGGAGCGATCGACAGCACGGTCAGCAGCAGGATGATGCTGACCGTCTGGCTCGGCTTGCCCACGCCGGGGTCGAGGTCGACCGAGACGCTGCCCGGGCTCTTGACCGCACCGGAGGTGCCGGGGGCCGGACTCGAGGTGGAGCTCGGGCGCGGTGCGGGTGTCGGGGTGGGCGCGGCGGGTGCAGCGGGTGCAGCCGGTGCCATGGCCGCCGGAACGACGGATGAGGCCGACGCCGGCGCCGCCTGGGCGACCGGTCCACCGCCGACCAGGAGGGCGAACAGCGGGGCGAGCAGCAGGGCGGGTACGACGCGGCGCAAGAGGTCAGCCACGACGGGTCGTCCACTCACGCAGCGCCTCGACGAACGAGCCCGCGGTCGGGCGGACCGGCGGGCCGGCCGCCAGGTCCTGCGGGATACCGGCCAGCAGGTCCTGCGGGGTGCCGGTCGTGATGCGCTGCGGGCTGTCCTGCGGGTCGTCCGGCGACAGCTCTTCCGCCTGCTCCTCCAGCTCGCGCAGGACGGTCACCGAGGTCTCGGTCACGCCGACGAGCAGCATCCGGCCGCCGGCGCGGACGACGGCCAGGCTTGCACCGCGGCTGAGGCCGTGACGCGACAGCACCTCGACGCCGGCGAGGGGCCTGCGCCGACCGGGAAGGCCGACGGGCCGCCCGCCGCCGAGCTGGCGGCGGTTCAGGTAGCGCGCCAGGACGACCAGCAGGACCAGGACGACGGCCAGCGACAGGACCAGACGCACCAGCGTGCCGACGATCGAACCGTCAACCATGCCCGGCCGTTCGGCGCACCGGGCGGACGGGAGCCGGGGTCATGCCCCGATCCGGTTGTCCTGGTCAGGCGAGAGGATCTCCGAGATCCGCACCGCGAACTCCTCGTCGATGACGACGACCTCACCGCGGGCCATGAGCGTGCCGTTGACCAGCAGGTCGACCGGCGCGCCGGCCGCCTTGTCGAGCTCGACGATCATGCCGGGGGTCAGGGCGAGCAGCTCGCGCACGGTCATCCGGGTGCGGCCCAGCTCGACGCTGACGCCCATCGTGACGTCGCGCAGCAGGTTCATCCGGCGGGCGTCGACCCGGGCCGGCTCGGCGGAGGCCAGCGGCGCGAAGACCGGGGCCGTGGCTGACGCCCGGGCCGACTCCGGGGCAGCCGGCGCCGCGCCGGCCCCGCCCGCACCCGACGAACCGGCCACCGCGCCGGCAGTGAAGACGATCGCGGCCACGATGCGGTCGTCGGCGAAGATGCCGACCGCCACCGTGGTCTCGTCCAGCATCGGCGTGTCCCCACTGCCGAGCTCCCGGACGTCCTCCGGGCGCACGTCCCCGACCTGCATCTTGAGCGTCGCCACGACGTCGGCCAGGGCCGGCTGCAGCCCGCCGTCCGCACCCGCGGCGGCCAGCGCGGCCGCCGCCTCCTCGCCGGTGAAGAGGTAGAGCTGCCCCGGCGCCGCGCCGGCCAGGCGCGCGCCGAGCCCGCTGGGTGACGCCAGCAGGCCCAGCTGCGAGGGGGCCACCGCCCGCGGGTCCAGCCGGCCGAGGCCGGTCAGCCGGTCGGCGACGGCGCCACCGGCGGCGAGGAGGATGTCGAGGTCGACCAGGGAGGCCTGCAGGGTCATGGGAGGTCCTTCGCGGGGGAACGGAAGCGGGGTTAGACGGAGACGACCTGGCAGGCCAGGCGGGGGCCGTGGCTTCCGGGTACTGCGGAGGCGACCTGGACCCCGTCGGCGACCACCGCGAGCGGCTGGGCGACAGGGTGGCGCAACGGCAGCACGTCGCCCACGGCGAGGGCGAGCAGTTCGGAGGAGGTGACGCTCACCTCGCGGAACGCGACGCTGACCTCCACCGGCACGGCGTACATCTGTTGCTCCACGGCCACGGCCGTGCGGGAGTCCGCGGTGAGGCGGTACGGCGCCTGCGTGTCGGTGAGCGCGTCCAGCGCCGGCTGCAGCGTGGCGAACGGCAGGCAGAGGGTGCAGGTGGCCACCTGCTCGCCGACACGGATGGCGAAGTCGCTGACGATGACCGGCTCGGAGGGTGCGGCCATCTGGAGGAACTGCGGGTCGAACTCGACGCTGCCGACCAACGGGTGCACGGCAGCGAGGGAGTCGAACGCGTAGGTCAGCTCGTGGGCGACCCGCTGCAGCAGCGAGCGCATGATGCCGGTCTCGATCTCGCTGAGCGCCCGGTTCGGCTGGGCGAGCCCGCCGGGCCCGCCGAGCAGGCGGTCGATGATCGACATGACCACGCCCATGGGCAGCTGGAAGACGCCGGCGCCGGGCAGCGGGTCGAGGGAGAGGACGGACAGCAGCGAGGGGTTCGGCAGCCGCCGGGTGTACTCCTCGCAGGTGTACTGGGTCACCGAGCTGAGCGTGACCTGGCAGCTGGCGTGCAGGGTCGACGTCAGCACCAGCGCGCACTGGCGCGCGAACGTCTCGTTCACGATCTGCAGCGCCCGCACGTGCTCACGGCTGAACCGGCTGGGTCGCCGGAAGTCGTACGGGGCGGGATCGGCGGTCACAATGTGGCATATCGGCCGCCGGGAGGGCGACCTGAGGCGTGGGTGCGCTACTGCATCAGGAACTCCGAGAAGTACACCCGCAGGACGTCCCCGTCGTACCGCTTGCGCACCTCCGCCGACAGCGCCTTCTGGGCACTGGCGCGGCCGCCGGTGGCTAGCAGCTGGGCGTAGGTCCGGCGCCCCAGCACGTCGATCGCGGCGTCGAGCGCCTTGGCTCCATCGACGGTCGGCGCGACCGCCGCACCCTCCCCGACCGCTCCGGCCTCCAGCCCCGCCGCCTTGCTGAGCTGCAGCGCGAGGGTGAGCTTGAGGTAGCGCCCGTCGGCCAGGTTGAGGGTGACCGGCGAGAGCGTCTCCACCTTGCCGGCAACGGTCTTGGGGTCGGGCGCGGCCGCGGCGGACCCCCCGAGCAGGCCCTTGGCGAAGAACCCGCCGGCGCCGAGCAGCAGGACGACCAGGCCGATGACGAGGAACAGCTTCTTGCGCGACCTCGGCGGCGCCGCGACGTCGGCGGCCGGCACCTCGGTGACGGTCACGGTGGCGGTGGGCATGTCAGGCTCCTGGAGCGGTCGGTGCGGCGGCTACGGCGGGGGCTGCGGGTACGGCGGGTACGCCGGGGACAGCGGGTACCGCCGGCACCGCCGGACGGGCGGAGGACGGGCTCGCCGTCGACGCGGACGCGGCCGCGGCGTCGGACAGGATGACGATGGCGACGCGCCGGTTACGGGCCCGGCTGGTGGCGCTGGAGTCCGGCGTGAGCGGACGCTGGTCGGCGTACCCGGCGGCGGCGACCTTGCGCGCGGCGAGCCCGCGGGTCAGCAGGTGCCGCAGGACGGTCGTCGCGCGTTGCGTGGACAGCTCCCAGTTGGAGGCGAAGCGGGCGTCGCTGATCGGCAGGTTGTCGGTGTGCCCCTCGATCACCATCTCGTTGGGCAGGTTCTTCAGCGCCGGGGCGATCGCGTCCAGGACCTTGACGCCCTGGGGGCGCAGCGTCGCCTCGCCCAGGTCGAACAGCACCCGGTCGGTGACGATGTTGACCACCAGCCCGCGCTGCTCCTTGGTCTGGAACTGGACGGCGTCCGCCAGGCCCTGCTTCGTCAACGCGGCCAGGATCCGCTTGCGGACCGCCTCCATCGAGGCCTGCTGACGGCGCGCCGCCGCCTGCGCCTGCGCCTGCTGGGCCTGCACCGCCGCGTCGCGCTGGCTCTGGATGGACTGCGAGGTCGCGACGGCGTCGTCCGGGACGGGAGCCTGCGCGGCGCTGCCCTCCAGCAGGCCGTTGCTGCCCTGGAGCACGGTGGGCTGGCCGAAGGAGTTGGCGAGGCCGTCGTGCAGCTTGTCGAACTTCTTCTGGTCGACCTGCCCGATCGCGAACAGGACGATGAACAGCACCATGAGCAAGGTGATCATGTCGGCGTAGGTGAGCAACCAGCGCTCGGAGTTCTCCGGCTCCTCCTCGGCGTGGGCGCCCTTGCTGCGACGGCCGGCCATCAGGCTGCCTCGGCAGCGACGCCTGCCTCGCCCTTCCCGCCGACGGCCGGCAGGCTCGAGCGCAGCTTCTGCTCCACCAGCCGCGGGTTGGTGCCGGACTGCACGGCGAGGACACCCTCGACCACGAGCTCCATCTGGGCGACCTCGAACTCGCTCATCCGCTTGAGCTTGTTGGACAGCGGCAGCCACAGCGCGTTGGCGCTGAGCACGCCCCACAGCGTCGCGACGAACGCGCCGGCGATGAGGTGCCCGAGCTGCTCGGGGCTGCTGAGGTTGCCGAGGACGTGGATGAGGCCGATGACCGTGCCGATGATCCCGAGGGTCGGGGCATAACCGCCCATGTCCCCGAAGAACTTGACGCCGATCTTGTCGTCGGCACGCTTGGCGGCGATGCGTGCCTCGAGGATCTCCTCGATCTGCTCCGGGTCGGTGCCATCGACCGTCAGCTCGATCCCCTGGCGCAGCAACGGGTCGTCGACGTCCTTGATCATCTCCTCCAGGGCGAGCAGCCCCTGGCGGCGGGCCCGGTCAGCCATGGCGACGATGGTCTCGACGGTCTTCTGGCCGTCGAGCGGCTTGCCGACCAGGGCCTTCTTGGCATGGCGGGCCACCGTCGGGAGGTCCCGCACCAGGCCGCCGGCCATGGCCGCACCGAACGTGCCGACGAAGACGAGGAACAGGGCGGGCAGGAGCAGGATGGCCATCGGGCTGCTGCCCTCGAGCACCATCGAGACGATGACCGCGACGAAGATCCCGCCGATGCCGGCCATCGTGCCGAACTCCATGTCAGCCCTCGCCGTCGGAGACAGAGCGCAGGTATGCCGGGCGCGGCCGCTCCACCACCGGCACGGCGGCGACCTTGAGCACCTCGGCGCGATGGGCGGTCACCGACTCGATGATCTGCGCGAGCGGTTCGACGACCACGTACTTCGTGCCGCCGACCAGGGAGATCACCGTGTCGGGGTTGGCCTCGACCCGCTCGATGAGGTCGGGGTTGAGTGCGAAAACGCTGCCGTTGTGGCGCGTGACCATGATCATGGCGATGTCCGTCCGTGGCTGTTCGTCAAGAGCGGCGTCAATCCGTGACTTCCGCAGCCTCCCTATCGGCCGGCCCGGCCGGATGCTGAGGGTTGACGGGCTCACTGGGGCAAGACACACAAGCGCCGCGTCGCGTCGGCGTACTGCGGCGTGCTGTCAGGGCCGAGGATCACGCCCTGAGGATGAGTCGGAGGTGGGGTCACCGCCTTACCGTGCTGGAGGGCTCAACACGGAGGTGGTGACCATGGCCGACGACGAGACCGACCCGCGGTCGGCGCGGGCACGGCTGATGAACAGTCTGGTGCTCGGAGTGCTCCAGCAGCTCTCCGAGGCGAGCCAGCGGCCCGCGGCGGCCGCGCGTCCGCACGCGGCTGACGTCGTGCTGGGGCTGGGTGCGGTCGCGGTGGAGGCCTCCCGGCGCGTCACCGTGGGGGCCGGACTCGTCCTCCGCCCGCTCGCGGCGATGCTGGCGCCCCCCTCCGTGGTGACTGCGACACCGACCCGCCTCCTGCGCGACCTCGCCGAACGAGGGCGCGAGGAGCGGGCGGATGTCGCGGAGGGGTTGGAGGCGCTGGCCCAGCGCATCGCCCCTCGCGTGCTGGACCGCGCGTTGAACCTGGTGGACCTGACTGACCTCGTGCGCGACCATGTCGACCTCGACACGCTGGTCGCCGACGTCGACGTGGACGCGGTTGCGGCCCGGATCGACCTCGACGCCATCCTCAACCGCGTCGACATCGACCAGATCGCCTCCCGCCTCGACGTCGACACCGTCGCCGCCCGCATCGACCTCGACGCCATCCTCAACCGCGTCGACATCGACCAGATCGCCGCCCGCCTCGACCTCGACGCCATCCTCAACCGCGTCGACATCGACCAGATCGCCTCCCGCCTCGACGTCGACACCGTCGCCGCCCGCATCGACCTCGACGCCATCCTCAACCGCGTCGACATCGACCAGATCGCCTCCCGCCTCGATCTCGACGCCGTGGTGGCGCGCCTCGACCTGGTCGCGCTGGCCGAGGTCGTCGTCGAAGGCATCGACCTGCCTGGCATCATCCAGAGCTCGACCGGGTCCATGGCCTCCGTGGCGCGTCGTGAGGTGCGCTGGCAGGGCATAGGCGCCGACGAGCGCGTGGAGCACATCGTCGACCGGATGCTCCGCCGCGGGGAACGCCGACCTGGCATCCCGTCGGACGAGCCGCTTCCCTGGGAGGAGCAGCCGCTACCAGCGGGTGCTGTCGCGTCGTCCGCAGACCAGGACCAGCCCGCCCCCGTCCCTTCGCCGGGCGGCTACGGGCTGGAGTCCTGACCGGAGCCTCCGATGAGGCACCCCGGCGTCCCCGACCCCGCCAGGCCGGCGACCATCCTCGTCCCCGCGCCGGCGCGCCCCTACCAGGGGCATCGCGCCGGGATCATCACGCGCTGCGCCGCCGGGGCCGTGGACCTCGCCGTTGCCGTCCTCGCCGTCCTCGTGGCGTACGCGGGGTGGGCTGCGGCCCTGTTCCTGCTGCGTCCACGGGCGTTCCGCTTCCCGGAGCCCGCCCCCGGGTCGCTCCTGACGGCGCTGCTGGTGGTGCTGACGGCCTACCTGGCCGTCGGGTGGGTCACCACGGGTCAGACCTACGGCGCCCGGCTGATGGGGTTGCGCGTGGTCGACCGGCACGGCCACCGACTCGGCCCGGGGCGTGCGCTCATGCGGGCGGTGCTGTGCGTCCTGTTCCCGGTGCTGCTCTTCTGGGTCCTTGTCAGCCGGGAGAACCGCTCCGTGCAGGACGTGCTGCTGCGCACCTCCGTCGTCTACGACTGGTCGCTCCAACCACCGCCCCACACCGTACGGCGGCCCGGCTGACGACCGGCCGCAGCCGTCAATCGAGCTGCCGCTCCAGGTGATTCGCACTGGCATGGGAGCTGTCTCTCCCCGCGACCCGCCACACCCGGCGGGTGGCACCGGCACGCGCCGAGAAGGTGACGGCACGACGTGCGCACCCCTGCCCGCGAAGTGGCTCCCTCTGGTCGACCAGGGAGCCACTCCGCGGTCCGGTTCTCCTATCGCTTGAGGTTGACGAGGTCCTGCAGCAGCTCGTCGGAGGCCGTGATGATCTTGGAGTTCGCCTGGAAACCGCGCTGGGCGACGATCAGGTTGGTGAACTCCTGGGCGAGGTCGACGTTGCTCATCTCCAGGGCGCCGCTGGCGAGCGTGCCGCGGCCGCCGTTGCCGGCCGTGCCGATGGCCGCCGCGCCCGGAGCTGGCGTTGCCGGCGTAGAGGGAGCCGGAGACCTTCTCCAGGCCGGGCGGGTTGGTGAACGACGCCACGGCGACCTGGCCGAGCGTCTCGCGCAGGCCGTTGGAGAACACACCGATGAGCTGGCCGGCCGGGTCGATGGTGAAGGACTCCAGGGTGCCCATCGTCCGCGCCGTCCTGGTCGACCGTGGCAGCCGTGTCGGCCGAGGCGAACTGCGTCGAGCGGACGGGTGGCGGTGCCCAGGGTGACCTGCACGTTGGCGCCGAACGCGTGCCCGGCGCCGTTCAGCTGGGCCGCGCTGAGGGTGGCCGTCGTGGTGGGGGCGAAGGTCTGGTTGGCCCCGTCCCACTTCAGGTTGGCGCTGCCCACCTGCACGGCCTTGCCGGTCGGCGTCGGGCACGGTGACGCTCAGGCTCCAGGCGTCCGCAGCCGGTCTTGGTGTAGGTCATCGTGGCGGGCACCGCCTGTGCCCTGGCTGTCGTAGATGTCGATCGAGCTGGAGGACGTCGTGCCGACGGCCGCCGCTGACGGCAGGTTGCCGCCGACGTTGACGTTGCCGCGTCTGCCGCGGCGGGACGGTCTGGCCGATCGGGAGCTTCAGCGCGCCGACGGGGGCGTTGGTGTTCACCTGGCCGCCCGTGGCGCCCCAGCCCTGGACGACGGCGCCGTCGGGGTTGACCAGCTGGCCCGAAGCGTCGAAGGAGAACGCGCCGGCGCGGCTGTAGAACGTCTGCCCGTCCTGCTTGACCACGAAGAAGCCGTCGCCCTGCAGCGCCACGTCGGTGGCCCGGCCGGTGACCTGGGTGTTGCCCTGGCCGAAGTTGGTGGTGATGCCGCCGACGCGCACGCCGAGGCCGACCTGCGCCGGGTTGGTGCCGCCGCGCAGACCCTGCGGGCCACCGCCGGCGCGCACGACCTGGCTGAGGGTGTCCTCGAACACCGTCGAGCTGCTCTTGAAGCCGGCCGTGTTGACGTTGGCGATGTTGTTGCCGACGACGTCCATCATCGTCTGGTGGCTGCGCAGGCCGGAGACCGCCGGAGAAGAGAGAGCGAAGCATGTCGTGGGTTCCTTTGCGGGAGTAGTGGTCCGGCGTCAGCCGGCGAGTGGGTGCTCGAGCTGGCAGGAGGTGATTTCGTGATCGGCGGACAGCGGCACCTGCGGCCGCGCCGATCGCGAGGACCGGCCCACCGGTGGTGAGCCGCAGGGAGTCCACGACGCCGTGCAGCGTCTGGTCCCCCACGGTGTAGGAGACGCTGCGCCCCACGAGCGCGATGGCGCTGGTGGCCTGCTGCTCGCTGAGCATCTGGGTGTTCTGGTCGGCGAGCTGCTGCAGCTTCTCGACCATCTGGAACTGCGCCGTCTGGGCCATCATCGCCGTGGTGTCGGCCGGCTTGCTCGGGTCCTGGTACTTCAGCTGGGCGACGAGCAGCTTCAGGAACGTGTCGCTGCCCATGGCGTCGGTGCCGCTGGGTGCGGTCGCCCCGCTGCCGGACGAGCCGGCCAGCGCCTGGGTGACGGTCATGCTCGGCTGCGCCGGTGGCGCCGATCGGGTCAGTCATCGTCTGCTCCTCACATTCTCAGGTCGAGCGCGGTGGATCCGGCGGGGGTGGGAACGAGCGGGCCGGTCCCCGCGAGCAGGGCCCCGGTCGCGGCGACGCGGACGGCGAACGGCTGCGGGCGGCGTGCCGTCGCGCTGCCGGGGATCGGCCCCGCCGGAGCCGACCTCCATCGAGCCGGTCCGCAGGCCCTGGTCCTCGAGCTGGCGGCGCAGGTCCGACAGGCCGTCGCGCAGGGCGTCCTGCGCGGCCGGGTCGGGGCTGTGCAGCTGGACCGAGATCTCGCCGTGGCGCACGTCGACGGTGACCTGCACGGCTCCGAGGTCGTGCGGGTGCAGCTGCAGCTGGACGGCGTAGCTCCCGTCGTCCCCCCGCAGCAGCGGGCCGACTGCGGCGAACACCTGGCTGCTGCACCGGGACGGGCAGCGCCGCGGCGTGCGCGGTGCCGGTGCGGATGCCGGCGCACCGGCAGGAGCCGGGACGACGGTCGTCGGTGCCACCTGCCCCGGGTGCACCGTGGCGGCCGGCGACGGACGGGCCGGCTGCCGCCGCGGTCCGCGCCGGCGGCGACCGAGAGCGCCGGTGCCGTGGTGTCCGCGTCGGTGAGGACGCCGGCGCGGCGTGCTTCCCGCGGCCTGGTCCGGCACCTGCGGCGTCGCGGTCGGCGTCGTTCGCGATCTGGCCGGTTCGCCACATCGTTCGCGGCGTCGTGGTGTCCCGGAACGGTTGCGCCGTCGCGGTTCGCCTTCCCGGAGCCCGCGGCCTGGGGTTCGTGGCCGGGGCTCCCGGCCTTCGGTCGCACCGCTGGACGTCGTCGGCGACGGCGTCGGGCCTCGGGCTCGCGGCCGGTTCGCGGCCGTGGGGTTCACGACGGGTCACCGTGGCGTCGGCGGGCTCCGGCCGTGGCGACGGCGCGTCACGGTGCTGGGTCACGGACGTCGGGCTCGCGGCGAGGGCTGCGTCCTCGGGCTGGCGCCGTCGGGGCCGGCCGTGCCGGTCGGCGGGTCGGGCACCGTCGCTGCCGGAGCCTGCTGGCCGCCCATCGCCGCTGTCGTCGGCGTCCGGCACGACGGCCGGCTCGGCGCCGCCACCGGGCCGTGACCTGCCGCTGGTGGAACGACCGGCGCGCCGCCGCCACGAGGGCACCGGCGAGCTCCGGCGGTGGCTCGGCGGGTCGTCCTGGCGGGTCGGTCGGTCCTGCGCTCCACGCTTCGCGGTTGCCGGCCCGGCCGGGTGGCCCTGCCGCTCCGCGGGCGTGTGGCTGGCCAGCACCGCACCGAAGGAACCCTGCTCGCGTCCCCTGGCGGCGTCCTGCACGCCGGTGCGGACGTCGCGTCGACACCCGCGGGTGTGGGCGCAGCGGTGCGGCGGCGGAATGGCGGTGGCCGCGCTCATGCGGCAGCTCCCGTCATGGCGGCCTGGACCTTGGTCACGTAGGCCTGGGTCTCGGCGTACGGCGGCACCCCGTTGTAGCGGTTGACCGCCCCGGGACCGGCGTTGTACGCCGCGAGCGCCAGGGGGACCGAGCCGTAGGTGCGCAGGTGGCTCGCCAGCAGGCGCGCCGCGCCGTCGACCGCCTGCGCCGGGTCCATCGGGTCGACCCCGAGCCCGCGTGCCGTCGACGGCATGAGCTGCATCAGGCCCCGCGCGCCCGGCGCCGCTGACGGCGGAGCGGTTGAACCCGCTCTCCACCTTGGCCACGGCGGCCAGCAGGCGCCGGCGAGACGCCGTACCGGCGACCGGCCTGCTCGAACAGGCTGCGGTACGCCGCGGGGGCGGCGGCGAGCGCCGGGGACGACGACGCCGCCGCCGCCATGCCGGCCGGCACACGCGGCGGCGCCGGCGACCGCGGTGCGGGTCCACCGGGGCGCTGTCCGGAAGGACCCGCCGGATCGTGCTCGGCGTGCGGTAGACGTCCTGCACCTTGACCACGTCGCCGGTCTTGGGCGCCACGATCATCTTGTGGTCGCCGATGTAGATGCCGATGTGGTCGGCCGGCGTCCCGAAGCAGAGCAGGTCGCCGGGCCGGGCCTGCGCCAGGCCGGGCACGGCCTGCCCGACGTGGGCCTGGTCCTGGCTCACCCGCGGCAGGTCGATGCCGAGGTCGGCGTAGACCCGCTGCACCAGCCCGGAGCAGTCCAGGCCCTTGGCCGGGTCGGTGCCACCCCAGACGTAGGGGATGCCGAGGTACTTGCGGGCGTCGGCCACGACCTGGTCGCCGGTGACGACTGGCGGGCTGCCCTGCGGCTGTCGGCGCGTCAGCGGAGGGACGCGGCGCGTGGACGGCGCGGGTCGCCGGTCGTCGCGGCACTCTCCTGCCAGCCGGGCGAGCGCCGCCGCGAAGTCACCGGCGCCCGGCCGGCTGGCCGCTGCGCCCCCCGCGGTGACGCCGGCTGCGGCACCACCGCCGGCGCTGCGACTGACCGTGCTGGTGCCGGCCGTGCCGCGGGTGGACACGGCGTCGCGAGCGGCGCCGACACGAAACGTCCCTGGATCTCGGCGATGCGGGCCTGCACCGCGGCGGGCCCGAAGGTCTCGACGCTCACGCGGTCCTCCCCTGCCGTGGCGGTCCGCCCGGAGGCCGACTCCTCCGCGGTGCGCTGGTCGGCGGCGAGCCGGGCCAGCCGGTCCGCCTCGCGGCCCCGCTCATCGAGCCGCTCCAGCGCGGCCAGTCGCATCGCGGCAGCGCTCCAGGCCGTCCGGGCCACGTCGCTGGCCGACTGCGCCTGCGTCACCCCGGCGCCGGCGACGCGCACCGTCCCGGCCAGCGCCTCGTGCCGGCGCCGCGTGCCCAGGAAGTCGCGGCAGCGCGCGTCGGGTACGACGCCCACCGCGTCCGTGTCGTGAGGGGCGGCACCGGTCGGCGGCGACGGCGTACTCCCGAGAGGCCTGCTCGAGCACGCCGCGCGCGGCCCGCTCGGCGTGTGCGGCTGCCGCGAGGCGGCCGCGGCCGGTCTCCTCCTCGATGCGGCGGACCCGCAGCAGCGTGTCCAGGCGCGACGTACGGGCGCTCATGCCGACACCGCCAGGGCGTGCAGCGCGCTCCAGCTGACCGAGGGGTCGGCGACGTCGTCGATCCCCTGCCGCAGGAACGCGTCGATCGCCTCGGACGAGGCCAGGGCGCGGTCCACGAGCGGGTTCGACCCGGGCACGTACGCGCCGATCTCGACCAGGTCCTTCGCGTCGCGCCGGGCGGCGAGCAGCTGGCGCAGGACGGTGGCGTCGGCCCGCTGCTCGGGGCTGGTGATGGCGTTGACGCTGCGGGAGATCGACTCGAGCACGTCGATGCTCGGGAAGTGCCCGGCGGTGGCCAGGCGGCGGTCGAGCACGACGTGGCCGTCCAGGATCGACCGCGCCGCGTCGGCGATCGGGTCGTTCATGTCATCGCCCTCGACCAGCACCGTGTAGAGGCCGGTGATGCTGCCCCGGGCGGCGGTGCCGGCCCGCTCGAGCAGCTGCGGCAGCAGCCCGAAGACCGACGGCGGGTAGCCGCGGGTGGCCGGCGGCTCGCCGGCGGCCAGACCGACCTCGCGCTGGGCCATGGCGACGCGGGTGACGCTGTCCATGCACAGCAGGACGTCCTCCCCCTGGTCGCGGAACCACTCGGCGATCCGGGTCGCGGTGAACGCCGCGCGCAGGCGCACCAGCGCGGGCTCGTCGGAGGTCGCGACGACCACGACGGAGCGCGCCAGGCCCTCGGGCCCGAGGTCGCGCTCGACGAACTCGCGGACCTCCCGGCCGCGCTCACCCACCAGCGCGAGGACGCAGATCGGCGCGTCGGTGCCGCGGATGATCATCGACAGCGTGCTCGACTTGCCGACGCCCGAGCCGGCGAAGATGCCGATCCGCTGGCCGCGTCCGCACGGCACCAGCGTGTCGAGGGCCCGCACTCCCAGGCCCATCTGCGTGTCGATCCGGGCCCTGCTCATGGCGACCGGGGGGATGCCGTCCACGCCGGTCGGTACGACGTCGCGCAGCGCCGGGCCGCCGTCCATGGGGCGGCCCAGGGCGTCGACGACCCGCCCGAGCAGGCCGGGCCCGATCGGCACCATGAGGGGGCCGCCGGTGGCGACCACCCGGTTGCCCCGCCGTACGCCGCGCAGGTCCGAGACGGGCATGCACGTGGCCACCTCGTCGTGCAGGGCGACCACCTCGGCCAGGATCGGCCCGGTGTCGCCGTCGAGCTGGACGGCCTCGCCCACGCCGAGGTCCAGCCCGGCGACGTCGACGCTGAGGCCCACGGCACGGGTCACCCGCCCGGCGACGGTGGGGGCCGCGGCGTGCAGCAGCCGGTCGAGCGTGCCGGTGGCGGGAGGCACGGCAGCCTCCGTGAGGGAGGTGGTCATGAGGCCAGCACCTCGCGCAGGCGCTCGAGCGCAGGACCGAGCCGGGCGTCGACGGTCCGGTCGCCCGCCTCGGCGACGCAACCGCCGGCCTCGACCGCCGGGTCGGCGACGAGGACGACGTGCCCGCCCGGCAGCGCGGTCGACAGGTCCGGCAGGGTCGCGGCGTCGTCGGGGTGCACGCGCACGGTGACGGCAGCCTGTCGCGGCACGAGGGCCAGCGCCCGCAGGACGGCGTCGAGCGCCGGCACGGCGGCCAGCTCGAGGTGTCGGCCGACGAGCGCCTCGGCGATGGCCACCGCCATCGCCGCGACCTGCCGGTCGATCGCCTGCAGCACCGGGGCCTCGCGCGCGTCGAGGTCGGCGGCGGCACGGTGCAGCTGCTCGAGTGCGGCGGACCACTGGCGGTCGCGCGTCGCGGCCGCCTCGGCCTCACGCTCCCGGCGCGCCTGCGTCTCCTCGGCGGCGGCGGCGAGGGCCTCGCGCACCCCGGCGTCGTACCCGTCGCGGTGGCCCTGCTGCCAGCCGGCGTCGGCGGCGCGGCGCTCGGCCTCGGCGACCACGGCCTCCAGTGCCGGGTCGACCAGGCGCGGGTCGGGGCTGAACCGGCCCACGAACGGGCTCGTGCGCAGGTCCGCGGAGATCCGCGCCGGGCGCGCGGTGCCGGTCGAGGCACCGCGCAGCACCGTGCTGCGCTGCAGCTCAGAGGACGAAGTCATCGCCGGCTCCCCTGGAGACGACGATGTCGCCGGACTCCTCGAGCGCGCGGACCTGGCGGATGATCGCCGCCTGCGCCTCCTCGACCTGCTTGACCCGCACCGGGCCGAGCACGTCCATGTCCTCGACGAGCGCGACACCGGCCCGCTCGGACATGTTCGCGACGAACTTCTCGCGCACGTCCTCCTTGACGCCCTTGAGGGCGACCGCCAGGTCCTTGGTGTCGATGGACCGCAGCAGCACCTGCACCGCGCGGTCCTCGAGCTGGCGGATGTCCTCGAACATGAACATGCGCGCCCGCACCTCCTCGGCCAGCTCGCTGCTGCGCTGCTCGAGCCCCTCCAGGATGAGCCGCTCGGTGCTGCGGTCGCTGTGGTTGATGATGTCGACCAGGGGCTGCAGGCCGCCGACCGGCGCGGACTCGTTCGGCTGCAGCACCGTGGACAGGCGCCGCTGCAGGTGGGACTCGACCTGCTTGACGATGTCGGGCGAGGTCCGGTCCATGACGGCGAGGCGGTGGGCGATGTCGGCCTGGACCGGCTCGGGCAGGCCGCTGAGGACCACCGCGGCCTGCTTGGCCTCCATGTGCGCGAGGACGAGGGTGATGGTCTGCGGGTGCTCGTCCTGCAGGAACGACAGCACCATCTGCGGCTCGACCCGGCGCAGGAACTGGAACGGCATCTCGACGAGCACGGCCTTGAGGCGGGCCAGCACCTCCCGCGCCTTGTCCGGGCCGAGGGTGGCGACGAGCACCTCCTCGGCGTACGCGAGGCCGCCCTGGGCGTAGTAGTGGCGCGCGGCGGCGAGCTCCTGGAACTCGAGGAGGACCGAGCTCGGCCACGTCGGCGTCGATCTCCTCCAGCCGGGCGATCTCGGCGGTGAGGACCTCGACCTCGGGCTCGCGCAGGGACTTCAGCACCTGGGCCGAGTGGTCCTTGCCGAGCTGGACGAGCAGGACCGCGGCCTTGCGCAGCCCGGTCATCTCCTGGACGGTGGTGGTCATGGTCAGGGCCTCCGGTCCACGAGCCAGCCGCGGAGCAGGCGGGCGACCTCGTCCGGCTGCTGCTCGATGAGCTGGCCGATCTCGTTGCGCGCCTGCAGGTTCGACGCGACGAGCGCGTTGGCCGGCGCCGGCGGCAGCGCGGGTGCGCGTGCTGGCCGACGTCACCGCCATGGCGAGCGGTGCCCCCTCGAGGGCGGCGGGCTCGTCGCGGTAGACGGGGAGCTCACCGAGGTCGACGGGGGTGCGCTCCTCCTTGCGGCTGCGCCTGACCGCGAGGAAGAGGGCGAGCGCGATGAGGACGATCAGCCCACCGGTCTTGGCCATGTTGAACAGGTCGGCGCGCTGCTTGTCGGCGGCGGCGGCGTCCAGCTCCTTCTTGGCGGCGGCCGCGGCCTGGGTGTCGAACGCCAGCTTGCTGACGGTCACGACGTCGCCGCGCTTGGGGTCGAGGCCGGCGGCCGCGGTGACCAGCTTGGTGACCTCGGCGTCGTTGACGCTGCCGGCCACCAGCTGGTCCAGGACCACCGCGACGGTCATCCTGCTGACCTGGCCCGGGGCCTTGGTCGTCGAGGTCTTGAGCGTGCCCACGGCGTTGGTGCGGTTGTCGGACTGCTTGATGTAGGAGTTGTTCCCGCTGTTCGCGGTGCCGCTCGGCACGGCGTTGTTGTCCGGGCCGAGCACTCCGCCGACCGGGGTGCCCGCGCCCTTGTAGGTCTCCTTGGTGACGGAGTCGGTCAGCGGCGGGTTCTTCTTGTCCGCGATGTACTCCTCGCGGTCGACCTTGGTCTGGTCGAAGTTGAGCGAGGCGTCCACCCGGACGACGGCGTGCCCGGGCCCGACGAGCTTGTCGAGCATGCTCTGCACGCTGGTCGTGGTGTCGTCCTCGCACCGACTGCGCCTGCTGGGCCTGGGCGTCGTTCATCGCCGAGACGCCGCTGCCGCCGCCGGCGTTCAGGACCCGGCCGGAGCTGTCGGCGACCGTGACCTGGTCGGCGGTGAGCTTGGGCACCGAGGAGGACACCAGGTGCACGATCGCCTCGACCTGGGCCGGCTTGAGCGGTGAGGTCGGGCTGGTCTGCACCAGCACGGACGCGGTGGGCACGGAGGCGTTCTCGGTGAAGACGTCCTGCTGCGGGCACAGCCAGGTGCACGACGGCGGTCTGCACGCCGTCGATCGCCTCGATCGTCTTGCGCAGCTCGCCCTCGAGGGCGCGCTGGTAGGTCACCTGCTGCTGGAAGTCGGAGCTGGTCATGCTCTGCTTGTCCAGCAGGGAGTAGCCGTCCCCACCGCCGTTGCCGGAGGGAAGCCCCTCCCCGGAGAGGGTGATCCGCTGCTGGTAGACGTCGGCCTGCGGGACGAGGATGGTCTGGCCGCCGTCCGCGAGCTGGTAGGGCTCCTTGGCCTCGACCAGCTTGGCCGTGACCGCGGCCGCGTCCGTGGAGGACAGGCCGCTGAACAGCGGGGCGTACGTCGGCTTGGAGGCCCAGGACACGAACAGGCCCGCGCCGACCAGGGCAGCGACGACCGCGATCGCGGTCATCGCCTTCTGGCCGCCGGTGAAGCCGGAGAACAGCGAGCGCACCTTGTCCAGGAGCGCGGCCGGGTTGAAGCCCTTCACATCTGCATCCGCATGATCTCGGTGAACGCCTCGACGGCCTTGTTGCGGACGGCGACGGTCAGCTGGGTGGCGACCGACGCCTCGTTGGCGGCGATCATGTAGTCGTGGACGTCGGTGAGGTCACCCGTCGTGGCCTTGACGGCCAGGTTGTCGCTGGTGGCCTGCGCGGACTGCAGCTTCTCCAGCCCGGAGGCGACCATGCTGCCGAAGTCGGGCTTGGCGGCTCCTGCCGCGCCGGCGGTGCCGGCTGCGCCAGCGGTGCCGGCCGCGGGCTGGATCGTCGGGATGCTCTGCAGCGGAAGGGAGCTGAACGAGGAGATCGGGGCGATGCTCATGGTCACTTGCCCAGCTCGAGCGCGCGCTGGTAGGCGTCCTGCGCCCGCTCGACCACCGCGAGGTTGGCCTGGTATCCGCGCTGGGCGATGATCAGCTGTCCCATCTGGTCGGCGAGGTCGATGTCGGGCACGCGCACGTTGCCGTCCTTGTCGGCCAGGGGGTGGTCGGGCTGGTGGACGACCCGGCCTTTGGCGTCACCGAGCTCGATGCCCGAGACCTGCACCCCGCCGGCGTTCCCGTAGTCGGCGGCCTGCGCCACGACATACCGGGCCTGGAAGGCCTTGTCGCTGGTGCTGCGGACGTCGTTGATGTTGGCGATGTTGTCCGACACCGCGTCCAGCCACTTGCGGTAGACGACCAGGCCGGAGCCGGCCGCGTCGAAGGTGCCGAAGGTGCTCATCAGGGCTGGCCCCCGATCGCGATCCGCAGCTGGTGAGAACTTCGCGCTCATCGCCTGCACCGCGAGGCCGTAGGTCAGGTTCGTCTCCGAGCCGGCGAGCGTCTCCTCGTCGAGGTTGACGTTGTTGCCGTTGGTGTTCGTCGGCTCGAGCGAGCGCGCGGTGGTCGGCGCGGCCGAGAACGGGTCGCTGCCGTCGGCCATCGAGCTGCGCAGGGTGTCCTCGAAGTTGACCTTGCCGGCGAGGAAGCCCGGGGTCTCGATGTTCGCGGTGTTGTCCGCGATCGTGCGCTGACGCAGCGCCAGGCCAGAGAGCGCGTAGTGCAGTGCGCTCATGGTGGCGTCGCCGACCGGCTCCGGCATGGGGGGTTTCCTCGACTGCTCGAAAGGACTGGGACGGCATCCCTGGCGTTCCGGGATGCTTCGAGGTGGTGCGCCGCCAGTCCGTGGCAGTGGGTGGTCATCCTGACCGCCCTCCTCATCGGCGGGGCCGGCCCTGACCTGAGGGATCCGCGCGTCCGGTTCCGACGCCGTACGACGGCGCGCCGGGAGCCGCAGGCCGCCGCCGCATGGCGCGCCGGCACGGCGCGCGCGCAGAGCAGCGTCAGGCGCCAGCAGCGCGGGTCGGCGCCGGCAGCGGCGGCGCCCGGCGGGCGCGTCAGCGCAGGAAGTCGACCAGGGAGGGCTGGATGATCTTCGCGGTGGAGCCGAGCGCGGCCTGGTAGGCCGTCTGCTGGATCTGCATGTCGATGATGGTCTTGGGCAGGTCGATGCTCTCGGCCGTGGCCAGGTTGGCGGTGAGCGTGTCGAGGCGCGCCTCGCCCTTGCTCTGGATGCCCAGCAGCCGGTTGTAGCGCGACCCGATCAGGCTGTGGGCGCTCTGCATCGTCTGCGACGCCTGGTCCAGGTCGCCGAGCGCCTGGTCCATGGCCGCCGTGTCGCCGGCGCGGAGGGCGGCCGAGATGCGCTTGAGCACCCCCGGGTCCGTGCCCGCGCCCTTGAACAGCGTGGAGAACACCTCGGGGCCGGGGACGGTCACGCCCACCTGGCCGGCGTCGTCGGCGGAGACGTTGCGTTGCACCGCATCTCCGTTCCCCAGGTACGCCCCGGTGGTCGTGTCGAAGGCCGCTGACACATCCTGCGTCCCCGCGAAGACGGGACGTCCAAGATACGTCGTGTTGGCCAGGTCGACCAGCGAGGCTCCCAGCTCGTCGATCTCGCCGGCGAGGGCCGCGCGCTCGCTGGGTCCGTTGGTGCCGTTCTGCCCGGCCACCAGCTGCTGCCGGACGCGCAGGAGGATGGAGGAGGCCTGGGTCAGGGTGGAGTCGGCCGACCCGAGCCAGGTGAGCCCGTCGTCGACGTTGCGGCCGAGCTGCTCGGTGCGGGCCTGCTCCCCCCGCAGCCGCATCGCGGCGCCGGCGTCGGTCGGCGAGTCGGAGGCCTTCGAGATCCGCCGCCCCGACGAGAGCTGCTCCTGGGTGCGCTGGAGCCGGGCGAGGTTGCCCTGCAGACCGGTCATCACGCTGCGGTTCATCGACGTGGGGGTGACGCGCATGGACATCGTCGTACCTGCTCTCAGGAGACCATGTTGATCAGGGTGTCCAGCGTGGAGTCGATCGCGGAGACGTACTTGGCCGCGGCCGAGTAGGCGTGCTGGTACGCCACGAGGTTGGTCATCTCCTCGTCGATGCTGACCGCCGAGACGCTGTCGCGGGCGCTGTCGACGCGGTCCACGACCGCGGACTGCGTCTCCGCCCGGCGCTGCACGCTCTGGGCCTGCACCCCGATGCCGACGGTCATGTCCCGGAACAGCGCGTCCGGCCCCTTGGCCGCCGTGGCGAGCTGGCCCATCGCGAGCGCGTTGCCGCCGTCGAGGGCCGGGGGTGCCTTGGTGGACGCGGCCACCCCGGCCTGGTCGGTCATGACGACACGCAGCGTGGCGGCCGTCGTACCGGCGAAGATGGCACCACCCGCGCTCCCGTTGCGGTCGAAACCCTGTGCCTGCTGGCCGTTGACTGCCGCGGCCAGTGTGGCCGCGACGGTGTCCAGGTCCGACATGGTCCCGGGAAGGGTGGTGTTGACCGCGGTCAGCAGACCGGAGAGGGCGCCACTGTCGATGGTCGCCGGCTGGTCGCTGCCGACCCAGCTCACGGCGACGGTGCCGGCGGCGGCGGCGGGGTAGCTGGTCGGCCCGACGGCCTGCAGCTGAGCGCTGTGGTCGCCGTTGACGAGCGTGCGTCCGCCCAGGGTCAGGTTGACCACGCCACCGTCGCCGGGACTGGCGACGGCTCCGGTGGCCTCGGCGATCCGGGTCACCATCAGGTCGCGCTGGTCGGCGAGCTCGTTGGGCTGGCCCCCGTTCAGCGTCGCGCTGCGCACTGCGGCGTTGAGCCGGGCGACCTCGGAGGTCATCGAGTTCACGTCGGCCACGGTCGAGGCGACCTGGTCGCGGGTCGCCGACCACTGCTGCGTCAGCTGGGTGCTGAAGCCGTTGACGGTGTCCGCGAGGGTGTCGGCCTGCTCGAGAAGGAGGCTGCGCGAACCGGAGCCGCCGGGGTCGTTGGCCACGGTGGACCAGGCGTTCCAGAACGACGAGAGCTGGGACTGCAGGCCGGTCGTGCTCGGCTCACCGAAGGTGGCCTCGATGTCGGCGTACGTGCCACTGAGGGCGCCGAGCCCTGCGCCGGTGGCGTGCTCCTGGTGCGCCCGGGCCTCCAGGAACCCGTCCCGGATCCGCTGCGTGCCGAGGATGTCGACGCCGCCCGTGGAGGCGTCGCTGCGCGCGAACATCGCCGGTACGACGGACGCCCCGCGTGCGGTCTGCTGGACCCGCTGGCGGGAGTAGCCCTCGGTACCCGCGTTGCTGACGTTCTGGCCCGTCACGTCCAGCGCACGCTGGGCGGCGAAGAGCGCCTGGGCCCCCACGTTCAGGCTGGAGAAACCGGACATCAGACCCACCTCACGACGACGACAGTGCTGCTTCTCCCATCGGCCACCGCGCTCGGCACCTGAGGGATGTCAGACCCGCTGGTCGAGGTACGCGGACGCGGCCGGCATGGCGTGCGCCGGCCGGCGCGGTACGACGCGTCGCTGGCGGGCCCGGTCGCGCAGCTCGCGGACCCGCTCGCTCAGCGCCTGGGCGCGGTCGTGCAGCTCCACGGCGCGGGCGACGAACACCCGCGGCAGCGCCGGCAGGTCGGCGGGCGGCTCGAAGGCGACCACCTCGTCGTACCGGCCCTCGTCCACCAGCTGGGCCTGCAGCCGCAGGTGCCGATCGAAGGCGTCGAGCGTGCTGAGCCAGCTGGAGTTCATGAGGCGGCGACGTGCTGGTTCGCAGCCTCGTGCCACGCATCGCGCAGCGGCTCGACGACCTCGCGGCACTCGACCACCATCGTGGCGTCCTTGGACACGTTGGCGGCGACGAGCCGCTCCAGCAGCCAGGTGTAGAGGCGCTGCAGGCCCTCGGCGCCCTCCCATCGCGTCACGTCCAGGCTCGAGGAGAGCTCCTGCACGATGTCCTGGGCGTGCCGCAGCTGCGCGTGCGCCGCCTGCGGGTTGGCCAGGGAGATGGCCAGCTCGGCGTCGTCCAGGTCGCGCACGAGCCGGTCGTACAGCATCGTCACGAGCCGGACGGGCGACGCCGTGGTGACGGCCTCTCGCGCGTAGCGGCTGCGGAGCTGGGCTGCGGTGGTCATGGGGAGTCCGATCTCACTTCGAGCTGGAGGTGGAGGGCAGGGAGCCGAGCTGGCCGGCCAGCCACTGGCTCTGCGACTGCAGCGTGCCGAGCATGGTCTCGAGAGCGGCGTACTGCGTCTGCAGCGTCTGCTGTCGCAGCGTCATCCGGTCCTCGAAGTCCGCGATCTGCTTGGTGTAGTCGCGGATGCTGTCCTGCTCGTTGGTGATCCGTGTCGTGATGGATCCGGTGGTCGGGTCGGAGGCGTTCTTGGCCACGCCGGCGAGCTGCTGCGACATGGCGGTCATCGTCGTCGTGACGGCCGCGGGGTCCGTGCCGTATGCCGCCAGGAACGCGGCCCTGTCGAAGCCCACCGTCCCGTCCCTGCCGACCGAGACGCCACTGAGTGCGGGCGTGCTGGTGGAGGAGCCGATGACGGCGTCGGTCACCTGCTGGCGCAGGTCGCGGGCCATCGAGTCACCGAGCAGCGGGCCGCCGCTCTTGGCGTCGGCGTCGTAGGCGCTCTGCTTGTCGATGTAGGCCAGCGCCGCGTTGGCCGCGGCGACGAGGGCGGCCATCTTGTCGGCCATGCCGTTGCTGTCGCTGCTCACGTCGACCGCGACCTGCGTGCCCGGGTCGGCCTTGAGCGCGGTGATGGTGACGCCCGGCAGCAGCCCGGTCACCGTGTTCGTGGACGAGGTGACGTCGAAGGCGCCCGGTCCGGTGCCGACCCGCAGCATCGTGTCGGTGCCGGCGTTGAGCTCGCGCATGCTGCCCAACGCTGAGCCGAAGCTGGTCCCGCCGAAGGTGAGCTCGGATGCCGCGCCGGTCGTGGTGGACGTCAGCTGGAGCCGGTAGGCGCCGGCGGAGACCCCGACGGCGGTGGCGTTGACGCCGGCGCCGGAGGCGGAGATGGCCCGCGCGACGTCGTTCAGGGTGGCTCCTGCTGCGACGGCGACCGAGGTCGTGCTCGCTGTGCCGAGCCGGAGGCCGCCGGAGAGGGTGGCCTGCACCGTGTCACCGTTGGCGCCGGTCAGGCGTGAGCGCGTCGTCCGGTCCGACGTTCGTGAGGGTCTGCGCCGGGCCTGCATCCAGCTGGACGATGCCGTCGCGCCCTTGGTTCCGGGCCTGTGACGCCAGACCGAGCGTCGCGTTGCCTGTGGTCGACCGTCAGGGTGAAGTCCGACCCCTCGCGGGACGTGCTGACCTGCAGGCGACCGGCGTCGTCGATGCTCCCCACCAGTTCCCGCCCGACGCCCGGCCCACCTCCGCCGCGAGCTGCGTGGGCGTGTAGGTCCCGTTCGCCAGGGTGAAGGTGGACGCCGTTCCGCCCTCGTCGAGGGAGAACGCGAGGGGGTCGGCCGTGCCGCCGATCTCCACGGACGGCCCCAGGGTGTTCGTCCCGGCGAGGGTGGCGGCGCGGGAGGCCTGGGTGACCGTGATGGTGTGCGTGCCCGCGGACAGCGTGGAGCCTGGGGTCACCGACGAGAGGCCGATGGCGGCGGTGCCCTTGGTGATCTGGATCGGGCCGGGGCCAACCGGTTCGGTGAGCGAGCCGACGGTGCCGGAGGAGACGACCGAGGCGGCGCTGGCCACGCTGGTGATGGTGAACCGGGCGCTGCCCGGCAGGGCCGTCGGCCCGGTGGTCACGCCGGCCAGCGTCGGCGCCGAGGACGTGCCCGTGGTGCTCCCCCAGGCGGACTGCTTGGTGATCGAGTCGGGCACGAAGGCGTTCGCGGCGGTTTGCAGCGTGGTGAAGAGCGAGTTCAGGCTCTGCATGGTGCTGACCAGGGTCTGGCTCGCGGTCTTGTGGTCGGTCAGCTGCTGCTCGGGCAGCCGCTCGACCTGCATCAGCTGGCTGATGATCTGCGTGGTGTTCAGGCCGGAGATGAGGCCGTCGATGGCGCCCATGGCGGCCCCCTTCCCTGGTTCGGTTTACGCGGGTGAACGGCCACGGGGCGGACCGGGAGGGTCCGCCCCGTGGACGATCAGGTCAAGCCGTTCGATCAGCCGAGGAGCTTGAGCACCGACTGCGGGGCCTGGTTGGCCTGCGCCAGCATCGAGACGCCGGCCTGCTGCAGGATCTGGCTCCGGGTGAAGGAGGTCATCTCCTTGGCCATGTCGGTGTCGCGGATGCGGGACTCGGCGGCAGCGGAGTTCTCCGACGCCACGCTCAGGCTGTTGATGGTGTGCTGCAGCCGGTTCTGCATCGCACCCAGGTCGGCCCGGCTGTCCGACACCGTGTCGATGGCGGCGTCGATGCTTGGTGAGCGCCAGCGGCCGCACCTCGACCGTCGAGCACGTCGATGTCCAGCCCCGCAGCGGTCTCGTCGACTGTCGCGTTGGACCGTGGCCTGTGAGCAACTACTGCCGATGTCCGCCTTCGCCACGCCCAAGTGCCGCCGCGAACGTCCGTCGATGCTCGACCTTCAGCGTCTGACCGGACGTCGGCACCGATCTGGAACGGTCAGGTCCTTGGCGCCTTGCCATTTCCGGTCGCCGTCAGCCTGTCACGTGCGCCGAGTCTGGCCTGATCGTCACGCAGTCAGCGTTGCCCTCGGAGCAGCTTCGTGCCGTTGAACTGGGTGGTGTTGCCGATCCGGTTCAGCTCCTTGGCGAGCTGGTTGACCTCCTTCTGGATCTGGCCGCGGTCGTCGTCGCTGTTGGTGTCGTTGGCGGACTGGACGGCGAGCTGGCGCATGCGCTGCAGGATGGAGTGCGACTCGTTCAGCGCGCCTTCAGCGGTCTGGATGAGGCTGATGCCGTCCTGGGCGTTGCTGCTGGCCTGGTTCAGGCCGCTGGTCTGGGCGCGCATCTTCTCCGAGATGGCGAGGCCGGCAGCGTCGTCGGCGGCGCGGTTGATCCGCAGACCCGAGGACAGGCGCTCCAGGCTGGTCGACATCGCGTTCTGCGTGCCGGAGAGGTTGCGGTAGGCGTTCATCGCCGCAACGTTGGTGTTGATCTGAAGACCCATGATGATTCCTCCGTGGATGGTTTCACGAGGAGTCCGTCCGTGGACTCCCCTTGTCGTCACCTTCCGGTGCCGACAGGGCTCTCATCGGCAGCCATCGCGGCCACCTGAGAAACTTGCTCTAACTTTCTCGGCAGACTGATCCGGTCCGCCGCCGAGCCGCTCTTGTTGCCCCGGAGCGACCGAAGCGGGCGTCGAGAGGGCGTCGAACCGTCGTTCCGGGGCAACAAGCGGCGGAACCGAGCGGGACCGGAACGGTCAGGCGGTCTGGGCGACCATCGGGGCCGGGCGCAGGCCGGGCAGGCCGAGGCGCGCGTGGAACGAGGAGCGGCTGGCGATCGTGGCGTAGTACGCCTCGCGCCGGTTGGCCGCGACGCCCGTGGTCTTGGGCAGCATCTCCGGCGCCAGCTGGCTGTTCATGCCGTCCTTCAGCAGCTTCAGCGCCTCCGCCCGCAGCTGGGAGATCCGCGACTCGGTGACCCCTAGCTCCTCGGCGAGCTCGCGCATCGGCCGGTCCTCGAAGAAGCAGCCGCGGACGACCTTCTGCAGCCGCTCGGGCAGGGAGTGGACGGCGTCGCGCAGGTAGGACTGGCGCTCGCGCTCGACCAGGACCGACTCGGGGGTCTCGGCGGTCGACGGCAGGATCGCGTCGGCGCCGGCCTCGGTGGCCAGGTGGTCGATCCGCAGGACGACGGACTGGTGCAGGTCGCCCTCGATCCGCTGCAGCTCGGCCGGGCTGATGCCGAGGGCGCGGGCGAGCTCGTCCGGGGACGGGGTGCGCCCGAGGTGCGCCGTCAGCGACTCGTACATGGAGTTGCGCTCGCGGACCCGGCCACGCAGCGAGCGGGTGGCCCAGTCGGCCGACCGCAGCTCGTCCAGCAGCGCGCCCCGGATGCGGCGCGCGGCGTACCGGGCGAACGGCACTCCCTGCTCGGGGTCGAAGGAGCCGGCGGCGCCGAACAGGGCGCTCATCCCGGCCGAGGTCAGGTCGTCGGTGTGGACGTGCCCCGGCAGCCGCATGCTGATCGAGCGCACCTCGTGGTGGACCAGCGCCAGGTGGGTCCGGCACAGCTCATCAACGGTGGGCGCGCTAGCAGGCTGCGCGGCGATAATGGGGGAGGTCACGAGTTGGAAGTTAGTGTCGCGGATTGAGGCTGCGCTAGGCCAAAGCCAAACAAAGACAAACGACGCCAACAAATGATCATCCTGCGTCATATGTTCTAGCCCTGTCCTAGCCGGAAATGACTAGTCATTCCGAACCAGAAACTGGCCGACGACGGAAACCTCAGCGTCGTCGGCCGCCGACCGATGTTAGGGACGTGATCGACATGCGCCCTCCCGCGACCGTCGCTCCCGGCGACGAGAGCCGGGCCGAGACGGCTCTTGCCCACGTCTCCTCCGCCCTGTGGCGCATCCGCGAGCTGCTGGACCTGCTCTGCTTCAAGCTGGAGACCGAGCAGGTCCTCGTGGCCGCCGGGCGCACCCGCTGGCTGGGCCGCGCCACCCACGAGGTCGAGCTGGTGCTGGAGGAGATCCGCCACGCCGAGCTGCGGCGCAGCATCGAGCTCGGCGACGTGGCCGACGCGCTCGGCCTGGACCCGGACTGCTCCCTGCGCGACCTCGCGGCCGCGGCGCCAGCCCCCTGGGACGACGTGCTGAAGGACCACCGCGAGTCCCTGCTCACCGCGACCTCGGAGATCTCCTCCCTGGCGGAGAGCAACCGCGAGCTGCTCGACACGAGCTACCGCGCGCTGCAGGAGGCGCTCGGCCTGGTCTCCCCCACGCCCGAGGCCTCGACCTACACCGCCGACGGCGCCACCGCGCCGCAGACCACCAGACGACTGTTCGACCAGTCCACCTGACAAGCCGAGCTGGAGAGACCGTGACCGTCACCGAGACGCTGCCCGCACCGACGACCGCCCCGACGCAGCCGCAGATCCACTTCCCGTCCGGCCTGGTCGGCTACCCCGCCGCCCAGCGGTTCGTCCTGGAGCCGGCCGACGGCGGCGTGTTCGAGCTGCGCGGCGTGTCGGAGGACGATCCCGACTTCGTCGTCGTCGCCCCCTCGGCCTTCTTCCCCGACTACGCACCGGTGATCGACGACGAGACGGTCGAGCGGCTCGCCCTGCGCAGCGAGGAGGACGCCCTCGTGCTGCTGGTCGTCACCCTGCGCGACAACCCGGCCGACGCCTCCGCCAACACCCTCGCACCGCTCGTCATCAACGCCCGGACGTACGACGCCGCACAGGTCGTCCTCACCGGTCAGCCCTTCTCGCTGCGCCAGCCGCTGCTCGCGTCCTGAGTCCCGCGCCCCTCGGGCGCACCTCCACGGCCGCGCCGCTTAGGGTGGGACGTCCGGGCAGCAGGCGAAAGGACTCCTCCATGCTGGTGCTCAGCCGTCGTCCCCAACAGAGCTTCGTCATCGGCCACGACATCGTCATCACGGTGCTCGAGGTCAACGGCGACACCGTGCGCCTGGGCATCGCCGCGCCCCGCGACGTGGACATCCACCGCGAAGAGGTCTACCGCGAGCTGCAGCAGGCCAACACGACCGCCGCCTCCCCCTCCTCCGACGCGGTGGCCGCCTTCACCCGACGCGCCTCGGCTGTGCCGAAGCCGGGCCAGGACGACCCCAAGCCGGGCGTCCAGCCGGACCCGCCGACACCCGCCTGACCGGACCAGGCACAGCGCCGGACGGCACCGAGCCGGACTCCAGGGCGTCTGCGCCGCGGCGCACCTCCGCGCCCGCCGGCCAGCCCCCGACGTACAGCGGCACGCCGTCCTCGCCGACCAGGCGGGCCGCCAGCTGCCGCCCGGCCAGCAGCCCGGCGGCCGCGCGACCGCGCACCACAGCCGCGGTCGACCACGTGTTGGCCTCCAGACAGGTGCCGGCCGCGACGGTGACCGAGCGCCATACGGGCTCGACCGGCAGGCACGTGGCCGGGTCCAGGATGTGGTGCAGCTCGCGGCCCTCCCGCTGCCACTGCCGCGCGCGCGTGCTCGAGGTGGCGAGCGCCCCGCCCGACGGGAGGGCGACCAGGGCCGCGGGGTCGTCGGGCTGGTCGCGGACCAGGACCCGCCAGCCTCCGTCCGGCCCGGCACCGGCCGTGGCGATGTCCCCACCGAGTGAGACGAGCACCCCGATCCCCAGCTGGTCGGCCACCACCCGCGCGCAGCGGTCGGCGGCCCAGGCCTTGGCCGTCGCACCCAGGTCCAGCCGGATGTCGGCAGGGACGCTCACCACCCGGTGGGCAGCGTCCAGCTCGATCCGCTGCCAGCCGGGCGCCGGACGCCGTACGACGCGGATGCCGTCGCGGCGCGGGGCCGCCTCGGCGACCTCGGGGTAGCTCCGGTCGTAGCCCAGGGCCGCGAGCGCATCCCCCAGCGTCGGGTCCACCGCCCCGGAGGTGGCGCGCGCGGCGGTCAGCGCGGCATGGAGCAGCTCGGACAGGACGTCGCTGACCCGGGTGGGACGGCCCCGGCGCACGCCCAGGCGGCGCAGCTCGGAGTCCGGGCGGAACCGGCTCGCCGCGAGCTCCACGCGGGCCAGCTCACGGTCGACCAGGCGCTTGGCCGCGGGCAGGTGGTGCGGGTCGGCGACGGCAAGGCGCACCGTGGTGGACCAGAGCGCCCACTCGTACGCCGGCCCCCGCAGCGTCAGGTCGGCCAGGTCGGCGGAGGCCATCACGACCCGCCCGACTGCGCCTGGGGAGGTCCGGCGGCGATCCCGGGCTGCACCGGGGAGCTCGGAGCGACCGAGGAGCTCGACGCCGCCGAGGTGGTGGAGCGGGCGGCCGACGTCGACGTGCTGGAGCCGGCGACCCGGTCCGACGCGTGAGCCAGGCCGGCCACCGCCCCGGTCGCCATCACACCGATTCCGGCGAGAACGGCAGTGACCTGCCGGACCCGGTGCCGGTTGCCTGCTCGTGCGCTGTCCATGGGGAAACCTCCTGGAGGGCTGCTGGACCTCCAGGCTCGACAACCCCGCTGTGCTGGCCCTGTGCCGGCCCTGTCCCCCTGCTGACAGGTGCGCGGCCCCGCTACAGGTCCGGCCCGGCGCTGCGCAGGCGCTCGACCTCGGACATCGCCTCGCGCAGGTCGGCCAGCCACGCGTCGGTGTGCTCGCCCACGAGCTTGACGCACCAGGCGAGCGCCTCCGAGCGGGAGCGGGCGACACCGGCGTCGACGAGGGTGTCGAGCACCTGCCGCTCGCTCTGGCGCAGCCGGGTCATGGCCGGCACGGCCAGGTGGGTGAAGAGGCGGCCGGTGTCGCCGATCCGGGCGCCCCAGGAGACCTGCCGCCCGTAGCGCGACTGGGCCTCCTCGGCGATCGCCATCCGCTGCCCGCGGGTCTCCTCCCGCCACCGGGTGATCCGTCCCTCGGCGGCGTCCTCGCCACCGTCCACCGGTGCGAGCTCGCCGGTCACCGTGATCTCGTCGCGGTCCACCACGACCTCGGGGCCACCGACGAACCAGTCGTCGGGCAGCCGGCCGGCGAACCACTCCGCCGCGCCGCTGGCGTCGGGCAGGTCGGCCTGCTGCCAGCCACCCGGCCGCCCGAACGGGCCGCCACGGCGCGGCCCGGACCCGTGTCCGTGCCGGCTACGTGGACCTCGCCCGCCCATGCCACGCCGGCCGGGGCCGCCGACCTCTTCGCTGTTCGTGTCGTCTGTCGACATGTCGTTCTCCCTTCTGATTACACCATTACACCTTGACATCGGCGCGCTGTCACCCCCTCGATGTCGTGCCGCCGCCTCGCCGGCCGAGCTCGCTGCGCTCTACCAGCCGGCACACCGAGCTGCCGCCATCTCGGCGGCCCCTCGTGCGGCGTACCAGCGCCGTGGTGTTGGCTGGGGGCATGCCGCTTCTCGGAGAGTACGAGCCCAGTCCCACCCAGTGGGTCCGTGAGCAGGTCGAGGAGTACGAGCGCTCCGGCGGAAGGAGCGGCACCACCATGCGCGGCATGCCGGTCATCCTCCTGACCACCGTCGGCGCGAAGTCCGGCAAGCTGCGCAAGGTGCCGCTGATGCGCGTGGAGCACGACGGCCGCTACGCCGCGGTCGCCTCCCTGGGCGGTGCCCCGAAGCACCCCGTCTGGTACCACAACGTCCTGGCCGATCCCCACGTCGAGCTGCAGGACGGGACGGTCAAGCAGGACATGGTCGCCCGCGAGGTCACCGGCGAGGAGAAGGCGCAGTGGTGGGAGCGCTGCGTCGCCGCGTTCCCGGACTACGCCGACTACCAGAAGAAGACCGACCGCGAGATCCCGGTGTTCGTGCTCGAGCCTGCGGCGGGCTGAGCACCCGCCCCCGCACGACGAAGCGGCCGCACCCCGTCGGGGTGCGGCCGCTTCGTCGTGCGGTTGGGTTCCGCGCGGCTACATGTCTTCGAGCTGGCGGCCCTTGGTCTCCTTGACGAACTTGGCGACGAAGAAGAACGACAGGATCGCGAAGAAGGTGTAGAAGCCGTAGGCGAAGGCCAGTCCGATGTCGGCGAACTTGGGGAAGCTCGTCGAGATCGCGAAGTTGGCGAGCCACTGGGCGGCCGCCGCCAGGCCGAGGGCGCTCGCGCGGATCTTGTTGTTGAACATCTCGCCCAGCAGCACCCAGACGACGGGCCCCCAGGAGACGCCGAAGAAGACGACGAACAGGTTCGCCGCGAGCAGCGCGACGATGCCTGCGGTGTGGCTCAGGACCGGCTGGCCATTGTGCACCGGCGCCGTCCCGAACACCGCGGACAACGTGCCGAGCGTGACCGCCATGCCGGCTGACCCGATCAGCAGCAGGATCCGGCGACCGATCTTGTCGATGACCGAGATCGCCACAAGGGTGACCACGATGTTGGTCACCGAGGTGATCACGGTGATGGTGAGGGCGTCACTCTCGCTGAACCCGACCTGCTGCCACAGCGCCGAGGAGTAGTAGAAGATCACGTTGATGCCGACGAACTGCTGGAAGACCGACAGCGCGATCCCGACCCAGACGATCGGCAACAGGCCACGGCCGCCGGGCTTCTCCAGGTCCTTGAAGGACGAACGCGCCTCCAGCGCCACGGTGCGACGGATCTCGGACATGCGCTCGTCGATGCCCGTCTTGAGGACCTGCCCGAGCACCGAGCGCGCCTTGTCGTTCTCGCCCCTGGAGACGAGGTAGCGGGGTGACTCCGGAATCTGCAGCGACAGGATGCCGTAGGCCAGGGCCGGGATGACGCCGGTGAGGAACATCCAGCGCCAGGCGGCCAGACCGAACCACAGCGGCTTGCCGGCTCCGCCGGCCAGCCCCGCGAGAAAGGCGTCGGACAGCAGCGCGATGAAGATGCCGGTGACGATCGCCAGCTGCTGCAGCGACCCCATCCGGCCGCGGATCGAGGCCGGCGAGATCTCGGCGATGTAGGCGGGCGCGATCACCGAGGCGGCGCCGACGCCGAGGCCGCCGATGATGCGCCACAGGATCAGCTCCCAGGGGCTGAACGCGAGACCCGACCCGAGCGCGCTGATGACGAAGAGCGCGGCGGCCAGGACCATGACCTTGATCCGGCCCTGGCGGTCAGCCAGCCAGCCGGCGGCATAGGCGCCGACGACACAACCGAGCAGGGCGGACGACACGGTGAACCCGGTCAGCAGGTCGCCCATCTGGAACTCGGCGCGCACCGCCGTCACCGCGCCGTTGATGACGGCCGTGTCGAAGCCGAAGAGGAAGCCTCCGAGCGCGGCGACCGTCGCGAGCAGCAACGCGCGTCCGGTGTCGTACTCCTCCTGCGTCTTGGGCTGGTTGACCGCCATCGCGTCCTCCACGACTCAGGCCGGGGCGTTCGGCACCCGGACGGAACAGAGACACACCTACCACGGACCGGGCTCGAGCGCCTCCCGTAGCGACCCGCCGGGTGGCGACCCGCCTGGTGGCACCGGCCCGTATGACGAGGCCGGGTCAGTCCGGGCGACGGGCCTTGGCGCTCGCCCGGTCGTTGGCCTTGCCGATGGCCTCCACCAGCTCGTCCTTGGTCATCGTCGAGCGGCCGCGGACGTCCAGCTCCCTCGCGACCTCCAGCAGGTGCTTCTTGGAGGCGCGGGCATCGACGCCACCGGCCGTGTCGGCCTTGCTGTGCTGCCCACCGGCGGCGTGGTCGTCGGACGGACCGCTGGAGTCCTTCGGCCGCCAGTGGTCGCCGACCTTCTCGTGCGTGTGCTTCAGCGCCGAGTAGGCCACGCGGTGGGCCCGCTCCTCGTCGCCGTACTCCTCCGCGGCAGAGTCGTGGGCCTTGGCGAAGGTCCGCTGCGCCTTGGGGTCGGACCGTTCGATGGTCCCGGGCAGCTCGTCCTTGCGGGCGTCGCCACCCTTGGTCGTCTTCGGCATGGCCACCTACTCCCTCGCTCCGGTCGGGTCCGGCCCGACGATCGGCGCCCCGATGCGCCGCCACCAGCCGGGACCTACCCGCCCGGCGGTGTCACCAACCGCGGCGCCTGCTCACCGGCTCGGCGGCTCGTAGAAGTACCAGTACTTGCTGCTGGCGTAGTTGTCGGCGAGGACCACCAGCCCGGTCGAGGGGTCGATGTTCTGCTTGGTCGACGAGGCGTTGTGGACGTAGCTCTTCGGGTCGATGATCCGCAGCGTGCCGCGACCGGGAGGAAAGGCGATCTTGTCCATCCTCGTCGACTTCTCGTAGATCGCGCCGCCGGAGGACGTGCACACACCCGCGTCGAGGCTGCCGGCCGGCTTGGGGTAGGTGGCGAACGTCCGGAGCATCCTGCGTTTCTCGTCCACGAGCAGCGTCACGCGGTTGGGACACTCCGAGACCTTGGCGATCGTGTGGTGGGTCCAGCGGCCCGTCGCGGTGTCCAGGACCAACAGCTCCAGCAGCGGCAGCTTGAGGTTGATGTTGGAGTTCTTCACCGCCGCGTAGAGAAAACCACCCGGGGTCTTGTCGGCCTTGAGGTTGATGTGGTCGTCAGAGCTGCGCGGGCCCTGGAGCGCCGCCGTCGGGGCCGACCACTGGTCGGCAGCGGTGCCGTCCTCGTGGCTGCTGAAGTACATGCCGTCCGGCGCCTTGCCGTGCTGGCTGCTCCACATGACCCCGACGCGATTGCCGCCGTACGACACGACCGCGGAGGTGTCGTCCACGGAGACTCCGCGTGCGTGCGGCAAGGGGCGCGGAGTGCCCCATTGCGTCTGGTCGGTGCCACTGGTCGTGGAGTTGATGTAGATGGTGTTGCCCTGCTGCCAGGTGGCCCACAGCGTGCCGGTGGAGTCCTGGTCGATCGTGAGGGTCTCGCTCTTGGTGGTGTTGATCGTGGCGGGATAGCCGGGGTCGAGCCGGTACTTCTTGGCTGCGCTGTCGTAGCTGTACCGGAACAGCAGGCTCGGGTCCCCCGTCACCGCCGGCTGGTTGTCCCTCGGGAACTGGTGGGAGGCGATGAACAGCTTCGTGCCGTTCCAGAGCACGTCGGCGTGCGTGTCGGCACGGCCGTCGGCGAGGACCCGGTCGTCCTTCCACGTCCGCGTCGTCGGGTCGAGCTTGAAGATGTGGAAGTCGTTGCTGATGACGTCCCACATGTTCGCCCACCACACCCCGTCGTTGAACCACAGGATGCTCTCGGCACGCTTGGTGCCGGTGGGCGTGCCCCGGCCCGTGTCGGTCGAGCCTGCCGCCTCGACACCGGCGGGCGGGGACGACGGCACGGTGCTCGCCAGCGTGACCGGCTTGCCGCCGTCGGCGCAACCGCTGAGGACCGCGGCCAATGAGACCGCACCAACGGCAACGGCCAGCAAAGAGCGGTGGACGCGTCTCATTCTCACCCCAGGTCGTCAAACGCACGAACGCATGGCTTACCAGCCGATCCCCCTTGCGGCACAACACGATTGAGACTCAGAGTACGGCAGCCCTGGCGCGGCGGCGATGTCTACGGTAAGACCGGACCTGCTCATGCAGGGAGCGCCGGCTCGTGCGCCGATGGGTCACCGGTGGGCATGCCGGGACGTCCGGACACCCCCCAGTACCGCAGCGACGCCTGCACCGTCACGGCGCCCTCGGCGTCGAGTGCGTCCACCCTGACATAGGGGAACAGCCGGTCGTCGTCGCGGTCCGGACCGCCGCCGCGGACGTCGTCGCTCCAGGTGCCGGTGTTGAGGTAGCACGCGGACGTGCCTGCGATCGGGCCCTTCTCGGCTCGATGCGTGTGCCCGAAGATGACCACCGGCACCGAAGCGGCATTCCGGTCGAGCGCGCAGTGGACGCGTGCGGCTGCTCGTGCCAACCCCGGTCCGCGGGGGCCGACTCCGATACGGCGCGAGAGGACGCGGCGGCTCACGCCCACCGCGGCGGGCAGAGTGCGAAAGCGCGAGACGCGCACCAGGGCGCGAGCGGCGGGGACGGGGAGCGCGGCGCGTGATGCCTCCGCGTCGACCAGTGCCAGGTATGGCGCCGCGACCGCCCTCTGCTCCCCGCGCGCGGTCGCCACGGCCGCTCGCGTCACGGCGCCCAGCCGCCGGATCGGTCCGCCGCCGGCCGTGGCGGACCAGGCCGTCAGGAGTGACTGAGCTGGCGGCGACGACACGGACTGCTCCAGCAGGGTGGGAAAGCGGTGGACGTCGTGGTGCTGGTGCCCATGCTCGGCGTGAAACACGTGCGGCTCGTGCAGCCACCACGGATGCACGTGCACCGCACCGCCGGCCGGCGGCGGCCCGCCCGTCACGCCGACTGACAGCAGCTGCTCGAGGATCTCCCGCACGGCCGGGCGTGCCAGCGCGGTGTCGTGGTTGCCGCACACCACCTCGATGTCCAACCCGACGCTCCGCGCCCCGGCCAGGGCGGCGAACACCTCGGGGTGCCGGCGCGCGATGGCGCTCAAGGCGGCAGTCGCGCCGTCGTCGGTCGGCAGGTCGAAGCTGTCGCCGAGCAGCACGATGCTGCGCCCGGTCTCCGGCCTGGTGTCCGCGACCACGCCCAGGAACTCGACCAGGGCCGCAGCCGTGCCCCGGTGGTCCGGTCCAGCACCCAGGTGCAGGTCGCTGACGAACCACCAGATGTGCGCGGAGCTCACGTGAGCAGGCCGATGGCCCTGGGCAGCACCAGGACCGCACAGGCCAGCATGAGCAGCAGCTCTGCACGCAGGAGCCAGCTCGAGCGTGCCGCGCCGACCTCTGCGGCGCCAACCCGGCGCACCTCCACCACCGACATCACGACCAGCAGCGACACGGCGACGACGAACCCGACGGCGGTCATGCGGCCCTCCTCCTCAGCTGCGCCACTGCGGCCAGCACGACCACCACGCCCAGCAGCCCCATGGACAGCTGCCAGGACCAGGCCTTCGCGTAGAGCAGGCCCATGGAGATGGCCGTGGCCAGGGAGAGGCTCGTCGCGACGCTGACCACGGCGACGACGAACCACTCGGACAGCCCGGTCAGCCGGACGAGCGCGTAGCCCGGCAGGAAGCCCATGATGGCGATGGCGAGCAGCGCGCGCAGCGGCTGCGGCGGCGAGGCCACCAGCACCAGCGGACACAGCGCGCCGAGGCCGAGCAGGGTCAGGCCGGTCCGGTCAACGGGGAGCTGTCGGACGTCATACACGGGACGGCTCGATTCGGTAGATGCGGGCATCGGTGTTCTGGTAGACGAGCTCGACACCGACGCGCCGTGCCAGGGCCACCTCGAAGTCGTCGAACGCCTGGGAGGACATCAGCCCCTGCAGGACCAGGGCCGACTTGGAGGAGCGGCTGAGCATCACCAGGGCGCCCTCGGTGTTGCGGCGTGCCGCACCGACGACCGCGTTGCTGCAGTCCAGGCCGCTCAGGCGTGGACCGCACAGGTCGCCCACGGTCAGGGCCCGGTGCTGGAGGTAGTCGCGGTAGCGCCACGGTGTCGGGTGAGCACCCGAGATCAGCGTCGCGTCGGGCGGCACGATCGCGTAGAGCTTCTGGGTCGCCTGGACCTCTGCGGGTGTGAACATGTCGAACCGGGCATTGCCGAACCGCGCCGTGATCGACCCCACGGCCAGCAGCGTGCACACCACGCCGATCGTGATCAGCCGGACCGGATGGAGCCGACGCCGGCCGCCCAGCAGCGCTTCGGAGGCGAGGTAGCCCATGAACGGCAGCGCGAACAGCGCGACCCGCAGCAGGATCTCCCCTCCGTAGGACTGGGCCGGGAACAGCACGAAGGGCGTCAAGGCGAGGGCCGCGGCCCGGAGGTCGAGCGACCGCCGTTTCCACAGCATCCGTGCGCCCAGGGCCGCGAGCAGCCAGATGACGGCCGTCACGAGGATGCGGACGTGGACCACCTGCTCGTGCCCCACGGTGCCACCGAGCCGGTCGACGACGCCGGCGGACGTTGCCGCACCGATACCGGTGTCGCGTAGCGGAGGGTGGCCGACAAGGTAGCTGCTTGCCGGGTAGGCCAGCCAGATGGCCAGCATGAGGCCCAGCAGGACCAGGAGCCCCGGAGCCCAGCTGCGCCCCAGGACGACCAGCGCCGCCACCGCGACCAGCAGCATGAACGGCGAGAGCTGGTGACTGGCGACCATGACCGCGCACAGCAGCAGGACCAGGAGCAGGGCGCCCACCCGCAGACGGCGGTCCGGCTCCTGAGGTGTCCTCGCGCGCCACCACACCAGCAGCGCGGCCGGACGCCAGGACGTCGGCGCACCTGCCCGGGCACTCAGCACCGTGAGCAGCAGGGCGACGACGACGAGGTAGAGGAAGAAGCCGAAGGCCTGCGGTGACAGGTAGTCCTGGTCAATCCAGTTGCCCAGGCAGAAGACCCACAGCGACAGCCACAGCCGGCGCTTGTCCGGCGTGAGGGCCCTGATGATCAGCGCGAGGGCGGCGAGCCAGAGGAGGCCGTTGACGACGGGTGCCCACGGGGTGAGGTCGAGCGCCTGGATGCCGCTGGCTCGCGAGAAGGTGCCGATGAGGGCGAAGAACCCGGGCCAGCTGAAGTAGGCGTCGGTCTGGGCCGTGACCTGCCCGGAGGACACCAGCGACTCGGCGATGCCCACGTGCCGCCACGCCACCTCGCCGCGGGTGGTGCTCGAGGCGAAGGAGGCGGCGCCGTACATCGTGACGACGAGGGCACACAGCAGCGTGGCCATGGCCCACTGGCTGGTCCGGTGGTGGGCCCCGGAGCCGAGGGCGAGGACGAAGGCGCCGTTGAGCACCACCATCCCGACCCAGTACGCCGGCGGCAGCGTCTGCACCAGCCCGAGGTCGCTGTTGATCGGCAGCGTGACGGACCGGGCTGCCAGTGCGGCGAGCACGGCTGCGAGCAGCCCCACCACGACGTACGGCGCGCCGGCCCACCGGCGTGGTGAGTGCGCGTGGATCGTCACGCGTTCGAGGACCTGGGCACTGGTCATGTTGCTGTCACTCCCCTGATGAGACGGATCGCGCGGAGGCCGGCCACGACCGCACCCGCGCTGAGGCAGGCGAGCCACCCGGCTCCCATGGCCGTGGGACCGTGGCTGGCGACCGAGACGGTGACGACGCACAGGGCGACGCCCAGCACGGCGTTGACGGCAATGGCCTCACGCAGCCGGGACCGGACCCGGCACACCGAGTTGTAGCTCTGGATCACGGCGTAAGGAATGAGCCCGATCGCCAGCAGCCGCAGCGCCCCTGTGGACGCGTCGGCGTAGCGCGCACCCATCAGGTGCAGCAGCGGGCGGGCCAGGACGACCATGACCACGGAGATGCCGGCGCCCACGAGCAGCGACCAGCCCAGGCCCGAGCGCGTGCTGCGGGCAAGCCGGCCAGGGTCCTTGACCCCCTCGGCGAACTGGATCAGCCCCACCAGCACCGGCGTCGAGTAGGCGACCCACGCCATCATCCACGCGGGGTACCAGTACGCCGTGGCCTCCAGCGACACCACGTGCGCGACCAGGATCGGCACGAGTGATCCGGGTGCCCGCTCGATCATGGTGAGGACCTGGTTGGGAACGCCGACGACGAGGAGCCGCTGGCGGTGGCCCGGGTGCAGCCGCGGCCGGTAGGAGTAGCCGATCATGGACCGCAGCTGCACCACGCCGACCACGCACGCGGCCACGGCCCCGAGGGACCAGCAGGCGAACAGCGCCCTGCTGTCGCTGGCCACCGGCGACAGCACGAGCGCCGCCGTCGCCGCGACCGTCACCCCGCCGGCGGCGGCGTAACGGACGGCGGAGTTGCCACCTCGACCGAGGGCCACGTTGACCTGGTCCAGGCAGATCATCATCGTGCCGGCCACGACGGAGAGGACGAACAGCGCCGCGAAGCTGCCCGTGCTCGCCGCCGGCGAGAGGTCGCCGCCGGCGACCGCGCCCACCAGCAGCGCGGCAGCCGCGACGGCCGCCCCCGCGATCAGGACCACCGAGAAGGCGGTGTCGAGCACGGCGGTGCGGTTGCCGCCGGTGCCGAGGCTGACGATGACGCCCGCGCCGGTGCCCATCTGCCCCAGCTGGGTGCAGAGCATGACCGCCGACACGACCGCCGCGACGAGGCCCAGCTCCAGGGGCGGCGCCGCGCGAGCGGCGATGACCCAGAAGAGGAACCCGCCGCCCATCTGCAGGCCCTTGCCGGCCACCAGCCCGATGGTGCTGGCCAGGAAGGGACGCCGGCCGGGCACCGGCAACCCCGCGGGCAGCGCACGCGCCTCGGTCACGGTCGCAACCCCCGCACCATGCCGGAGTAGTTCGCGACGGCGAACACGGTGAAGTACGGGATCCACGCGGGCTGGCGATGGGCCAGGCTCACCGCGACCCCCCGTGCGGCAGCGGCGGCCGGCAGCAGCGCCAGCCGTGCCCCGCGCCATCCGTGCTTGCGGATCATCCGGCCCAGGCCGAAGCCGTCCATCGCGAACTGGTCCATCGCGAACGCGAAGTCGTCACCGGCGAACCGGTGCTCGACCAGGACCGAGCGCGAGACCCCGATCCGCAGCCCCGCATCGCGCATCCGCCAGCGCAGCTCGATGTCCTCACCCGACCGGAAGTCGTCGTCGAAGCCGATGCTGCGCATCTCGTCGCGGTCGCACAGGGTCGCCACGAGCCCGAACCAGTGCCGGCTCCGACCGGTGCGGTGGTGGTGAGCCAGCGCGCGGCCCCAGTAGCCGGGTCCACTCACGCTCTCGAGGCCGGCCTGCAAGGCGTCGTAGCCCCCGGCGGCGTACTCGGCCAGCAGCTGGTCCAGCGCTCCGGCGGGGAACACCACGTCGGCGTCCACGAGCAGCACCCACGGCGTGCGTGCCGTCGCGATGCCGAGCGAGCGGGCGAACGGCAGCCCCTTGCCCTCGTCGCTGACGACGGTGGCGGCGTACCGCTGCGCCACCTCACGGGAACCGTCGGTGGACCGCCCGTCGACGACGATGATCTGTGCGACGCCGGACTCGCGCAGCGAGTCCAGGCAGGCAGGCAGCAGCGCCTCGGCGTTGCGGGCGGGGACGACGGCGGTGACCGCCCCCGCTACGGGCTGGGTCGCGGGCACGCTACGGCCCCTGGATGCCGACGAACGAGGGCAGCAGCTCCTCGAGGAACTCCACGATGTCGTCGGAGGCCTCGTCCGGGGTGTAGACGCTCGGGACCTGCAGCAGGTGGCACGGGCGGCCGTCGAGCGCCTTCAGCAGCACCGTCGCCTTCTCTTCGACCCAACGGCTCCACGGCAGCACCGAGCTGGCCGCGAGACCCGTGACGACCTGCTGGGAGAAGCCGGCCATCTCGATGTGGAAGTTGCCGAGCATGCGGTCGACCATCCACTCGGGGTCCTTCTCCACCAGCCGGGACCGCGCGCCCTCGAACCGCTCGATGTAGACCGAGGCCGCGAGCGGCGCCGCGGTGGTCGGCTTGCGGCCGGGAAAGGCCTGCTCGGCGGTGACCATCATGTGCTCGGGCGACCACCGGCGGGAGAAGTCGGCCACGCGCGGGTAGCGGATCACGTAGGGGTGCACGACGGTCGTGACCCGTCCGACGCCCCGGGAGAGCCGGACCGGCACGAGCGGCTTGCGGGCACCTTCGAACAGGTGCGGGTAGATCGCCTTGTGGTGGGGCTTGATGAACATCGGCTTCTCGTAGCCCAGCAGCTGGGCGTCGTCGGAGAGGAACGCCCAGTCGTCACCCATGAAGGTCCAGCCCTCGCGCCGCATCAGCTTGGCCACGGTGCTCGTCTTGCCGGTCCCCCCCGCGGCGGGCAGCGCGATCGCCTGCCCGTTGTAGGCGACCGTCGCCGCGTGGATCATGGCTGCCCCGCGGGTGACCATCGCCCGGTCGAGCACCGGCACCAGGGAGGTGAGCAGCTCACCGGCGCCGTGGACGCGGTACTGGTCCTCGTCCAGGATCACCTGCACGCGCTCTCGCACGAAGCGCACGGCCGACTCGGTGTAGGCCAGCTCGTGCTCCAGCAGCGCGGCGTCGGGCATCGGCTCGGGCTTCTCGCTGATCTCGATGTCCGCGGGCACCTCACGGTCCGTGGCGAAGCAGGCGAGCATGGCCTGCAGCTGCGGCGCGCCCGGCGCCCGGGCCGCGACCCTGATGCCGAGCCTGCCGTGGACGTCGAAGTTCAGCCAGCCCGAGGCGGGCATCTGGGTTCCCTGCATGGTGTTCTCCGGTTCCTTCGTGGTGCTGACGAGGCGGGTGCGTGCGGTGGCGGTGGCGTAGCCACCGACGGTGAGGGCGAGCCCGGACACGATGGCGCCGGCGCGGACGAGCCCGGCGGTGTCACCTGCGACGACCGAGGCGTTGACGTCGCGGGCCACGCCGAGCGGGAGCGCCCGGCGGACGTAGGCGCGTTCGCTGCCGAGGGCCTGGTCGGGCGAGCTGAGTCGGCTCACCTGCGCCTTGCTGACGCCCTCGGCCCAGCAGCGCCGGCGGTAGTACGCCCAACGCCCGCGGTCCGCCGGCACGTGGTGGTGCACGACGGCGGCCGGCTCGTGCAGGATGCGCGCCCCGGGGTAGCGCTCAGCGAGCCGGATCGACAGCTCGGTCTCCTCGCCGCCGAGCGCGTCGGCGCCGACGCGACCCACCTCGACGCGGAAGGCGCCCACCGCCACGACGGGCTCCCGGCGGAAGGACATGTTCGCGCCGATCGGGTTGCGCACCGGCGCAGTCCGCTCGGGTTGGCCGGTGTAGGAGCACCCGACCACCCAGCCGAACTCGGGCGGGAACCAGGCGGGGGCACCGTTGGCCCACAGCGGCACCACCAGCCCGCCCACCCCGATGACGGCCGGGTCGGCGTAGTGCCTGGACATCTCCTCGAGCCAGCGTCGGGCTCGCGCGGGCGTCGTCGTCCAGGAACACCACGACGTCCCCGCCCGATGCCTCGACACCGGTGTTGCGCGCACCTGCCAGACCGCGGCGCTGCGTGTTGGGAAGCACCGTGGTGATGCCGCCGGCGAGGGTCTGCCGCGGCGCGCTCGAGCAGCGCTTCGTTGTGGTCGACCACGACGAGCACCTCGGCTGGCGGGAACGGACTGGCCGTGCACCGACCCGACCGCCTCGACGAGCTGGTCCCAACGGTCCAGGGTGTAGGCGCAGATGATGACCGAGAGGCGGAGGTCGGTCATGGTGTCGGGACGGTGGAGCAGAGGCCGCGGCGGTCGAGCTCGTCGACGAGGGGACGGCGCGCCATGGGCAGGCGTTCGCGGGCCAGCAGCCGGAAGATGTTCCAGCCGTCCCGCCACGCGCTCAGATGGGACTCACCGTGGTGTCGCAGCAGCTCCACACTGGGCACCTCGGCGATCCGCAGCCCGGTGGTGACCGCGTGCACGGCCAGCTCGGTCTCGATCTCGAACCCGCGTGCGTGCAGGGCGAGGCTGTCCAGGTGCTCCCGCCGGAAGCCGAAGAAGCCGTAGCAGAGGTCGCTGAACGTGCAGCCCCACATCATGTTGACCGCGCCCACGAGCGCGCCGTTGCCCAACCGCCGCACGGTCGTCAGGTCCAGCGACCCGCTCGCGCGCAGGTGCCGCGACCCCTTGACCACGTCGTAGCCCTGGTTGAGCGCGGTGACGTAGTACTCGATCTCGGCCGGCTCCATGCTGCCGTCGGCGTCGATCGCCACGATGTAGTCGCCGGTGGCCGTCTCGAAGCCCGTGCGCAGGGCGGCGCCCTTGCCGCGTCCGCGCTGCGTCGTCACGACGATGTCGGGGCGCGCCTTCCGGGCCACGGCGACGGTCCGGTCGGAGGAGAACCCGTCCACCAGCACGATCTCGGTGACGCAGGAGGGGACCCGCTCGAGCACCCACCTGATGTTGCGCTCCTCGTTGAGCGCCGGCACGACCAGGGTGACGGTCGCCGGCCGGGGCGCCTCCGCCAGGCGCGCCTTCTTCTTGCGCTTCGGCTGCGACTCGGGAAAGGGAACAGCACCCAGGCGCGGCTCGGCGTCGGTCAACGTGGAAGGGTTGATCAAGGCTGTCATGACCGACTCCGATGGCTGCGCTCACGGGTGGGTGGTTCGTGGGCCCAAGGCTGTCGGGTTGCCTCTGCGCCAAGGCCGAGCAAACGGGCGGTGAAGTACCCCCCAAATTTGGGGGGTCGAGTTGGACCGTTCTGCGGTGCAGAAAGACAACTTCTGGTGTAGTGCGAAAATCGTTGTGCCGCAGACGCGGTCACCGGCGTCGAGCGCCCCTCCGGTCGCGCGGCGCACCGTCCGCGGCGCTCGCGGGCCGTCCCGGCCTCCTGGATGACGTTCCGCAGAGCGGTGTAGGAGCGGACGAGGGCGCGTCGCTCCTGCCACAGCAGGGGGTCGTCCCGGCGACGTCCGTCCGCCACCCACCGGTCCGACAGGTCCATCGCCCTGACCCGCCACCGGGCTGCCTCCAGCATGGCGTCGCGCGGCACGCCGTACGCGTAGGCGTAGAGGTCGGCGAGGGCCGTCTCCAGCTGCGAGTCGTCGGCGAGCCGGCGGTGCTGCCGCTGACGGTGGAGCTCCCACCAGCTGACCTCGAGGCGTGCCGCGTGCGCGGCGTCGATGGACACGCCCCCGGTCGTGGCGACCAGCGCGTAGAAACGCGTCCATCGAACGCCGGGCCGCATCCGGGTCGTTGTCCGGATAGGGCGCCCAGTGCCGGTTCGCACGGAACACGTGCCAGGCCGCCGCGGCCGTGCGCCACCACCCCATCCCGAAGCCGACCCGGACCAGACCGACCGAGGCCACCATCAGCCGCACCCAGTCGTGCCGGTAGTAGGCGACCCAGGCGTCCAGCTCTCGGCCGCCCACCAGCACCGGGTCGAAGGAGTGCCCGGCCGGGTGCGGGTCCGTCGCAGTCACGTGTCGCGGCGTCGTCAGTGGCGGGAGGCGAGGATGAACGGCGGCGCGATCGGTGGCCTGCGGTGGTCAGGCTTCGCCAGACGTGCCGCCTCGGGAGGCGTCCCCACGAACGGCTGGACGTCGCCGTGGCAGAGCGCACCCCTGGCGGGGACCCTCTGGGTGAGCAGGTAGGTGTCCATCGCGCCGGTCACGCACTGCGACGACCCGTACGACGTGTGCCCCCAGTTGTCGTTCGACAGCAGCCTGCTGTTGGGCAGCAGACGGGCGGCGGCGACGGCACCGTCGTAGTTCGTGGCGGGGTCCCACCTGGTGCCGACGACCAGCACCGGAGCGATCGTGCGACGGGTGAAGGGACCGCGGTAGCCGTCCTCGTCCCGGGCCGTCCACGTGCTGCTGGCGCACGGCGCCGACTCCCAGGTCCACAGCCGCCCGAAGTACTTGGCCCTGCGGTCGGCCGCGGCGGCGAACGCCGGCCACGCTGCAGCGTTCGGCGGGGTTCAGCCCGTCGGAGCACAGCACTCCCTCGGCGGCCTCGAAGGAGTTGTCGTAGGGGAAGTTCCAGCCGCGGCGGCTGCCGTCCCGCTTCTTCTGTGCGGCGAGGCTCTCTGGCGAACGACCGCACCGCCGTGGCCCGGCGTGCCCGAGCGGCCGCGGACGAGGCCTTGGCCGGGGGCTCGGTGAGGATGATCAGGTCCGCCAGGTTGCCGGTGATCTCGAGGTAGCCGTAGGGGCCGTAGAGCGAGCCGAGCGTGCCGCTCACGAGGTCGGCATAGGTGAACGTGACCATGCTCGCCGGTGTCGGGGTCGGTGAAGACCAGCGGCTTGGCCTTGAGCCGGCCCGCGACCACGTCGTAGTTCACCACCGGGTTGCCCGGGGAGAACCGGCACTTCTGGCCGCCGGCCTTGTCGCACAGCACGAGGATCTGGTGCAGCGCCTTGGTGGCGCCGTCGGCCGAACGGATCCGGTCGCCCTGCGGCTGTGACGCGGTCGCCTTCGTGCCCGCCCAGGCCACCGGGTCGAGGACCCCGTCGATCGCCACGGCGCGCACCCGGTCAGGGAACAGGTTGGCGTAGACCTGACCGAGGTAGCTCCCGTAGGAGAAGCCGAGGTAGCTGAGCCGCTTGTCCCCCACACCGCGACGGATCACGTCCATGTCACGCGCCACCTCGGCGGTGGACATCGCCGCCGAGAGCGGCTTGCCCGTGGTGGAGCACGCCTTGCCGAGCCCCTTCGAGGAGGACACGGCTGCCTGCTCCTCCGCCTTGGTGAAGGGGAAGGCCACGTTGAGCCCCGAGAGGACCTTGCCCTGCTGGGCGTTGCCCGCGAAACAGGCGACCTCGTCGCTGAAGTTGGTGCCGCGCGGGTCGATGCCCACCACGTCGAAGCGGGCGAGCACGTCGGGACTCAGGAAGTACGGCGCCGCCTGCGCCAGCCCCGTGCCTGATCCGCCCGGTCCGCCGGGGTTGACGAAGAGGCTGCCGATCCGGTGCTTCTGGTCCTTGGCCTTGACGCGCAGGACCGCCACCACCGTCGTGGCTCCGTGCGGCCTGTCGTAGTCCAGCGGCAGACGCGCCGTCGCGCACTCCGCGTTGCCGTAGCAGGGGTACCACCCCAGCTTGGGTGTCGGCACCCGGTCCACCCGGCGCGCCTCCAGGGCGGACGTGCGGTCGGACGGTGGCCGTTTCGCAACCACGGCAGGGGCTTTGGCGGCGGCCTGGGCGGGGACCACCGCCGCTCCGGGGATCAGGACGCCGATGGCGAGCACCGTGACCAGCAGGCGCGGGGTGGTGAAAGCGGGCATACCGTCTCCCCTCGAGCAGCGCCGCAAACGGTGCCGCCCCATCCTCTCCCTGCTGGACAAACTGTGGCGGCAGGACCAGACCGCCGTCAAGATGGAACGGCGGCCCGGGGAGAGGGGGCGATCAGCCCTTGACGCCGCCCTCGGTGCCACCGCGGACGAAGTGGCGCTGGAACGCGAAGAACAACAGCGCCACCGGGATGGTGGTGAGGAAGGCCGCCGCGAGCTTGAACGGGAACTGCGTGCCGCTGCCGAGCTCGCCGCTGGTCAGGCTGGCGAGCCCGGTGACCAGGGTCCGCTTCTCCGGTGACTGGGTCGTGACGAGGAAGTGCGAGAACTCGTTCCACGAGCCCTGGAACGACAGGATCGTCAAGGTGATCAGGGCCGGCCGGGCCATCGGCAGGACCACCGACCAGAAGGTCCGGAAGACGCTGGCGCCGTCCATCCGGGCGGCCTCCTCGATGGACACCGGCACCGAGTCGAAGAACTGCTTCATGATGAAGACACCGGCGGCGTCGACGATCAGCGGCAGGATCATGGCGGTGTAGGTGTCGTAGATGCCCAGGTAGGTGACGATGAGGAACTTCGGCACGAGCAGGGCGACACCGGGGACGGCCATGACGGCCAGGACGGCGCCGAAGAGGAACGCCACGTCCACGAAAGTGCAGGCGCGACAAGGCATATCCGGCCAGGCTGTCGAGGAAGACCCGGGCCACGGTCACGACCACGGTGACGAGGACGGAGTTGCCCAGCCACCTGAGCATCGGGACCGACGCGTCCGGCGTCAGGCCGAAGATGCGCTTCCACGCGGTGAGGTCGAACGGGTTCGGCACCAGCGACAGCGGGTGGGCGACGGAGCCGGGGTCGGTCTTGAACGACGTGGCGAGCTGGATGAGGAAGGGGTAGATGAACACGGCGGCGACCAGCACCAGCAGCGTGTAGGCGGCTGCCTTCCTCGTGGCGGCGCCCCGCCGGGACGCCGATGTCCGTGCCCGCGCCGGGGCCGTGGCCGTGTCGAGCGGGCGGCCGGGTCACCACACTCATCGGATGCTCCCCGCCGCCGCGCGGGTGGAGTCCTGGCGCAGGCTCGCCGCCCGGGTCAGACGCCGGCGCGCGCGCCAGGAGACCCGGTCCTCGTCCATGCCGCGCCGCTGCAGCCAGGTCAGGACGACGATGATGAGGAAGACGATGAAGGCCATGGCGGCACCCGTCCCGTAGTTGAAGGAGCGGAAGCTCTGTTGGTAGGAGAGGAACGCCGGCGTCATCGTGGTGCCTGCCGGAGCCCCCTTGCCCATCACGTAGATCTGGTCGAAGACCTGCCAGGTGCCGATCAGACCGAGAGTCGTGACCAGGAAGATGGCCGGGCGCAGCATGGGGATGGTGACGAGCCGCACCTGCTGCCACCACGAGACCCCGTCGAGGGCCGCCGCCTCGTCGATCTCGACCGGCAGGTCCTGCAGGGCCGCCAGGAACATCAGCATGAAGGTGCCCGTCGTGGTCCAGACAGCGAGGATGATGATGACGCACATCGCGACCGACGGCCCCGAGAGCCACTCCCACAGCGATTGCCCCAGGATGTCGACCTGCCCCCAGGAGGGGTTGTCTCCGGCGCCGAACCAGCCGAGGACGATGTGCAGCAGGCCCCGGGAGTCGCTGAACCACTGCGGCCCGTCGATGCCGACGAGGCGCAGCAGCGCGTTGACGGCACCGGTGTTGGAGAACAGGAACAGGAAGACCGTCGAGATGGCGATGGAGCTGGTCACCGACGGGAAGTAGAACGCGGTGCGGAAGAAGCTCTTGCCCTTGAGCAGCTTGTTGTTCACGACCAGGGCGAGCCCGAGTGACACGGCCGTCTGGAGCGGCACGACGAGCAGCACATAGTAGAAGGTGTTGCCGATCGACTGCATGAACGTGGTGCGCGTCAGGCCGTCCTGGGTGAACAGCGCGGTGTAGTTCTTCGCGCCGACGAACGCTGCGTTGGGGCCGCCCCCGAAGGGGTCGACGTTGCCCCGCCAGTTGGTGAGGCTCACCCAGAACGCCATGATGATGGGCACGAGCAGGAACAGCCCCAGGATGATGATCATCGGTGCGGTGAAGAGCCACCCCGCGATGCCCTCGCGGCCGTGGATGCCACTTCGTCTACGTGCCATGTCGTCCTCTCGAGGCGGGTGGCACACGGAGCGCATCGCATCCGTGTGCCACCCGCGGCTGGGGGGGTCAGCTGCCCTTGAGGGCGGCGTCGCCGTTCTTCTGGAGCTCGGCGAGCATCGCCTTCGCGTCGCCGCCCTTGCTGAGCGTCGCCATCTTCGAGTTGAACGCCGCCATCACCGGGTCGAAGCCGGGCAGGTTGACCGGACCCTGGGCGTAGGCGCCACCGGCCGCGAACGCGGCGTCGGCGGGGTAGGTCTGGGCGAACTTCTTGGCGCCCTCCTGCGTCGACGGCATCACGCCGTACGCCTTGGCGAAGGCCATCTGCTGGTCGACGCTGGTGAGGGACTTGACCAGGTCGACCGCCTGGGTCTGGTGCGCGCTCTTGGCCGCGATGCCCCAGCAGTTGCTGAACAGCAGCGTCCCCTTGCCGGCGGGGCCGGCGGGGAGCTCGACGACCTTGGTCTTGATGTTGGGGAAGTCCTTGGTGAGCGCGCCGCGGATCCAGTTGCCCTCGATCGTCATCGCCGCAGCGCCCTTGCCCAGCGACTCGCCACCCCAGCCGCCGGCGGGCGTGGTGTCGGTCATGTACTTCAGCGACCCGTTGGCCATCATCTTCTTGATCTCGGTCAGCCCCGCCAGGTTCTGCGGGGTGTCGGCGGTGACCTTGCTGCCGTCCTTGTTCACCACCCAGCCGCCGGCCTGGACCATGAACGCGCCGCCGCGGTTGATGTCGTTGCCGATGACCAGGCCGGTGACCTTGCCCTTGGTCAGCTTCTTGGCCGCGGCCTCCAGGCCGGCCCAGTCCTTGGGGATGTCAGCGTCGGTCAGGCCCGCCTTGGCCCACATGTCGGTGTTGATCACGAGGGCGAGGGTGGAGTAGTCCTTCGGCGCGCACTGCAGCTTGCCGTCGTAGGTGAAGGTCTGCACCAGCGAGGGCAGGAAGCCGGCGTCCTTGACCTGGTCGCCGTAGGCGTAGAGGTTGCCCGCCTTGGCGAAGTCACCGATGCGGGAGGCGTCGGTGTAGAAGACGTCCGGCGGCGTGCCGCCGGCGAAGGCCTGACCGAGCTGCTGGCCCAGGTCCGACGCCGCGATGACCTCCACGGTGTTGCCGGACGTCTTGGCCCAGCTGTCCGCCGCGGCCTTCACGGCCGCGGTCTCGGCGTCGCCCGAGCTGCCGATCATGATCTTGAGGTTGGCCGGGCCGGCCTTCTGCGTGGCCGTGCTCTGGCTGCTGAACCCGCTGCCACCGCCGCACGCCGAGAGCGCCAGCGATCCGGCGGCGGCCAGTGCGAGCGCCACGGACCTGCGCTGCGCGTGTCGTGATGTCATTCGTTTCCTCCATTGTCGGTGCGGTTGCCCGCGTGGTTCCAGGCCCCGGCCACCGGTGGTGGCGCGGAACGGTCGGTGCTGCCCCGGGGCACGAGCGTGGGGCGGAGCATGCGGCCCTGCCCGGGCATCGCCCTGCCGGCGCGGCCGTCGTCGAGGATCGCCAGCACCTGCTCGGCCACCTCGTGCAGCGGCTGGCGCAGGCTGGTCAGGTTGAAGGACGAGGCGAGGTCGCTGTCGTCGAAGCCGACGATGCCAAAGTCGCGCCCTGGCGCCAGCCCACGCTCGCGCAGGACCATCCAGGCGCCCATCGCGAGCGTGTCCGAGGCGCAGGCGACCGCACCACCGGGTCCGATCGCGTCGATCACGGGCGCCACGGCTGCGGCGGCGAGGTTGACGTCCTGCGGCGAGCTGGCCTGCCAGTCGCGGTTGCGGGCGCCGGCCTCCCGGGTCGCGGACAGCCAACCCTCCCGCCGCTCGTCACCCACGGGCGATCCCGACGGCCAGCCGAGGAACCCCACGCGGTCGTAACCCGCCTCGAGCAGGTGTCGCACCGCCTCGGTCACGCCGGCGCGGCCGTCCACATCCACCCACCACGTGAACGATGGGTCGTCCCAGATGCGGCCGAACGCGGCGAACGGGAGATCCTTGTCCCGCAGCCACGGCGGGCGCGGGTCGTCGCGCCGGGTGTCGGTGAGGATGAACGCGTCGACCAGGTTGCTCGCCACCAGGTCCTGGTAGGCGGGGATCGGCCGGTCGTGCTCGGCCGCGGCGAAGGGCACCAGGTGCGCGTCACGATGCCGTGAGGCGACCGTCAGCTCGACGACGAAGCTGTCGAGGATGCTGCCCAGGCGACGGACGCCGAGGGAGTTGAGCTCGATCCCGAGGGCGTTGGCCCGCTCCTGCTTGAGCGAGCGGGCCGCGAGGCTCGGCCGGAAGCCGAGTCGCTCGATCTCGCGGTGCACCCGCTCGAGGGTCGCGGGGGCGACCCGCTGGGGGTTGTTGACGACGTTGCTGACGGTCTGCCGGGACACCTCCGCAGCGCGTGCGACGTCGACGATCGTCGCGCGCCCACGGCCTCGCCCTGCTGACGTCATCGTCGGCTCCCGGTGGTGAAGGAACGTTCCTCGCCGCTTTGGGCGCATTTGAACGTTCATATGACACAGTGCAGGCTGTACTGCGTCGGGGTCGCTGTCAACCCCTGACGGCCAGTAAGGAAACCGAGCCACCGGAGGACGCCGATGACGCAGCCCGAGAAGACCGAGCCGACACCGCGTCAGCCGTGGCTGCACGAGCTGGCGATCTGCGTCGACGGCAACACCACCGCCCTCAGCGACCGCACCGGTCAGATCGACGGCACCGGAGCGCAGGGCGTGTTCGTCGACGACCGCCGGGTGGTCAGCCGGATGGACGTCCAGCTGGGGGACGTCCCCTCCTTCCACGTCGCCTCGGCCAGCCGCGGGGACCGGTCGCAGTTCTGGTCCTCCGCCCGGCACCTGGGCACCTCGGGCGCCGACCCCACGGTCGAGGTGCACCGCACCCGTGAGGTGGCAGGCGCCGGCGTGACCGAGCAGATCCGGGTGGTCTCGCGCGGCGCCGAACCCGTCACGGCGCAGCTGATGGTCCGGCTCGCCGGGGACGGGGCGGACATCAGCGCGGTCAAGTCCGGTCTGGTGTCCACCACGCCGCTGCCGGCCACGGCCCTGCCGGACGGGCTGTCCTGGCGGGACGAGCGCCACGCCACGACCGTCACGGCGGACCCCGCACCGACAGCCGTCACCGTGGGCCGTGACGGAGGGCCCTCCGTGCTGGTCTTCCCGGTGACCGCGTCGCCCGGTGCCGACGCCGTGGTGACGTTGCGGGTGCGCTCCGCACGGACGGCGCGCACGAGCCTGGACGCCGATGCGGGGTCGACGCGGGTCGCCTGGACCGAGGTCCAGGTGGAGGCGGACGACCCACGCCTCGCCCCCACCGTGACGACGAGCTTCGCTGATCTGCAGCACCTGCTCCTGACCGACCCCCAGGACCGATCCGACATCTTCACTGGCGCCGGAAGCCCTTGGTACCTCACGCTGTTCGGGCGTGACTCGCTGTGGGCCGCGCGGATGATGCTCCCCTTCGGCACCGAGGTGGCCGCGGGGACGCTCCGCGTGCTGGCCCGCCGGCAGGGCACGGTCCTGGACGGCGACCGGGCCGAGGCGCCCGGAAAGATCCCGCATGAGATGCGCCGCACGACGTACGTCGACCCGACGAGCGGGCTCGCCCTCCCTCCCGTCTACTACGGCACGATCGACGCCACGCCCCTCTGGATCACGCTGCTCCACGACGCCTGGCGCTGGGGGATGCCCGCCGCAGAGGTCAAGGAGCTGCTGCCGAACCTGCGCGCGGCCACCCAGTGGCTCACCGACCACGCCGCCCCTGACGAGGACGGCCTGCTGAAGTACCTGGACGAGAGCGGCACCGGGCTGGCGAACCAGGGCTGGAAGGACTCCGGCGACTCCATCCGCTGGCGGGACGGCTCCGTGGCGCAGGCGCCGATCGCCCTGGTGGAGGCCCAGGGCTACGCCGTCGAGGCGGCGGAGGCCGCTGCCGCGTTGTTCGAGGCCTTCGGCGACGGTGGCGGGGACGAGCTGCGCACGTGGGCGGCCGCGATGCGCGACCGCATCCGTGACCGGTTCTGGGTCGGTGACGGCGCGGCCCGGCGGCTCGCGATCGCCGTGGACGGCCACGGCCGCAGCGTCGACGGCGTCGCCTCCAACATGGGGCACCTGCTGGGCACCGGCACGCTGGACGCGGACGAGGTCGCCCTCGTCGCGGCGACCCTCACCTCACCGCAGATGCTCGGGCGCTATGGCATCGGCACGCTGGCCACGGACAACGGCGGCTACAACCCGATCGGCTACCACACCGGCTCGGTGTGGACCCACGACACGGCGGTCTGCGCGTGGGGGCTGATGCGCGAGGGCCGGCGCAAGGAGGCGGGGCTCGTGGCCCGCAGCCTGCTGGCGTCCGCCGAGCAGTTCGACTACCGCTGGCCGGAGCTCTACGCCGGCTCCGGCGTCCTCGACCGTCCCGCGCCGTACCCGGCCTCCTGCCGGCCGCAGGCCTGGTCGGCCGCCTCGGCCGCCGTGCTGCTCTCCGTGGCGCTCGGCTTCGACCCGGACGCCCCTGCCGGCCGCCTGGTGCTGCGGCCGCAGCGTCCGGCACCGTTCGGGGCGTTGACGATCCGTGGGCTGCGGTTCGCCGGTCACGAGTTCGGCGTGCGCTGCGACGCCGACGGGAACGTCGAGGTGCTCGACCCGCCGGCCGGGGTCGCGGTCGAGATCAGCTGACCGCCAGGGCAGTGGGCACTGCGGGCCGACGGCCAGCGGGCTGCCGCCCGCGCTGCTCCGTCCCTCGTTCACCGGTGGCGCCGGGCGTCAGCCGGCGTCGGCGCCGCCGAGCAGGACACGCGTCATGGCGTTGCGGGTGTCCTGGAGCTCGCGCAGGGCGTCGTCCATGTCGGCGGCCGTGACGACCATCGGCTCCGCGCCCTCGTCCGGCGCGCGTTCCGCAGTGGCGTCGTCGAGGTCACCGGCCGTCGCCGCGATCACGGCGGCCCGGCGCAGCAGCTCCTTGAGGAACGACGCGGTGACCCCCTCGGTCTGCTCCGCCAGACGGTCCAGGTGGGCCGGGTCGAGCTGCAGGTCGCCCCGGTACAGCTCGAGCAGGGCCCGCCGGGCGGACGTGTCCGGCAGGCCGAGCTCCACCGCCTGGTCCACCCGCCCGGGCCGGGCCGCCAGCGCCGGCTCCAGCACGTCGGCACGGTTGGTCGTCAGGACGAACACCACGTCGGCGTCTTCGGCGAGCCCGTCCATCTCGTTCAGCAGCTGGAAGAGCAGCGGGTGCTGGCCGGGGTACTCGCCCCGGTCCTCCGCGATGAGGTCGACGTCCTCGACCACCACCATGGCAGGCGCCAGCGTGCGCGCCACCGAGCAGGCCTCGGCGATGAGGTGCAGGGCGACACCGGTCAGCTGGACCACTGTCACTCCCTGCGTGCGGCCGAGCAGGTAACGCACCGTGTGTGTCTTGCCGGTGCCGGGCGGGCCGTAGAGCAGCAGGCCCCGCTTGAGGTGTTGACCGCTGGCCAGCAACCGGGCCCGGTGGCGACCCACACCGACGACCTGGCGCTCGATCGTGTCCATCACGCCGGCGGGCAGGACGAGGGCCGACCGGCCCAGCTCAGGTCGCCGGTGGAAGCTCAGCACGCTGCTGTCCGGGCCGAACATCTCGCCTCCGAAGGACAGCACCTGACCGCGAAAGACGTTGTGCCGCAATGCTGACTGCCGCACCTGGGCGGCGATCCTGGCGGCCGCGCCCGGCTCGGGCGACACCACCTCCAGGGTCACCTCCGGGTGCATGCCATTGGCCCCGGGGCCACGCAGCAGCAGCGCCGCTCGTTCCTCGCCGTCAGCGACGAGATAGATGGCACACGCCACACAGGCGCGCACGGCGGATTCGGGCCCGCAGGGCACGTTGACCGTCGCCACGTTTCCCGGGCGTGGCCCCCACGGGTCGACGGGTCCGCTCTCGTCGAGGAAGTCGGCCAGCCCGAACTCGCGGTTCTGGAACGCCGTCACTCCGACGACCTCGAACTGCCGCCCGGGCTCGGCCAGCCACGCCTCCAGACCGGCCTGCACGTTGACGTGGTCGTACGGCCGCCAGGACTCCGCCACCACCGGGGCGCCCGGGTCGAGCGGGCCGAGGTGCGCGCGGAGGGCCCTGGACAACGTGGGCCCCATCTCGGAACGGGCGGCGCGGACGACCTTCCGCAGGGCACGCCGTCCCAGCCGGCCCAGGTCGGCGAGCTCCGGCCGCACCGGCTCCCCGTCAGCACCGGGACGCGCGCCGCCGGACAGCGCCGCCGGCCCGGGCGACGGCACGTGCTCCCCGTCCGACACTCCTGCATACATCACCCAGCCGCGCTCTTCCCCGCCCATCTGTTCTCCCCACCGCTGGGACCACCTGCTCCCCGCCACCGTACGACGACGGCCACCCCGGGCGATACCGATTCGGGACGGCCAGCGGTGCCTCCAGCTCAGGGAGGACGTCCCACGGCGGCCCCTGACCGGCGCAACCCGCCCCGACGAACTACGGTGGCCGGGTGAGCAACGACCGGGACCGCGATCCGGCCGGGCGGGCGCGACAGGCTCGGCCCCGGGACGCCCTCGGGCGGCCGCTCCCGTACGGCGCCACGGGTGTCGAGCCGGTGTCCGAGGAGCCGCTGCCCCCGGAGGAGACGATCACGGCGGCGCGGTCCCTGGTGGCGCAAGGGCGGCCGTTCTCCGCCCACGAGGTGCTGGAGGCGCGGTGGAAGGCCGCCCCCGAGCAGGAGCGGGACCTGTGGCAGGGCCTGGCGCAGATCTGCGTCGGTCTCACCCACGCGCGGCGCGGCAACGGCGTGGGCGCCGCACGGCTCGTCGAGCGCGGCAGCGGACGGCTGGCGCAGTACTCCCGGACGGACGGTCCGTCGTACGGCCTCGACCTCGACCTGATCCGGGCCTGCGCGCAGGACCAGGTCGGCTCAGGTCACTGACCGGGCCGCAGCCCCGGCCAGCAGCTCCGCGGCCGCCAGGACGTCATCGGCCGTGGTCCACCGTCCGAGCGAGAGCCGCACGGCGCCCATGGCCCGCTCGGGGCCGAGACCCATGGCGGTCAGCACCGGGGACGGCGCGTCCTCCCCGGCGTGGCAGGCCGACCCGGTGGACGCGGCCACCCCCGGGACCGCTGCGAGCAGCTCGTGACCTCGGACGCCGGCGATGCTCACGTTGAGGGTCTGGGGCAGCCGCCGCTGCCGGTGCCCGTTCAGCGTCACCCGCCCCGGCAGGCGGGCGACGAGCTGCTGCTCGAGCAGGTCCCGCAGCCTCGCGAGGGCCACCGGCGCGTCGGTCGCCAGCTCCGCGCGGGCCAGGCCGGCGGCCGTGCCGAGCGCCACCGCAAGCGCGACGTTCTCCGTGCCGGCGCGCATGCCGCGCTCCTGGCCGCCCCCTTCGACCAGCGGACGCAGGGCAACCCCCGCAGCGACGTACAGGGCTCCGATGCCCTTCGGCGCGTACATCTTGTGGCCCACCACCGTCAACAGGTCGGCGCCCCACGCGCCGGCGTCGACCGGCACCTTGCCGACGGCCTGGGCCGCGTCGACGTGCAGCAGCACCCCACGAGCGCGGGTGATCGCGCCGACCTCGCGGACCGGCTGCAGTGTGCCGGTCTCGTTGTTGGCGGCCATCAGCGACACCAGGACCGTCTCCCGGCGCAGGGCTCCCTCGACAGCGGCAGGGTCCACCAGTCCCTCCCGGTCGACCGGCACGTAGGTCACCGTGACGCCGAGATCGCGCTCCAGCGAGGCGCAGGCAGCCAGGACGGCGGGATGCTCGGTGGTCTGGGTGACCACGTGCGGCACCACGTCGGGCCGTCGGGCGAGCGCCGCCCGGACCACGCCGTGGATGGCGAGCGCATCGGCCTCCGAGCCGCCGGCGGTGAACACGATCTCGCTCGCGCAGGCACCGACCAGCGATGCCACCTCGGCGCGGGCGCCGGCCAGCGCGGCGCGCGGGGCGGCACCGAAGGCGTGCATCGAGGAGGGGTTGCCGAAGTCGCGCCCGAGCGCGGGCAGCAGTGCCTGGACGACCCGGGTGTCCACCGGCGTGGTGGCGTTGTGGTCCAGGTAGATCGGACGACGCGGCAGGTCGGGAGGACAGCCGATCCGCTCGCCGTGCGCCATTCCCGTCCTCCTGCCCTGGGCGCCACCCGACCTCCGGCGGCACGTGCCCCAGTCTCCCCCAGGGCCACGTCACCCGGACGCGCCCTCGGGGGGCGCCGTGCTCGGCGGGGACGCGGCCGGATGCCGGCGGCGCCCCCGCACGGTCCGACTGCGCCGTGGCAGCGGCCGTCGGGGTCGCGTCTGCCGTTCCCCGCCGGCGGTCGAGCACCTCCGCCATGACGAACGCGGTGACCGTCGCGACCAGCACCACGGGCATCTGGCTGGTGGCCGCCGGCCCGAGGAGCAGCACCACCAACAGCGCGGAGGTCACCGGGAGGCGAAGGACCGCAACCATGCCGGCCGCCATGCAGATCGCCATGCCCGGGACGGCACCGAGGCCGGGCACGTGGCCCGCCAGCACCCCGGCGGCGCCGCCGAGGAAGATCGCCGGGAACGTCGGGCCGCCTCGGAACGCGCCGAGGCAGAGGGCGTAAGCAGCGCCCTTGCACAGCAGCAGGAGCAGCAGCACACCGACCGGCCACGTCTGGGTGACCAGACCCGGCATGGCCGCCTGCCCGGACATGAGCACCTCAACCGGCGACCGGCCGGTGGTCAGGGCGTAGATGCCAGCGAGGGCCCCGGTCGCCAGCCCGACCACGACAGGCACCAGGAGAGGACGGGTCAGCGCGTGTGCGGCGGTGCGCCTCCCGAGGCGCACCGCCCCGTGCACGAGCAGCGCGACAACGGCAGCCAACGGGACGACGGACACGAGGTCGACCCAGTCCAGCGTGGTGGCGCCGACGTCGGGCAGAGCCAGGGTCCCAATCGGGAGCCCGGTCCAGTTCCCGAGCCCGGTGAACAGCACCGCACCGACTCCCGCCGGAGACGAAGCAGGGCACGATGGCGACCATGACCGCCTTGTTGGCGATGGCCACGACCTCCATCAGCAGGATCACGGCAACGAGCGGGTTGCCGAAGATGGTGGCGATCGCCGCGGCCGACCCTGCCAGAGCGATGAGCATCCGTCCCTGCGGGTCGGACCCCAGCTTGGTCCGGTCCGCGGCGAAGAGTGCCAGGCCGCCACCGAGAGCGATCAGCGGCGCCTCGGGGCCGATCACCGCACCCAGTGACAGGCCCGCCAAGGCGGCGAGCGTGACCCCCGGCAGGCTGCGCGGCTCCGTCAGCCCCCCGGCCAGACCGTCGGCAGGCACATGCCCGCCATGGCCCGGGAGGTACCGGATGGCCGCCCCGACCGCGAGGCCCGCGAGCGCCAGCACCGGCAGCGGCAGCCAGGCCGGTGGAGTGGCCCAGCCGAGCTGGTGCGGCAGCCCCTGCCAGACCAGCTGCTGCAGCCACCCGACCGCGGCCAGGAAGCCGAACGCGATCGCCGACAGCGGCAGGGCGAGCACGGCCGCGGCAACCAGCAGCAGGACGTACCCACGGCTGCGTAGCACCGCGTGGACGTCGGGCTCCGCGCTCGTCCCCGCTCCGGCGGCGGACGTGGGCGCGGTCTCGCGCCGCGTGGCTGGAGCCGGGGCCGCCCGGGCCGCGCCGTCGTACGACGGGTGCTCGTCGCCTCGCATCAGGTGCCTCGCCCTCCTCGCGCCGGTGCGCACGGGCGTCCTGCTCGCGCCGTCCGCCTCGCAGCACCCTCGCGGGGACGCCGGCGTCGGTCATCACCCCTGGCGGGTGATGGGTCCGGTCAGGCGCCGTACACGTTGGGGTGACGCCACACCCGCTCGAAAGGCAGCCGCCACGCGCGCGGGGCGATCAGCTGGTGGATCGCGTTGGGGCCCCACGACCCCTCCGGGTAGGGCCGGACCGGTGGCGGGTTCTCCAGCAGGGGGGTGGACAGCTCCCAGAGCCGCTCGATGCCCTCGGCCGACGTGAACAGCGTGTGGTCGCCGCGCATCGCGTCCCGGATCAGCCGCTCGTAGGCCTCCAGCGCGGACCCGGCCCAGCCGGTGTCCTGCATGGCGAACTGCATGCTCACCTTGTCCAGCTTCATCCCGGGACCGGGGCGTTTGCCGTAGAAGGACAGGGACATGCGCGAGGAGTCGGCGAGGTCGAACGTGAGGTGGTCGGGGCCGTTCTGGCCCACTCCGGAGCCTGGCGGGAACATGCTGCGCGGCGGCTCCTTGAACGCGATCGAGATGATCCGCGCCCCCTCGGCGAGCCGCTTGCCCGTGCGCAGGTAGAACGGCACGCCCGCCCAGCGCCAGTTGTCGATCTCGCACCTGAGCGCGATGAACGTCTCGGTCTCGGACTCGGCTGCGACACCGTCGATCTCGCGGTAGCCCACGTACTGGCCCCTGACGACGTTCGCCGGCTCGATCGGCTTCATCGAGCGGAAGACCTTGTTCTTCTCCTCGCTGATCGCCCGCGGCTCCAGCGCGGTCGGCGGCTCCATCGCCATGAAGGCGAGGACCTGGAACAGGTGCGTGACGACCATGTCGCGGTAGGCGCCGGTGGCCTCGTAGAACTCGGCGCGTGTGCTGAGCCCCAGCACCTCCGGTACGTCGATCTGCACGTGGTCGATGTGGCTGCGGTGCCAGATCGGCTCGAACAGCCCGTTGGCGAATCGGAAGGCGAGGATGTTCTGCGCCGCCTCCTTGCCCAGGAAATGGTCGATGCGGAAGATCTGCTGCTCGTCGAACACCTCGTGCAGCGCGGCGTTCAGCTTCTGCGCCGACGCGAGGTCGGTGCCGAACGGCTTCTCCATGACGATCCGGCTGCGCTCGACCAGCTTCGCCTCTTCGATCAGGTGCACGACGGCCAGCGCCGCCTTCGGCGGAACACTGAGGTAGTGCAGGCGCCGCGGCTCCCCGTCGAGCTCCGCCTCCGCCTCCTCGACCGCGTTCCGCAGGGCGGCCACGCCGCCGCTGCCCGGCACGTAACGCAGCATGGACGCGAACGCGTCCCACTGGTCGTCGGACAGCGGGCGGTCACTGAACTCCCGTACGGCGTCGCGGGTGAACGCGGTGAACGACTCCCGGTCGTACTCCTCCAGCGAGGTGCCGACGATGCGTCCCGGCGGCAGCAGACCCGTCTGGAACAGGTGCAGCAGGCCCGGCAACAGCTTGCGCCTCGCCAGGTCGCCGGTGGCGCCGAACATCACGATCACGTGCGGCTCGTCCATGAGGCGCAGCGTAGGCGCGGCCGGCGGCCAGCGAAAGGGCATCGGAGGTCCGCGTTCAGCTGGCCCGCCACCGGCCGGGCGCCCAGCCCCCTGAACGGGCGCTGCCGGCTCCCGACCGGCGAACGAGGTGGCTACTTCAGGGACCAGCTGAAGTGGGTGTGGACGCTCCGGCTCGCGGTCGAGCCGGAGGGGTTGTTGACCACCCCGGCAGCCACTGCCCCCTTGGCCGAGGAGCTCCTCCCCCGCCAGATGGCGCCGTACCCCTTGTAGGTGCGCTGGGCGCGCGCGGTCCACACGGGTCCGATGCTGGAGGGGCAGACGGTGCCTGAGTAGGCGATGTTCGCACCGGTCTTCGGGTCCTGCACCCCTGCCGTCCACGTCCCGCAGCGCCCGACGGACTCGGTCGTGTAGGGGTCGAAGTCGGTCCACATGGTGCCCTTTCCGCCGTTGGCGGTGCCGCCCGACCCGTAGACCACGTAGACGTTCGCCGACGTGAGCGCGGACCAGAAGGAGTCATAGGCGGCGGACACCTTCATCTTGTGGGAGAGGTACCACTGCCCGTTCCTGGCGTAGTCGAGGTAGCGGATGTCGCACGCGTGGCTGTACTGCTGGCTGTTGTAGTAGATGTCGGCGCAGGCGGAGTCGTACGGCATCGGTGCCCCTCCCGTCTTGAGGATGCTGGGCACGACCCGAGCCGGCGCCACCCGGCTCGCCGGTCGCGATGTAGCCGAACCGCTCCCCCCGGCCGAGCCGCCCGGTGCGGCCGCGCCGCTCTCCCCGGCCGAGCCGCTCTGTGCGGCCGTCTCGGCCAGGACGGCCAGCGCACCGGCCTTCGTGGGCACCGACGCCGGGTCCATGTCGCCGAACTCCGCCACGGCCTGCTCGTAGGGGATCCCGGCGGCCATCGCCTCGACGACGACGGAACGGCCACTGGCGGCGTAGGCCTCGGCCTTCGCCATCGGGTCGACGCCGAGCGCCTTGTCGTCGGGAGTCTGAATGGACAGCTCGGCGGATCCCGTTCTGCCGTCGGGCGATTGCGTCTCGGTGAGCACCGCGGCCGACCCCACGGGCCCGGACACGGTGACCCGCCGACCCGATCCCGCCGCCAGCGTGGCGCGCGCATAACCGCTGCCGGCATGTTGCGGCGTCAGCACACCGTCCCCGAGTGTCCTGGCCGCCTGCCCGCTCAGGTGCAGCACGGTGACCCTCGGCGCCGGCGAGGGCGGTGCCGCCGACGACGTCGTGGACATGCCGAGGACGGGCGCCGAAGCCGCGCCCAGTCCGGTGAGAGTGATCAGAAGTCGACGATGTCGATACATCACGTTCCCCCTTGTTCCCCTGTCCCGGACCGATGCCCGGGCCCCTGACGAGTGTCTGCCGGGCCCAGCGCGCTGCATTACTCCGTTGGGGTGAGGGCAGGACGCCTCCGTTTGACTGCACCGCCGCGCACTGGTTGCCGTTTCACCGACGTCACCGCCGTTCGACGGCGGCCGCGCGTCGCGCCAGGGCTGCGCTGACGGAACCGGAGGCGCGTGCAGATGCCGTTGCAGGCCTGACTGACTGCTGGGAGCGCAGTCGATCACCGACGACAACGCTGTCGCGCACGGCGTCGACCGCAAGGCCGTCACGGACGCGAGCGGCGTCGTCCGCATCCGGTCCTGGCGGACGGTGGCGCCGGCGGTATCGGCGCCACCCGCGCCACGGCGCATGAGCGGTCGTTCCCGGCCACGCGCGCGCCGCGCCGCACGTGAGGATGCGTCATGGCCGGGCCGGGCCGTGCCGCAGGACTGCGGTCCAGGAGGACTGGCCGAGAGCGGCGGCGCAGCAGGCAGCGGCGGCGGCAAGGACGGCGCCGGCGAAGGACCAGCTGATGCCCAGGTGGTCGACGAGCAGCCCCGCCGCGGCCGTGCCGGCGGCTGCTCCGGTGGTGCTCGCTGTCGAGAGCCACGACTGGGCCTCGCTCACGCGGCGTGGATGGCTCAGCCGGTCGACCACGTTCTGCGAGATGATCAGGGTCGGTGCGATGCACAGTCCCGCGACGAGGAGGGCACCCATCAGGGCCGACAAGGGTGGGTGCTCGACGCGCAGCAGCACCGGCAGCGGGACGAGGCCGAGGCTGAAGCCGGCCAGCAGTCGTGGCAGGCGGCGATGCTCCTGCCATGGCGGGCGGCGCAGGCCGTAGAGCAGCCCACCAATCGCACTTCCACCGGCAATCGCCGTGAACAGCCAGCCCAGGTCGGCCGGGTGGCCCAGTGCACGGTTGGCTGTGGCCGCCAGGGAGGTGTCGATGGTCCCGAACGCGACGCTCATGGCCGCCGCGACCGCCAACAGCGGCAGCATGCCGGCCGTCCGCCAGGTCGGCGGGACATCGCCGTCCGAGCCCGACCCGTGACGTGTGGATGACCGGCGCGCTCCCTGCCCGCGCACCACGGGCGTGACGCTGTAGCCGATCCCACCACCGACCAGCAGCACCGCTGTGAACAGCAGCGGGATGACGGCCGGCGTGCGGACCACCAAGAGGGACAGCAGCAGCGGCCCGGCGACGAAGATGGTCTCCACGGCGACGGCGTCCAGCGCGAACCCCGCCGGCTGCAGCCGGTCCTGGTCCAGCGCACGTCTCCAGGTCTCACGCATGGCGGGGCCGAACGGTGGGAACGCGAGCCCGGCCGCGGTCGCCAGCGCGAGCAGCAGCGGCAGCCCCCGCTCGTCCACCACGGCCACAGCCAACGCCGCCAGCGCGACCGAGCTGACCAACGAGGTGCAGAGCACCACCCGGCCGTGCGGTTGCCGGTCGAGGGTCCATCCCCAACAAGGGCCGCCGACGGCCGTACCCAGCGCGAAGGCACCGGTGACCAGGCCGGCGACGGAGTACGACCCGTCAACGGCCTGCACCAGCAGGAGCACACCAAGCGGCGCCATGGACAGCGGCAGCCGGCCGACCACCGTCGCGGTGAACGGGGCGACCACTCCTCCTGTGCGCAGCGCCTGCGAGTACGGGGTGCGGGACCGTCGCATCAGCTGGTGGAACGGATGGCACAGAGACGGTCGAGCACCTCGGCCATCGTTCCGCAGGGCACGGCGCCGTGGTCGCTGAGCAGGACGGAGGGCGTGAGCGCGGCATACGCCAGACAGCGCATTCCAGCGGCGTGGGCCGCGGCGACGCCGGGTGGACTGTCCTCCACCACGACGGTGCCGCCCGGCGTGGCGCCCATCGAGGCTGCCGCGTGCAGGAACAGGTCGGGCGCCGGCTTGCCTTCGGCGACGTCCTCGGCGCTGAAGACGCGTCCCCGCAGCCGCGAGGCCAGACCGGCCCGGCCGAGGTTGCGGGCCAGCTTCGCGTGGCTGCCGTTGGAGGCCACGCACGTCTGGACGCCCCAGCCCTGGAGCCGGTCTAGCACCTCGGACACCCCGTCGACGGCGCGCAGCTCGGCGTCGTACGCGGCCTCGTACAGCGGCGCGTACTCCTTGTCCCAGTCGCGTGGCAGCCGCCGCCCGATCTGAGCCTCCACGGTCGCCACGAAGTACTCGTCGCTGCACCCGAGAAACCGCTCGAGGACCTCGGACTCATCGACGTGCCAGCCCAGCCGGCGCAGGACCGTGGCGCCCACCCGGGCGCTGATGCGCTCGCTGTCGACGAGGACCCCGTCGCAGTCGAAGATCACCAGCTCCAGCGGGCCACCGCCGACCCTACTTGCCGATGCCGTCACTGAGCCCCCGCAGGAACTGGCGCTGGCCGATGAGGAACAGCACGATCATCGGCAGGGCGGCCATGGTCAGGCCGGCGAACTGCACCGGCCAGTCGGTGAGCAGACGGCTCTGCATGTCCATGAGGCCAACCGGCAGCGTCTTCATGTCCCCGTTGCTGATGAAAACCAGCGCGAAGACGAACTCGTTCCACGCGAACAGCGCCTGCAGCAACGCCGCCGACACGAGGATGGGGCGGCACATCGGCAGGATGATGCGCCAGAAGATCTGGGTCCGGGAGGCACCATCGAGGCGCGCGGCCTCATCGACGTCCGGTGAGAGGTCGAGCATGTAGGCCCGGATGAGGAAGGTGGTGAACGGGATCCTGAACGCGGTGTACAGGATGATGAGCGCCCAGTAGGTGTCGAAGATGCCGAGCCGCTGCAGCAGGCCGAACAGCGGGATGAGGGCGACCGTGGGGGCGACCATCAGCCCACCGAGCAGGAGCAGGAGCACCGGCCCCCCGAAGGGGATCCGCAGCCGGACCAGACCGTAGGCGGCCCAGGCGCTGATCAGCGTGGTCGTCACGATGGAGGCCGCGGTCACGATGACGCTGTTGGTGAAGTAGCGCACCACGCCCGCCTTGCCGGCCTGCGCGAAGTTGTGCCAGCGCAGCTCACCCGGCATACCCCAGGGGTTGTTGAACACCTCGGAGTTGTTCTTGAAGCTGCTGAACACCATCCACAGCAGCGGGTAGATCACCGCTATCGCGAGGATGACGAGCCCCAGCCACATCAGGGGTCGGACGGCCACCCGGCAGATGCTGCCGATGCGGTGCGCGCGGCTCGCCGGTCGGGCGAGCGTGGTCCGGCGCACGGGCGCTGGTGTCGGCGCTGATGTCATCACCATTGGATCCTCCGGCGTCGGCTCACGGCGAGCTGCACCGCTGCGATGACGAACGTGATCACGAAGATCACCGTCGCGATCGCTGCTGCGTAACCCATGTCGTCGTTCATGAAGGCGTTGCGGTAGAGCCACGTCCCGAGGACCTGGCTGGAGTTCGACGGGCCGCCCGCAGTCATCACCATCACCTCGTTGAAGACGAGGAAGGCGCCCGAGATGGTGAGGATGATGATGAGGGTCGTCATCTCCCGCACCAACGGCACGGTGACCGTGAAGAAGCTCCGCACCGGCCCGGCCCCGTCGACCTTGGCTGCCTCGTAGAACTCGCGGGGCACCCGCTGGATGGCGACGACGAAGAGCACGGCGGTGTAACCGAATGACTGCCACTGGCTCATGGCGATGATGCTCCACATCGCCGTCCCTTGTTCGCCCAGCCACGCGTGTGTCCAGGAGTCCAGCCCGAGGGCGCTCAGTGCGCTGTTGAGCAGGCCGATCTGCGGGTTGTAGATGAAGGAGAAGAGGATTCCCGAGACGGTGATGGAGATCGCTGCCGGGATGAAGTAGATCGTCCGCAGGAGCCCACGCAGCCGCTGGTGCACGAACTCCTCGAGCACGGCGGCGAGGACGAGGGAGAACCCCACCTGGAAGATCAGGGACGTGACGGCGAAGAGCGTGTTGTTCAGCATCGAGTGCCAGAACACGGGGTCCGTCGCTGCGGTGCGGTAGTTGTCCAGCCCGACGAACGTGGGTTTGGCCGAGAAGGCGCTCCACGAGAAGAGGCTGAGGCGGATGTTGTCCACGATGGGGTAGTAGACGAACACGACGAGGAGGATGACGGCCGGCAGCACCCATACCCACGTGCGCCAGCGGTTCAGTGTTCGGTTCACGCCTGGTTGCCTTTCTCCGTGGCGGTACTGGGCCCCCGCGACACCGCGGCGCTGCCGTTGCGTCGCAGGGGCCCGGTGCTCAGCCTGCCTGCTTCTTCGCCTTCTGCGCAGCGTTCTGCACAGAGGTCATCACCTGCTGCGGCGTCTGGGATCCGTCGATGATTCCCTCCACCCCCGAGAGGTAGGCACCGGCGACGTCGGCGTTGGTGACGGTGTCCAGCCAGATCGCGAACTGGCTCGCCTTGTTGATGTCGGTGAGGGCGCCGCTCAGCTGGGGGAACGAGTTCTGGGCCGTGGCCGAACCCTTGACCGCACTCAGCCAGCCGAGGTCAGCGGTCATCTTCTGCGCGTTGTCCTTGTTCGTCATGAACTTCAGGAAGTCGACAGCCAGGGCAGCCTGCTTGCTCTGCCTGTTGACCATGAACCCGTCGGGCGCGCCGGTGAGGGCCTGGGTGTCCCCGCTGCTGCCGGCCGCGGCGGGCAACCGGAAGAATCCCCAGTGGTCGGCCACCTGCTTGGAGGCGCCACCCTTCTGGGTGAGCACCGAGAACTCCACCGACTCCAGGTAGTGCATCGCCGCTTTGCCGCTGATGAAGTTGGCCTGCGCCGCCTCGTGCGCGAGCCCGTTGGCGGAGGGGTTGCTGCACGTCTTGACGATGGACTGGAGCTCGGTCAGCGCCTGGACTAGCCGGGATCGGTGAAGGCGCCGGTGGACGGGTTGTAGTCCTTGGCCAGGGTCGCGGGCGGCACCGAGTAGGCGTTCAGCTGGGTCAGGTAGTGGATGGCCGGCCAGCCGAACTGGTTGCCGAAGGCGATGGGCGTGTAGCCGGCGCTCTTGAGCTTCCCGCACGAGTCGAGCAGGCTCTGCAGGTCGTTCGGCGGCGCGGTGATACCGGCCTTGGCGAACGCCGTCTTGTTGTAGGCCAGGTACTTGGCGTCCAGGTCGATCGGGACGCCGTAGCTCTTCCCACCCGTCGAGAACGCCTTCAGAGCCGCCGGGGAGAAGGTCTTGCCCCACTCGGTGTCAGGGCCGATGACCGAGGTGAGGTCGGCGGCCAGGCCCGCGCGGACGAACTTGTTCGCGAAGTCGCCGGCCCAGGAGAAGTACACGTCCGGCAGCTGCTTGGATGCCGACAGCACGCGGATCTTGTCCTTGTACGGCTGGTCGCCCACCTGCTGCAGGTCGACCTTGACGCCGGGGTTGGCGGCCTCGTAGGCCTTGGCGACGCTGACGAAGTACGGGGCGTACTTGGGGTCGGCGAACTTCGTCACGACCGTCAGGGTGCCGCTCTTGTTCTTCGGCGCGGTGAGGTCGGCGGGCTTGGCTGTGGTGGATCCACCGGTGGAGGGGGCGCCACAGGCGGCGAACGTCAGCGTCGCCAGGGCGGCAGCCAGACACGTGGTCGTGCGGGTTACAGGGCTCATCGGAGGTCCAATCTGCCGTTCCGGATGGGGTCGAGCTCGGCCGCGTGGCCGTGGAGCGGGGTGCGGTGCCCGAAGGCGCCGTATGACGCACAGCTCGCCGTGGCGTACCGGGTCGCGTTGCGGATGAGCGGGTCCAGCGGCTCGGCGGACGCCAGGCCGACCAGGAGCCGGGCGATGAAGGCGTCACCGGCCCCGAGGGTGTCCACGATC
>CAVRTM010000013.1:0-31072 GCA_963724015.1 uncultured Actinomycetota bacterium
ACGGTATGAAGTGACCACCCAGCCGGGCGGTCACTTCATACCGTCTAGACGTCGAGAACGGCCCAGACCACCTTGCCGTCTGCGGTCGTGGGCAGAACGCCCCAGGCCCGGGACATCGCCGCGACCAACAGCATCCCTCGTCCGTTGGGGCTGCTCGGGCCGACCTTCCGCGGCTGCGGCCGACGTGCGTTGCCGTCCCGCACCGCCAGACGAAGCCGCGACCCAGATCGGGCCATGAACATCTCCGGCCCTGTGCCGGCGTGGATCAGCGCGTTGGTCACCAGCTCACTGGCGACCAGCATGGCCGCGTCGGCCTGTGCGCCGCAGCCCCAGTCCAGGCAGGCATGCGCGACCAGGTCCCGCGCCGCCCGGACCGACTCGGCGACCGGCGCAAACGCCTGGCGGATCGACGTGCGTGGTGGGGACTGCGCCAGGTGTGACAGGACTGCGGCCCGGCGCGGCCCCAGCACCAGGTGCTGGCCGTCGCGATGCCCCAGGAGACGACGGCGCACGTCGGCGCTGGGGCAGACCACACCGACCGGGGTACCCGGCCAGTGCCTGACCTGGGCGCCGAGGGACCCCACCAGTGCGACCGCGTCGGCGTCTGCTGGTCCGGTAACCCGGGACAGGTCGCAGAGCACCGCCGTAGGCTCCTCCGCAAGCGCCTGCAAGACGGCTCGGTGCGCCGGTGCGGCTACGGGGCCGAAAGGCCCCCTAGCCTCCACGAGCGCGCAACTGGGGAGGCGCTGCACGGTCACCGCGTGAGGCGCTGCCTGGTCGGGGCTACGCCCCTCAACGTCCCGCTCAGCATGGGTTTCGTCGGACGACAATCGCTCACCCCAACCTGCGCTGGTGCGTGACGCTGCAACCCCCTGATGCCCGGTTGCCGGGCACCACGACGATACGCCTCCGGCGGCCCGGTGCGACATTGCTGGAAAAAGCAGGCTGCGCCCGTTGGCGAGGCTCAGGCACGGCAAACTCCGCCCGCAGGCGTTCAGCGCCCCCAAGAGGCCCGGGCGATCCATCAGCACCGCAGCGACCGCGCCGCAACCCGCTCCCCGATCCACGGGCACGGTGGTGGGCTTGGCCTTCGAGCGCCGCCGGCCGCCGATGGGTGCGTCCACGGGACCGCCGCTCACCGGTCGGCGGCATAGACTGGGCCTTGCCGAGGGCCCCTCGCGCGCTGCCGGTCAAGGTGACGTCGTTCCCGGTTGCGGTACGACGCGAAGCTCTCGCCCAGATCACGGTGCGGAGCTTCGGGACAGAACAGGTGCGTCCATGGACGCGACCCCGACCCCACCACCCCCGGACGAGCTAGCCCAGGCCCTCGCCGAACTGACCCGGCTGCTGCTGGCCACCCCCGACCTCGAGCACCTGCTGAACGAGGTCGCCCGCCTGGCCACCGGCGTGATCAGCCCGCCGGCCGACTGCGGCATCACGCTGTCCGAAGGCGAAGAGCCGTTCACCGTGGCCAACAGCAGCGCGCTGGCGGCGCACATCGACGAGCAGCAGTACGCCGTCGGCGACGGACCCTGCTTGCAGGCGCTGCGGACAGGGCGGACGGTCAGCGTCACGGACCTGGCCCGAGAGCAACGCTGGGACGGCTATCCCGCCCACGCCCTGAGCTACGGGGTCCGCAGCTCCCTGTCGCTGCCGCTGACCACCGAGGACGGCACCCGCGGCGCGCTGAACCTGTACGCCACCGTGCCGAACGCCTTCCACGAGAGCGCGCGGCGGCGGGCCACGCTGTTCGCGGCCCACGCCTGCGGGGTGCTGACCCTCGTCAGCCGCCAAACCCGCCAGATACGACTGTCCGACCAGCTGCGCGAAGCGCTGGCCTCCCGATCGGTCATCGACCAAGCCATCGGAATCCTGATGGACCAGCAACACTGCGACGCCCACCAGGCGTTCATGGTCCTTCGCGACGCCTCCCAGCACCGCAACAAGAAGCTCAGCGAGGTCGCCACGCTCATCATCACCGCCGTCAGCGGCAGCCCACCGGTGGCGCCCACATCGTTCAACGAACCGCATTAGCTCCGCACCTGCAAGCGCGGTTGACCACACCAGACACACTCGCCCTGCCCTACGCCGCGCGCACGCGTTCCACGCAGGCCCTCCGCGCGCGAGTTCGGTCGACCGCTGTTCCGGGGGACGTTGTCACTGAATGGTTGTGCGACGGTCGGCCACTCGTTGCCGCTGCCGCGGCGGATGCGCGAGCGGGCGGGGTCAAGTCCCTGGGGGTGGTGTAGCGCTGCGCGCTCCTTCTTCAGGTTTCAGGCGGTGAGTGCGGGTAGCAGGTTGTCGTCTCCGATGTTGTTGTCGGTGTTGATGATGGTCATGCGGCAGCGGGCCAGGAGGTCGAGTCCGAGGTAGCGGCGCCTTTCTGCCCATTCGTCGGTCTGTTCGGCCAGGAGGGGGCCCGACGAGGCGGACGATGGCGTCGCGGTTGGAAAGATCCCGACGGCGTCGGTACGCCGGCGGATCTCCTTGTTCAGCCGTTCGGCGGGGTTGTTGGACCAGATCTGGGTCCACACGTCCTTGGGGAACGTGGTGAAGGCCAGGATGTCCTCGCGCGCGGCGGCGAGGTGCTCGGCCACTGCGGGGAGCTTCTCGGCGACGTAGTCCAGCAGCCGGTCGAACTGGGCGGACACCGCCGACGTCGATGTGGCCGGCGGTCAAGGCGATGCTGCACTCGGTCTATGACCAGCCCGACGCCCCAGCGCGCACCGATACAAGGCCCGGAGTCCATCGAGAAGGACCGAGACTCCTACAGCTGAGCGACAACCATGGAGATGACCGTCACAGCGACGTAGACGGGCTGCGTATCGGGGTCGACACCCGCCAGGGCCCGCACGCTGACCGCTCGCAGCAGGCGCAGCTGCTCGCGGTAGGCGCCCACGGCGTCGGTCGTCGGGGTGGGGGAGTGGACTGCGGCATCCGTGTTCATGCGCGTTACCCGTTGTCGCTGCGGGACGGACGCCAAGGTGGGCATCTCAGAGACAGGTTCTTCGTGGCTGGTCGGTAAACCGTTCGGGCGTCCCCCTTGTGGGCGACACGACCGCCGCGACGGTGATGTCCGGGCCACTACAGGCGCCCTCGCTGACAGCGGGGGCCGCCTGGCCCCCGCGCTGCGGTCGTACCCGCTGGAGGGTCACCGTGACACCAAGCCAGCCGCTGCCCGGCATTCCCGTGACAGCCAGTCCCATTCCACCGTCCCGGCGTGAGGAGTCCCGACTCCTGCGCCTGTGGATCCAACTTGCCCACCGCGCCGTGTCAGCGGCCGCGCACGGCTCGCGCGAGGAGCAGTCCTTGCGTACGTCCCAACTGCAGGTCGAAGAAGCGCCTGCGGGGCGCACGGGGCCGGGGTCTGCGCGGGCGCGGGCAGTGGCGCCATGCCGAGCAGCTTGCGCAGGGTCTCGGGCCGGGGGTCGCGCACGTACTCCAGCGCCCCCGACAGGCTGCCGGCGCGGCGGGCGAGGTCGACGAAGAGCTCGGCCGCGTCGCGGCTGGCGAAGGGCTCGAAGGTCTTCCTGGGGCTGGCCTGGCCGGTGCGCCAGTAGACGCGGTGCTGGCGGCCGCGGGTCTCGATCCATATGTTGGGGCGCGCCTGAAGCTGAGTCGGTACGTTGACCGGCTCGACGGTGCGTGTCCCCGCGCGCAGCGCAATCGCCCCGCAACTGCCCCCCAGCCTGCCCCCCAGGTCGCCCCCAGCTGGGGGCAAGTCGGCAACGAAAGAGCCCCTGACCCGCGTTTCCGCAGGTCAGGGGCTCGATGCCGTGGGGTGAGTGACGGGACTTGAACCCGCGACATCCGCGACCACAACGCGGCGCTCTACCAGCTGAGCTACACCCACCATGCCGAGCGGACGGCCGTCGGAAACCGGCCGCCTGTTCAGCGGCGCCTATCGTACCCAATCCCCGGAGTGGTTCTGACCACCCGGCGATCGGCGGCCGGGAGGCGCGCCCCGGCACGTCGTACGGGCGGCTCAGGTCAGGTGGCGTCGGGGTCGATCTGGTGGCGGGCGGCGATCGCCTTGGCGGCGTCGGAGTCCGGGCCGGGCTGCGGCACGAAGACGGCCTCGCGGTAGTAGCGCAGCTCGGCGATGCACTCGCGGATGTCGGCGAGCGCGCGGTGTCCGCCGCTCTTCTTCGGGGCGTTGAAGTAGGCCCGCGGGTACCACCGGCGGGACAGCTCCTTGATCGAGGAGACGTCGATGATGCGGTAGTGCAGGTGGGACTCCAGGGCTCGGCATGTCGCGGGCGAGGAAGCCGCGGTCGGTCGCGACGGTGTTGCCACCCAGCGGCGCCTTGGGCGGCTCGGGGACCCACTCGCGCACGTAGGCGAGCACCTGCTCCTCCGCCTCGGCCAGCGTGATGCCGCCCGCCAGCTCCTCGAGCAGGCCGCTGGAGGTGTGCATGTCCCGGACGAAGTCGTCCATCTGCGCCAGCGCCTCGGCCGGGGGAGCGACGACGAGGTCGACGCCGTCGCCGAGCTGGTTCAGCTCGTAGTCGGTCACGAGTGCCGCCACCTCGACCAGGGCGTCGGTCGTCAGGCTGAGCCCGGTCATCTCGCAGTCGATCCAGACGATCCGGTCAGTGAGTGCGCGTTCGTTTCCGTTCTGGGCCACGGGGACACTGTAGAGGGGGGCTGCGACTACCCTGCGGGGCATGACGTGGGGAGAGGCCGGGCCGCCGCAGGTCACTCGGCAGGAGCCGCTCCCACCGGGGCCGCTCAACGCCACCAGCCGGCCGATGATCCGGCGCTGGGTGGAGCTCGCGGTGATCCTGGTCGGCTTCGCCGTGTGTGGCCTCGTCCTCACCGGAGCCATCGGCGCCGATGCCGGCGTCCAGGCCTCGCTGCTCGGTCTGGTCTTCGCGGTGCTGCCGCTCGGCATCGTCGTACCGGCGTTCCTCTGGCTCGACCGGTTCGAGGCCGAGCCGGTGCCGCTGCTGCTGTTCGCGTTCGGCTGGGGCGCACTCGTGGCCAGCGCCGGCGCGCTGGTCCTCAACACGTCCTCGATCGTGCTGCTGCAGCAGGTGGAGCAGGACCCGTTGACCGTGGCCTCGGTGGCCATCGCGCCGATCGTCGAGGAGTCGCTCAAGGGCGCGGCGGTGCTGCTCATCCTGCTGTTCCGGCGGCGGGAGTTCGACGGGGTCGTCGACGGCATGGTCTACGCGGGCATCTGCGCCGCCGGGTTCGCGTTCGCCGAGAACGTCCTCTACCTCGGTCGCGCGTTCAGCGAGGGTGGCAGCGCGGGGCTGGTCACGGTCTTCTTCGTGCGCGGCGTCATCGGCCCGTTCGCCCACCCGCTGTTCACGATCTGCACCGGGATCGGGCTCGGCATCGCTGCCACCACCCGCTCGCGGCCGCTGCGGGTGGTCGCGCCGCTGTGCGGGCTGCTGCTCGCCATGGTGCTGCACTCCACCTGGAACCTGTCCTCGGTCACCGGGCTCAACGGCTTCCTCGCCGTCTACGCGTCCCTGCAGATCCCGGTCTTCCTGGGGTTCGTCGGTGTGGCCGTGTGGGCGCGCCGACGCGAAGGTCGCCTGATCGGCAAGCACCTGCGCCCGTATGCCGCCGCCGGCTGGCTCAGCTATCCGGAGGTGGACATGCTCGCGCGGATGGCCGACCGTCGCCGGGCCCGCCGCTGGGCCCGGCTGACCGGGGGACGGCCCGCGCTGGCGGGGATGGAGGCGTTCCAGGACGCGGCGAGCGACCTGGCGCTGCTGCGGCGGCGGATGCTCCGCGGTGAGGTCGACCCGGTGGCGCTCGCGACCGAGCGGCGGCTGCTGCAGTCGGTGGTCACGCGCCGGCGGGACTTCATCGGCAGCGGCGCCTTCTGACCCCCGGCCGGCCGGTGCCGCCGACGTCTCACCGGCGCGTTGCGGACGGGCGTGGTCTCACCGCCCGCCCCTATCCTCGGCCCATGGGTCCTCTCACGCAGTTCCGCCGCAACGACCTCGTCTTCGACGTCCGCGACCACGGGCCCGGCGACGCGGATGCCGTGGTGCTGCTGCACGGCTTCCCGCAGGACGGCAGCTCCTTCGACGCCGTCGCGCCGGCGTTGCAGCGGGCCGGCCTGCGCACCCTGGTGCCGGACCAGCGCGGCTACTCCCCGGGCGCCCGACCGCCGTCGCGGCGGGACTACGTGCTGGAGCAGCTGGTCGCCGACATCCTCGCCCTGATGGACCAGGCCGGCGTGGACCGGGCCCACGTCGTCGGGCACGACTGGGGCGGCGCCGTCGCCTGGGCGCTCGCGGCCCGGCACCCCGCCCGCGTTCGCAGCCTCGTCGCCCTCTCCACGCCGCACCCGTCCGCGCTGATGACCTCCATGGTCCGCAGCACGCAGGCGCTGCACTCCTGGTACATGGCGCTGTTCCAGCTCCCCGTGCTGCCAGAGGTGCTGGTGAAGAAGACGGTGGCGTCCATGCTGCGCAGCCAGGGCCTGCCGCAGGCGGCAGCGGAGCGCTATGCCGCCCGGATGGCCGAGCCGGGAGCGGCGACGGGTGCGTTGAACTGGTACCGCGCGATGCCGTTCTCGCACATGGTGGCGACGCCCAAGGTGAGGGTGCCCACGACGTACGCCTGGGGTGAGAAGGACCCCGCGCTGGGGCGCGCCGCGGCCGAGCTGACGGCCGACTACGTCACCGGGCCCTACGCGTTCGAGGTCCTGAACGCCGGTCACTGGCTGCCGGAGAAGCAGGCGGACCAGGTCGCCTCGCTCATCCTGGGCCGGGTGCGCGACGCCTGAGCGGCAGTGGCCCCGGTACGCCGCCCGCCTCACCTACACTCGTGCCGTCGCCTGCCGGCGGCGCTGCCCTCGTAGCTCAGCTGGATAGAGCAAGAGCCTTCTAATCTCTAGGTCGCAGGTTCGAGTCCTGCCGGGGGCGCAGAGCATCCACCTGGGTGTAGACGCCGCAGTCCGGGGAAGGTGCGGACCTACTTCTTCGGTGCGTACTGGCGCACCCAGTCCACGAACATCCACGTGTCCTTGGTGGCCTTGCCCGCCTCGGGGAACCAGTCGAGCTGCATGGTCAGGTGCATCGGGCCGTAGGGCAGGTGGGACGTGTCGTAGTCCTGGAACCAGACGCGCCCGTCGATGTAGCCCGTCACGCCGTACCGGGTCCACTGCACGGCGTAGGTGTGCCAGACGCTGGTGTCATTGGGGATCGACACCTGCGTCTGCTTGTTCGTGCAGCCGTAGTGGTAGTAGAACCCGGTCCTGCGGATGTCGGCACTGGTGCCCTCGGAGAAGTCGATCTCGCCGCCGCAGGGCCAGTCGTCGTTGCTCGGCCACAGGATCAGGACGGGGTGGTACTTGGGGTCGCGGTTGGCGCTGGTCTTCATGCGCACCTCCCACCGGCCGTACGTCGTGTCGGCCCCGGACCACCTCGCCGCCATGCCGCCCGTGGTGCCGTTGGCGTCGCCGTGGACGATCGCGTTGCCGGCCCAGACCGACCAGGCCTGGGGTGCTCGCAGGCCCTGTCCGTTGTGGCCGGGACTGTTGTAGACGTACCAGCTCGTCGGGCTCGGCGCCGTGCCGCTGGTGAACTCCTCAGCATGGATCGGTGCTCCCCACCCGAAGGCGGCCGCGGCGGTGGTGGCGGTCGCCGCCTCGGCCGTTGGCGCGGCGACCGCCGCCGCGGTCATCGCCCCCGCAGCCATGGCCGCACCCGCCAGGGCGCCGAGACGTCGTGCTCTGGCACGCATGTCGAACCTGCTTCCCCCGGTGGAAGTGGACCCCCGGTCCCCGTCTGCCTCTGCTTCTGCCCCTGGCTCTGCCCCCGATGGTCCACGCAGCGAGGTTGCGGCGCCCCCGCCAAAGCACCGAGGCCGCAGCGCCGCTTCCTGCGGGAAAGTGCCCAGACACCACTACGCAGGAAGGAACAGCCGGGCGAGTGCCCCGGAGGCAGCGACGGGCCCGGGCCCCTACCAGGATCGAACAGACGTTCGATACGATGGCGGCGTGACCGACCGACCCCGCGCGGCGCTGCGGCAACCGCGCTCCCTGACCCAGGAGCAGCTGCTCGACAACCTGGTCACGCAGCCCGACGCGCCGACCCCGGTGACCGCCTGGGTCCTGTGGGAGGACGGTGTGGAGGAGCAGGTCCTCGGCCAGGCGGTCGCGTGGACCAGGCGCGCCGTGCGGGTGCGCTTCGGCGCGCCGCCGCACCTGCACGAGGTCTGGGTCTGGGTGGGCGCGGTCCAACGCCTGGAGGAGGTCCACCGAGCCACAGCCTCCGAGGGGGCAGGACGGGCCATGGCGAGCGAGGCGAGCCGGCGGTCGACGGCCGGCGAGGCGGCCACGCGAGTGCGGGGACACGACGACGACGTACGACGCTGAGGACCTGCAGGCTCCAGCGCCGTACGTCGTTGCCGTGTCTCGTGCTCGGGGCGGTCCGGCCTACTGGGCGCGGGTGAGTGCGACCGGCCACGCCAGCGGGTCGGGCTTGACCGCGGCCTCCACCGGCGCTGCGGTGATGGAACGGACGTCCTCGATCGCGGTCTCGAGCAGGCTGCGCAGCTGCGCGTCCGGGTCGCTGATGCAGGCCTTGGCGATGCCCTGCACCGAGCAGTTGACGATCCGCGGCGCGGCCCGGCGGCGGAAGTCCCGCTGTGAGACCCCGGTGTCACGGTTGAACCGGCGCGCCCACTTCACGGCCTGCGGCACGCGGTCCAGCGCCTCGAGACCCTGCTCGCGTAGCGGCATCAGCCGTGGGTCGTCGAAGTCGCACATCACGCGCTCGCAGGCGAGCAGCCCGACGGCCAGGACACCCTGGCGCTCGGCGGACACAATGGGCAGGCCCACCGTGGCGGCGCGCAGGGCGAGGACCACGTCGATCTTGGGTTCGCTGCTCGTCAGGCCGATGACCGAGGGGATCAGGGTCGCCAGTCTGGGGCGGGCAGCGTCGGTGGTGTAGTCGTTCACCGACCGCGCCAGCTCGGCCAGCAGCGGGTGGGTGCACGAGGGATGGTCGCTCCAGCGCTCGCCGGCCAGGAACGACGCCAGCTCCATGAAGCAGGCGCCCTTGCTGGCGTTACGGTGGCGCCCGCGCGACAGCACGGGGAGCAGGTCAGGGGCAGTGTTGTCGTTGTCCGGCACGGGGACTCCACAGGTGATTGACAGACCGTGCATCCACTATGCGCCGCCTCAGGCCATTGCGCCACAGACCTCCGCACATCTGTTTGCGGACAGGGCCAAAGGGCCCGGTTGGCTGTCTGCGGACGCGGGCGAACGGCCTCGGTCGGCGACCTGCGGACACCGCAACAGGGGTGTGGCGTGGGGGTTTCCGGGCCACGTCTCCTGTCGCACCCGGCCCGCGGCCCGAGCCACGCAGACGCCGTACGTGCCGCTCGACGACGTCTGTCAGGGTGCATTCTTGACCCATCCCTGACCCGGGCCTCGGCGGTTCGGTTTGGGCTGCGCGGCCGCTCAGGGCAGGCTTGCGCCTGTGACGGACGCAGTCGATGACACAGGACTGCTCGCTGCCGTCCGCACCCTTCGCGACGCCGTGCAGCAGGCGGCGCTGCCCCTCGATCTGCCCGGGGCTGAGACGGCGCGGACCGTGCAGGCGTCGCTGCTGAAGCAGCTGGACGACTACGTCCTGCCCCGGCTGGAGGCGCTGGACGCGCCGCTGCTGGCGGTCGTGGGGGGATCGACCGGCGCCGGCAAGTCCACGCTGGTCAACTCCCTGGTGCGCGAAGCGGTCACGCGCAGCGGCGTGCTGCGGCCGACCACCCGCTCGCCGGTGCTGGTCCACCACCCTGCGGACGCCGGCTGGTTCAGCGGGACCCGGATCCTCCCCGGGCTGGCCCGCACCACCGGTACGGCGTCGGGCGGCGCCGGTGCCGGCCGCGTCGCAGGTGCCGCCAGTGACGACCCGTCGGCGGTGCGGCTGGTTCCCTCGGCCGCGCTGTACCCGGGGCTGGCGCTGCTGGACGCTCCCGACATCGACTCGGTCGTCCGTGCCAACCGGGAGCTGGCCACCCAGCTGCTGTCCGCCGCGGACCTGTGGCTGTTCGTGACCACCGCCGCCCGCTACGCCGACGCCGTGCCGTGGGAGCTGCTGAGGGAGGCCGCCGCACGCGGCACGTCGGTGGCGATCGTCCTGGACCGGGTGCCGCCGGAGGCGATGGAGGACATCCGCGGCCACCTCGCCTCGATGCTGCGCGAGCAGGGGCTCGCAGGGGCGCCGCTCTTCCCTGTGCCGGAGACGGTCCTGGACGCCCAGGGACAGCTGCCGGACGGGGACGTCGCGCGCCTGAGGTCGTGGCTCGCGGCGCTCGCCCGCGACGCCAGGGCGCGCGGCATCGTCATACGGCGCACGTTGACCGGCGCCCTGGACTCGCTGTCCGGGCGGGTGGCGGAGCTGGTCGAGGCCAGTGAGGCGCAGGACCGGGCGGTCACGGCGCTGTGCGCGGAGGCCGGTGCGGCGTACGCCGCGGCGACGGAGGCTGTCGAGGTGGGCATGACCGACGGCAGCCTGCTGCGCGGTGAGGTGCTGGCCCGGTGGCAGGAGTTCGTCGGTACGGGAGAGCTCCTCCGCCAGGTCGAGGCCGGCATCGGCCGGCTGCGCGACCGGGTCACCGCGGCCATCAAGGGCAACCCTCCGCCCGCGCGCAACCTCGGCGAGGCGTTGCAGACCGGCGTTGCGGCGCTGGTCACCGCGCAGGCGCAGGCCGCGTCCTCGTCCACGGTCCGCCGGTGGCGGCAGCTGCCCGGCGGCCCGCAGGTGGTGAAGGCCCACCCTGAGCTGGCCAAGGCGTCGCCGGACCTGCCGGCGAGGGTCGATCGTCTGGTGCGCGACTGGCAGGGGTACGTCCTCGACCTCGTGCGCGAGGAAGGCAAGGACCGGCGCACCACGGCGCGCGTGCTGTCCTTTGGTGTCAACGGGATCGGCGTCGTGCTGATGCTCGCGGCGTTCAGCCAGACCATGGGCCTGTCCGGCGCGGAGATCGGCATCGCGGGAGGGTCGGCGCTGCTCGCCCAGCGGCTGCTCGAGGGCGTCTTCGGCGACCAGGCGGTCCGCGAGCTCGCGACCAAGGCACGGGAAGAGCTGCTGCGCCGGACCACCGAGCTGTACGCCGGCGAGCAGGCCCGGTTCGTCGCGGTCACCGAGGCGGTGACGGTGGACCCGAAGCAGGCACAAGATCTTTCGTCCGCCGCAGTGACAGTGGAGGCAGCGCGATGAGCCCGCTGAAGATGGGCGCCAGGCCCGCGGCCGCGTCGGCCGACGACATCCGTCGCCGTGGTGCCGCCCTGGGCGAGGCGCTGGAGACAGGTGCCGCGGAGCTGGACCCGGCGCTGGCGGCCCAGGCGCGGCGGGTGGTGACGCGGATCGGCGAGCGGACCTCGATCGCCGGGGGCCACACCGTCGTCGCGCTCGCGGGCGCCACCGGCAGCGGGAAGTCCAGCCTGTTCAACGACCTGGTCGGTGCCGACGTCGCGACGGTCGGGGCCCGCCGCCCGACGACCTCGACCCCGACGGCGGCCGTGTGGGGGCCGGATACCGCCTCCGCGCTGCTGGACTGGCTCGCGGTCGGGGCGCGGCACCACGTCGGCGCGCGCACCGAGCCGGAGGGGTTGGGCCTCGACGGCCTGGTGCTGCTGGACCTGCCCGACTTCGACTCCCGGCAGGTGGAGCACCGCGTCGAGGCCGACCGGGTGCTCGGGCTGGTCGATGTGTTCGTCTGGGTGACCGACCCCCAGAAGTACGCCGACGCCCGGCTGCACCGGGACTACCTCGCGGCGCTCGCCGGGCATGACGCGGTGACCCTCGTGGTCCTCAACCAGGCGGACCGGCTGACCCCCGAGGCGGTCGCGGCATGCCGCAAGGACCTCGGCCGGCTGTTGCAGGAGGACGGCCTGGGCGTCGGCGAGGTGCTGGTCACCTCCGCCCGCGACGGCAGCGGGGTGGTGGACCTGCAGCACCGGATCAGCATGGCGGTGGCGGGGCGCACCGCTGCGGTGCAGCGCCTGGACGGCGACGTGCGCTCGGTGGCCGGCCGGCTGCGCGCGGGCGTCGCCGACACGGAGCCGGGGCTGGACGCGCACGCGGACGCCGAGCTCATCGACGCGCTCACCCGCGCCGCCGGCCTGCCCGTGGTGCTCGACGCGGTCGAGCGCGACTACCGCCGGGAGGCGTTCGCGCACACCGGCTGGCCGTTCACCCGCTGGGTGCGGTCGCTGCGACCGGACCCGTTGCGGCGCCTGCGCCTGAGCGCCGCGCGTGGCGAGGGCAAGCGTGATGCTCACGCCATCACCGAGTCGGACGTCCGTGCGGTGCTGGGGCGTTCATCGTTGCCGCCGGCGACGCCCGCCGCGCGGTCCGCGGTCGAGCTGGCCACCCGGGCGCTCGGCGACCGGGTGGGCGAGCAGCTGCCGGGGCGGTGGTCGCAGTCGGTGGCAGACGCGGCGACCCCGCCCGGAGATGACCTCGGCGACGCCCTGGACCGGGCGGTGACGCGCACGCCGCTGCGGACGCGGAAACCGTTGTGGTGGGCGGTCTTCAACCTGCTGCAGTGGCTCCTGGCCCTGGCCGCTGTGCTCGGTCTGGCCTGGTTGGCGGTGCTCGCCGGCATGGCCTGGCTGCGGCTGCCCGAGCCGGGGACGCCGAGGGTGGGCATCCTGCCGGTGCCGACCCTGATGCTGCTGGGGGGCTTGGCCCTCGGGCTCGTGCTCTCGGCGCTGGCCCGGCCGTTGGCGCGGATCGGTGCCCGGCGCCGCCGCAAGGTCATCGCCCGGCGCCTGCGCGACAGCGTCGGGGTCGTGGCACGCGAGCTGATCGTGGCACCGGTGCAGGCCGTCCTGGACCGCCACCGCACGACCCGCGAGCGGCTGGACGCCGCTGCCGCCCGCCGCGCCTGACCGTCTGCCCGCCGCGCCTGACCGCCGCGGGAGCCCGCTGTCCACAGCCGGCGAGGGCTCGTCGCACGGTCCACAGCGCACGGGCCGGCGCGCTCGCCGCGGCCGCGTCACGTGCCGACTCTGGGAACACCCGCCGTTGCGGCGGGCACAGGGCCGAGACAGATGAGGTGATGGGGATGAACGAGACCTACGTGACGATCTCCGGGAACGTGGTGGGCGACCCGCAGGTCCGCAGGACGCGCGCCGACGTGCCGTTCGTGACGTTCCGGGTGGCGTCCAACGTGCGCCGGGTGGACCACAAGACCGGCGAGTACATCGACGCGGGCACCAACTTCGTCAACGTGACGGCGTTCCGGGCGCTGGGCATCAACCTGGCCAACTCGCTGGAGAAGGGGCACCCGGTCGTCGTCTACGGCCGGATGCGCATCAACCAGTGGACCAACGGCGAGCGGACAGGCACGACCGTCGAGATCGACGCCTACAACGTCGGTCACGACCTCACCCGTGGGCAGTCCACGTTCGTCCGGGTGGCTCGACCCCAGCTCGAGCAGCACGACCGGCTGGCCGACCCGGCCGTGCAGCAGGCGAGCGAGGCGCTCGACGGTTCCGGCGACGGCCACGAGACCGAGGATCACGGGTCCGGTGACGACGGCTCCCGTGACGACGGCTCCCGTGACGACGAGGGAGCGGCCTACGGCCTGCAGCTGGCGGCCGACGCGGGCGAGGACGTCCAGCCCGAGGCCCACCGGTTCGATGTCGACGCGGCCGACACGGACGCCTACGAGGTCGTCGGCGCCGGCGCCTCCTGACCCCGGGTCCCGGCGCAGCCTCCTGGAGGTAGGGGCCTGCGCCGGGCCTCGGTGCACACAGCCGGGGGACCCCGACGGCCGGTGCAGTGAGGTGTCTCGAGGTGCGGACCTGGACGGCCGGTGCCGTGGGCGTCGACCAGGGCGGGAGCACGGGATTCAACGGGAGCGCCGGGGGCAGATAGCCTGAGCACCATGCCCGAGTTCATTTACACCATGACCAAGGCGCGCAAGGCGCACGGCGACAAGGTCATCCTCGATGACGTCACGATGTCGTTCTACCCCGGCGCGAAGATCGGCGTCGTCGGTCCGAACGGCGCCGGCAAGTCCACCATCCTGAAGATCATGGCGGGCCTGGACCAGCCCTCGAACGGCGAGGCGCGCCTGTCGCCGGGCTACTCCGTCGGCATCCTGCTGCAGGAGCCGCCGCTGAACGAGGACAAGACCGTCCTCGGCAACGTCGAGGAGGGCCTCGGCGAGATCAAGCTGCAGGTCGACCGGTTCAACGCGATCTCCGCCGAGATGGCCGAGCCGGACGCCGACTTCGAGGCGCTGATGGAGGAGATGGGCAAGCTGCAGGAGGCGATCGACGCCGCCGACGCCTGGGACCTCGACTCCCAGCTCGAGCAGGCGATGGATGCCCTCAGGTGCCCGCCACCGGACGCCGACGTCACGGTCCTGTCCGGTGGTGAGCGCCGCCGCGTCGCGCTGTGCAAGCTGCTGCTGTCCAAGCCCGACCTGCTGCTGCTGGACGAGCCCACCAACCACCTCGACGCCGAGAGCGTGCAGTGGCTGGAGCAGCACCTGGCGAACTACCACGGCGCCGTGCTCGCGGTCACCCACGACCGGTACTTCCTCGACAATGTCGCCCAGTGGATCGCCGAGGTCGACCGGGGTCGGCTGTACCCCTATGAGGGCAACTACTCGACCTACCTGGAGAAGAAGGCCGAGCGCCTGACCGTCCAGGGCAAGAAGGACGCCAAGCTGGCCAAGCGGCTCAAGAGCGAGCTGGAGTGGGTGCGGTCCAACGCCAAGGCCCGCCAGACCAAGTCCAAGTCGCGCCTGGCCCGCTACGAAGAGATGGCGGCCGAGGCCGACCGCACCCGCAAGCTGGACTTCGAGGAGATCGCGATCCCGCCGGGCCCCCGTCTGGGCAGCACGGTGATCGACGTCGACAACCTCACCAAGGGGTTCGGCGACCGGACGCTGATCGACGGGCTCTCCTTCACGCTGCCGCGCAACGGCATCGTCGGCGTCATCGGCCCGAACGGCGTCGGCAAGACCACGCTGTTCAAGACCATCGTGGGTCTCGAGGAGGCCGACGCGGGCACGGTGAAGGTCGGCGAGACGGTCAAGATCTCCTACGTCGACCAGAGCCGCGCCGGCCTGGACCCGACGAAGAACCTGTGGGAGACGGTCTCCGATGGCCTGGACTACATCCAGGTCGGCAACGTCGAGATCCCTTCTCGCGCCTACGTGTCCCAGTTCGGCTTCAAGGGTCCGGACCAGCAGAAGATGACCGGCGTCCTGTCCGGTGGCGAGCGCAACCGGCTCAACCTCGCGCTCACCCTCAAGCAGGGCGGCAACCTGCTGCTGCTCGACGAGCCGACCAACGACCTCGACGTCGAGACCCTCGGTTCACTGGAGAACGCGCTGCTGGACTTCCCCGGCTGCGCCGTCGTGATCAGCCACGACCGGTGGTTCCTGGACCGCGTGGCGACGCACATCCTCGCCTACGAGGGCACCGAGGAGAACCCGGCCGGCTGGTACTGGTTCGAGGGCAACTACGAGTCCTACGAGGCGAACAAGGTCCAGCGCCTCGGCGCCGACGCCGCGCGGCCGCACCGGGTGACCTATCGCAAGCTCACCCGCGACTGACCTCGATCAGGAGCTGCCCGAAGGCCGGCGTGCATGGTGCACGCCGGCCTTCGGCCATTCCGGGCCGGGCTGGGGGAGCTCCGAGCGCCGGGCCGGGGGAGCTCCGAGCGCCGGGCCGGTCCGGAGGCCAGGCCGCCAGAGAGCTGCGAGGGAGTGCGACAACACGGTGGCATGCACGGCCCGGCGGCACCGCCTGTCGGCAGAGCTCGGCTGCGCCGATCAGTGGGTGACCGCGGGTGGGGTCATCCCCGGATCGTGGCGACGGCGCGGACGGGCGCGCCGTCTGCGTGCTCGATCCGCAGCGGCAGCAGGCTGACCTCGATCGCGAGCCCGTCGTCCTGGATCGCCAGCAGCGGCTCCAGCGCGGTGAGGTTCTCGGCGATGACGGCGTGCGCCCCGCACAGCACCTGGTGGCTGGGCAGGCCGGTCGCCTCGTCGGCCGGCGTCGGGTCGACGCTGAGCGCGTCGATCCCCACCGTCAGCACGCCGAGGTCGACGATGCGGCGAGCCAGCTCTGGCGAGAGGAAGGGGTGCTCCTGGTACGCCGGTGAGCCCCAGTGCCGCGACCAGCCCGTCACCACGAGCAGCACGGTGCCGGGCCCGAGCCGGCCGGCCACCGGGTCGAGCGCCGACGCCGGCAGCTCCCGGCGCGGGACGCTGCCGCGGGCGTCGAGCAGCACGGCCGGGCCCACGAAGCGCTCCAGCGGTAGGGCGTCGAGGTCCGGCAGCGCGTCATCGACGTGGTACGGCGCGTCGACGTGCGTCCCGGACTGCGACCCGAGGTGCAGGTCGAGCACGTTGACCCCCTCACCGGCGACGGTCAGCGCGGGCGCGATCGCGACCTGGGGGTCCCCGGGATACACCGGCATCCCGGACCGCAGCGGGTGGGACAGGTCGTGCAGCACCGGAACGGCCACCGGTCAGCGCTCGCTCGTGATCGGGGCGACCGGGGCAGCGACCGCCCGGGTCAGGAACGGGCCGGCCGGGCCGTGCACCGCCCGGGGTTCCGGAAAGACCCAGAGCAGCGACAGGTAGAGCACGGCGGCCACGCCGAGGGAGAGCGGCAGGCTGATGTCGGCGCCGCCGGCCAGGTTGCCCAGCGGCCCCACGAACTGCCCGGGGATGTTGGTGAACAGCAGGCCGAGCGCCGCGCTGAGCAGCCAGGCCGACAGTCCGCGCCAGTTCCAGCCGTGGTGGAACCAGTAGCGGCCGCCGCGCTGGCGGCGGTTGAACACCTGCAGCGCGTCGGGGTCGTACCAGCCGCGGCGGGTGACGAAGCCGAGCATCATCACGACCATCCAGGGCGCCGTACAGGTGATGATCAGCACCGCGAAGGTCGAGATGCTCTGGACCAGGTTGAGCGCGAACCGGCCGACGAAGATGAACGCGACGGACAGCGCGCCGATGAACAGCGTCGCCTGGACCCGGTTGAAACGCGGGAACACGCTGGAGAAGTCCAGGCCCGTGCCGTAGAGGGAGGTCGTGCCGGTCGACATGCCACCGATCAGGGCGATCAGGCACAGCGGCAGGAAGTACCACCCCGGCGAGATCGCGAGCAGCCCCCCGACGTAGTTGGGCGCTGCCGCGTCGAGGTAGGTCGGGGCCTTCGCGGCGATGATCGAGGCGGTCACGAGGCCGAAGCCGAACGGCACGATCGTCGCGATCTGCGCGAGGAACGCCGCGCCCATGACCTTGCGGTGCGGCGTGTCGGCCGGGATGTAGCGCGACCAGTCGCCGAGGAACGCCCCGAAGGACACCGGGTTGGACAGGACGATCAGGGCGGCACCGATGAAGGATGGCCAGAACAGCGCGCTCGTGGCGGCGTCCGCCTGCGGCGTGAACACCCCGGGGTACGACGGGTCGAAGTCGCCGGCGAACGCGAAGATCCCGAGGAGGAACAGTGCGCTGGCGGCGGCGACCGCGATCTTGTTGACGAAGAGCATGAAGCGGAAGCCGTAGACGCAGACGACGAGCACGAGGATGGCGAAGAGGCCGTACGCCACGGCGTAGACCGGGGTGGTCTGCGGCAGACCCACCAGGCGGTGGGCGCCGCCGACCAGCGCGTCTCCGGAGCTCCATACCGAGATGCTGAAGAAGGCGACGGCAGTCAGCAGCGACAGGAACGAGCCGACCACCCGGCCGTGCACACCGAGGTGGGCGCTGGAGCTGACCGCGTTGTTGGTGCCGTTGACGGGTCCGAACACCGCCATCGGGGCGAGCACGAGCGCGCCGAGGACCAGGCCGACGACCGTGGCGGCCGCGCCCTGCCAGAAGGAGAGCCCGAACAGGATCGGGAATGCGCCGAGCACGCTGGTGGCGAAGGTGTTGGCGCCGCCGAAACAGACCCGGAACAGGTCCAGCGGGCGCGCGCTGCGGTCCGCGTCGGGGATCTGCTCGACGCCGTACGTCTCGACCTCGGTGATCGACGACGACGTGGTGGCTGCCGCGGTGGCGGTCTGCTGCTGGCTCACGACCCGGCCTTCGCGGTCTCGAGGGAGGGCATGGCGGACAGGTGCTCGTGCACGACGCGGACGACGCCGTCGTCGCCGCGGGTCACCACGACGGTCTCCCGCTCGTCGAGCCGCTGCTCGCCCTCGGGGGTGCCGAGGGTCGTCCGCACCCGGTGCGTGACGACGGCGGCCGCGCCCAGCAGCTGCACCTGCCGGTCGCTGCTCTCGCACCCCACCACGCGCCACCCGCCGGTCACCCAGGAGTCCCACAGGGATCGGTACGCCGCACGTCCCGCGATGACCTCCGGTTCGCTGTGGAACAGGAACGTCGCCTCGGGCGCCAGGCAGGCGAAGTACGCCGTCGTGTCGGTGCGGGAGAAGGCCTCGACGAGGGCGTCGAGCGCCGAGAGGGCGTCGGCCTCGTCGAGCGGTGGCAGGGAGCGGTCGGGCATGCGGGGGTCTCCTCGGTTGGTGGGGTCGACGCTAGGGGGCCGTGTGCGGGCCGCGCCATCGACCTCACGTCCAGGAGTCGGGCATGATCTGGACATGGCGTCCAAGGCTGCTTCGTGACCCTGACCGTGGGGGAGCTGCTCGCCGACCCCACACTGCACCTGGTCGACGCCACCGCCGGCATCGGCCACGACCGCGTCATCGAGGCTGCCCACGTGAGCGAGCTCGCGCTGCCGCGAGCCTGGCTGCAGGGCGGCGAGCTGCTGATGACCGTCGGCCTGCAGGTCGGCGACGACGCCCACCGACAGCGCACCTGGGTGGCCGAGGCGGCCGGGGCGGGCGTCGCCGCGCTCGCCGTCGGCCTCGGCTCCGAGCTGCCCTTCCAGGAGGCGCCGGCGCCGATGGTGGACGCGGCTCTCGAGCAGGGCGTGCCGCTGCTGGCGGTGCCCGGCGACGTGCCGTTCATCGCCGTCACGAAGGCGGTGTTCGCGGCCCGGGCGGCCGCCGAGCGGGCGGGCTTGGAGGAGGCGGTGACCCAGCACCGTGCGCTCACGGCCGCCGCGGCGGGCAGCGAAGGCATCGAGGGCCTGCTGGGGGTCTGGGCCCGGACCAACGGTGCCGCCGCCGTGCTGGATGCGGCCGGACGGCTGCTCAGCTCGGCCGGCGAGGGCGCCGAGCACCTGGTCGAGGCGGCGGCCCCGCTGGCCGACGGGCTGCTCGAGCGTGGTCTTCGCGCCAGCGCCTCGGTCGGCACCCCCGCCGGCACCGTGCGCCTGCAACCGCTGGGTGCCAGGCGGGTGCGGGGGCTGCTCGCGGTCTCCGGTGCCGGGGACGGGGCCGACCGCCTGGTGCTCCAGGGCATGGTGTCGCTGCTGTCGCTGGAGCTCGAGCGCCGGCACCTGCTGGGCGCCGACCGCCGCCGGGAGCGCGCCGGAGCGCTGCGCCGGATCCTTGCCCCGGGAGTGACCCCGTCCCAGGCCGCGCACCTGCTCGCTGTGGCGGGGCTCCCGGCACGCGTCCGGGGGCTGGCCGTCGAGCCGGGCGCCGGGGACTCGGCCGAGGTCGCCGCCGACCTGGCGCTGGCCCTGCCCGGCGGCCTGGTGCGCGTGCACGAGGGGCTGGTCGAGGCGCTCGCGGTGGAGGAGGTGGACGCCCCTGCCATGCTGAGCCGCTTCGCCCGCGGCCTGCCGGCCGGCGTCGGGCCGGCCGTGTCCGGTCACCTGGCCTCAGCCTCGGTGCGGGAGGCACGCTCGGCCGTCGCCGCGAGCCGGCGGTCGGGTCGGGTCGTGCAGTCGGCCGAGCTGGCCAGCGTCGGGCTGCTGCTGTCCCTCGCCGACGACGGCGTGCTGGGTGGCTTCGCCGACGCGGTCCTGCTGCCGCTGGAGCAGGCCGACCGCAGCGGCGCCGTCCTGCGGACCCTCGCGACCTGGCTCGAGCTCGGCGGCTCGGCCGAGGAGACCGCCCGACGGCTGGGCGTGCACCGGCACACCGTGCGCAACCGGCTCGACCGCGCCGAGGAGGTGACGGGGCGGTCGCTGGCCGAGCCGAGGACGCGCTACGAGCTGTGGCTGGCGCTGCAGGCCCGCGACCGCCGCCCGTCGACGGCCGACCACCCGGCCGCGGACTGAAGCGCCCACCGACCCCACCCACCGGACGCACCGCAGCGCCCGAATTCGGACACCCCGTGTCCGAATTCGGGCACCGCGGTGCGTCCGGTCGAGGCTGGGTCAGCGGCGGACGAGGCGGAGGGCCAGGTCGGCGTACGCCGCGCCGATCGACTCCGGGGTGCGGCGGATCCCCGGCTCGTACCAGCGGGCCACGTCCACGGTGAGGGACTGCAGCGCCAGCGTCGTGCTCTGCAGGTCGGCGACGTCGAAGTCACCGCTGGCGATGCCGGCCTCGAGGACCTCGCGCACCACGGCGTCCAGGCGCTTGCGCAGCCCGAGCACGCGGTCGCGGTGGGCGGGGGAGAGGTGGGGGAACTCGTACTGCACGATCCGGGCCGTCCGGAAGTGCTCGGCGTGCCACCGCGCGAACGCCGCCACGATCGCGGCGAGCTGGGCCGGCGGGGTCTCCGCGCTGGCACGGGCCGCCTCCAGGATCTCCAGGGCGACGAGGTGGCCGCGCTCGCTGAGGTGGAAGAGCAGGTCCTCCTTGCTGGCGAAGTGCACGTAGACCCCGGCCGGGCTCATCTGCGCCCGGGCGGCGATGTCGCGCGTGGTCGTGGCGTGAAAACCCTTGTCCGCGAACGCTTCCCCGGCGGCGTCGATCAGCCGCTGGACCGAGTCCGCGCCGGTGGGCCTGCCCCCGGCACTGCGCGACCCGGCCGTGCTCGTCATGGTTGACAGCATGCCGCACGGCCCGGAGACTAAGCAAGCGCTTAGTCAATGGAGGACTGTCATGCCCCGCAACGTCTACGGCCCCGACCACGAGGCCTTCCGCGAGACCGCCCGCGAGTTCGTGGAGCGCAGCCTGAAGCCGCGTGCCGAGGACTTCCTCAAGGACAAGGCGATGGGCCGGGAGGTCTGGCTCGAGGCCGGCGCGCAGGGCCTGCTCGGACTCGAGGTCCCCGAGCAGTACGGCGGGTCGGAGGCCGGCGACTTCCGCCTCAACGCCGTGCTGGCCGAGGAGCTCTCGAAGTTCACCGCCGCCGCCTCCTCCTGCTTCGGCATCCACACCGACTGCGTCGCGCCGTACCTCGTCGACCTCGGCACCGAGGAGCAGAAGCAGCGGTGGCTGCCCGGCTTCTGCTCCGGCGAGATCGTCACCGCCATCGCGATGACCGAGCCCAGCGGCGGCTCGGACCTCGCGGCGCTGAAGACCACCGCGGTCCGCGACGGCGACGACTGGATCCTCAACGGCTCCAAGACCTTCATCACCAACGGCTACTCGGCCGACCTCGTGGTCGTCGCCGCCCGGACCTCCCCGGAGAAGGGCGCCAAGGGCATCACGCTGTTCGGGGTCGAGGCCGGCATGGCGGGCTTCGAGCGCGGCCGCAAGCTCGACAAGGTCGGCCAGGAGGAGTCCGACACCGCCGAGCTCTTCTTCACCGACGTGCGCGTCCCGGACACCAACCGCATCGGCGAGGTCGACCGGGGCTTCATCGCCATGATGGAGCGGCTGCCGCAGGAGCGCATCGGCGCCGCGGTGTCCAACACCGCCCACGCGCAGCAGATCCTGCGTCGAGACCATCGACTACGCCAAGGAGCGCAAGGCGTTCGGCCAGCCGATCGGCGCCTTCCAGCACAACAAGTTCCTCATCGCCGAGCTGCTGACCAAGATCGAGGTCACCCAGGCGTACGTCGACGTCTGCGTCGCCGCGCACCAGGAGCGCCGGCTGACCGCGGTGGACGCCGCGAAGGCCAAGTGGTGGTCGGCGGAGGTGCAGAACGACGTGCTGGACGCGTGCGTCCAGCTGCACGGCGGCTACGGGTACATGAACGAGTACCGGGTCGCGCGCGCCTGGCGGGACGCCCGCGTCACCAAGATCTGGGCCGGCTCCAACGAGATCATGAAGGAGCTCATCGGCCGCGACCTCGGCCTCTGAGGAACGCCCGCACCACCACCTGACACCGCACCAGCCGAGGAGCAGCAGCACGTGGGACAACACGACAACACGGTCGCCATCGTCACCGGGTCCAGCCGCGGCATCGGCCTGGGCATCGCCAGGCGGCTGGTCCAGGAGGGTGGCAGGGTCGTGCTGACCGGTCGCACGGCCGACGCGCTCGAGCAGGCGGTGGCCGAGCTGGGCGGCCCCGAGCACGCGCTCGGCATCGCGGGCCGCGCCGACGACGAGGCCCACCAGGAGGAGGTCGTCGAGCGGGCCCGGTCGACCTTCGGCCGGCTGGACTACCTGGTGAACAACGCGGGCATCAACCCGGCGTACGGGCCGATGCTCGACACCGGGGTCGAGGCCGCCCGGAAGATCCTGGAGGTCAACGTGCTCGGTGCCTTCAGCTGGACCCGCAAGGCCGTCGCCAGTGGCCTCGGCACCGCGGAGGCACCCGGGGGAGCGGTCGTCAACATCGCCTCCGTCGCGGGGCTCGGCGCCACCGGGATGCTCGGCTGGTACGCCGTGAGCAAGGCCGCCCTGATCCACCTCACCACCGAGCTCGGCCACCAGCTCGGCCCGCAGGTCCGGGTCAACGCCGTCGCCCCGGCCGTGGTCAAGACCCAGTTCGCCTCCGCGTTGTACGAGGGGCGTGAGCAGGAGGTGGCTGCGGCGTACCCGATGAAGCGGCTCGGGGTGCCGGAGGACGTGGCCGGTGCCGTGTCGTTTCTGCTGTCGCCCGACGCGAGCTGGATCACCGGGCAGACGCTCGTCGTCGACGGCGGCGTCACCCTCGGCGGCGCGCTGTGAGCCGCTACGACGGCCAGGTCGTCGTCGTCACCGGCGGGGGCCGGGGCATCGGCGCGGCCTACGCCCGGATGTTCGCCGCGGAGGGGGCCAAGGTCGTCGTCAACGACCTCGACGCGAGCGCCGCGCATGAGGTGGCGGGCGCCGTCGGCGGCCTCGCCGTCCCCGGCGACGCCTCGACCGAGGCCGGCGTCGAGCGGCTGATCGGCGCGGCCGGCGCCCTGGCCGGACCGGTGGAGGTCTACTGCGCCAACGCCGGTGTCGCCCGCGGCGGCCTGGCCGACGCCCCCGAGCGCGCCTGGGAGACCTCGTGGCAGGTCAATGTCATGGCCCACGTGCGGGCGGCGAAGGTGCTGGTGCCGCAGTGGAGCTCGCGCGGCCACGGCACCTTCGTCGCGACCGTGTCGGCGGCGGGCCTGCTCAGCATCCCCGGCGCGGCGCCGTACGCCGTGACCAAGCACGCGGCGTACGCGTTCGCGGAGTGGATGTCCATGACGTACGGCGACGCCGGCGTCCGCGTGCACGCGGTCTGCCCGCAGGGCGTGCGCACGCAGATGCTCGAGGACTCCGGGGACGCCGGCAAGGCGCTGATGCTGGAGTCGGCGATCGAGGCCGACGACGTGGCCGCTGCGCTGCTGCGCGCGATCGAGTCGGGGCAGTTCCTCGTCCTGCCGCATCCCGAGGTCGCGCCGATGTACGCCGCGCGGGCCGCGGACCCGGAGCGGTGGCTGGCCGGGATGCGCCGGCTGAGCCGGTCCCTGCCGGCCGTGCTCATGGGCAGCCGCAGCTGATGCGGGCGTGGCAGGTGTCCGCGCTCGGTGAGCCGGCCGAGGTCATGACCCTGACGGACGTGCCGGCTCCGGGCGCGTCGCCCGGGCACGTCCTGGTCGAGGTGCTCGCGACCGCGCTGAACTTCCCCGACGTGCTCATGGCGCGAGGGCTCTACCAGGTGCGGCCGCCGCTGCCGTTCGTCCCCGGCATCGAGGTTTGCGGCCGGGTGGTCGAGGTCGGTGCCGGCGTCAGCGGCTGCCGGGTCGGTGACCGCGTCGTCGGCATGCCGGCCCCGCCGCACGGTGGGCTGGCCGAGCAGGCGCTGCTGCCGGCCGAGGCGCTGTTCGCTGCGCCCGAGGCGCTGGACGACGCCGAGGCGGCGGCCCTGACGGTCGCCTTCCAGACCGCGTACGTCGGGCTCGCCCGCCGTGCCGCGCTGCGGGCGGGGGAGACCGTGCTGGTGCACGCGGCTGCGGGCGGGGTGGGCTCGGCCGCGGTCCAGGTCGCGAAGGCCCTCGGTGCCACGGTCATCGGCGTCGTGGGCAGCGCGTCCAAGGTCGGTGCCGCCGTCGAGGCCGGCGCCGACCACGTCCTCGACCGCTCCCAGGTGGACCTCGTCGCCGCGGTCCGGGAGCTGCGCGGGGCGGCTGGTGTCGACGTGGTCTTCGACCCGGTGGGCGGCGCGTCGTACGACGCCTCGACCAAGGTGATCGCGTTCGAGGGCCGGATCGTCGTCGTCGGCTTCACCTCCGGCACCATCCCGAGCCCGCCGCTGGGCCACGCGTTGGTGAAGAACTACTCGATCGTCGGCCTGCACTGGGGCCTCTACCTCCAACGCGACCATGCCGTGGCCCAGGACGCCCACGCGGTGCTGACGCGCTGGGCGCAGGAGGGCCTGGTGCGCCCGGCCGTGTCCGAGCGGGTGCCGTTCGCCGGCGCCGCGGAGGCCCTCACCCGGCTGGCTGCCGGTGACACCACCGGTCGCATCGTGGTCGGTCCCGCCGCTGGCTGATCCGGCGGGAGGTCCGGCGAGCCGTGAGGCGGTGGGACCGGCGGCCGTGAGGCGCGTCACCGGCCGCATGGCAGGGTGCCGCGCCGGGTAGGAGGGACCCATGTCAGCCTCCGAGTTCGTCACCGACCTGCGCCGCCGCGGACGGGACTCCCGACCGGTCAGCCGGGTCGTCCGTGCCGGGCGCGCTTCTGCTGCTTCAGTGCAGCGCCAGTACTCCTCCGACCAGCCGCTGCGCGGCTACGCCACGCTGATCGCCGTCTACGTCGCCGCGGGCGCCACCGCGGTATGGGCCAGCAGTCGCGGCAAGGCAGCCGACCGCTCGATCTCGACCGGCGATCTGGTGCGCATCACCATCGCGGCGCACCGCCTCAGCCGGACGCTGACCAAGGAGACGATCGCCAGCCCCCTGCGGGCGCCGTTCACGCGGCTCAGCGGGACGGGCATCGCCTCCGAGCTCAATGAGGAGGTGCGGCCCGCGGGACACGACCAGCCCGTCGCCCACGCCGTCGGTGAGCTGCTGACCTGCCCCTTCTGCATGGCGCAGTGGGCGGCGACCGCCCTGGTCACCGCCCACCTGCTGGTGCCGCGGCAGGCCCGGATCGTCACGGCGATCCTCGACGCGGCGGCCGGCGCCGATGCCCTGCACTACGGGTACGCCGCCCTCGACCGGCTGGACGGCTGAAGCCCAGCCCTGGTGGGTCCGCCCGCTGGTCAGTCCTGGGGGCCGCCGGCGACGTAGATCACCTGGCCGGAGACGAACCCGGACTGCTCGCTGGCCAGGAACGAGATGGTGTTGGCGATGTCCTCGGGCTGGCCGACCCGGCCGACCGGGATCTGGGCCGCGGCCCCGGCGATGAAGTCCTCGAAGCTGACCTTCATCCGCTCGGCCGTCTGGCGGGTCATGTCGGTGGCGATGAACCCCGGCGCGACGGCGTTGGCGGTGACGTTGAAGCGGCCCAGCTCGATCGCGAGCGTCTTGGTGAAGCCCTGCAGCCCGGCCTTGGCCGCGGAGTAGTTGACCTGACCGCGGTTGCCCTGCGCGGAGGTGGAGGACAGGTTGACGATCCGGCCGTACTGCTCCGCCGACATGTGCGCCTGCACCGCCTTGGTCATCAGGAACGCCCCTCGCAGGTGGACGTTCATCACGGCATCCCAGTCCTCCACGGTCATCCGGAAGATGAGGTTGTCGCGGATGATCCCGGCGTTGTTCACCAGGATCGTCGGTGCGCCCAGCTCGTCGGCGACGCGGGCCACGGCCGCCTCCACCTGCTCGGGCCGGCTGACGTCCACCCCCACGGCGATGGCGCGCCCACCGGCCGAGGTGATCGCGGACACCGTGTCGGCGCAGGCGAACTCATCGAGGTCGAGCACGGCGACGGCGTGGCCGTCGGCCGCCAGCCGGATCGCGGTGGCTGCGCCGATGCCACGGGCTGCGCCGGTGACGATGGCCGTGCGCGAGGTGGTGCTGCTCATGTGTGCCTCCAGGGGCGTCGTACGTCGGAGCGGGGTGGGTCGGGAGGAGCGGGGTCAGCCGAGGGCGGCGGAGCCGGCGGCGACGAGCGGGGGGACCAGCTCGCCGATCCGGTCGAAGCCGGGCCCGACGGTCTGGCCGGCGAGGTGCCGGGCGTGGATGCCCTCGCAGATCACCGCGAGCTTGTAGTAGCCGAGGGCGATGTACCAGGGCAGGGGGGTGACGTCCAGGCCGGTGCGCGCGGCGTAGCGCTCGACGAGGGAGTCCATCGAGGGGAAGCCGTTGTGCGGGCCCATGCCGTCGGAGACGACCCCTGCCACGCCGGCCGCGGGGGTCGCGTAGACCGGTAGGAGCCCGAGGTCGCACAGCGGGTCGCCCAGCGTGGCCATCTCCCAGTCGAGCACGGCGCGGATCTGCTGGTCCTCGCCGAGAAGGACGTTGTCGAGGCGGTAGTCGCCGTGGACGATGCTCGCCCGCTGGCTCCGCGGCACCTGCTCCGCGAGCGCCGAGGCGAGCTCGGGAAAGCCGGGCACCTCGCGCGTGCGGGACCGCTCGAGCTGGGCGGTCCATCGCCGGACCTGCCGCTCGAGGAACCCCTCGGGGTGGCCGAAGTCCGACAGGCCCACCGTGGCCGGGTCCACCTCGTGCAGGCCGGCCAGGGTGTCGACCAGCCGGTGGGCGATGTCGGCGCGCTGGCCGCCCGTGAGGTGCGCCGACTGGGCCGTCCGGCGCAGCACCGCACCCTCGACGTACTGCATCACGTAGAACGGCACGCCCATCACGGCGGGGTCCTCGCACAGGGCCACCATCTCCGGGACCGGCACGGTGGTGGCGGCCAGCGCGGACATGACGCGGTGCTCCCGGGCCATGTCGTGGGCGGTCGCGAGCACGTGGCCCAGCGGCGGTCGCCGGACCACCCAGTCGTGGACGCCGTCGGTGACCCGGTAGGTCAGGTTGGACTTGCCGCCGGCGATCAGCTGGGCGTGCAGCTCGCCGTACGGGCGGTCACCGGGGTCACGCACCGCGCCCCCGGAGCGCAGGAACTGCGCGAGCGCACCGAGGTCGAGACCGTCCACCATGCCCGCGAGCCTACTAAGCGGGCGCTTAGCGCGAAACCCGGCGCGCGGCAGCGGTCAGGAGTCCTTGACGCGCAGCATGCCCTCCTGGGCCACCGAGGCCACCAGCGTGCCGTCGGCGGCGAACATCCGCCCGGCAGCCAGGCCCCGCCCACCGGACGCGGAGGGGGAGGCCTGGGTGTAGAGGGTCCACTCGTCGGCGCGTGCCCGGCGGTGGAACCACATCGCGTGGTCGAGGCTGGCGGGGCGCAGCCGCGGGTCCGCCCAGGCCAGGCCGTGCTTGCGCAGCACCGCCTCGAGCAGGGAGTAGTCCGAGCTGTACGCGAGGACGGCGGCGTGCAGCAGCGGGTCGTCCGGCAGCCGCCCGGCCGCCTTGAGCCAGACGCTCTGCTGGGCCGCGCGCTGCCGCCCCGGGGCGACGTAGATCGCGCCCTCGACGTGCCGCAGGTCGATCGACTGCCGCGTCGACCAGAAGCCGGAGATCGCGTCGTCGAACCCGGCCAGCTCCTGCGCCGTGGTCGGCAGCTGCTCGGGGTCGGGGGAGGCGGGCATCGAGTCCTGGTGGTCCAGGCCGCCGGCCTCGGTCTGGAACGACGTGATCATCGACAGGATCGGCTTGCCGTACTGGATGGCGTGGACCCGCCGGGCCGAGAACGACCGGCCGTCGCGCAGCCGCTCGACGGCGAACCGGATCGGGTGGCTGGAGTCGCCCGGGCGCAGGAAGTAGCCGTGCAGGGAGTGGATGTGCCGGGGGCCGCCGTCCCCCGCCTCGACCGTGCGGCCGGCGGCGATGATCGACTGCGCGAGCACCTGCCCGCCGAAGACCCGCCCGTGGGGCATCGGCTGGCTGCGGCCGACGAAGATGTCGGCCTCGGAGTCGCCGAGGTCGGACTCGTCGTCGCCGGGGCTGTCCACGCTGATGTGGGCGGCTCCGACGGTCTTCAGGTCGAGGACGTCCAGCAGGTCCTCGAAGGGGTCGAGCTCGGCGGGTTCCAGGGGCGCGGTCACGTACGGGACGATATCGGTCGGCTGCGATGATGGGCGCATGACCGACCGCGTGAGCACCGAGCGCCCCTACCGCGTCGACGTCCCGTTGCGGTGGTCCGACATGGACGCCTACGGGCACGTGAACAACGTGCAGTTCCTGCGGCTGCTGGAGGACGCGCGCGTGATCGGCTTCCAGGAGTGGTTCGGCCAGGACCGCTCGATGCTGGACGAGGGGGTGCTCGTGGCCCGGCACGAGATCGAGTACCTCGCCCCGCTGGAGTTCCGGATCGCCCCGATCCAGGTCGACATGTGGGCCACCCAGATCTCCGGCGCCAGCTTCGACCTCGCCTACGAGGTGCGCGACCCGGCCGCGGTCGGCGAGGCGCTCTACGCCCGCGCCGAGACCACGCTGGTCGCCTACGACTTCACCACCGCCACGCCCCGTCGCCTGCGCCCCCGGGAGCGCGAGGTGCTCAAGGGCGTCGCCGGCGAGCCGGTGCCGTTCCGCTGGCGTCAGCGCGCCGCGAAGTGAGCGAGCTGCACCTCGCCGACGCGGAGGCCCTGGCCGACCTGGCGCACGTACGTCGCCCGCGCCCGCACCCTGGACGCCGAGGGCGCGGTCCGCCTGCAGGCCGCCGGTACGGCGCTCGCGGCGTACGTCGGGGTGCTGCCCGGGCAGGGGCTGATGCAGCAGGGCGCCGTGATCGGCATGCGGGTGATGCCGCTCGCGGAGCCGGCCGAGCTCGACGTCACCGTGCCGCTGGCCGGCATCACCGACCGGCTGGCGCGCCACGAGCGCGGTGCCGTCGCCACCCTGCCGGTGCCGCCGACCACGGTCAGCGTCGGGTGGGCCGCGATGGCGCCGCCGCGCGCGGCTGGGAGCCGGTCGGGGAGCTGACGCGGCCGAGGACTGCGCGCCGCGGCCGCCGCGGGCATCGCCGAGATCGCCCAGGGCTCGCCCGAGGGGTCCGGGGCGCACGCGGTGACCGCGCTGCGGCAGCGCGTCTGGGGCCGCGCGCACGGCGACCACCCCGCCGGTGCCGGCCGGGTCGGCGTTCGCGGCGTACGCGCTGGGCTTCCTCGCCGGCGGCCCGGTGCGGGTCTTCGCGCACGGCCGGTGGACCCGCGTGTCGACCCACGCCGGTCACGTCCTGGTGCGCTGACCGCCCGGCACGACGAGGGCGGCGACGGCGGCGAGGACCAGCCACATCAGCACGAACGTCGGGATGTCGGAGCGCACCCCGTCGTGCAGCGCGGCGAACACCGACCCCGCGGCGGCGATGCCCATGACGCTGCCCAGCACGTCGGCCAGCTGCAGCGACGAGGACGTGCGCCCGTGCTCGGCGACCGGTGACAGGGCGAGCGAGAGCACCGAGGTCGAGGACATCGCCAGGCCCATGCCGGTGCCGCACAGCGCCGCCGCCACCCCGACCAGGCCGGAGGGCAGCCCGAGCCCGGCGATCGCGGCGAGGCCGGCGACACCGACCGACAGCGAGGCCCCGCCGACCGAGACCAGGCAGGAGCGGCGGCCGGAGAACCGCTGCTGGCCCTGCACCCAGGAGCCGGCCGACCAGCCGACCGCGCCGACGGTGAGCATGGCACCGGCCACCGTCGCGTCGAGCCCCCGGCTGAGGATCAGCATCAGCGGCACGAACGTCATGGCGCCGTTGAACGCGGCCGTGAGCAGGAACCGGCTGAGCATCACCGACGGCAGGCCGCGGCGCCATCCGCAGCGTGCCGCGGGGCAGCAGGCGCGGGCTGGCCGCGGCCACACCGGTGAGGCCCGACCACGGTCGCCACCAGCGGCAGCGCCCGCACCGGCACCAGGCTGGCGGCGCCCCACTGCATCGCCCCCGCGGCCACCGCGACGACGAGGCCCGAGCCCGACCAGCCGGCGCTGCTCGGCGGGCGCGGTGGGGCTGCGCTCGCGGTCGGCGTCGTCGCGCATCTGCTCGCGCCGGCCGGCCACGACGGCCATCGTCACGACGACCGGGGCGACCACGACGAGGAAGACCCACCGCCAGGAGAACGTCTCGGCCAGCCACCCGGCGACCGGCGGTCCGACCAGCGACGGCAGCACCCACGCCGCGGAGATCCAGCTGAAGACCCGTGGGCGCAGCTCGCCGGGGTAGGCGCGGCCGATGACGACGTAGATGGCGACGGTGAGCAGGCCGCCGCCGAGGCCGGCGACCAGGCGGCCGGCCAGCAGCACGGTGAACGTCGGCGCCAGCCCGGCCAGCGCCGTGCCGGCTGCCATGAGGGCCTGCCCGGCGAACAGCGAGGGCAGCGGCCCGCGCCGGTCACACCACACCCCGGCCACGACGATGCCGAGCAGCTGGGTGGTGAGCATGGCCGAGAACGCCAGGCCGTAGGAACGGACCGCGTCGAGGTCGCGGGCGATGATCGGCATCGCCGTCGAGATGGCCATCGCCTCGAACGCGATGATGGTGACGAGGGCGACGAGACAGAGGGTGACCAGCCGGTAGGCCGGCGCCATCGGCCCGGGCTGGCACGCCGCCGGCCGGTCGCCGAGGTCGCCGTCGCGTCGGTCACCCGGCCAAGGCTAGTGCGCGGAGCCGCGCGGCCGGGACCGTCGACGCCGCGCGGCCGCCGCGCCGGTCGCGGGCCGGCGGTGATCCGCCGGGTCAGCTCGGCCCGGCCGGCGGTGTGCGCTCGCAGCCCCCAGGCGCTCTCGACCCACCAGGTCGCGCCGGCCTGCTGCCACGCGGCGACGTCGCGGCCCAGCGGGTCGTCGACCGTGCAGCTCACCCTCGACGCACACGTCGAACCCTGCCAGGGCAGCCCGCCCGCCTCGCGGGCCGCCCGCACCAGTCGCCAGCATCGTGGCCAGCTCGTCGGGGCTGCGCGGGTTGCCTCGCCAGTCGCCGTCGACGACCTGGGGCAGCCACCCCTGCCAGCGCGCCGCCCGCTCCAGCGAGGGCTGCC
>CAVRTM010000014.1:0-553593 GCA_963724015.1 uncultured Actinomycetota bacterium
AGCGCGGACATGACGCGGTGCTCCCGGGCCATGTCGTGGGCGGTCGCGAGCACGTGGCCCAGCGGCGGTCGCCGGACCACCCAGTCGTGGACGCCGTCGGTGACCCGGTAGGTCAGGTTGGACTTGCCGCCGGCGATCAGCTGGGCGTGCAGCTCGCCGTACGGGCGGTCACCGGGGTCACGCACCGCGCCCCCGGAGCGCAGGAACTGCGCGAGCGCACCGAGGTCGAGACCGTCCACCATGCCCGCGAGCCTACTAAGCGGGCGCTTAGCGCGAAACCCGGCGCGCGGCAGCGGTCAGGAGTCCTTGACGCGGAGCATGCCCTCCTGGGCCACCGAGGCCACCAGCGTGCCGTCGGCGGCGAACATCCGCCCGGAGCCAGGCCCGCCCACCGGACGCGGAGGGGGAGGCCTGGGTGTAGAGGGTCCACTCGTCGGCGCGTGCCCGGCGGTGGAACCACATCGCGTGGTCGAGGCTGGCGGGGCGCAGCCGCGGGTCGGCCCAGGCCAGGCCGTGCTTGCGCAGCACCGGCTCGAGCAGGGAGTAGTCCGAGCTGTACGCGAGGACGGCGGCGTGCAGCAGCGGGTCGTCCGGCAGCCGGCCGGCCGCCTTGAGCCAGACGCTCTGCTGGGCCGCGCGCTGCCGGCCCGGGGCGACGTAGATCGCGCCCTCGACGTGCCGCAGGTCGATCGACTGCCGCGTCGACCAGAAGCCGGAGATCGCGTCGTCGAACCCGGCCAGCTCCTGCGCCGTGGTGGGCAGCTGCTCGGGGTCGGGGGACGGCGGGCATCGAGTCCTGGTGGTCCAGGCCGCCGGCCTCGGTCTGGAACGACGTGATCATCGACAGGATCGGCTTGCCGTACTGGATGGCGTGGACCCGCCGGGCCGAGAACGACCGGCCGTCGCGCAGCCGCTCGACGGCGAACCGGATCGGGTGGCTGGAGTCGCCCGGGCGCAGGAAGTAGCCGTGCAGGGAGTGGATGTGCCGCGGGCCGCCGTCGCCCGCCTCGACCGTGCGGCCGGCGGCGATGATCGACTGCGCGAGCACCTGCCCGCCGAAGACCCGCCCGTGGGGCATCGGCTGGCTGCGGCCGACGAAGATGTCGGCCTCGGAGTCGCCGAGGTCGGACTCGTCGTCGCCGGGGCTGTCCACGCTGATGTGGGCGGCTCCGACGGTCTTCAGGTCGAGGACGTCCAGCAGGTCCTCGAAGGGGTCGAGCTCGGCGGGTTCCAGGGGCGCGGTCACGTACGGGACGATATCGGTCGGCTGCGATGATGGGCGCATGACCGACCGCGTGAGCACCGAGCGCCCCTACCGCGTCGACGTCCCGTTGCGGTGGTCCGACATGGACGCCTACGGGCACGTGAACAACGTGCAGTTCCTGCGGCTGCTGGAGGACGCGCGCGTGATCGGCTTCCAGGAGTGGTTCGGCCAGGACCGCTCGATGCTGGACGAGGGGGTGCTCGTGGCCCGGCACGAGATCGAGTACCTCGCCCCGCTGGAGTTCCGGATCGCCCCGATCCAGGTCGACATGTGGGCCACCCAGATCTCCGGCGCCAGCTTCGACCTCGCCTACGAGGTGCGCGACCCAGCCGCGGTCGGCGAGGCGCTCTACGCCCGCGCCGAGACCACGCTGGTGGCCTACGACTTCACCACCGCCACGCCCCGTCGCCTGCGCCCCCGGGAGCGCGAGGTGCTCAAGGGCGTCGCCGGCGAGCCGGTGCCGTTCCGCTGGCGTCAGCGCGCCGCGAAGTGAGCGAGCTGCACCTCGCCGACGCGGAGGCCCTGGCCGACCTGGGCACGTACGTCGCCCGCGCCCGCACCCTGGACGCCGAGGGCGCGGTCCGCCTGCAGGCCGCGGGTACGGCGCTCGCGGCGTACGTCGGGGTGCTGCCCGGGCAGGGCCTGATGAAGCAGGGCGCGGTGATCGGCATGCGGGTGATGCCGCTCGCGGAGCCGGCCGAGCTCGACGTCACCGTGCCGCTGGCCGGCATCACCGACCGGCTCGCGCGCCACGAGCCCGGTGCCGTCGCCACCCTGCCGGTGCCGCCGACCACGGTCAGCGCCGGGTGGGCCGCGATGGCTCCGCCGCGCTCGGGCTGGGAGCCGGTCGGGGAGCTGCGGCCCGAGGACCTGCGCGCCGCGGCCGCCGCGGGGATCGCCGAGATCGCCCAGGGCTCACCCGAGGGGTCCGGGGCGCACGCCGTGGCCGCGCTGCGGCAGAGCGTGTGGGCCCGCGACACGCCCACCACCCCACCCGTGCCCGCCGGGGCGGCGTTCGCGGCGTACGCGCTGGGGTTCCTCGTCGACGGCCCGGTGCGGGTCTTCGCGCACGGCCGGTGGACGCGGGTGTCGACCCTCGCCGGTCACGTCCTCGTGCGCTGACCCCCGGGCACGACCAGGGCGGCGACGGCCGCGAGGACCAGCCACATCAGCACGAACGTCGGGATGTCGGAGCGCACCCCGTCGTGCAGCGCGGCGAACACCGAGCCCGCAGCGGCGATGCCCATGACGCTGCCGAGGACATCGGCGAGCTGCAACGAGGAGGACGTGCGCCCGTGCTCGACGACCGGCGACAAGGACAGCGAGAGCACCGACGTCGACGACATGGCCAGCCCCATGCCGGTGCCGCACAGTGCCGCGGCCACGCCCACGAGGCCGTAGGGCAGGTCGAAGCCGGCGACCGCGGCCAGGCCGGCGACCCCGACGGCGAGCGAGGCGCCGCCGACCGAGACCAGGGACGAGCGGAGCCCAGCGAACCGGTGCTGCCCCTGCACCCATGAGCCGGCCGACCAGCCGACGGCGCCGATCGGTGAGCATGGCACCGGCGACGGTCGCGCCGAGCCCGCGGCTGAGGATCAGCATCAGCGGGACGAACGTCATGGCGCCGTTGAAGGACGCGGTGAGCAGGAACCGGCAGAGCATCACCGACGGAAGCCCCCGCGCCATCCGCAGGGTGCCGCGGGGCACCAGCCGCGGGCTGGCGGCGAGCACCCCGGCGAGGCCGGCCACGGTGGCGACCAGCGGCAGCACCCGCACGGGCACGAGGCTCTCGGCGCCCCACTGCATCGCGCCGGCGGCCACCGCGACGACGAGGCCGAGGACCACCAGCCGGCGCTGCTCGGCCACCGGGGTCGGGCTCAGCTCGGAGTCGGAGTCGTCGCGCATCGTCTCGTGCCGGCTCGCCACGACGACCATCGTCACGGCCACCGGGACGACCACGACGAGGAAGACCCACCGCCACGAGAAGGTCTCGGCCAGCCACCCGGCGACTGGTGGTCCGACGAGGGACGGCAGCACCCACGCCGCGGAGATCCAGCTGAAGACCCGGGGGCGCAGCGTCTCCGGGTAGGCGCGGCCGATGACGACGTAGATGGCGACCGTCAGCAGCCCGGCGCCCAGGCCGGCGACCAGACGACCGGCCAGCAGCACGAGGAACGTCGGGGCCAGGCCGGCCAGGGCGGTGCCGGCGGCCATCAGGGCCTGCCCGGCGAAGAGCGAGGGCAGCGGCCCGCGCCGGTCGCACCAGACGCCGGCGAGGACGATGCCGAGCAGCTGCGTGGTCAGCATGGCCGAGAACGCCAGGCCGTAGGAGCGGACGGCGTCCAGGTCGCGGGCGATGATCGGCATGGCGGTGGAGATGGCCATCGCCTCGAACGCGATGATCGTCACGAGCGCGACCAGGGAGATGGTCACCAGGCGGTGCGCGGGGGACATGGGACCGGGTACACGCCGGCCGGTGGTCTGGGGCGCCATCGCGTCGGTCACGGTGACAAGGCTAGTGCGGGACCGCCGCGGGACCGTCATCCGCGCCGCGGGCCGGCGGCGACCCGCCGGGTCAGCTCGTCCCGCCCGGCCGGTGTGCGCTGCAGCCCCCAGGCGCCCTCGACCCACCACGTGGCTCCGGCCTCCTGCCAGGCCGCGACGTCGCGAACGAGCGGCTCGGAACCGTGCAGCTCGCCCGCGACGCAGACGTCGAAGCCCTGCCACGGCAGCCCGGCAGCCTCGCGGGCCGCGCGGACGGTCGTCAGCATCGAGGCCAGCTCGTCGGGGCCGCGGGGGTCGCCCCGCCAGTCACCGTCGACGACCTGGGGCAGCCATCCCTGCCACCGCGCCGCCCGCTCCAGCGATGGCTGGCGCGTCGCGCCGACCCGCCACGCGCCGACCAGCCACACCGGCGGGTGCGGCCGCTGGACCGGCGGGTCCGGCAGCATGAAGTTGGTGGGCCGGACCGTGAAGTGGCGGCCCTCGAAGGAGAAGGGCTGCCCGCCCATCAGACCGGCGTAGACCGCGAGGGCCTCGTCGAGCTTCTCCACGCGCACACGTCGGCCCTCGTCGGGCTCGAACGCCGTCCATCCCTCGTGCAGGGCGCCCAGCCCCACGCCCAGGGTGACCCGGCCGCCGGAGAGCTGGTCGAGGGTGAGCACCCGCGAGGCCAGGTCCCACGGCTTCAGCCGCGGAACGGGCGTGAGCATGGTGCCCAGGCGCAGGGTGCTGGTCCGCATCGCCGCCGCGGTGAGGGCGACCCAGGCGTCGACGCCCCAGACCGCCTCCCAGGCGAAGAGGGCGTCCCAGCCGCTGCGCTCGGCCAGCGCGGCGGCGTCGGCGATCTCGGCGGCGTCCCCGAACGGCATCACGATCCCGTAGCGCATGACCCCGACCGTAGGGCCGCGGTCCGACAGGGGTCACCGCTTTCCGCCCTGTCCGTACGCCGGCGCGGCCCGGGGAGTCGCCGTAGGTCGACTCCCCGGCCGCGCCGGCCAGGAGTGGGGTGTCCTACCAGCGCGCCCAGACCGTCGTGTCGGTCGGGACGGCGTCGTCGACCAGCGGGCCGCTGGACAGCAGCACCCGGGCGCCGTCGGGCAGCGCAACCGGCGACTGCCCCAGGTTGGTCACCACGAGCGTGCGCTCGCGGTCGGCCCCGGCCGGGGTGACGACGAAGGCGACGACCTCCTCGGGCAGGCCCTCCACCCACGTCAGCGAGCCGGTGCCCAGCGCGCGGGCACGACGGTTGGCCAGCAGCGCGCGGTAGAGCTCCAGCGTGGAGCCCTCGACGCCTTCCTGCCGGTCCACGGCCAGGGCCGCGTAGCTCGCCGGCTGCGGCAGCCACGTCCGGTCCGAGGGGCCGAAGCCCAGCGACGGGGCGTCCGCGGCCCACGGCATCGGCACGCGGCAGCCGTCGCGGCCGCGCTCGGTGCGGCCGGAGCGCTCCCAGCTCGGGTCCTGGCGGTGGTGGTCGGGCATGTCGGTGGAGTCGGGCAGGCCGAGCTCCTCACCCTGGTAGAGGTAGGACGAGCCCGGCAGCGCCAGCATCAGCGCGGTCGCGGCGCGGGCCCGCCGCAGGCCGAGCTCGGCGTCCGGCTGCGGGTCGCCGATGCCGATGCCGTTGGGGCGGCGGGTGCCCACCGGCAGGCCGAGGCGCGAGGCGTGGCGCACGACGTCGTGGTTGGACAGCACCCACGTGGTCGGGGCGCCGACCGAGTCGTTGGCCGCGAACGAGGACTCGACGACCGCGCGGAGCTGCGGCGCGAGCCACGGCGACTGCAGGAAGTCGAAGTTGAACGCCTGGTGCATCTCGGTGCCGCGCACGTAGCGGACCGCGCGCTCCTGCGGGGTGACCCACGCCTCGGCGCAGAGGATGCGGTCGGCCTGCGGGTCGTGCCCCTCGCCGACCGGGTTGTACGACGTGAGGATCGTGCGCCACTGCTCGTAGACCTCGTGGACGCCGTCCTGGTCCCACATCGGGGCGCGCTTGCCGTCCTCGGCTCCGTCGCTGCCGTCGGTGTTGCCGAGCAGCGCCTGGGACTCGGCCCAGTCAGGCAGGCCGTCCTCCTTGACCAGGCCGTGCGCGACGTCGACCCGGAAGCCGTCGACGCCGCGGTTGAGCCAGAACCGCAGGACGTCCTCGAACTCGGCCCGGACCTCGGGGTGGGTCCAGTCGAAGTCGGGCTGCTTGGGGTCGAACAGGTGCAGGTACCACTGGCCCGGGCGTGCCGTCGGGGTTGGTGGTGCGGGTCCATGCCGGCGCCGCCGAAGACGCTGTCCCAGTTGTTGGGGGGCAGCTCGCCGTGCTCGCCCTTGCCGTCGCGGAACAGGTAGCGGGCGCGCTCGGGGCTGCCCGGCCCGGCGGCGAGCGCGGCCTGGAACCAGTCGTGCTCGTCGGAGGAGTGGTTGGGCACCAGGTCGACGATGACCTTGATGCCGAGCTCGTGCGCGCGGGCGATCATCGCGTCGGCGTCGGCCAGGGTCCCGAAGAGCGGGTCGATGTCCCGGTAGTCGGCGACGTCGTAGCCGGCGTCGGCCTGCGGGGAGGTGTAGAAGGGCGAGAGCCACACGGCGTCGACGCCCAGGTCGCGCAGGTAGGGCAGGCGTGCGGTGATGCCGGGCAGGTCGCCGATGCCGTCGCCGTTGCCGTCGGCCCACGAGCGGGGGTAGATCTGGTAGATCACCGCGTGCCGCCACCAGGCGGGGTCGGTGTCGGCGGTGTGGACGGGGGCGCCCGCGAGCGTCACGGAGGGCGCGTCGGTCGGGGAGTGGAGGGTGGAAACGTCGGTCACGGGACGTCATCCTCTCCTGTCCGGGGGGCCAGGGGAAAATTGGACCGGCGGCCTCTCACGGAATGGGCACAAACCTGCGCCGGCGGGGCCGGGCGCGGGCCGGGCCGAGGAGGGCAGCAGGGTCGGATCCGTACCGCGTGAGCCGGGCGGGATCCGTACGGCGCGAGCCGGTCAGGCCCCGCCGTAGGTCCCGAAGCTCCAGAGGTTGCCCTCGGGGTCGGTGACCGCGAACTCGCGCGAGCCGTAGTCGGTGTCGGCCGGCTCCCGCAGCATCTCCGCCCCCGCCGCGACCGCGCGCTGGAACAGCGCGTCGGGCTCGTCCGTCATGACGTAGACCGCGCCCGTGCCGGGGCGGGCCGGCCAGCCGGGGGACGGGCGGTCGCTGCCGAGCATGACCCCGCCGCCGAGCGGCCACGTCAGCTCGGCGTGGGCCACCCTCGATGCGTCGTCCGCTTCCCGGTAGTCGGCGCTGACCTCGAAGCCGAAGGCTCGGGCGAGGAACTCCAGGGCGGCGGGCGCGTCGCGGTAACGCAGGCTGGGCCACACCCCGGCGGCCGGGTTCGTCGTCATGACCGCAGCCTGCCAGCGCACGACCGCTCCCGTCAGGCCAACGGGAGGACGGCAGGTCGGCCACCGCCGGAACGAGCCGGCTGAGGCGTCGCGGCTGCCCGCGGGTCGGGTGCCCGCGCACGGGCAAAGGGGCCGGTCGGGCGCGCCGGAGGCGAGTCCTTGCTCAGTCCTGCAGCGAGTTGACCATGGAGTGGGCGGCGCGCTCGAGGTAGTCGCGCAGGAGCAGGTCGTTCGCCGGCGCCAGGTCGAGGGTGTCGACCGCCGCCATCATGTGGGTCAGCCAGCGGTCGCGCTGGGCCGGCGTCACCGTGAAGGGCTGATGACGCATCCGCAGGCGCGGGTGGCCCCGCTGGTCGGAGTACGTCGTCGGTCCACCCCAGTACTGCTCGAGGAACATCCGGAAGCGCACCTCCGCCGGGCCGAGGTCCTCTTCGGGGTAGAGCGCCCGCAGCGGCGGGTCGCCCGCCACCCCGCGGTAGAACTCGTGGACGAGCTTGACGAAGGTCTCGTGGCCGCCCACCTGGTCATAGAAGCTCTCACCGGTCACGCGAGCAGTCTCTCAGGTGCCGCGGCCCCGGCCGGGCGGGCCCGGTCAGCGCAGCACCGTCAGCGTCCAGCCGCGGGGACCGAAGTCGGCGGGCTGGATCGCGATGGGAACCGGTCGACCGGGCTTCACCGTGACGCCACCGGCCCGGAGCCAGTCATCGAGGCTGATCACGCGTACCTGCGGTCGCCAGAAAACCACGCTGCCGTCGCGCAGGTCGTTGTCCTGCCACCACGGGGAGCGCGAGACCGGAACGCCGTTGGCGCTCATCCGCAGACGGCCGTGGGTCCGGGAGGCCAGCACCAGCCGCAGGTTTGGGCGGTACGGCACCGTGACGGAGACCGGTGCGTTGCTGTCGCGGGGGTTGCTGGCCGTCCGCGTGACGGGGCTGCCCACGATGTCCGGGAGGAGGGCGGTGGCGCGCGGGTCGCGGTCGAAGGGGTAGTCCGCGAACGGAACGGGCTCGTAGAGGCCGATGCGCAGCACCGTGCCCGATGGCGGGGCGCCCGCCTGGACGGTGACCTGCACCGTCCGGCCCTGGTCGCCGGCGTCGACGATCTGGGTGGCAAACTCGAGCGGCGAGGGCGGGCCCCCCGGTGAGCACGACAGCAGGGCCGCCCTGCCTCCGATCCCGTCGCCGGCCGAGAGGGTGAGGGCGTTCTGCCACGCACCGTCGGCCCGGGCCGGGTCGCCGGGGCAGTGCACCTCGGCCCAGACGCCGCCGGCGGCGGGCCGTGGAAGGGTCAGCGGGGTGAGGACGAGCGCGTCCGTGACGGGCACCTCGTCCACCTGCACCAGCCGGAGACCGTCCTGGTACGTCGTGAAGCTGCCGTCGGTCACGGTGCGGACGGCGGGAAGGACCGGCGCGGACCGGTGCTCGGCTCCCCGGGAACCCAGTGCACCACCCGCGGCGGCCACGGCGACGAGGGTGAGCGCGGCCACGCCGCTGCGACGGCGGCGGGTGGCTGTGGCCCGGTGCCGTCGTGCACCGTCGACCGTGGCGTCCGGGCTGGGGGCGACGACCGTGTCGGCGGCAGCCGCCAGGGCGCCGCGCAGGTCGTCCAGGGTCGCGCTCATCGCAGACTGCTCCGTTCGCCGGTGCTGGACGCGGGCTCGAGCCCGCCCCGGGCCGCGTCGAGGCGCGGGCTGACCCGCAGCGCGGCCAGTGCCTTGGACGTCTGGGACTTGACCGTTCCCACGGTGACGCCGAGCGCCTCGGCGGTCATCGCCTCGGAGTAGTCATGGAAGAAGCGCAGGACGACCACGGCGCGCTGCCGCCGGGGGAGCAGGGCCAGCGCGGCGACCAGGGTCGAGCGGCCCGCCACCGCATCACTGAGGTCAGCGAGGTCGCCGCCGGCGACCTCCGGCAGGACCTCGCTCGGGCGCTCGTCGTTCCACCTGCGCCGCCACGACGAGGCGAACTCGTTGACCAGGATCCGGCGCACGTAGGCCTCGTGGTCGCCGTGGATGCGCTCCCACGACCCCCACGCCCTGGCCAGGGCCGTCTGCACCAGGTCCTCGGCGCGGTGGTGGTCCCGGGTCAGCAGCACCGCGGTGCGGTGCAGCGAGGGGCCGCGTGCGACGACGAAGTCCACGAAGCCCGGTGGTGGTGTCCCCCTCATGCCCCTATGACCGCCTGGGCCCCGCAAAAGGTTGCCTCATGCGCGGGGCGCACCGGCGCCGTACGGCGGCAGCAGCTGCGGGGCGCGCACCCCGCCACGGTCCAGGGCCACCTTGACCCGCTCGCGGAGCTCGCGCTGCAACGGGAAGTCCTCGCCGGGGGCGCACTTGGCGACGATCCGCACCGTCACCGCGCCGGCCGCGATCGACTCCACGCCGACCACGGAGGGCTCCTCCAGCAGCCGGCCCTCCCAGGCCGGGTCCTCGTCCATCTGGTGCACGACCTCGCGCATCACGCCGATCGCGCGGTCGATGTCCTCGTCGTACGCGACCTGCGTGTCCACCACGGCCGTCGCCCACCCCTGCGAGCGGTTGGCGATGCGGACGATCTCGCCGTTGCGGATGTACCAGACCACGCCGCTGCCGTCACGCAGCCGCGTGACCCGCAGCGTGACGTCCTCGACGGTGCCGATCGCCTCGCCGGTGTCGATGACGTCGCCGACGCCGTACTGGTCCTCGATGATCATGAAGATGCCGGACAGGAAGTCCTTGACCAGGCTCTGCGCGCCGAAGCCGAGCGCCACGCCGCCGACGCCGGCCGAGGCCAGCAGCGGGCCGAGCGGCAGGCCGAGCAGGCCCATGACGGTGAGGATCGCCATCGCGGAGATGGCGAAGGTGGAGGTGCTCTTGAGGATGGCGCCCATCGTGGCGGCCCGCTGCCGGCGCCGCTCCGAGGCCGGTCCGGTCGCCGCCGACAGCACGCGGGCGGCGCGACCGGGCAGGCGCTGGTCCCGCTCGCGGGCCCGCTGCACCGTGCCGCTGACGACGCGGTCGATCGACCGGTGCAGCAGCCATCGCAGCACGACCGCGCCGATGACGGTGACGAGGATGCGCAGGCCGTCCGAGGTGAGCCAGGCGACGAGGTCGTCGGCACCGGTGCGCACCGCGGTCGGGTCGAGGAAGAGGAGCGACATGGCGCACATCATGGCGAACGGCGCGCGACCGTCCCGGGGGCGGGTGCGTGCCGGGCACCGGGTGGCGCCTCCGTGAAAGACTCCCCGCGTGACGCCTCCGGATGGGAACCCCGTGCCGCCGCCTGCCTCGACCGCCCCGTCGAGGGTGCTCGCCGACCTGGCCAAGGCCAAGGGAGTGGCGACCGAGTACGACGACTGGCGGGGGGGCAACGTCATCGTGCCCGCGAGCACCATCGTGGCGGTGCTGCGCGCCCTCGGCATCGACGCCTCTGACGATGCGGCCGCGGCCCGGGCCCTGGCCGCAGGAGGCGGACCGGCCCTGGCGCCGCCTGCTGCCACCGGTGGTCGTGTGCCGCGAGGGGTGGACTCCGTGGGTGCCGGTGCACCTGCCGCACGGTGAGCAGGCCGAGGTGCTGGGTCGACCTGGAGGACGGCGGTCGCCGCGACGTGCGCCAGGTCGACCACTGGGTCCCGCCGCGGGTCATCGACGGCCGTGAGGTCGGCGAGGCGACGTACGAGCTGCCGGGCGACCTGCCGCTCGGGTGGCACACCCTCGTGGCGTCACCAGGGCGGCACCACCGCCACGGCCCCACTGGTCGTCACCCCCGCCCGGCTGCAGCTGCCGCCGGCGCTGGCCGGGCGGCGCGCGTTCGGCCTGATGACCCAGCTGTACTCCGTGCGGTCACGGCGCTCCTGGGGAGTCGGTGACCTGGCCGACCTCGGCGAGCTGGCCTCCTGGGCGGCCCGCGACCTCGGCGCGGACTTCGTCCTGGTCAACCCCCTGCACGCCGCCGAGCCGGTGCCGCCGATGGAGCCCTCGCCCTACCTGCCGACGACCCGGCGGTTCGTCAACCCGATGTACATCCGGGTGGAGGACATCCCCGAGCTCGGCTACGTCTCGGCGGCCGAGCGCCAGCTGCTGGAGTGGCACGCGGACGACGCCCGCGCCCTCAACACCGATGACGTCATCGACCGCGACGCGTCCTGGCAGGCCAAGTCGGCGGCGCTGCGGATCGTCTTCCAGCTGCCCCGGTCCACGCGGCGCGAGCGCGCGTTCGCCGCGTTCGTCGAGCGGGAGGGGCAGGGCCTGGTCGACTTCGCCACGTGGTGCGCGCTCGCGCAGAAGCACGGGCTGCCCTGGGACGAGTGGCCCGAGGAGCTGCACGACCCCCGCGGTGCCGCGGTGGAGGCGGCCCGGGTGGACCTCGCCGAGGACGTGCTGTTCCACCAGTGGCTGCAGTGGGTCGTCGACGAGCAGCTCGAGACCGTGCAGCAGGCCGCCCGCGCGGACGGGATGGCGATCGGCGTCGTCCACGACCTCGCCGTCGGCGTGCACCCCGCAGGCGCCGACGCGTGGGGTCTGGCGGACGCGCTGGCCCGCCGGGTCAACGTGGGCGCGCCGCCGGACCCGTTCAACCAGATGGGGCAGGACTGGAGCCAGCCGCCGTGGCGGCCGGACCGGTTGCAGGAGCTGGGCTACGCGCCGTACCGCGACATGCTGCGCACCGTGCTGCGCCACGCGGGCGGCATCCGGGTGGACCACGTCATCGGCCTGTTCCGGCTCTGGTGGGTCCCGGAGGGGACGACGCCCGACGCCGGCACCTACGTGCGCTACGACCACGAGGCGCTGATCGGCATCCTCGCCCTGGAGGCGCACCGCGCCGGCGCCCTCGTCGTCGGGGAGGACCTCGGCGTGGTCGAGCCGTGGGTGCGCGACTACCTGCGCGAGCGCGGGATGCTCGGCACCTCCATCCTGTGGTTCGAGAAGGACGAGGAGGGCCGGCCGCTGCCGGCGGAGGCCTACCGCGAGCTGTGCCTGGCCACCGTCACCACCCACGACCTCCCGCCGACCGCGGGCTACCTCGCCGGCGAGCACATCGACCTGCGCGAGGAGCTGGGCCTGCTGACCCGCCCGGTGGAGCAGGAGCGCGAGGTCGACGCCGCGGAGCAGCAGGCCGTCCTGACGATGCTGCGCGACCGGGGGCTGCTGCGCGCGGACGGCGACGAGCACGACGTCGTGGAGGCGCTGCACCGGTTCCTCACCTGGACCCCGGCGCGCCTGATCGGGGTCTCGGTGTCCGACCTGACCGCCGACCGGCGCACGATCAACCAGCCCGGCACGGACGAGGAGTACCCCAACTGGCGGCTGCCGCTGGCCGGCCCGGAGGGCGACCCCGTGCTGCTGGAGGACCTGATGGCGTCGCGCTGGGCCCGCCGGCTCGCCCGCACGGTCGCCCAGCGCTGAGCCGGCCGCCGGTCCGCCCGGAAACCGCAGGACCCCCGCAGCCGGACGGCTGCGGGGGTCCTGCGCTGTGTCGGGTCGGTCAGCCGCGCGCGGCGTCCCGCTCCTGGGCCGCCAGGGCCCGGGTGATGCCGTCGCGGTTCTCGCCGACCAGCCGGCGCAGGCCGGCCGGGGCGTCGGCGTGGGCGTCCAGCCAGGCCTGGGTGGCGTCGGCGAGCTCGCGGCTGGCCAGCAGCTGCGGGTAGAACAGCTCGACGATCGACTCGGCGATGGCGTGGGTGCGTGAGGTCCACACCTCCAGCAGCGCGTCGTGGTAGCGCGTGACGTAGGGCGCCAGCAGCTGCGGGTCGTGCGCGCGGCCGAAGCCGATGCCGACCGCGGCGACGGTCTGGTTGGCCAGGCCGTCCTCGGTGACCGCCTTGCGCCACGCGTCGGCCTTGGCCTCGGCCGTGGGGCGGGAGGCCAGCGCGCGGGCGGCGCGCTCGCGGCCGGTCGCGGTGTTGTCGCGCTCGCGCTCGGCCTCGATCTCGGGCGCATCAACGGCACCGGCGGTCGCCAGGCCGGTCAGCAGCGTCCAGCGCATCTCCGTGTCGATGGCCAGCCCCTCGAGGGTGGTGCCATCCTCCAGGAGCGAGCGCAGGTACGCCGTGTCCTCCGGCGCGTGCGCGTAGCCGGCGAAGGCGGTCACCAGCTGCAGCTGGGCGTCGCTGCCCGGCTCGGCGGAGCCGACCAGCGCGCGCAGCCGTCGGACGACGTCGGCGGCCACCGCCTCGCGGTGCTGCGGGGCGACGTACATGGTGACCGTCGCCTGCAGCTGGGACAGGAGCGTCCGCAGCAGGGTGGAGTCGGTCTCGCCCGGCAGCGAGCTGAGGACCAGCTCGACGAAGTCGCGGCCGGGCATCTCGGCGTCGCGGGTCATGTCCCACGCGGCGCCCAGGACCAGGGCGCGCGGCAGGCTGTCGGCGAAGCCGCGGGGGTGGGCCACGGCCGTTGCGGTGGAGCGCTCGTCGAGGCGGATCTTGGCGTAGGCCAGGTCGTCGTCGTTGACCAGCAGCAGGTCGGGCTGGGGCCGGCCGACCAGCTCGGGCACCTCGGTGCGCTCACCGTCGACGTCGAGCTCGAGGCGGTCCGTGCGCACCAGCTGGTCGCCCTGCACCGTGTAGAGGCCCACGGCGAGGCGGTGCGGGCGCAGCGTCGGGAAGCCCTCGGCCGCGGTCTGGGTGATGGCGGCGGCGGTGACGACACCGTGCTCGTCGACCGTCACCTCGGGGCGCAGCGTGTTGACCCCGGCGGTCTCCAGCCACAGCTTGGACCACGTCGAGAGGTCACGGCCGGAGGTCCGCTCGAGCTCGGCGAGCAGGTCCGGCAGCGTGGTGTTCTGCCAGGCGTACTTGGCGAAGTAGGCGCGCAGCCCCGCGGTGAACGGCTCACGGCCGACGTAGGCGACCAGCTGCTTGAGCACCGAGGCGCCCTTGGCGTAGGTGATGCCGTCGAAGTTGACCTCGACGTCGGCCAGGTCGCGGATGTCGGCCACGATCGGGTGGGTGGAGGAGAGCTGGTCCTGGCGGTAGGCCCACGCCTTCTCCGAGGTGCCGAACGTCGTCCAGGCGCTGGTCCACTCGGGTGGCCTCGGCCTGGGCGGTGGTGGAGGCCCACTCGGCGAAGGACTCGTTGAGCCAGAGGTCGTTCCACCACTGCATGGTGACCAGGTCGCCGAACCACATGTGCGCCAGCTCGTGCAGGATCGTCAGCGCGCGGCGCTCGACGATCGCCTCGGTGACCTTGGCGCGGAACACGTAGACCTCGGTGAAGGTCACGGCGCCGGCGTTCTCCATCGCGCCCATGTTGTACTCGGGCGTGAAGATCTGGTCGTACTTGGTGAACGGGTAGGCCTGGTCGAACTCGTTCTCGAAGAACGTGAACCCGCGCTTGGTGCAGTCGAAGATGTTGTCCGCGTCCAGGTGCGCGGTCAGCGACTTGCGGCAGAAGATGCCGAGCGGCACCGGGCCCTTGCGGGTCTGGACCTCGTCGCGCACCACGTCGTACGGGCCGGCGATCAGGGCGGTGATGTAGCTGGAGATCCGCGGTGTCGCGGGGAAGGACCAGGTGGCGCTCGGCTCGCCGTCGGCCTCGCCGGCGGGGACCGGCTCGGGCGTCGGCTCGTTGGAGACGACCTGCCAGCGGGCGGGGGCGGTCACGGTGAACGCGAAGCTGGCCTTGAGGTCGGGCTGCTCGAAGACCGCGAACATGCGCCGGGAGTCGGGGACCTCGAACTGGGTGTAGAGGTAGACCTCGTCATCGACCGGGTCGACGAACCGGTGCAGGCCCTCACCGGTGTTCATGTAGACGCCGGTGGCGTCGACCGTCAGCGTGTTGCTGCTGCGCAGCGACGGCAGCTGCACCCGCACCCCGTCGAAGTGCGTGCCCGGGTCGAGGTTCTCGCCGTTGAGGGTGATCGACTGCACCGACTCGGCGATGAGGTCGATGAAGGTCGAGGCGCCCTCGGTGGAGGCGTCGAACGTCACCGTGGTGGTGCTGCGGAACGTCGTCGGACCGGTGGTCAGGTCGAGCGCGACGTCGTACGACGCCACGGAGAGCAGGTCCGCGCGTTCGCGGGCTTCGTCGCGGGTGAGGTTCTTGCCGGGCACGGGGTCTCCTAGACGGCACTCGGGTCGGGGGTCGCGTCATCCTCGCACGCGCGGCGGACGGTGGGGCGGGCGACGACGCCCACGAGTGTCGGCACCTCGGACCTGCTGGCAGGATGGGCGGGTGACCGACACGACGAAGTCCCCCGTAGAGCTCTGGTTCGACCCGCTGTGCCCCTGGGCGTGGATGACCTCCCGCTGGCTGATGGAGGTCGAGAAGGTCCGCGACGTCCAGGTCACCTGGTCGGTCATGAGCCTGGCCGTCCTCAACGAGGACGCCGACCTGCCCGAGGACTACGCACGGATGATGAAGCAGGCGTGGGGCCCGGTCCGGGTCATCGTCGCCGCCGCCCGCGAGCACGGTGACGCGGTCATCAAGCCGCTGTACGACGCGATGGGCCACCTCATCCACCTCGGCGGCGAGAAGGACTACGAGGTCGTCATCAGCGGCGCGCTGAAGGAGGTCGGGCTGCCCGCCGACCTGGCCCGCTTCGCCACCTCGACCGAGGTCGACGCGCAGCTGCGCGCCAGCCACCAGCGCGGCATCGACCTGGTCGGCCAGGACGTCGGCACCCCGGTCATCGCCGTGGAGGGGGTCGCGTTCTTCGGCCCGGTCGTCACCCCGGCGCCCAAGGGCGAGGCCGCGGGGCGGCTCTGGGACGGCTGCGTGCTCGTCGCGGGCACGCCGGGCTTCTACGAGCTGAAGCGCACCCGCACCTCCGGCCCCGTGTTCGACTGACCGCCCACCGAGGACACCGAGGACACGGACTGATGCGCGTACACATCGGCGGCGACCACGCCGCCTTCGACCTGAAGAACGACCTCGTCACCTTCCTGCAGGCGAAGGGCTACGACGTCATCGACCACGGGCCCGACTACTACGACGCCGAGGACGACTACCCGGTGGCGGTGCTGCGTGCCGCCGAGGCCGTCTCCGGTGACATCGGCGCCCTCGGCGTCGTGCTCGGCGGGTCGGGCAACGGCGAGCAGATCGCGGCCAACAAGGTGCGCGGCATCCGCGCCGCGCTGGCCTACCGGCCCGAGCTGGCCCAGCTCGCGCGGGCGCACAACAACGCCCAGGTGGTCTCGATCGGCGCACGGATGAACACGGTCGAGGAGGCCCGTGAGATCTGCGAGGTCTTCCTCACCACACCGTTCAGCGGCGAGGAGCGCCACGCGCGCCGGCTGGCCATGGTGGAGCGCTACGAGCACGACGGCGACCTGCCGCCGATCCCGGCCGGAGAGGGCTGATCCCGCTCTCCACCCCGACAGGAGCGAGGCCTGCGGCACGCCGGGTCAGGAGTCGGTCAAACGTGCTCCAGAGCCCCGGTCGCGACCGTATGGTTCCACCGTGACGACTCAAGTCGACGTGGTTGCGCGCCGACGTCGTGCTGTCAAGGTGACTCGTGCGATCCGGCGCGGGTCCGTCCTCGGCCGGCTGTCGTCCTCGGTGACCCTGGCGGCGGTCCTTGCTGCGGTGTCCGTGGTCCTCGCGGTCGCCATGGCGCAGTGGCCGCTGGTCGTGTCGTACGCCGCGTACGCCCCGCTCGTGGTCGTGGCCGGGCTCTTCCTGCCGTTGCGCTGGTTCCTCGGGGTGCTCGGTGTGGTCGCCGTCGGGCTTGCCTGGGTGGCGCTGCTCCTCGACCCGACCAAACCCGGCCTCGGCGGCGGGGTCCTCATCGTGGGCCTCATCGCGGTGATGATGGGAGCGCTGTGCCTGTCCCGGTCCCGCCTCGGCGTCCAGGGCACGCTGGGGGAGTCGATGCTGGTCGACCTGCGGGACCGGTTGCGGGCGCACGGGCTGCTGCCCGAGCTGCCGGAGCCCTGGCATGCCGAGGTCGCGCTGAAGTCGGCGTACGGCGACGCGTTCTCGGGGGACTTCGTCGTGGCCAACCGCTCCGACCACGGCAACCGCCTCGAGGTGGCGCTGATCGACGTGTCGGGCAAGGGCGTCAACGCCGGCACGCGGGCGCTGTTGCTGTCCGGGGCGTTCGGCGGGCTGCTCGGGGCGATGGAGCCCGAGGGCTTCCTCCCGGCCGCGAACACCTACCTGTTGCGCCAGGACTGGAACGAGGGCTTTGCGACCGCAGTCCATCTCGCGCTCAACCTGGAGACCGGCGTCTTCTGCATCGGCAGCGCCGGGCACCCGCCGAGCGTCAAGTTCTCGGCCGGGTCAGGGCGCTGGGGGCTGCTCGACGCCGCCGGTGGCCCGTTGCTGGGCGTCACCGCCGGAGGCGAGTTCCCGCGCCAGGTGGGCCGGCTCGACCGTGGCGACGCCCTGCTGCTCTACACCGACGGCGTCATCGAGACCCGGACCCGGGACCTGCACGTGGGCATCGACCGGATGCTGGGGGAGGCCGAGCGGCTGGTCTCCCGCGGTTTCGCCGGGGGCGCGGCCCGCATCTGCGCCACGGCCCTGGCCGGCGAGACCGACGACCGCGCAGTCGTCCTCATCTGGCGCAGCTGACCGCACCGTCGCACCGTCCCGGCCGCGGACGCGCCCGCGGGCCACAGCCCGGAGGGGCTGCGGCCCGCGGTGCCTCGTGCGACGTTCCGGCGGTCAGAGCGGGTTGCGCGGCGCCGTGGGGTCGATCGGCTCGGCCGGCGGGATCGGGGTGGCCGGGTCGATCGGCGCCGGCTGCTCGTCGACGGCGTCGTCCCGGCCGGGGAAGTCGTCCTTGCGGCCGTCGAGGTTGTCCAGCTGATCACGGGCCATGGTCTTGCCGGTGGCGATCTGCTCGGTGTACTTGCCGCCGGTCTTCTTGTCGACCATCTCTCCGGCCTTGTCCAGGCCCTGGTCGATCTTGTCGCCGTGCTGGTCGACGAGCGCGGAGGCCTTCTCCTTGAGCTGGTCGGCCTTGCCCTTGAGGTTGTCGAACATGCCCATGGCGTGGGGTTCCTTCGCGTCGGTGCGCCGGCCCGGTGACCGGCGGGAGACCCTTCAATCTAGGCGGGCGACCGGGCCGGCGTCGAACCTCGTGCCGGCTCGGGCGGGTCACCGCGACAGCACGCGCTCGGCAGGTGAGCGGTCCTGGCCGTCCTCGGGCAGGAGCAGCCAGGCGGCCAGGTAGACGGGGATCGCCACGCCGCCGAAGACGGACAACAGGACGACGATCAGCCGCACGATGCCGACGTCGATGCCCGTGCGGTCGGCGACGGCACCGCAGAGGCCGCCGAGGATCCGGTCGTGCGAGCGGCGGCGGAAGGTCTGGGGAGCGGGGGTGGTGGTCATGGTTCGAGCCTGCCCGCCCGCTGTCGCCGTTCCCATCGGGGACGACCCCGAGCCGACCCCGGGACGACCCCGAGCCGACCCCGGGCGTCGGCGGGCGACGGCCGGCGACGGCACAGACGTGCCGGCCCCCGTCCCTGGGCAGGGACGGGGGCCGGCGCGGCGTACGACGGGTCAGGCGACGCGGGCCTGGGGCGCGGTCTCCGTGGTCTTGCCGGGGTCGCGCTCCACGACGTCGCCGAGGGCGTCGTCGATCCGGGACATCAGCTCGGCGGGGATCCTCACGCCCGCGGCCTTGGCGTTCTCGGTCACCTGCTCGGGGCGGCTGGCACCGATCAGCGCCGCAGCGACGTTGTCGTTCTGCAGCACCCACGCGACCGCGAGCTGGGCGAGGGACAGGTCGAGCTCCTTCGCGACCGGCGTGAGGGCCTGCACGCGGGTGAGGACGTCGTCGTTCATGAACCGCTTGATCATGTCCGCCCCGCCCTTCTCGTCCGTGGCGCGCGAGCCGGCCGGGGGCTGCTCGCCCGGCTTGTACTTGCCGGTCAGCACCCCCTGGGCCACCGGGGACCAGACGATCTGGGAGACCCCGAGCTCGCGCGAGGTCGGCACGACCTCGTCCTCGATGACGCGCCAGAGCATGGAGTACTGCGGCTGGCTGGAGATCAGCTGGAAGCCGAGCTCCTTGCTGAGCCTGACGCCCTCGCGGATCTGGTCCGCGGTCCACTCGCTGACGCCGATGTAGAGCGCCTTGCCCTGGCGGACGACGTCGGCGAATGCCTGCATCGTCTCCTCGAGCGGGGTCTCGGTGTCGTAGCGGTGGGCCTGGTACAGGTCGACGTAGTCGGTCTGCAGCCGCTGCAGCGAGCCGTTGACCGACTCCATGATGTGCTTGCGGGACAGGCCGGTGTCGTTCTTGCCGCCGGGGCCGGTGGGCCAGTAGACCTTCGTGAAGATCTCGAGCGACTCTCGCCGTTCGCCCTTCAGCGCCTCGCCGAGCACGACCTCCGCCTTGGTGTTGGCGTAGGTGTCGGCGGTGTCGAACGTGGAGATGCCGTTGTCGAGGGCGGCCCGCACGCACTGGGTCGCGGTGTCGTTCTCCACCTGCGATCCGTGGGTGAGCCAGTTGCCGTAGGTGATCTCGGAGATCTTGAGCCCGCTGTTGCCGAGGTATCGGAATTCCATGCTGGCACCGTATGCCGCGGGACCGACGTCGGCGACCCCGGGTCGCCGTCCGGCCCCGGGACGGGTTCGTCACCTCTCCCGGGGCCTCCGTTCGCGCGACACGCCGTACGCCGTGCAGGCGATCCACTGCGGGGTGCAGGTCACTAGGCTCCGATCGTCCTATTCCACTGCAAGGAGCGTGTCCATGATCATCCTCGGCATCATCCTGATCCTGCTGGGCCTGCTCGTCTCCAGCCTGAAGATCCTGCTCACCATCGGGATCATCGTCCTGGTCATCGGGCTCGTCGTGAACTTCATCCCGATCGGCGGCACCAAGCGGCGCTGGTACTGACCGCAGGAGGACTCAGCCCCCGCGGCGGCGACGCCGCGGGGGTTTTTTCATGTCCACGTGGCCGCGCACGAGAGGTCCTACGGTGGGGTCATGGGCCCGGAAGAACGCCGCTCGAGACTCGCCGCGGCGCGGGTGGGCAGGCTCGGCACCGTCTCTGCGGACGGCGAACCGCATGTCGTACCAGTGGTGTTCGCCGTCGTGGGGGACGTGCTCTACACGGCCGTGGACGCCAAGCCCAAGACAACCCGGCGCCTGCGCCGGCTGGCCGACGTGCAAGCGACCGGCCGCGCCGTGCTGCTGGTCGACGAGTACGACGAGGACTGGTCCGCCTTGTGGTGGGTGCGCGTGGACGGCGCCGCGGAGGTGCTCGAGCCCGGGTCGACGCAGGAGCGGCAGGCGGTCGTGGCGCTGGTGGCCAAGTACCCGCAGTATGCCGGCGCCGCGCCCGCCGGCCCGGTCATCGCCCTGCGGATCCGGCAGTGGCGCTCCTGGGCCTACGACGGCCACTGACCGCAGCCACGACCCTCAGCGGCGCTCGGTGACGTTCAGCGGTACGGCGACGGCAGGGTCCCCGCCCATGGCATCGGCCGCGTCCCGCGCATGCGGCTCGATGTGGGTCTGCACCTCGGTGTGCGCGAGGTCCGCGGCGATCGCCGTCTCGACCTCGTCGGCCACGTCGTGGGCCTGCTCGACGGTCCAGCTGCCCGGCACGAGGACCTTCAGCGCCACGAACCGGTGCCGGCCGGACTCGCGGGTGCGCAGGTCGCTGAAGTCGACGTCCGCGGTGCGCAGCCGGTCCAGGACGGCGGTCAGGCGGACGACGTCCTCCTCGGGCAGCGCCGCGTCGAGCAGCGAGGTGACGGACTGGGACACGAGGCGGTAGCCGGTGATGAGGATGTTGACGCCGACCAGCGCGGCCACGACGGGGTCGAGCCGCTGCCAGCCGGTCAGGGCCACGAGCAGCACGCCGATGATGACGCCGACCGACGTCCACACGTCGGTGAGCAGGTGCTTGCCGTCGGCGGTGAGGGTGACCGAGCGGTGCGCGCGCCCGGCGCGAAGGAGCAGCATCCCGACGGCACCGTTGACGACCGAGGCGACGGTCGAGATGGCGAGGCCGACGCCGACGCTCTCGATGGCCGAGGGGTGCAGGAACCGGTTCACCGCGCTGACCAGGATCACCGCGGCGGCCACGAAGATCATCAGGCCCTCGATGCCGGCGGAGAAGTACTCGGCCTTGCCGTGGCCGTAGTGGTGGTTGTCGTCGGCGGGCCGGGCGGCCACGCGCAGGGCGATGAGGGCGACGACTGCGGCCACCAGGTTGACCACCGACTCGGCCGCGTCCGAGAGGAGGCCGACCGACCCCGTCAGGAGGTAGGCGCTCGTCTTGAGCGCGATGGTGACCAGGGCCGCGGCGATGGACAGCCACGCGAAGCGGGTCAGCCCGACCGGCACGCCCTCCGGCTCCTCGCCCACCCGGGGAAAGGCGATCTGCTTCATGGGACCAGCCTGTCAGGTCGTTGTCCCGGCCGTCACAACCGGCCACCCGCGACCGCCACGTCCGGGACGCCATACTGGGCGGGTGAGCGAGCACCTGATGGTTTTCCCCGAGCGTGAGACCGCGGAGGAGGTCGCCGCCTCCCTGTCCGAGGAGGGCTTCACCGAGGTGCGGGTCGTCCGCGAGGCCCTGGCGGGGGAGGACGACGCCGAGGCCCACGAGTGGGCGGTCCACGTCCGCGAGGAGAACGTCGCCGACGAGTCCGGTCCGGTCGAGAGCGGCCTGCGCGACCGGTTCGCCGCGCTGGCCAAGGAGCACGGCGGCTGGTACGACCCGCACCCCGCCAGCTGAGTCGCGTCGACCGGCCCCCGCGCAGGCAACGGCCAGCGTGCCTCCGAGGCCACGTTTGCCCTCGTGGCGAGCGGGGTACGCCGCCCTCGTTCACTCGCCAGGGGGCACCGGACGGGTGCCGGGGACGGAGTCACTCATGACCGCATCAGATCTGCCACCGCTGTCCAGGGAAGAGCTTGCCGCAGAGGCGGGCTCAGCGCTGCCGGACAAGGAGGTCATGTCGTTGCTGGACCTCAACGCCGACCTCAACCTCGCTCTCGACGTCGCGGCACCGGTCGACCTGGCCGTGGGCGCCAACGCCAACGTCGCCGCACCGATCAACGCGGCCGTGGGCGCCAACATCCTCTCGGTCGGCTCGGCGGACGCGACCCTGGCGCACCAGGACGTCAACATCGACCAGGGGCTGTCCGGTACGGCGGTCGCCCACGCCCCGCAGCACAGTGGCATCGACCAGACCACTCCTGCGACCGGGACGGCGACGCCGGCGACCCCGGCGACGGCTGACGCGCCGGCTACCGCCGGTGCCACGTCGACCGCGCCCAGCCCGTCCTCCGCGCTCAGCGGCGACCTGCTCAAGGTCGACGTCAACGCTGCCGCGGACGCCAAGCTCGCCGCTCCGATCGACGGCGCGGTCGCGGCGAACGCCAACGTGGCCGCCCCGATCGACGCCTCCGTGTCGGCCAACGTGGGTTCCGTCGCCTCCGACGCGACCGCCATCGCCGACCAGACCGGGTCGATCACCCAGCACCTGGACGGGACCGCGCAGGCCACGGCTGACCAGACCTCGCAGATCAACCAGTAGACGGTCACGGGTGAGCCTGACCTCATCCCCGGGCAGGACACCGGGGCCGGAAGCGTCGGCCTCCGGCCCCGGCGTCCTGCCGCCGGGATCGTCCCCGGATGCCGCTCTTCGGCCTTCGCCCGCCAGCGGACTCGTCCTGCTCGGTGAGCTGACGGGGTCCGGGTACCGCACGCCGCCGGCCCTGGTCCGACGCCCGGACGGGCAGACGATCCAGCTGACCACGCTGCTCTACCTGGTCCTCGAGGCCATCGACGGCGAGCGCAGCCTCGCCGAGGTCGCGGCGGTGGTCAGCGTGGCCTACGGCCGTCAGGTGGCTGAGGACGACGTCCGCCTCCTCACCGAGACCAAGCTGCGCCCGCTCGGCCTGCTCCGCGCACCCGACGGCACCGAGCCCGAGCTCCGTAAGCCCAACCCGCTGCTGGCGTTGCGCCTTCGGTGGGTCGTCTCCGACCCGGCCGTCACCCGACGGTTGACGGCCCCGTTCGCGGCGCTGTTCAACCCCGTGGTCGTCGCCCTCGTCCTCGCGGCGTTCGCGGCGATCTCGACGTGGGTGCTCTTCACCAAGGGGCTGGGCTCGGCGACGCACCAGGCCTTCGACCAGCCGCTGCTGCTGCTGGTGGTCTTCGCCATCACCGTCTTCTCCGCGGGCTTCCACGAGTTCGGCCACGCCTCGGCCTGCCGCTACGGCGGTGCCACGCCGGGGGCTATGGGCACGGGTCTCTACCTCGTGTGGCCTGCGTTCTACACCGACGTCACCGACAGCTACCGCCTCGGACGCGGCGGCCGGCTGCGCGTCGACCTCGGCGGCCTCTACTTCAACGCGATCGTGGCCGTGGTGATGTTCGGGGTGTGGGCCGTGACCCGGTGGGACGCGCTCCTGCTGATCCTCGCCACCCAGCTGGTGCAGATGGTGCGCCAGCTCGCGCCGATGGTGCGCTTCGACGGCTACCACGTCCTCGCCGACCTCACGGGAGTCCCGGACCTCTACGCGCGGATGGGGCCCACCCTGCGCAGTCTGCTCCCGGGTCACCGGGGCGACCCCCGGGCCACGGCGCTGAAGCCGTGGGCGCGCGCGGTCGTGACAGCGTGGGTGCTGGTGGTCGTGCCGCTGCTGCTGTTCACGCTCGTGCTCATGGTCCTGGCCCTGCCGCGGGTGCTCGCCACCGCGTGGGGCAGCCTGGGACACCAGGCTCACGCGCTGACCGTCGACTGGGCCGGTGGCGACGTCGCGGGGGTGGCGGTCAGGGTGCTGGCGATCGTCGCCGTCTCGCTGCCGGTGCTGGGGTCCTTGCTCACCCTCGTCCGGCTGGTCCGGAGCACCACCGCCTCGGTGTGGCGGGCGACCAGGGGCAGGCCCGGTCGGCGCGCGGTGGCTGTCCTCGTGGCCAGTGCCCTGGTGGCGGGCCTGGCCTGGGCCTGGTGGCCCGACGCCACCCGCTACCGGCCCATCCAGGCCTTCGAGCGCGGCGCGATCATGGACGGCCTCGCAGCGTCGGGACTCACCCAGCCCCAGCTACGGGACGGACAGGTCGTCAGCGCCCCGCGCACCGTATGGGCCTCCACGTCGACGCCGCCGACCAAGGGCCATCCCGAGCTGGCGCTCGTCCTGGTCCCGAAGGGCTCGGCCCGGAGCGGCGCGACAGCCGACCGCCCCGCCTGGGTCTTCCCGTTCAACCGTCCCGGGGCTCCCGGAGCGGGCGACAACCAGGCGCTCGCGGTCAACACCACGGACGGGTCGTCGCTCTACGACGTCGCGTTCGCCCTGGTCTGGGCCGACGGCAGCAGCGTGACCAACCGCAACGAGGCCTACGCCTTCGCCAGCTGCACGAGCTGCACGACCGTGGCCGTGGCCTTCCAGGTCGTCCTGGTCGTCGGCCAGGCCAACGTGGCGATCCCTGCGAACCTCTCAGGGGCGGTCAACTACTCGTGCGCCCGGTGCATCACCTACGCGTTGGCCCAGCAGCTCGTCCTCACCGTGCCCGGCGACCTCAGCGCCGACCAACGCCGGCGTCTGGATGGGCTCTGGCAACAGATCTCGGCCTTCTCCGCCTCACTTCGAAGCGTGCCGCTGGACCAGATCCGCGCCCGGTTGCTCGCCTACCAGGACCAGGCCAGGGCGCTGGTCCGCGAGGCAGCCACACCGGCATCCACCCCCAGCAGCTCCGCGACGCCAACCAGCGCAGGGACGGCGACCAGCGCAGGAGCGGCGACCAGCGCGGGGGCGGCGACCACGGCGCCCGGTGCTGAACCTTCCTCCCCATCGCCCACGGGCAGCCTGCCGCAGAGCTCGACGCCGAGCGGGGCCGCGCCCGGGTCGTCCACTGCGACGACAGCCGCAGCAGCCCCGACGACGGCGGCCCCCACCGCGCCGAGCTCCCCCCCGTCGGCGTCGGAGCCCTCCGCGCCCGAGCCGAGCGGAAGCCCGAGCGCCACGCCCTGAACCGCTCCCGAGGCATGCGCCGGACGACCGCCAACGCCAGGCGGCTCGGCGGGCATGACAAAGCCGCAGGTCGGGGCGGTGACCCTGACCTGCGGCCTCACGGTGGAGCGGGTGACCGGGATCGAACCGGCATGGCCAGCTTGGAAGGCTGGGGCTCTGCCATTGAGCTACACCCGCGCGAGCGCCCGCCGTCGGTGCGGGTGCTGCGGGGCGTTAGCCTAATGCCCGCCGTCGTGCGATCCGAAATCCGGCACCCCTGCGTGGGTGCCGGCAGGGGGCCCGGACGACGGCGACGGGGTATGGCGCAGCTTGGTAGCGCGTCCGCTTTGGGAGCGGAAGGCCGCCGGTTCGAATCCGGCTACCCCGACCGACCCGATGGGCGTCCTGCGTTGAGCTCCTCAGCCGGCGCGGGCCGCAGCCGGGAGCAGCCCCATCACCTGGACGCCGTCGGAGAGCAGCCCCAGCCGCTGCCAGCCGCGCGAGGTGAACAGCCGCACGGCCGCCGTGTCGGCGTCGTCGGTGGCCAGCAGGGCCGGTCGGGTCTCGCCGTCCATCAGGACGTCGTGCAGCCTCCGGCCACCGCCGTGACGGCGGTGCGACTCCAGCACGGCCAGGCCTGCCAGCTCGAAGTGCCCGCCCACCCACGTCGTGGCCACCTCCGCCGGCAGGGCCGCCGCGACCCGGTCGGACCACTCCTGCCCGCGCTCGCCGACGAACCCGTAGGCGTAGCCGACGATCTCGTGGTCGCACCGAGCCACGGAAAGGCGGAACCCGGCCCGGTCGCAGTCCGGGTCGAACACCCGGGCCTGCCACGCGGCGAGCGACTCGTCCCCGCCGCACACCTCGTCGTGGACGCGCCACAGCCCGGCCGTCGACAGCCGGGCCCGCGCGGCGTCCCACAGGTCGATCTCGGGCGGGGGAGAGGTCACAGGCCGAACTCCTCGAGCAGCCGCAGCCAGACCTCGCTCATGGTGGGGAAGGAGGGTACGGCGTGCCACAGCGTGTCCACGGTCAGGTGCCCGGTCACGGCGATGGCCGCGGAGTGCGCCATCTCGGCGACGTCCTGACCGACGAACGTGGCGCCCAGCACGACCCGGGTCTCGGCATCGACGACGAGGCGCGCGGCGCCGCTGTAGTCGTCGGCCTGCAGGCCCGAGCCGGAGACCGAGCCCATGTCGACGTCCACGACGCGGATCTGCCGGCCGTCGGCCCGGGCCATCGCCTCGGTCATCCCGGCGGACGCGACCTCGGGGTCGGTGAACACGACCTGCGGAGCGCCCAGGTGGTCGGCCCAGGCCGTCATACCCGGCCCGTCCGTGGGGGCGCCGGCGGCGCGTGCGGCGATCACGTCGCCGGCCACGCGACCTTGGTACTTGCCCATGTGTGTGAGCAGGTTGCGGCCGTTGACGTCGCCGACGGCGTAGAGCCACTGCCCGGGCACCGAGGTGACCTCGCCGGTGTCGTCCACCTCGACGTAGCCACGCTCGTCGACCTTGACGCCGACGGTCTCCAGGCCCAGCTCCTGCGTGCGCGGGGTGCGGCCGAGAGCGCACAGGATCTCGTCGGCCGTGACCGAGGAGCCGTCGGACAGGTGGACGCTGACCGGGCCGCCGGGGGAGGGGCGGGAGACCGAGTCGGCGGTGACGCCGAGCCGGATCGTGGCGCCCTCGCGCTTGAGCCCGTCCCGGACCATCGCGCTGGCGACCGGCTCGGCCCGGCCGAGCAGTCGGTCGCCCCGCTCGATCACGGTCACCGAGGAGCCGAGTGCGGCGAAGACCTGGGCCATCTCGCACGCCACCACGCCCCCGCCGAGCACGACCAGCCGCTGGGGGACGGTCGAGGCGGCGGTGGCCTCGATGTTGGTCCACGGCTGCGCGTCGCGCAGGCCGGGGATGTCAGGGACCGCTGCCGTCGTGCCGGTGGCCAGGACGACGGCGACGTTCGCGCGGTAGGTCGTGCCGTCCACCTCGACGGCGCGCTCGCCGGCGAGGCGGCCGTTGCCGCGGATCAGGTCGATGCCGGCCGAGTCCAGCCAGGTCTTCGCCCCGCTGTCGTCGTAGCTGGAGACCCAGTAGTCCCGGCGGGCGAACACCTCCCCGGGCTCCAGTGTCGCTCCGCTCACCCCGCGGACGCGCCGGGCGGCATGCGCGGCGTGGATCGGGCGCAGCAACGCCTTGGAGGGGATGCACGCCCAGAAGCTGCACTCACCGCCCACGAGCCGGCGCTCGACGACCGCGACCTTCAGGCCGCGCCGGCCCGCCCGGTCCGCAACGTTCTCACCCACCGGGCCGGCGCCGAGGACGAGAACGTCGTAGGTCCCGCTGTCTGCACTGTCAGCCATGCCCCGACGCTAGTCGGCCACGCCGCGCGGCGCACCCAACCGGCGTACCGGCCTGCGGGCGCCCGAGGCTCAGGCGTCGCGTCCGCTGCCGGCGCTGTCGTCGGCCTGCTCGTAGTCGCCGCTGCGGCCCGGGTCGGTGCTGTCCGGCGTCGCGCCCGCCGTCTGCGGGTGGGTCAGCAGGCCCTCCGCCGTGCTGCCGTCGCCCTCCGTGTCCTCGTGGTGTCGCTGCGGCCGTCGGCCGGCGCCCTCGGGGGTCAGGGCGTCACCGGTGCCGCTCCCGCCGGCGTCGGTGGTCAGCAGGTTGTCCTCACGCGCGTCGCTCATGCCGCCACGCTAGCCGCCGTACGCCGCCCGCTCACCCCGGGCGGGTACGTCGTTTCGGCTTGCGGGCGGGGAGCGGATAGCATCTCGGGAGGTCTCGGCGCGTGCCGGGACGCAGAACCCGCCCGAACTTCCCCCATCGATGCTGGAGTACCCCGCAGTGAAGAGTGCGCTCGAGACCCTCAACCCGACCCGGGTCAAGCTGACCGTCGAGGTCCCCTTCGAGGAGCTCAAGCCGAGCCTCGACGCGGCGTACAAGACGATCTCCTCGCAGATCTCCGTGCCGGGCTTCCGCCAGGGCAAGGTCCCCGCGCGGATCATCGACCAGCGCGTCGGCCGTGGCGCCGTGCTGCAGGAGGCCGTCAACGAGGCCCTGCCGCGCTTCTACGGCCAGGCCGTGGAGGAGAACAAGGTCCGCCCGCTCGGGCAGCCCGAGGTCGACGTGACCGACGTGCCCGCCGAGGACGGCCAGGAGCTGAAGTTCACCGTCGAGGTCGACGTGCGCCCCGAGCTGCAGCTGCCGGACTACGACGGCCTGACCGTCGAGGTGGACAACGTGGACGGCGAGGCGACCGCCGCTGACGCGCAGGAGCGCCTCACCACGCTGCGCCAGCGCTTCGGCACCCTCACCGGCATCGAGCGGGCCGCCGCCACCGGTGACTTCGTCTCGATCGACCTCGAGGCCAAGATCGGCGAGGAGGAGATCGACTCGGTCAAGGGCATCTCCTACGAGATCGGCACCGGCAACATGATCGACGGCCTCGACGACGCGCTCGTCGGGATGTCCACCGGTGAGACCAAGACCTTCACCGCACCGCTGGCCGGTGGCGACCGCGAGGGCCAGGACGCCGAGGTCACCGTGACCGTGCAGTCGGTCAAGGAGCGCGTGCTGCCCGAGCTGGACGACGACTTCGCCCAGCTGGCCTCCGAGTTCGACACGTTCGCCGAGCTGGAGGCCGACATCCAGGCCCAGGCCGAGCAGGCCAAGCGCTTCGAGCAGGGCGTCCAGGCCCGCGACAAGGTGCTCGAGCAGCTGCTCGAGACCACCGAGATCCCCGTGCCCGACGCGCTCGTCGAGGCCGAGGTCACGAGCCACCTCGAGAACGAGTCGCGCCTCGAGGACGACGAGCACCGCGCCGAGGTCGACGAGAGCACCCGCAAGGCGCTGCGCGCCCAGTTCCTGCTCGACGCGATCGCCGAGAAGGAGGAGGTCAGCGTCGGCCAGCAGGAGCTGATCGAGTACCTCGTGATGACGGCCTCGCAGTACGGCATGGAGCCCAACGACTTCGCCAAGGCGGTCGACGAGGGCGGCCAGATCCCCGCGATGGTGGCCGAGGTCGCCCGCCGCAAGGCGCTCGCGACGGTCCTGGAGAAGGCCAAGGTCGTCGACGCGGACGGCAACGAGGTCGACCTCAACGCCCTGAACACCGGCGAGGACGCCATCGTCGAGGACCACGAGGGTCACGACCACGAGGGTCACGACCACGAGGGCCACGACCACGAGGGCCACGACCACGAGGGCCACGACCACGCCTGATCAGCCCCGCTGACTCCCCGAGGCCCGCGCGGCCGTGTCCCTTTCCCGGACCCGGGCGCGCGGGCTTCGTCGTACCCGCCTGCAGGACCACGAGGTTCGTGCGTGCGCCGTGCACGACCGCCAGGCTTGCGGGGTTGCGCCGTGCAGGACCATCAGGTTCGCGGGGAGGAGGGGCTTGTGCGCTCACGGCGAACAGGGCCGGATCGGGGGACTTCCGTCACCGAGCCGGGCGTTAGGGTCAACGAACGGACCGCGAGGTCCGGGATCCGCACAGATGAGATGGAGACACGGTGACCCACAGCAACGAGGTCGTCGCCGCCGGCGAGGGAACGCTCGGTGGCCTGGACGACCACATCTACAACCGGTTGCTCAAGGAGCGCATCATCTTCCTGGGCTCGGAGGTCCGTGACGACAACGCCAACGCGATCTGCGCCCAGCTGCTGCTCCTCGCCGCCGAGGACCCTGAGAAGGACATCTGGCTCTACATCAACTCACCCGGCGGCTCGGTGACGGCCGGCATGGCCATCTTCGACACGATGCAGTGGGTCCCCAACGACGTCGCGACGGTCGCCATGGGCCTGGCCGCGAGCATGGGCCAGTTCCTGCTCAGCGCCGGTGCCCCCGGCAAGCGCTACGCCACCCCTCACGCCCGCGTGATGATGCACCAGCCCTCCGGTGGCATCGGCGGCACCGCCTCCGACATCAAGATCCAGGCCGAGCAGATGCTCTACATCAAGAAGCAGATGGCCCAGCTCATCGCCCAGCACACCGGGCAGACCGTCGAGCAGGTCGAGAAGGACTCCGACCGCGACCGCTGGTTCGCCGCCGACGAGGCCAAGGAGTACGGCTTCGTCGACCACGTCTACACCAACGCCGGTCAGGCGCCCGGTGGAGCCGGCACCGGCGCCTGACCACCCGCCATACCAGCCTGAATCTGGAGAACCATGATGAACACCCCGTATGGCGGCCTGCAGGTCCCCGGTCCGAGCAGCCGCTACATCCTTCCGCAGTTCGAGGAGCGCACCTCCTACGGCATGAAGCGGACCGACCCCTACACCAAGCTCTTCGAGGACCGCATCATCTTCCTCGGCGTGCAGGTCGATGACGCGTCCGCGGACGACATCATCGCCCAGCTGATCGTGCTGGAGTCCCAGGACCCCGACCGCGACATCCTCATGTACATCAACTCACCCGGTGGCTCGTTCACCGCGATGACGGCGATCTACGACACGATGCAGTACGTCCGTCCGGACGTGCAGACCTTCGTCATCGGCCAGGCGGCCTCGGCTGCCGCCGTCCTGCTCGGTGCGGGAGCGCCGGGCAAGCGGTTCGCCCTGCCGAACGCGCGGATCCTGATCCACCAGCCGGCCCTCGCCGGTGGCGACTACGGCCAGGCCAGTGACATCGAGATCCAGGCCAACGAGGTGCTGCGCATGCGCACCTGGCTCGAGGAGACGCTGGCCAAGCACACCGGCCGCTCCATCGAGACGGTCGAGAACGACATCGAGCGCGACAAGATCCTGTCCGCCGACTCGGCCAAGGAGTACGGCCTGATCGACGAGGTCCTGCTCAGCCGCAAGGGCTCGCTCGACTCCTGAGGCGGGAGCCACGGCCGCCGCGTCCCGGCAGGACCGGGCGCGGCGGCCATGGCAGCCATGGCGGCCAGGGCGGCGATGACACGACCGTCACGGTCGCCTGTGGCCCGCGGCGTGTTGTCCGCTCTTGGCGGAACACCCGTGACGCGGAGCCGACACCGGCGTTCAATGAGGGTGTGCGCCGGCGGCCCGCGGTACCGTCTCGGGACCGGAACGGGGCACGGGGCCCGCACCGGGAACGCCGTACGGGCCGCAGGACGACCCGTGTTGGCAGGCACGAACCCGGACGTCCGGGGCCATCGGCTCCGGGCGGCACCGGCCAGACCGACGCACAACGACTCGGAGAGCTCCCCGCTCCGGGCAGACCAACTGGAAGGATCGCCTCGTGGCACGCATCGGAGACGGTGGCGACCTGCTGAAGTGCTCGTTCTGCGGCAAGAGCCAGAAGCAGGTCAAGAAGCTCATTGCCGGTCCGGGTGTCTACATCTGCGACGAGTGCATCGACCTGTGCAACGAGATCATCGAGGAGGAGCTCGCCGAGACCTCCGAGCTGGGGCTGGACGAGCTGCCCAAGCCCCGCGAGATCTTCGAGTTCCTCGAGCAGTTCGTCATCGGCCAGGACCCCGCCAAGCGGGCGCTGGCCGTCGCGGTCTACAACCACTACAAGCGCATCCAGGCCGGTGAGAGCAGCTCCAAGAAGGACGCCGACGCGGTCGACATCGCCAAGTCCAACATCCTGCTGATCGGCCCGACCGGTTGCGGGAAGACCTACCTCGCCCAGACCCTCGCCCGGATGCTCAACGTGCCGTTCGCGATCGCCGACGCCACCGCCCTCACCGAGGCCGGCTACGTCGGTGAGGACGTCGAGAACATCCTGCTCAAGCTGATCCAGGCCGCTGACTACGACGTCAAGAAGGCCGAGACGGGCATCATCTACATCGACGAGGTCGACAAGATCGCCCGCAAGAGCGAGAACCCCTCGATCACCCGCGACGTCTCCGGCGAGGGCGTGCAGCAGGCGCTGCTGAAGATCCTGGAGGGGACGACGGCCTCGGTGCCGCCGCAGGGCGGGCGCAAGCACCCGCACCAGGAGTTCATCCAGATCGACACCACCAACGTGCTGTTCATCGTCGGCGGTGCGTTCGCCGGCCTGGAGAAGCTGATCGAGTCGCGCTCCGGCCAGAAGGGGCTGGGCTTCGGCTCGCAGCTGCACACGGCCAAGGACGTGGGTGAGAGCTACGGCGACGTCATGCCCGAGGACCTGATGAAGTTCGGGCTGATCCCGGAGTTCATCGGCCGGCTGCCGGTCATCACGACCGTGTCGCCGCTGGACCGTGACGCCCTCGAGCGCATCCTGACCCAGCCGCGCAACGCGCTGGTCAAGCAGTACAAGCGGATGTTCGACATCGACGGCGTCGAGCTGGAGTTCACCGACGACGCGATCGCCGCCATCGCCGACCAGGCGCTGCTGCGCGGCACCGGAGCCCGCGGGCTGCGGGCGATCATGGAGGAGGTCCTGCTCCCGGTGATGTTCGACGTGCCCAGCGACGAGGACATCGCCCGGGTCGTGGTGACCCGCGAGGTCGTCCAGGACAACGTGCTGCCGACCATCGTGCGCCGTGACGTGCCGACCACCCGCAAGCGCCCGGTGCGCAAGGAGTCCGCCTGACGCCGTCGCCGAACGGCGGCTGCTGCAAGGCGCTGGTGCGGCCGGCCCGGGGAGACCCCGGAGCCGGCCGCTTCCACGTCCGGCCGCGGCTCGCCCTGCGCTGCGCCGGTGGCGCAGGATGAGCCCATGGACGGTATGGCGTGGCGCCTCGGTGCGACGGGGCCCGTGCAGCAGAGCCCGGTCACCTGCGGCTCGGCGGCGCTGACGGTCGCGAGGATGCTGGCCGACCCCGCCTTCGCGCGGTGGGTGGTGGCGGGGGTTGCGCGCGACGGTGGCCCCGCGGACGGCCGGACGGAGCAGGCACGGTTCGCCGAGCAGGAGCGCGCCGTCATGGGTCGCACCAACGCGCTCGTCGGCCCCGGGAGCCGACTCCAGCTGCCATGGCCGCGGGCCCTCGGCACCCCGCCGTGGGGAGCCCGGAACGAGCTCGAGGCCTGGGCCACGGCCGATGGGGCCCGGTTCCGGCTGCGGCCCATCCGCTTCGCATCGGCCGCGACGCTGGGTGCGTCGTACCGGCAGGTCGTGGACCTCGTGCGCGGCGGCCGCTCGGCCCTGCTGTACGTCGGCAACGCGTGGGCACCCCGGCACGTGACGCTGGTGCTGCCCGGAAACGACGCGGTGCTGGACGTGTACGACCCGGCGACCGGCACCGTCACGGCTCTCGATGAGGGCCGCTACGTGAAGCGCCACCTGGCCCTGGCCGGCTGGGACGTGCCGTGGGTGCTGGTGCAGCCGGACGGGCGTGACACCGCCGCCAGCTGAGGCGTCGAGGCCCTTTCAGCCCGCCGCTTGTTGCCCGGAAACGACGGAATCGGCGGCTGGAACACGTCCGGAGCGTCGTTCCAGGGCAACACGTGCCCTCGAGGTTGGCCGAGCGCCCGTACGTCAGCTCTTGGGCACCGGGACGAGGACGACGTCGCGGACCTCGACGTGCTCGGCGTCGGCATAGGTGATGTCGGCGATCTTGCCGGCGGCGCTGAGATCCGAGACGGCAGAACGGATCTGGTCCAGCGCAGCGGCGGGACCGGCCAGCGTCATCGACGGGACCTCGGCGCGCATGCCGACCTTGGCCTCCGACTTGGCCTTGCGGACACCGGCCAGGGCAGCGCCGACGGCGCCCAGCATCGCCGGGTCGGCCTCTCCGGCAACCGCCTTCACCTCGTCAGCGGTCGGCCAGGCGGCGCGGTGCACGGACCCGTCGTGCCACCAGGACCAGACCTCCTCGGTGGCGTAGGGGAGGATCGGCGCGAGCAGGCGCAGCAGCACATCGAGCGCGACCCGCAGGGCGGCGCGCGCGGACACGGCGCCCTGCTCGCCCTGGCCACCGTACGCCCGGTCCTTGACCAGCTCGAGGTAGTCGTCGCAGAACGTCCAGAAGAACGTCTCGGTGACCTCGAGGGCGCGCGTGTAGTCGAACGCCTCGAAGCCGGCGGTGGCCCTGTCCACGACCTCGGCCAGGCCGGCCAGCATGGCGCGGTCCAGCGGAGCGGTCACCAGTGAGACGAGATCGCCTGCGGTGGGATCGATCTCACCGAAGGAGAGCGCGAACTTGCTGGCGTTGAGGACCTTGATCGCCAGCCGCCGGCCGACCTTCATCTGGCCGGTGTCCAGGGCGGCGTCGGTGCCGAGGCGTGCGGACGCCGACCAGTAGCGGATCGCGTCGCTGCCGTGCTCGCGCAGCATGTCGATCGGCGTGACCGCGTTGCCCTTGGACTTGCTCATCTTCTTGCGGTCGGGGTCGAGGATGAAGCCGCTGATCGTGGCGTGCTTCCACGGCAGGCTGTCGTGCTCGAGGTGGGAGCGGACGACCGTGGAGAACAGCCAGGTGCGGATGATGTCGTGGGCCTGGGGGCGGACGTCCATCGGGAAGACCTTGGCGAACAGCTCGGGGTCGTCGCGCCAGCCGCCGGCGATCTGCGGGGTGAGCGAGGAGGTGGCCCAGGTGTCCATGACGTCCGGGTCACCGGTGAAGCCACCGGGCACGCCGCGCTGGGACTCCTCGTAGCCGGCCGGGGGCTCGGCCACCGGGTCCACCGGCAGTGCCGACGAGTCGGGCACGATCGGCCGGTCGTAGTCCACCTCGCCGTCCGCGTCGATCGGGTACCAGACGGGGATCGGCACGCCGAAGAAGCGCTGCCGGCTGATCAGCCAGTCACCGTTGAGGCCGCCGACCCAGTTCTCGTAGCGGGTGCGCATGAACGAGGGGTGGAACGCCAGCTCCTCGCCGCGCTGCATCAGCTCGGCGCGCAGCTCGGCGTCGCGCCCGCCGTTGCGGATGTACCACTGTCGCGAGGTGACGATCTCCAGCGGCTTGTCGCCCTTCTCGTAGAAGTTCGCCTTGCGCTGGGTCGCCGCCGGCTCGCCGTCGAGGTCACCTGAGGCGCGCAGCGCGTCGACCACCGCGGCGCGCGCGGAGAACGTCGTCTTGCCGGCGAGCTCGGCGAACAGCGCACGGCCCTGCTCGGAGGTGATCCACTCAGGGGTCTCGCGCGAGATCCGGCCGTCACGCTGGATGACCGACCGGGTCGGCAGCTGCAGCTCGCGCCACCACTGCACGTCGGTGAGGTCACCGAAGGTGCAGCACATCGCGATGCCGGCGCCCTTGTCGGGCTCGGCGAGGTAGTGGGGCAGGACCGGCACCTCGACCCCGAACAGCGGTGAGGTGACCGTGGTCCCGAACAGCTCGGCGTACCGCTCGTCGTCGGGGTGGGCGATGAGGGCCACCACGGCGGGCAGCAGCTCGGGGCGGGTGGTCTCGATGTGGACCACCCGGTCGCTGCCGGTCGGACCGTGGAAGGCCACGCGGTGGAAGTGCCCCGGGTAGTCCCGCGCCTCGAGCTCGGCCTGGGCCACGGCGGTCTGGAACGTGACGTCCCACAGGCCCGGCGCCTCCGCCTGGTAGGCCTCGCCGCGGTGCAGGTTGCCCAGGAACGCCTCCTGGGCCGTCGCCCGCGAGCGGTCGTCGATGGTGCGGTAGTTGATGTCCCAGTCGACCGACAGGCCGGCGGTCCGGAAGACCTCCTCGAACGCCTTCTCGTCCTCGATGGTGAGGATGTCGCACAGCTCGATGAAGTTCGCGCGGCTGATCGGCTGCTGGTCGGCGGCCTTGACGCTCTTGCCCTCGCCGCCCTGCTGCGGTGGCTGGTAGCCCTCGACGTGCGGCAGCGAGGCGTCGCCGCGGACGCCGTAGTAGTTCTGGACGCGGCGCTCGGTCGGCAGGCCGTTGTCGTCCCAGCCCATCGGGTAGAAGACCTCATAGCCGGACATCCGCTTGTAGCGGGCCAGGCAGTCGGTCTGGGTGTAGGAGAACACGTGGCCGATGTGCAGCGAGCCGCTCGCCGTCGGGGGAGGGGTGTCGATCGAGTAGATCTCCTCGCGGCTGCGCGAGCGGTCGAAGCGGTAGGTGCCCTGCTCGGCCCATACCTGTGCCCACTTGTCCTCGAGACCGTCGATGGACGGCCGGTCGGGCATGGTCACGGCGCGTGCAGAGGAGGCAGGGGTGGTCATGCCCCGAATCTTCCCAGACGTACGGCGCGCCGGACGAACCGGTTTGCCCCTGCCACCGGTACGACGCGTCGGGCCGGTGGCAGGGGAGCAGGGACCTTCGGCCCTGAGCGCTCGTCAGCGGCCGTCGGCAGGCTGTGGGCACCGACCCAGGAGGCGCGCCGTGGACGAGGCCAGGAAGTGGACGATCGAGATCTTTCTCGACGAGCACGAGCGTCAGACGCGAGCGGAGGCGCGCCTGCACACGCGGGACCGCACCCACCTCGTCGGGGTCGGCCTGGCCCGGTGCAACCCGGTCGACCGGTCCGTGCCCGAGATCGGAGACGAGCTGGCCACGGCCCGCGCCCTGACCGACCTCGCCCACAAGCTCATCGACGCCACGGTGTCTGACATCGAGTCGATGACGCACATGCCGGCCCACGTGGACGCCTGAGCGGACCTCCTGGACCGGCGGTCCGGAGCAAGCGGTTCCTCGGCACGTCAGTGCTGCCGCGCGTGCGGCGAGGCTCAGGCCCCTGCCGGCGGCGCCGGGCCGGCCGCGTCCGACGCCGGCGGCGCTGTCGGGCCCGGCGCCGTCGGGCCCGGCAGGTCGGAGCCCGGCAGCTCCGGGTCGGCGGGGATCCACGGGCGGCGCGTGCGCAGGTGGGCGAGGAACCAGTCGCGGGCCAGGTCGGCGACCCGCTCCAGGGCGCCCTTCTCCTCGAACAGGTGCGTGGCGCCGCGGACCACGACGAGGTGGCTGGGGCAGGTGAGCCGGGACTGTGCCCGCCGGTTGAGGGTCAGCACCTGCTGGTCGTCGCCGCCGACGATCAGCAGGGTCGGGCACCGGACGTCGGGCAGCCGGCTCCCCGCCAGGTCCGGGCGGCCGCCACGGGAGACGACCGCGGCCACGTCCGCGTCAGGCTCCGCAGCGGCCGTCAGCGCCGCGGCCGCTCCGGTGCTCGCACCGAAGTAGCCGAGGGGGGTGGTCCGGTCGACGCCCGACGCGGGGCTGCGCAGCCAGTCGGTCGCCAGCCGCAGCCGCTGTGCGAGCAGCGGGATGTCGAACACGTTGCCACGGTCGCGCTCCTCCTCGGCGGTGAGCAGGTCGAACAGCAGCGTGCCGAGCCCGGCGCGGCTCAGCGCCAGCGCCACGTAGCGGTTCCGGGGGCTGCGGGCGCTGCTGCCACTGCCGTGGACGAACACGACCACGCCACAGCCCTCGGCGGGCGGGCACAGGTGCCCGGACAGCTCCACGTCGCCGGCGAGGATCCGGACGTCGAGGGCCTCGCGGTCCGGTGTTCCAGGGACGGCCGGTCGCTCCTGCGGCGCCGGCGCCCGCCGGGGGCCGAGCCGGGCCAGCTCCGCCGCGACCTCGGCGTCGCTGACCTGGTCGAAGTCGCGGTACCAGTCGCCGACCGAACGGAAGTGCTCGGGCGTCCTCAGCACGACGACCTCGTCGGCGGCGTCCCGCAGCTCCTCGGTGCAGCCGGTCGGCCCGACCGGCGCCGCGAAGACCACCGTGGCGGCGCCACGGGAGCGGGCCGCCCGGCAGGCGGCCCGTGCGGTGGAGCCGGTCGCGACGCCGTCGTCGACCACCACGACGGTGCGACCGGCCAGCGGCATCGGCGGCCGGTCGCCTCGTAGCGCCCGCGCCAGGCGGGCGACCTCACGGATCGCCGCCTGCTCGGCGACGTCGTACTCCCGCCGGGGGACGTGGGCCGCGCGCGTCACGTGCTCCTCGACGATGCGGGCCCCCTCCTCGCTGACGGCGCCCATGGCCAGCTCGGGCCGGTGCGGCACGCCGACCTTGCGGACGACCATCACGTCCAACGGCGCGTGCAGGGCCTCGGCGACCCGCGCGGCGACCGGCACGCCGCCGCGGGGGAGGGCGAGCACGACCGGGTCGTCCAGGGACACGGACCGCAGGTGCTCCCCCAGGGCCCGCCCGGCCTCGTCCCGGTCGGCGAAGACCTCCGAGTCCGCACGAGCCCTGGTCCACACCCCGCCACCGTGTCCCGGGGCCCACCCCCCAGGCAGGGGCTTTGGTCCCCACCACCGGGCCCCCGCAAACCCGGCGGTTCTGCGTGCCGGGCCGCCCCAAACCTGGCGGTTCTGCGCGCGGGAGGGGCCGCCCCCGGGGTCGGGCGGCAAACCGGGTTCGAACCTCAGCGGCGTCCCGGTAGAGTAGGAGCACAGGCATCGACCCGGCCATCACCGGCGAGCCTCCGGAAGAAACGGTCGCAAGGCCGGACTAGACCCGGACGGGTGGGCCCGTCACAGCCTGGACCAGAGCGGTCGGGTTCCGCCCTCAGACAGGGGGATGGGAGCCGGCAAGCGAGGTGGTACCGCGGTGCCTCCCGGACCGATCCGGGGGACGTCGTCCTCGTGCAGCACGACGACCGCGCCGCAGGGGCGGGGTCCGACGAGCACGGAGACCATGCGATGACCTACCCGAAGGTCGACTTCCTCCCCGCCGACGAGCAGCACGGCACCACCGGCGGTGTGGCCGCGAGCCCGCGCTTCCCGGAGATCGAGGAGCGGATCCTGCGCTACTGGGCGCAGGACGGCACCTTCGTCGCCTCGGTCGAGGCCCGCGAGGCCGGCCGGGACGGGGCCAACGAGTTCGTCTTCTACGACGGGCCGCCCTTCGCCAACGGCCTCCCGCACTACGGCCACCTGCTCACCGGCTACGTCAAGGACCTCATCCCGCGCTACCAGACCATGCGCGGGCGCCGGGTCGAGCGCCGTTTCGGCTGGGACTGCCACGGCCTGCCGGCCGAGCTGGAGGCCCAGCGCGTCCTCGGCCTGCGGACCAAGGCCGACATCCTCGAGCTGGGCATCGAGAAGTTCAACGAGGCGTGCCGGGAGTCGGTGCTGAAGTACACCGGCGAGTGGCAGGACTACGTCACCCGCCAGGCGCGCTGGGTCGACTTCGAGCACGACTACAAGACGCTCAACCCCTCCTACATGGAGTCGGTGATCTGGGCGTTCAAGACCCTGCACGACAAGGGCCTGATCTATGAGGGCATGCGGGTGCTGCCCTACTGCTGGAACGACGAGACGCCGCTGTCCAACCACGAGCTGCGGATGGACGAGGAGGTCTACCAGCAGCGCCAGGACCCCTCGGTCACCGTCTGGGTCGAGCTGGAGACCGGCGAGCGGCTGATGGCATGGACGACCACGCCGTGGACCCTGCCCAGCAACCTGGCGATGGCCGTGGGCCCGGACGTCGACTACGTGGCGGTCGAGCACGACGGCCGGCGCTACGTCCTGGCCGAGGCCCGCCTGGGCGCCTACGCACGGGAGCTGGGTGAGGACGCGGCCGACCGGGTCGTGGCCCGCCTCAAGGGTGCCGACCTCGTCGGCCGGCGCTACACCCCCATCTTCGACTTCTTCACCGACACCGCCGTCTGGGGCACCGAGCAGGCGTACCAGGTGATCCCGAGCGACCACGTCACCGTCGACGACGGCACCGGCGTCGTCCACATGGCCCCGGCATACGGCGAGGACGACCAGCTGGCCTGTGACGCGGCGGGGATCCCGACGTTGCTCACCGTCGACGACGGTGCGAAGTTCACGGGCGCCGTCCCGGCGTACCAGGGGTTGCAGGTCTTCGAGGCCAACCGCCCGATCATCAACGACCTCAAGGCTGCCGGCGTCCTCATGCGCGAGGAGTCCTACGTCCACTCCTACCCGCACTGCTGGCGCTGCCGCAACCCGTTGATCTACAAGGCCGTGTCGAGCTGGTTCGTGGAGGTGACCCGCTTCCGCGACCGGATGGTCGAGCTCAACGAGCAGATCACCTGGGTGCCCGAGCACGTCAAGCACGGCCAGTTCGGGAAGTGGCTCTCCAACGCCCGCGACTGGTCGATCAGCCGGAACCGCTTCTGGGGCAGCCCGATCCCCGTCTGGAAGTCCGACGACCCGAACTTCCCCCGGGTGGACGTCTACGGCTCCTTCGCCGAGCTCGAGGCCGACTTCGGTGTCGAGGTCACGGACCTGCACCGGCCGTACGTCGACGAGCTGACCCGGCCCAACCCCGACGACCCCACGGGGCGCTCGACGATGCGCCGGGTGCCCGAGGTCCTTGACGTGTGGTTCGACTCCGGCTCCATGTCGTTCGCGCAGGTGCACTACCCGTTCGAGAACGCCGAGTGGTTCGAGCACCACTTCCCGGGCGACTTCATCGTCGAGTACATCGGCCAGACCCGCGGCTGGTTCTACACGATGCACATCATGGCCACGGCCCTGTTCGACCGGCCGGCCTTCCAGTCCTGCGTCAGCCACGGCATCGTGCTCGGCAGCGACGGGGCCAAGATGAGCAAGTCGCTGCGCAACTACCCGGACGTGTCGGAGGTCTTCGACCGCGACGGCGCCGACGCCATGCGCTGGTTCCTCATGTCCTCGCCGATCCTGCGCGGCGGCAACCTGGTCGTCACCGAGCAGGGCATCCGCGACGGGGTGCGCCAGGTGCTGCTGCCGCTGTGGAGCTCGTGGTACTTCTTCTCGCTCTACGCCAACGCCGCTCGCGGTGGGGAGGGCTATGAGGCGCAGTGGTCGACCGGGTCGCAGGACGTCCTGGACCGCTACCTGCTGGCCACGCTGCGCCGGCTGGTCGAGCGGGTCGAGCGCCAGCTCGACGCGTACGACGTCGCCTCGGCCTGCGACTCCGTGCGCACCTTCCTGGATGTGCTGAGCAACTGGTACATCCGCCGGTCCCGCGACCGGTTCTGGGACGGCGAGAGCGGCGCGTCGACGGAGGCGTTCGACACGCTGTACACGACCCTGGAGGTGCTGACCCGGGTCTGCGCGCCGCTGCTCCCGTTCACCACGGAGGAGATCTGGCGCGGCCTCACCGGCGGTCGGTCGGTGCACCTCACCGACTGGCCCGTCGCGGGTGACCTGCCTCAGGACGACACGCTGGTGGCCGGCATGGACCGGGCTCGCGAGGTGTGCTCCGTGGCCAGCAGCCTGCGCAAGGCCTCCGGCCTGCGGGCGCGGCTGCCGCTGCAGGACCTCACCGTGGTCGCGCCCGACGTCGCGGGCCTGGAGCCGTTCGGCGCGATCGTCGCCGACGAGGTCAACGTCCGCAAGGTCACGCTGCTCGACCTCGCGTCCGCCAGCGAGGCGGAGTTCGGCGTGTCGCAGAGGCTCACGGTCAACGCGCGGGCCGCGGGGCCGCGGCTCGGCAAGGACGTCCAGCGGGCGATCAAGGGCGCCAAGTCCGGTGACTGGTCCGTCGACGCCGACGGCACCGTCACCGCGGGTGGCCTCGCCCTGGTCGAGGGGGAGTACGCCGTGGAGACCGTGGTGGCCCAGGTGGCCGAGGGCGGGCCGAGCCGGGCCACGGCGGTCCTGCCCGGCGGCGGCTTCGTCGTCCTGGACACCACGGTGACCCCCGAGCTGGCCCAGGAGGGGCTGGCCCGCGACATCGTCCGGGCAGTGCAGCAGGCCCGCCGCGAAGCCGGGCTGGACGTCAGTGACCGGATCAGCCTGACCGTGCTGGGCGACCAGCAGGTCTGGGAGGCCACGGTGGCGCACCAGTCGCTGATCATGGAGGAGACCCTGGCCACCCAGTTCGGGTCGGCGCCGGACGTCAACGCCCTGCCGGCGGCGCTGCCGACCGTCGACGCCGTCGTCGGTGACGGGCAGACCGTGCGCATCCTGGTCAAGAAGCTCTGATGGCGCTCGTGATCCGCAAGGCCACGATGGACGACCTCGACGCGGTCCTGGCTGTAGGGCACCGCACCTGGCCCGCGACCTACGAGGGAATCGCCGGAGCCGACTACGTCCAGGCCGGGCTGGCCAAGTGGTGGTCGGCCGAGGCCACCAGCCCGGCGATCCGCCAGGGGCGGCTGACCGTCGCCGAGCTCGACGGCGAGGTCTGCGGCATGGCCAGCGTCGGGCGTGAGGAGGACCACCTGGTCCTGTGGCGCCTCTACGTCCTGCCCGAGCACCACGGCCAGGGGATCGGGTCCGCGCTGCTGGCCACGGTGCTGGAGGAGGCGCAGGGCCGGTACGCCGAGATCCGGCTGTCCTACACCGAGGGCAACACCCCGGCCGCGCACTTCTACCGGACCCGCGGGTTCGTCGAGACCCACCACGAGGCGGGCGGGGGCGGGGTGCCGGACCAGGTCTGGATGTCGCGCCGCGTCCCGCGACGGGATCCGGCAGCGGCCGATGGGGCCGACCTGACCGACCTGTCCGACATGCAGCCGGCGACCGCGCCGGTCGACCCCGAGGGAGTGCAGTCATGACCGGTCGTCCGGACTCGGCCCAGCGCCAGGCCAGCGAGCAGCTCGACCTGCGCAAGCGGATGCGGGAGATCCAGGAGTCGATCCTCGCGCGCACGCCCGAGCACGACCTCGAGCCGTCGCTGGACCGCATCGCCGCGGTGATGGAGCTGCTGGGCGACCCCCAGCGCGCGTTCCCCGTCATCCACGTGACCGGCACCAACGGCAAGACGTCGACCACGCGGATGATCGAGCGGCTGCTGCGCGAGATGGGCCTGTCTACAGGGAGGTTCACCTCGCCGCACCTGCACGACATCCGTGAGCGGATCGCCCTGAACGGCGAGCCGATCCCCGCCGAGAAGTTCGTCGCCGCGTACGACGACGTGCTCCCGTTCATCGACATGGTGGACCAGCGCTTCGCCGCCGAGGGGGGACCGCGGATGACCTACTTCGAGGTCGTGGTCGCGGTCGCCTACGCCGCGTTCGCCGACGCGCCGGTGGACGTCGCGGTGGTCGAGGTCGGGATGGGCGGCTCCTGGGACGCGACGAACGTCGCGGACGGCCAGGTCGCCGTCGTCACGCCGATCGCGATCGACCACGAGCGGTTCCTCGGCAGCTCGGTCGAGGACATCGCCACCGAGAAGAGCGGCATCATCAAGGCCGGTGCGGTCGCGGTCGTCGGGCTGCAGGAGCCCGCCGTCGCCGAGATCCTGCTGGAGCGCGGCCAGGAGGTGCAGGCCACCCTCGCCTTCGAGGGCAACGACTTCGGCATCCTCACCCGCGAGGTCGCGGTCGGCGGGCAGCAGCTGTCGGTGCGCGGGCTCGGCGGGGACTACGACGACCTGTTCCTGCCGCTGCACGGCCCGCACCAGGGCCACAACGCGGCGATCGCCCTCGCGGCGGTCGAGGCCTTCGTCGGCGGTGGCCAGCAGCGCCTGGACGTGGACGTCGTGCGCGCCGGGCTGGCGGGCGCGACCTCCCCGGGGCGGCTCGAGGTCGTGCGGCGTTCGCCGACGGTCCTGGTCGACGCCGCGCACAACCCGGCCGGCGCGGAGGCGCTCAAGGCGGCGATGGAGGACTCGTTCAACTTCGCCCGCGTCATCGGCGTCGTCGCGGTGCTCGAGGACAAGGACGCGACCTCGATGCTGGAGATCCTCGAGCCGGTCCTGGACGAGGTGGTCATCACCCGCACGACCTCGCCGCGCGCGATGAGCCCATCCCGCCTGGGCGAGCTCGCGACCGAGATCTACGGCGAGGACCGCGTGACCGTCGTCGACAGCCTGCCCGACGCGCTCGACCGTGCAGCCGGCCTGGCCGACGAGGGGGGTGTCGGCGGAGGCGTGCTCGCGACCGGCTCCATCACGACGGCGGCCGAGGTCCGGATGCTGCTGGGGGTGGTCGAGCCGTGAAGTACGTCGTCCTGCTCCTCGTCGTGGTCATCCTGTTCCTGCTGGTCACCCGCGTCCGCGAGGCCCGGCTGGGCCGCGGCGGTGTGTCCTCGGGGGCACGCACCCGGATCGAGGGCCTGCTCGCCCAGGGACGCGAGGCGGACGCCGTCATGGCGTACCAGCGGGAGACCGGGGCGAGCCTGGCCACGGCGCAGGACGTCGTCGGCCGCTGGGCCGCCGAGCGGCGCTGAGTGCCGCTGGGCCCCGGCGGGCGGCGCGGGGACCCGACCGCGCGGCCGATAGCCTGACCGGGTGAACCTGCTGCGATCGCTGACCTTCTACGGTGTCCCCGAGAAGATGACCCGGCGCCTGGCCGCAGTGGTCATCGGCAGCCAGGGGCTCGCGGTGTTCTTCGGTGCGCTGGTCGCTCGCGGCATCGCCGCCGCCGACCGGCAGTCCTCAGCCGGCAGCTTCCTGCTCGTCGGCAGCGTCGTGGCCGTGGTCTGCATCCTGGACGCCGGCCTGATGCGCCGCCCCTGGGGCGTGACGCTGGGCTGGCTGCTGCAGCTGGCGACCCTGCTGTGCGCGCTGATCGTGCCGCTGATGCTGGTCGTCGGCCTGCTCTTCCTGGCGCTCTGGGTGACCGCGCTGGTGCAGGGCGCCGGCATGGACGAGCACACGCGGCGCGTCGACGCCCGCTGGTACGCCGAGCACCCCTCCGACCAGCCCGAACCCGGCACTTCCCCCTCGGACGGTACGGCGCCGCACGGCGGATAGGGTGCGGCCATGACTGAACGCTCCCTCGTCCTCGTCAAGCCCGACGGCTACGCCCGCGGCCTCACCGGTGAGGTCCTGCGCCGTATCGAGGCCAAGGGCTACACGCTCGTCGCGCTCGACATCTTCACCCCCGACCGCGAGCGCCTGGAGCGCCATTACGCCGAGCACGAGGGCAAGCCGTTCTACGAGCCGCTGCTGGAGTTCATGTCCAGCGGCGCCGTGACCGCCGCGGTCATCGAGGGCCACCGCTGCATCGAGGGCTTCCGCGCGCTGGCCGGCGCGACCGACCCGACGGCCGCGCTGCCGGGCACGATCCGCGGGGACCTCGGCCGTGACTGGGGCCTGAAGGTCCAGCAGAACATCGTCCACGGCTCGGACTCCCCGGACTCCTCCGCGCGCGAGATCGCCATCTGGTTCCCCGAGCTGGGCTGACCCCCGAGCTGGGCTGACCCCCGACCGGCGCGACAGGGCCCGGCCACTCCCTCCGGGGAGCGGCCGGGCCCTGTTCCGTGCTGGGCCGCCTTTGGCACCACCACGCGACGCCGGCCCGCGCGACACCGGTCAGGCAGGGGCCTCCTCGTCCAGCCCGGCGATCACGATCTCCAGCAGTGAGGCGAGCTCCTGGCGCTGGTCGGTGCTGAGCCGGCCGAGCACGTCGGTCTCGACCATGTTGGACTCCTGGGTCGCGGCCCGGAACGTCTCCCAGCCGCCCTCGGTCAGCGTGACGAGGATGCGGGTGCGGTTGTCCGGGTCGGTCGCGCGGGCGACGAGGCCGCGCTGGCTCATCCGGTCCAGGCGGTGCGTCATCGAGGACGCGGCGACGTTCGTGGCGTCGGCCAGCTGGCTCGGGGTGAGCGCCGCACCCTCGGCCACCGTCGCCAGCCGGGAGAGCACGGACCACTCACCGTGGGAGAGGTCGAGGTCGGCCAGCTGCCGGTCGTACCACTGGTTCAGGCGCCGAGCGAGGCCGTGCACGCCGGTGATGACCCGCTGCACGGTCTCGTCCCCACCCGCCGCGACGTAGGCCGCCACCTCCGCCCGGTAGAGCTCGTGGGCCGACTCGGTCCTGGCGCGGGCCCGCTTGGGTGTCGTCATACCGGGGATCTTCTCATGCTAAGATTTCGAAGTCGAAATATTCGATACCAAACACTACGATTTTCAACAAGTATGGAGGACACGGTGAAGCGCGCACGGCTGCTGATCCTGGCGTCGACGATCGCCATGGTCGGGTGGGGCACGGTGCTGCCGTACCAGTACGCCTATGCGGCCAACACCCGCGGCTGGGGCAGCCTCGTCGCCGCCGCGGCGTCGAGCCTGTTCTCGATCGGGGCCCTGCTCGCCGCGCCGCTGGGTGGCCGGCTGGCCGACCGGCTGCCGCCCGTGCGCGTCGCGGTCGCCGCCAAGGTCGTGGCCGCCGCCGGTACGGCGTACCTCATCCTGGCCGGCTCGCCGGTCGCCTTCCTGGCCGGGATGTTCGTCTTCGGCGTCGGCGTCACCGCGGCCGCGCCGGCCCAGTCGGTGCTGGTCCTGCGGTGGGTCGCCTCCGAGGACCGTCGTCGCGTCTTCGCCTGGGTGTTCACCGGGCAGGCGCTCGGCATGGCCGTCGGGGCGTTCGCCGCCGGTTACATGGTCAACCTGCGCGAGCCGAACGGCATGTGGCCGGCCTTCGCCACCGCAGCGGTCGGGTTCGTCCTGTCGGGGCTGCTGCTGCTCCTCGCCGGCCGCGGCGCCGCATCCTGCGACGCGCTGCCGACCGCGGCGGAGGCCGGGCGCACCGGCAGCGGCGCCGCGATCCGGCTGATCTTCGCCACCCCGGCGCTGCGCTGGACCGCGGTCGTCACCATCGCCCTCGCGCTCGGGTTCTACGCCCAGTTCGAGAGCGGCCTGCCGGCCTACGCGCTGACCGTCCTCGACGTCTCCGAGCGCACCATCGGCACGGCGGCCGCCGTCAACTGCGTGGTGATCATCGTGCTGCAGATGGCGGTGGTGCGCTGGACCGCCCGCCGCTCGGCGCCGTCGCTGCTGATCGTGGTGGGCGGCATCTGGGTGCTGTCATGGCTGATCCTCGCGGTCGCCTCGCACGTCCCGGGCATCGCGGCCACGCTGTTCGTCACGACGTTCGGCATCTTCGCCGTCGGCGAGACGATGTACGCCCCGGTGCTCAACCCGCTCACCGCGAGCCTCGCGCCGAGCGGCATGGTCGGCACCACGCTCGGGGTGTTCGGCGCGATCCAGACCAGCGGCTCGGCCGTCGGCCCACTGCTGGCCGGCGTCGCCCTCAACGCCGGGCACGGCACGGTCTTCGTCGCCGCGCACGTGGTCATCAGCCTCGTGGCGGTCGGAGCCGCCTGGCGGTTGCGCTCGCTGCTGACCGGTACGCCGGCCGGAGCACCCGAGGCGGTCCTCGCCGCCGACGGCACGCCGGAGCCGGGGCGCGGCGTGGCTGACCAGGCGCCGGTCGCGGCCTGACCGGTGCCAGCCGGCCCGGCGGCCGCCTTGGCGGCCGGGTCAGCGCCCCAGCCGCTGGTAGGCCTGCTCGGTCCGCTCCTTGGCCGGCGCCCACCACGCCTCGTGCTCGCGGTACCAGTCGATCGTCTGGGTCAGCCCGGCCCGGATGTCCTGGTAGCGCGGCCTCCAGTCGGTCTCGGCGCGCAGCTTGCCGGAGTCGATGGCGTAGCGCAGGTCGTGCCCGGGCCGGTCGTTGACGTGCTCGAACCAGTCGGCCGGCTTGCCCGTCAGCTCCAGCAGCAGCGCCACGATCGAGGCGTTGTCCTGCTCGCCGTCGGCGCCGATGAGGTAGGTCTCGCCGAGCCGGCCCTGCTCGAGGATCGCGATGACGGCGTCGTTGTGGTCGTCCACGTGGATCCAGTCGCGCACGTTGGCGCCGGCGCCGTACAGCTTGGGCTTGACGCCCTGCAGGATGCCGGTGATCTGGCGCGGGATGAACTTCTCGACGTGCTGGTAGGGCCCGTAGTTGTTGGAGCAGTTGGACAGCGTGGCCGAGATGCCGAACGACCGGATCCACGCCCGCACCAGCAGGTCGGCGCTGGCCTTGCTCGCGGAGTAGGGGCTGGAGGGGTTGACCGGGGTCTGCTCGGTGAAGCGCGCCGGGTCGTCCAGCTCGAGGTCGCCGTAGACCTCGTCGGTGGAGATGTGGTGCAGCCGCACGCCGTGGTGGCGGACGGCCTCCAGCAGCCGGTAGGTGCCGATGATGTTGGACTCCATGAACGGCCAGGGGTCGTCCAGGGAGTTGTCGTTGTGCGACTCGGCGGCGAAGTGCACCACGACGTCGGTGTCGCGCACCAGCGTGTCGACCAGCTCGGCGTCGGCGACGTTGCCCTGGACGAAGCGGATCGAGTCGCCGAGGTCGGCCAGGCTCTCCCGGTTGCCGGCATAGGTCAGGGCGTCCAGGACGGTCACCTGCCAGTCGGGGCGGACGTCGCGGACGCGGTGCACGAAGTTGGCGCCGATGAAGCCGGCACCTCCGGTGACGAGGACCTTCATGGGCAGATCTCCTTGGGGTGTCAGGTGCGTACGGCGGCCGGTGGCCGCCGGGGGAGGGCGGGTCGGAGGTGGCCGGTTCAGTCCGGGACGGTCCGCAGGCCGGGCGGCTCGTCGGCGGTCGGCCAGCCGTGGAACTCCACCTCGAGGCTGAACCGGTGCGCCAGGTAGCGGTGGTCGGACAGGGCGACCGGGCCGCCGTCGCGCGCCAGGGCCAGCCGGCGCACGAGCAGCAGCGCGGTGCCGGGGTCGACGCCGAGCAGCCCCGCGTCCTGGTCGCTGGCGACGCCCGCGGTGATGCTCTGCCGCACCGAGGCCACCCGGTGGCCGTCGCGCTGCAGGCTCTGCCAGATGCCGGGGGCGGCGGCGTCGGCACGGCTGAGCCGGCCGGCGAGCTGCGCCGGCACCCACTCCTGCACCAGGTCCAGCGGCACCCCGTCGACGGTGCGGACGGACCGGCTGTGCAGCGCCTCCTGCCCGGCCGCCAGCTGCAGGCTCGACGCCACCTCGGCGGGCGGGACCTCATAGGCGAAGGACGTCACCCGCCGGGACAGCTGCCGGCCGGACTCCAGGACCGCCGAGGAGGCGTGCCGGAAGGTGCCCAGCGCGAGGGTCTGGTGGAAGGAGCCGCCGGTCACGAACCAGCCCGAGCCCTGCCGGCTCTCGACCAGTCCCTGCTCGCGCAGCAGCTCCAGCGCGCGGCGCACGGTGACCCGGCTCGCGCCGTACCGCTGCCCGAGCACCGCCTCGCTCTCCAGGGCGCCGGAGTCCCCGAGGTCGCCGAGCGCGATGCGCTCGCGCACGTCGTCGGCGATGGTCCGGAACCGGGCACCTGTCATCAACTTGTACGCTACAAGTGCGACAGGCGCGCGTCAACGGGGAGCTGCGGGGATTAGGGGGCTGGCCGGGCCGCTGCTAGCCTTGCAGGTGCCGTTCGACCGGCCGCGGACACAGAGAGCCTGGGTGAACCAGCCCCAAGGCACCGCGCAACGATCACAAGGAGTCGCCCCGCATGCCTCTTGATGCTGCTGTGAAGAAGGAAATCATGGCCGAGTACGCCACCAAGGACGGCGACACCGGCTCCCCCGAGGTCCAGATCGCGATGCTGACGCGCCGGATCAAGGACCTCACCGAGCACTCGCGTGAGCACAAGCACGACCACCACAGCCGCCGTGGGCTGCTGCTGCTGGTCGGCCGCCGCAAGCGGATGCTGCGCTACCTCGAGTCGACCGACATCACGCGCTACCGCGAGCTGATCAAGCGCCTCGGTCTGCGCCGATAACGCTTCTGCACGGGAGCGGTTCCCTTCACCTCGGGGAGCCGCTCCTTTTGCATGAGGGCGGGTACCGGTTTCCCGGCCCGTCGGACGGCATCGCCGTCCCACCCGAAGAAAGCTCGTGCACAACGACGATGCACGTGCCTGTTCTTGAGAGAAGAAATGGAGGGCCCACATGGAGGGTCCAGAGATTCAGTTCGCCGAAGCCACGCTCGACAACGGCACGTTCGGCACCCGCACGGTCCGGTTCGAGACCGGACGCCTCGCCAAGCAGGCCGGTGGCGCCGTCGCCGCCTACCTCGATGAGGACACGATGCTCCTGTCGACCACCACGGCCGGCCGCAGCCCGAAGGACCAGTTCGACTTCTTCCCCCTGACGGTGGACGTCGAGGAGCGCATGTACGCCGCGGGCAAGATCCCCGGCTCGTTCTTCCGTCGCGAGGGCCGCCCCTCCACCGACGCGATCCTCACCTGCCGCCTGATCGACCGCCCGCTGCGCCCGACCTTCACCAAGGGCCTGCGCAACGAGGTCCAGGTCGTCATCACGGTCCTGGCGCTCAACCCCGACCACCAGTACGACGTGCTGGCGATCAACGCCGCGTCCGCCTCGACGCAGATCTCCGGCCTGCCGTTCAGCGGCCCGATCGGTGGCGTGCGCGTCGCGCTCATCGACGGCCAGTGGGTCGCGTTCCCGAACTTCAGCGACGCCGAGCGCTCGGTCTTCGACATGGTCGTCGCCGGCCGCGTGGTGAAGAACAAGGACGGCTCAGACGACGTCGCGATCATGATGGTCGAGGCCGAGTCCACCGACGCGACCTGGGACCTGGTGACCAACCAGGGCGTCCAGGCCCCGACCGAGGAGGTCGTGGCCGAGGGTCTCGAGGCCTCCAAGAAGTTCATCGCCGCGCTGTGCCAGGCCCAGGCCGAGCTCGCCGCACAGGCCGCCAAGCCGGTCCAGGACTTCCCGATCTTCCTGGACTACCAGGACGACGTCTACGCCGCCGTCGAGGCCGCCACCTCCGCCGACCTGACCGCCGCGCTGCAGATCGCCGGCAAGCAGGAGCGCGAGTCCCGGATCGACGAGATCAAGGACGCCGTCCGCGGCTCGCTCGCCTCGGCCGAGGGTGGCTTCGAGGGCCGCGAGAAGGAGATCTCCGCCGCCTACCGCGCCGTGCAGAAGAAGCTGATCCGTCAGCGCATCCTGCGCGACAAGGTCCGCATCGACGGCCGCGGCCTGGCCGACATCCGCGCCCTGGGCGCCGAGGTCGAGGTCCTGCCGCGCGTGCACGGCTCCGCCATCTTCGAGCGCGGCGAGACCCAGATCATGGGTGTCACCACGCTGAACATGCTGCGCATGGAGCAGCAGCTCGACACCCTCTCCCCGGTGACGCGCAAGCGCTACATGCACAACTACAACTTCCCGCCCTACAGCACCGGTGAGACCGGCCGCGTCGGCTCGCCGAAGCGCCGCGAGATCGGTCACGGCGCCCTGGCCGAGCGTGCGCTCATGCCGGTCCTGCCGACCCGCGAGGAGTTCCCCTACGCGATCCGCCAGGTGTCCGAGGCGCTCGGCTCCAACGGCTCGACGTCCATGGGCTCGGTCTGCGCCTCGACCCTCTCGCTGCTCAACGCCGGTGTGCCGCTGCGCGCCCCGGTCGCCGGCATCGCGATGGGCCTGGTCTCCGACGTCGTCGACGGCGAGACCCAGTACGCCGCCCTCACCGACATCCTCGGCGCCGAGGACGCGTTCGGTGACATGGACTTCAAGGTCGCCGGCACCCGCGGGTTCGTCACGGCCATCCAGCTCGACACCAAGCTCGACGGCATCCCCGCCTCGGTGCTCGGCGGCGCGCTGACCCAGGCCCGCGACGCGCGCCTGCACATCCTGGACGTCATGGCCGAGGCCATCGACACCCCGGACGAGATGAGCGAGTTCGCCCCGCGCGTGATCAGCGTGACCGTCCCGGTCGACAAGATCGGCGAGGTCATCGGCCCGAAGGGCAAGATGATCAACCAGATCCAGGACGACACGGGCGCCCAGATCTCGATCGAGGACGACGGCACCATCTACATCGGTGCCACCGACGGCCCGTCCGCGGACGCCGCTCGCGCGATGATCAACGCGATCGCCAACCCGCAGATGCCCGAGGTCGGCGAGCGCTTCCTCGGCACCGTGGTGAAGACGACGACCTTCGGTGCGTTCGTCTCGCTCCTGCCGGGCAAGGACGGCCTGCTGCACATCTCCGAGGTGCGCAAGCTCGTCGGCGGCAAGCGGATCGACTCGGTCGACGACGTCGTCAAGATCGGCCAGAAGATCCAGGTCGAGCTCAAGGAGATCGACCCGCGCGGCAAGCTGCAGCCTCGCCGCCGTGATCGCCGAGTCCGACGCCGGGTCCTCCGACAGCGGTTCCGCCGACGCCGCGGCGGCCCCGGCCGCCTCGGAGCCGGCCGACGCCTGATCCCCGCGTCCCGTCCGACCCGGAGCCCGGCACACCCCGTGAGGGGTGTGCCGGGCTCCGGCGCGTTCCCCCTCGCTGACGCGGTGGTCAGAAGAGGGCGTCGACGGTGTTCCAGCCGGTGCCGAGGCGCAGTCGCGGCAGCCACGTGTCGGTCGCCGTGCGCGGGTAGAGCCACAGGATGCCGGACCGGTCGCGGGCCAGGACGTCGGGAACGCGGTCGCCGGTGAGGTCCCCGGCGCTCGCGACCGCGGTCATGCCGTTCCAGCCGGTGCCGATCCGGACGCGGGGGAGCCAGCCGCCGCGGCCATTGCCGGGGTAGAGCCAGAGGTAGCCGTTCGAGGGCTGGCGGGCGAGGATGTCGGGGTTGCCGTCGCCGGTGAGGTCCCCGGGACCCACGATCGCGTTGAAGATGTTCCAGCCGGTGCCCGGCGCGGACGCGGTGCAGCCAGCCGCCGCGGCCGTTGCCGGGGTAGAGCCAGAGGGAGCCGGTGGACCGCTCGCGGGCCAGGACGTCCGGGCGCTGGTCGCCGGTGAGGTCCCCGGGGCCCACGATCGCGTCGAAGATGTTCCAGCCGGTGCCGGCGCGGACGCGGGGGAGCCAGCCGCCGCGGCCGTTGCCGGGGTAGATCCACAGGTAGCCGGTGGACCGCTGGCGGGCCAGGACGTCGGGGTTGCCGTCGCCGGTGAGGTCACCGGGCGTCTCGAGCCCGTCGTAGCCGCGCCAGCCGGTGCCGATGCGGACGCTGCTGGCGAGCGTGCCGCTTCCTGTCCCGGCGTACAGCCGCAGGTCGGCGGCGGCCGTGCCCCGGGCGAGGACGTCGTTCTTCCAGTCGCCGTTCCAGTCGGCCGTCGAGCCGGACAGGCGTCGGGGCCGGCACGGCCAGCGGCGTGAAGGCGTAGGGGGCGCACAGGAGGTCCTAGTCGCGGGTGTCGTCGTACCACTGGGACAGGCGCACCTGGCCGCCGGAGAAGCTGGTCGACCGGCACAGGTCCAGGGCCTCGGTGGGGAAGTCGAGGCGGCCGGCCGTGGCCCAGACGGGCACGCCGGGCAGCCACCAGGAGCCGGTGATCGCCGTCCACCCCGAGAGGTAGGAGTAGACGCCGTAGGAGAAGCCCGCGTCGCGCAGCCCGCGCATCAGGCCCTCGAGGACGTAGCGGTTCTCCCGCTGCTGCCCGGCGGTGGCGGTCGGCCAGGGCTGCTTCGGCCGGGCCTCGACGTCGATCCACACCACCGGCGGCGCGAAACCGGTCCGGCGCAGGCTCGCCACGGCGTAGGCCGCCTCGGACCAGCCGACGTTGGACAGCTGCCCGGCCCGGGTGCTGGCCGACCACGGGCCCTTCGAGCGGTAGGCGCGAAGCTGGGCCGAGGTGGGAAAGGCCGCCATGGTGTAGGCCTGCGCCGGCCGCCCGTGGGTCCGCACCCACCGGACCTGGTCGGCCAGGCAGGGGTTCTCGGTGAAGGGCAGCCCCTTGGTCAGGCCGACGACGACGAACGACGTCGTCGTCGGCGGCATCGGCAGGCCGTAGCCGCCGGCGGAGGTGGGGCACTGCGGCCAGGAGATGTCGTGCCCGGAGGTGGTCGCGGACCGCGCCGGGGGTGCGGTGCCGGCCAGGAGGCCGAGCACGAGGGGCAGTGCGGTGAGCAGCGCTACCAGTCGTCCCCGCTGTCGCGGGGCGCGCGCGGCCGGCTGACGTTCCATGGGCCCTCCCGAACCCAGTGCAGCGCGCCGGACGCGGGCGGAGAAGGGACGGATGGCGCATAAAGGGCGCCGCGGCCGCCGCTCAGGCGCGGATCACGGTGGCTTTCGCGGCCTCCCAGCGCGCGGCCCAGGTTGCCGCGCGGGGTCCCGGCCCGAGAGGTCGGCGCCGGGATCGCCTCGCAGGTGGCCCTGGCCCGGCGCGACAGCCCGTCAGAGGATCGCGACACCTCGGGCTGGCCCGGGCGTTGACCGAGCTGCCGTGCACCGCAGCCGCGTTCGCTGCCGGGCAGGTCAGCGAGTGGCGAGTCACGCTCGTCGTACGTGAGACCGCCTGCCTCGAGCCGCAGGACCGGGCGCTGGTCGATGCCGAGCTGGCCGCGCTGCCCGGTGGCCTGGCAGCCCTCGGCGACCGCGGCACCGAGACCGCAGCCCGCCGCATCGCCTACCGGCTCGCCCGCCGGCTTCACCGCGCGGGCCGCCCGGGCCGCCGCCGAGCGGCGGGTCAGCCTGCGCCCGGCGCCCGACACGATGACCTTCCTGACCGGGCTGCTGCCGGTCGCCCAGGGCGTCGCGGTCCACGCCGCGCTGGCACACGCCGCGGACAGCCTGCGCTCGCGCGGTGACGCCCGCGGCCGCGGCCAGATCATGGCCGACACCCTGGTCGAGCGGGTCACCGGGCACGCCGCAGCCGCCGTACCGGTCGAGGTCCAGCTCGTCATGACCGACACCGCGCTGCTGGGCGAGGACTCGACCCCGCCCACGTCCACGGCTACGGCCCGATTCCGGCCCCCTGGGCGAGGGCCTGGCTGGCCGACACCACCGCCGCCGTCTGGCTACGGCGGCTCTACACGCGCCCGTCCGACCAGAGCCTGGTCGCGATGGAGTCCACCCGGCGCAGGTTCACCGGCGGGCTGCGCCGGTTCCTGGTCGCCCGGGACCAGACCTGCCGCACCCCTTGGTGCGACGCCCCGATCCGCCACGTGGATCACCCCACCCGGCACGCTGACCACGGCTCCACCACCGCCGGCAACGGACAGGGCCTGTGCGTCGCCTGCAACCTGGCCAAGGAAGCCCCCGGTTGGCGCGCCCGCACCCGTGACGACGGCGAGGTCCAGACCCGCACTCCACCGGCCACCGCTACACCAGCCCGGTCCCACCGAACCCCGTCGCCCACAGCGTTGTCGCCGGGCCGCCACCAGCACGCAGCCGCGCACCCTCACGCCTTGAAGTGCGCCTGCACGACGTCCTGCTCGCCGCATGACGCCGGGAGCCGTCGCCCTGTTCGACCGCCCGGCGAGGGTGACCCACGCAGCTGGCCGCGTTGGGGCTCCGCCAGGTCAGGTCAGACGGGGCGGGCCAGCGGGAAGGCGCTCGGCCGCTCCGGTGCGTGCCGCGGTGCGGGGTGCTCCACCAGCGCTCCGTGCTCCGTGTGCGTGTCCGTGCCGTCGGTAAGGGGTCAGTCGGCGAGAGCGGTGAGGGCGTCGCGGACCTCGAGGTAGCCGGCGGAGGCGCGCCACAGGGCGTCGGCGTGCGGCTCCAGCGCACCCGGCGCCCAGCGGCGCCGGTCGTAGGTCTGGGTGCAGGACCGCAGGCGCGGCTTCGCTGACCGCCAGCTCGTCGCGCAGGCGGCGGCGCAGGACCTCGGGCTCCGGCGCGGGGAGGCGGACGGTGTCGCCGCGGCCGGCCGCGATCGCGGCGAGCGTCTCCGGGACGAGCCCGTCGGCGCTGTCCCAGAGCAGCGCCGGTCGGTCGATGCCAGTGGTTCCACACCGGCGCACCGGCCGAGCGCCACAGGGCCACGACCGGGTTCTTGCCCAGCCGGGCTCCGTTGGCCCAGTGCTGGGCACCGGGCGGCTCGCCCAGCCAGGGCACCTCCTCCACGGGGAGGTCCACCACGAGGGCGACGGTCACGAACTCCAGGTCGTGCGGCTCGTCGAGGATCTCGCGGGCCACCCACAGCTGCTCGACGCGCAGCCCGGCGAACGCCGGGCGTGGAGCCGAGGTCGGTGCAGGTCTGGGCGAGGGCCTCCAGGTGGTGCACGGCGCGGGTCCACTTCACGGCACCGCTCCCTCCGCGTCCCGGGGCACGGCGGCCGGGAGGGCCCGGCCGGTCACATCTCCTCCGGCGCGAGGATGCCGAGCAGGTCCAGGCCCCGGACCATCACGGCGAGCGTCGTGGCCGACAGGGCCAGCCGCGACGCCCGCACCTGCGGGTCCGCCGCCTGCAGGATCGGGCACTGCTCGTAGAACGCGGTGAAGGCCTGCGCGAGGTCGAACAGGTAGGTGCACAGCCGGTGCGGCTCGAGGCTGTCGCCGACCTGCTCCACGACGGAGCCGAAACCCAGCAGTGCCAGGGCCAGCGCCCGTTCGGCCGGATCCGGGCGCAGCACCTGAGCCCGGGGCGGCCAGCCCGGCGCTCGCCGCCCGGGCGTGGCTGCCGGCCTTGCGGAAGACCGAGCGGATCCGCGCGACGACGTACTGCAGGTAGGGGCCGGTGTTGCCGTGCAGGGCAAGCATCCGGTCGAAGTCGAAGACGTACTCGCTGTCGTGGGAGACCGACAGGTCGGCGTACTTCACGGCGCCGATGCCCACCTCGCGGGCGATGACCGCGCGGGCGGCGTCGTTCAGCTCGGGCCGGCGCGCGGCGACCGCTGCGCCGGCGCGCTCGACCGCCTCGTCCAGCAGCGCCATCAGCCGCAACGGCGCGCCGCTGCGGGTGCGCAGGATCTTGCCGTCCGTGCCGAGCACGTTGCCGATCTGCACGTGGACCGGCGTCACCTCCGCGGGGAGCCAGCCGGCCCGGCGCGCGGTCTCCCACACCATCTGCAGGTGCAGGCTCTGCGGTGCGCCGATGACGTAGAGGACGCGGTCGGCGTGCAGCTGCTGCACGCGGTAGCGGATCGTGGCCAGGTCGGTGGTGGCGTAGCCGTAGCCACCGTCGCTCTTGCGGATGATCAGCGGGACCGGGCGGCCCTCCCGCCCGGTGTAGCCCTCGAGGAAGACGCACAGCGCGCCGTCGCTGACCACGGCCAGCCCCGCCTGCTCCAGCTCGTCGCAGATGGCGGGGAGCTGGTCGTTGTAGCGGCTCTCCCCGGCCAGGTCCTCGTCGGTCAGGGTGACGCCCAGCGTGGCGTAGACGGTGTTGAAGTACACCGTGGAGCGCTGCACCAGCTCCTCCCACAGCCGCAGCGTGTCGGGGTCGCCGCCCTGCAGCAGCACCACGCGGCGCCGGGCCCTGTCGGCGACGTCCGGCGAGGCGTCGAAGCGGGCCCGCGCCGCCTGGTAGAACGCGTTGGGGTCGCTGGCCAGCAACCCCGCCTCGGGGGAGTGCTCGCCGACGTCGAGCAGGTGCTCGATCAGCATGCCGAACGGCGTGCCCCAGTCGCCGATGTGGTTCTGCCGGATGACGCAGTGGCCGAGCAGCTCCAGGACCCGGGCGAGCGCGTCGCCGACGATCGTCGTGCGCAGGTGCCCGACGTGCATCTCCTTGGCCACGTTCGGCGCGGAGTAGTCGATCGGGATGACCTGGCGCGGCTGGACCGGCACGCCCTGCCGCGGGTCGGCGCCGACGTCGCTCACCCGCGCGGCCAGCCAGTCCTCGTCCAGCGTCAGGTTGACGAAGCCGGGGCCGCTGATCGCGACGTCCCGGCAGACCCCGGAGACGTCGAGGTGCTCCACGATCCGGGCGGCGACCTCCCGCGGCGGCAGACCCACCTCCCTGGCCAGGGCCAGGGCCGCGTTGGCCTGGAAGTCGGCGTACTGCGAGGGGCGGATGGCCGGGTCACGCCGTGCGTGCTCGGGACCGAACGCGGCCGCCATGGCGGCCTGGACGTGCTCGGCGAGGACGGCTTGCGGGGCGACCATCCGGCGAGCCTACCGATGCCGGGACGCGCGTCCCGGGCTCACTAGGCTGCGGGGCGTGAGGACGATCAAGGTGGCCGTGATCGGTGCGTCCGGGCGGATGGGGTCGCAGGCGTGCCGGGCGGTGGACGCCGACCCCGGTATGACGCTCGTGGCCCGGCTGGGCCGCGGCGACGAGCTCGGCGACCTGGGCGGGGCCGACGTGGCCGTCGAGCTGTCCGTGCCGGACGCCTCGCCGGCCAACGTGGCCCACTGCGTCGACCGCGGGGTCCACGTCGTGGTCGGCACCACCGGCTGGGACGAGGACCGCGCTGGAGGCGCTGCGCGGCCCAGGTGGCGCGGCAGCCCGGCGTCGGGGTCCTCATCGCCCCCAACTTCGCCATCGGCGCGATCCTCATGATGTCGTTCGCGCAGCAGGCGGCCCGCTTCTACGAGTCGGTCGAGGTGGTCGAGCTGCACCACCCGGACAAGGTCGACGCCCCCTCCGGTACGGCGGCGCGCACCGCGGCCCTGATCGGTGCCGCCCGTCGCGAGGCATCCCTCGGGGACGTCCCGGACGCGACCACCTCCGACCCCGGCGGCGCGCGCGGGGCGCGCGTGGACGGCGTACCGGTGCACGCGCTGCGGCTGCGCGGGCTGGTGGCCCACCAGGAGGTGCTGTTCGGTGCGACCGGCGAGCTGCTGACGATCCGGCACGACTCGTTCGACCGCGAGAGCTTCATGCCGGGCGTGCTCGAGGCCGTGCGGCAGGTGTCGGCGCACCCCGGTGTCACGGTCGGGCTCGAGCACTACCTCGGGCTGGCCTGATGGCGGTGCGGGACAAGGCAAGGGAGCAGGTCACCGCGCTGGTCCTGTTCGTCGTGCTGGTGTTCTACTGCGCCACCATCGGCTGGCGCGGGGTGCTGCTCGTGATGGACGGCCGGCTCGTGCCGGTGCTGCTGGGCATCGCGGTGATCCTGCTGCCGCTGGTGACGCTCGCGGCGATCTGGCGGCTGGTCGTCTTCGCCCGCGACGGCTCGTCGATGATGGCGCAGCTGCACTCAGGCGCCGAAGGCGGGGCCAGAGGACGAGGTCTGGCGCGGGCACCTCGAGCAGGCCGAGCAGCACCGCCAGCGCAAGGACCGCCAGGGCGAGCAACGCGAGTACCGCGCCGCGGTCCGCGCCTGGCGGGCGTCCCGGCGCCAGCCCTCGAGGAGCTAGGCGGCCCAGCCGAGCGCCCGCAGCGCGGCGGCCGTCGCGGCGGCGAGCACCACGACCACGAGGAACGGCGCCCGCAGCGCCAGGGCGACGACGGCCACGGCCACGGCGCCCGCGCGGGCGTCGAGGACGAACGTGCCGCTGGGGGTGGTGAACGCCTGCACCGCCACGAGCGCGGCCAGCAGCGCCACCGGCAGCATGGACGTCATCCGGGCGACGCGGGGCCCGTCCAGCCACGTGTGCGGCACGACGTAGCCGGCGACCTTGAGCGCGAACGCGATGGCGCTCGCGAGCAGCACGGTCAGCCACAGGCTCATCGGGAGGCCTGCCGGAGCCCGGGGCGGCGCAGGCCGGCCACCACCGCGGCGAGCGCGGCGACCAGGACGGGGACGCCGGCCGGTGCGTGCGGTGCGACCAGCAGCGCCGCGAGGGCGGCGACCCCGGCCACGGCCCGGGTCTCCACGTTCCTCAGCCGCGGCCACAGCAGGGCGCAGAAGGCGGCGGCCGCGGCGGCGTCCAGGCCGTAGCGCTGCGGGTCGCCGAGGAGGTCCCCGACGAGCGCGCCGACCAGGGTCATCAGGTTCCACAGCGCGAAGACCGCCAGCCCGGTGGCCCAGAAGCCGAGCCGGGCGGCCGCGCGCTCGGGCTGGGCGACGGCGACGGCGGTGGACTCGTCGATGGTGAGCTGGGCGGCCGCGGCCCGCCGGCTCCCGCGCACGTCGAGCAGCCGGGCGACCTGCAGGCCGTAGAGGCCGTTGCGGATGCCCGAGCAGGGACGAGGTGGCGACGGCGGCGACCCCGGAGCCGCCGGCGGCGACGATCCCGACGAGGGCGAACTGCGAGCCGCCGGAGAACAGCAGCGCCGACAGGGCCATCGTCTGCCAGAGGGAGAGCCCGGCCGCGACGGAGAGGGCGCCGAAGCTGATGCCGTAGGCGCCGGTGGCCAGCCCGACGGACAGGCTCTGGCGCAGCACGGCGCGCCGGCGGTCCGCGGCGCCGAGCGGCTCGGACGGGTCGGACGGCTCGGATGGCTCCGGCAGGGCGGCCCCGGTCACGCCGCAGGGAGGTCGGCGACCAGCCGGACCTCACGCACGACGGTGCCGTCGGGCGTCGACGACCCGGTCGCGGTAGGCGCCGTCCGGCGACAGGCCCGAGGCCACGAGGAACGCCCGCGTCGCCTCGTCGCCGGCCAGGACCCAGCCGGTCAGGCGGGTGAACCGCCGCCCGCGCAGGGTGTCGACGGCGGCGTTGAGCAGGCGTGACCCGTGCCCGGCGCGGCGTGCCTGCGGGTGCACGCCGAGGGCCAGCAGCTCGCCCTGGGCGTCGTCCGCGTCGGCGTCGTCGCTGGGGCCGACCGCGGCGAAGCCGACCACCTGGTCACCGGCGCAGGCGACGAGCAGCTCGTGCCGGGCGCTGGGCGGCGTGGCCAGCGAGGCGCGCCAGACCCGCGCGAAGGCGTGGCCCTCGAACCGCTCCAGCACCTCGGGGGAGAGGGTGGCGGCGTACGCGTCGCGCCATACGGCGGCCTGCACCAGGCCCACGGCCGGGACGTCGCCGGGACGGGCGATCCGGACGCTCGCGTCGGCGACGGGTGCGCCGCCGCCGTGGTCGTGGACCAGCTCGGACGCGGCGGAGGCGGGGTGGTCGTGGTCGTGGTCGTGCTGCACCGGGCCATCCTGTCACCGCCGGCGGTATGACACCTCGGCGACAGTATTGCGAAAACCTGTAACAAGTCGGCATACTGTCGGTATGTATGGCAACGACTTCGTCGACCCGGACCAGCCCCTCAACGCCGCCGAGTCCGGTGACGTCGAGGCGGCCGCCGCGGACGCCGCCACCGCCCGGGCCCGCCGCCAGCAGGTGGGGTCCTCGTTCGACGAGCTGATCGCCGCCGACCAGCGGATCGAGCCCCGCGACGACATGCCCGAGGGCTACCGCAAGACGCTGATCCGCCAGATCGCCCAGCACGCGCACTCCGAGATCATCGGCATGCAGCCCGAGGGCAACTGGATCACGCGGGCCCCTCGCTGCGGCGCAAGGCGATCCTCATGGCCAAGGTGCAGGACGAGGCCGGGCACGGGCTCTACCTCTACAGCGCCGCCGAGACCCTGGGCGTCGACCGGGCCGAGCTGCTGGACCTGCTGCACGCCGGCAAGCAGCGCTACTCCTCGATCTTCAACTACCCGACGCTCACCTGGGCCGACTGTGGCGCGATCGGCTGGCTGGTCGACGGCGCCGCGATCATGAACCAGGTGCCGCTGTGCCGCTGCTCCTACGGGCCCTACGCCCGCGCGATGATCCGGGTCTGCAAGGAGGAGTCGTTCCACCAGCGCCAGGGCTTCGAGATCCTCTGGGAGCTGTCCAAGGGCACCGACGCCCAGCGGGCCATGGCCCAGGACGCGGCCGACCGCTGGTGGTGGCCGGCGCTGATGATGTTCGGGCCGCCCGACACCGGCGAGGCGGCCGCCAAGGGCGGCCACACCGAGCAGTCGATGGCCTGGGGCATCAAGCGCTTCAGCAACGACGACCTGCGCCAGAAGTTCGTCGACATGATGGTGCCGCAGGCCCAGCGGCTCGGGCTGACGCTGCCCGACCCCGACCTGCGCCTTCAACGAGGAGACCGGCCACTGGGAGTTCGGCCCGATCGACTGGGACGAGTTCTGGCGGGTGCTGCGCGGCGACGGCGCGTGCAACGCCGAGCGGATCGAGCACCGGGTCACCGCCCACGAGGAGGGTGCGTGGGTCCGCGAGGCCGCCACCGCCTACGCCGACAAGCAGGCCGCCCGCATCGCCCAGGAGAGTGCCGCGTGAGCGACATCCGCCCCGCTGAGTCTGGCCTCTGCCGCAAGCGCTTCCGCCGAGCGCAGCTGGCCGCTGTGGGAGGTGTTCGTCCGCGGCAAGCGCGGGCTCTCGCACGTCCACGTCGGCTCGCTGCACGCCCCGGACGCCGAGATGGCCCTGCGCAACGGGCGCGACGTCTACACCCGCCGCCAGGAGGGTGTCTCCCTCTGGGTGGTCCGTGCGAGCGACATCACCGCCAGCAGCCCGGACGAGCGCGACTCGTTCTTCGACCCCGCGGCCGACAAGGTCTACCGCCACCCCACGTTCTACGACGTGCCCGAGGATGTCGAGTACCTATGAGTGACAACGCCGTCCGCACGTCCGTCGTCGCGCCCTACGCGCTGCAGCTCGGCGACGACGCGCTCGTCTACGCCCAGCGGCTGGGGGAGTGGATCAGCCGTGCCCCGCAGATCGAGGAGGACATGGCCCTCGGCAACGTCGGCCTCGACCTGCTCGGCCAGGCGCGCGTCCTGCTGACCCGCGCCGGTGAGCTGGACGGCACCGGGCGCACCGAGGACGAGCTCGCCTACCTGCGCGACGAGCGCGAGTTCCGCAACGTCCACCTCGTCGAGCAGCCGCGCTCCGACTTCGCGTTCGAGATGGCGCGGATGCTGTGGTTCTCGGCCTACCAGTGCGGGCTGTACGCCGCGCTGGTCGCCTCCAGCGACGAGACGCTGTCCGGCGTCGCCGTCAAGGCCGTCAAGGAGGTCGACTACCACCGCGACCACGCGAGCCACTGGGTGCTCCGGCTGGGCGACGGCACGGCCGAGTCGCACCAGCGCATGCAGGACGGTCTGGAGCGTGTTTCCCCTTACGTCGCAGAGCTGTTCGAGGACGACCCGGTGAGCCTGGCGGCCGTCGAGGCCGGCGCAGGGGTGCTACCGTCCTCCCTCTGGCCGGCCGCGTCCGCGCACGTCGAGCGCGTCGTCGCCGAGGCCACGCTGACCCTGCCCGCGGAGCCGACGTGGCGCTCCCGCGGCGGTCGCGACGGCGTCCACTCCCGGCCGATGGGCTACCTGCTCGCGGAGATGCAGCACATCGCCCGGTCCCACCCCGGGGCGACCTGGTGAGCCCCGCCGTGCTGGCGCCCGTGCCGGGCGTTGCCTCGCCGGGTGAGGCCGAGTCCGGCGTCATCGCGTCGGCCGGTGGCGCGCTGTGCGCCGCGGCGCTCGACCCGACCGCCCTGCGCGCCGCCCTCGCCGCGGTGCCGGACCCGGAGGTCCCGGTCATCACGATCGAGGACCTCGGGATCCTGCGCTCGGTCACCACCGACGAGGTCACCCGCACCGCGCTGGTCGTCATCACCCCGACGTACAGCGGCTGCCCCGCCATGGACGCCATCGCGCGGCGGGTGCGAGCACGCCGCCCGGCGCGGCGGGTGGACCGCCACGGTCCAGACGCAGCTGACGCCGGCGTGGACCACCGACTGGATGTCGGAGGCGGGCCGCGCCAAGCTGCGCGACGCGGGCATCGCCCCACCCGGTGAGCGTGCGGCCGAGTTGGCGCCCGGCCCGGTGCGCGTCGGGCTCACTGTCCGGCAGGTGACCTGCCCGCTGTGCGGATCCGCGGACACCCAGGAGATCGCGCGGTTCGGCTCGACCGCCTGCAAGGCCCTGCGCCGCTGCAACGACTGCCGCGAGCCCTTCGACGAGTTCAAGGCGATCTGATGGCCACTCTGCTCACGCCCACTGCTGCGCGCCACCGGGCCCGTTTCCACGACCTGACCGTCTCGGCGGTCGAGCGGCTCACCGACGACGCCGTCGCGGTGTCGTTCACCGTGCCGGAGGACGACGCGGACGAGTTCACCTTCGAGCCGGGCCAGCACCTGACGCTGCGGGCGACGATCGAGGGCCAGGACACGCGGCGCTCGTACTCCATCTGCCGGTCCCCGCAGGAGGCCCAGCGGCTGGGCGAGGTCCGCGTCGCGGCGGCGCGGGTCGACGGCGGCCTGATGTCGACCTGGCTGAACGAGTCGGTCCGCGTCGGGGACACGGTGCGGGTGATGACGCCGATGGGGTCGTTCGTCTGCCCCACCGACCCGGCTGCGGCCCGGCACCACGTCGCGATCGCGGCGGGCTCGGGCATCACGCCGGTGATGTCGCTGCTGACGACCGTCCTGGCGCAGGAGCCGCACTCGCGCGCCACCCTCATCTACGGCAACCGCCGCACGAGCTCCATCATGTTCCTCGAGGAGCTGCAGGACCTCAAGAACGCCTACCCGGACCGCTTCCAGCTCGTCAACGTGCTGTCGCGCGAGGTGCAGGACGTCGACCTGTTCAGCGGCCGGATCGACCGTGAGCGGCTCGAGCGGCTCACCGACGTCCTGGTGCCGGCCGGCACGGTCGACGAGTGGTACCTCTGCGGACCGTTCGGCATGGTGCAGGACGCCCGCGCCGTGCTGACCGAGCGTGGCGCCGACCCGCACCACGTGCACCACGAGGTGTTCCACGTCGACGGCCAGGAGTCCACCGGACTGCGGCGGGCCGAGCCGGTGGTGGCGCCCGGCGCACCGCCCGAGGCGGTGGTCACGGTCAACCTCGACGGGCGGTCCACGGTCATCGAGATGCCGTCCCGCGCGGAGACGATCCTGGCGGCGACCCTGCGGTCGCGACCGGACGCGCCGTACAGCTGCACGGGGGGCGTCTGCGGCACCTGCCGCGCGCGGGTCGTCGGTGGTGAGGTCCGGATGGAGCGCAACTACGCGCTCGAGCCGGAGGAGGTCGCGGCCGGGATCGTCCTGGCCTGCCAGGCCCACCCGGTCACCGACACCGTCGCCCTCGACTACGACGCCTGACCCCCGGTTCCCCCCCTCTGGCACCGGACGCACCGTGCTGCCCGAATCCGGACACCTGGTGTCCGGATTCGGGCACTCCGGTGCGTCCGGTCGCTGGCTGCTGGGCGTCAGTACGCCATCGCGGGAGGTATGGCGCCTCGCTGCCGGATGCGCGCCACGCCGATGACGAGCGTCGCCGAGTAGGTCAGGAAAGCGGCCGTCCCGATCCAGAAGGCGGGCCCGAACAGCGCCATGCGGGAGGATCCGGCCGAAGGGCGTCTGCGGCGTCGAAACCGATGCGCACCAGCCACCAGACGATGGCGGTGCAGACAAGCCACACGGCTGTCGACGCGAGCATCAGCAGCCGGCCGGCGCGCCAGGTCCCGGTGACCCGCACCGGACGCGCGGTACTGCCTGAATTCGGACACTTGCTGTCCGGATTCGGGCATTCCGGTGCGTCCGGTCGGGGGATGGGTGCGGCCAAGCGGGGTACCCATCCGGACAGCAGGTGGTACGACGTGCCACGCACCGAGCGAGGGAGCAGCAGATGAGCGAGTACGACGAGTCGGTCGAGAAGCTGAAGATGTCGCCGGAGGAGGAGCAGGCGGTCCTCGAGACCCGCAAGCGCACGGAGTCCCAGCTGGAGCCGGCCGACGAGGGAGTCGGGGCGCACACCGACGCGGACGACGACCCGCACACCGAGAACTGACCTTTCCGCGGATTGGCGCCCCGCGAAGCCCCTGCGGACAGACGCACGAGCGCGCGGCTCCCTGTCGGCAAGTACCGCTCGAAGGACCAGCAGTCGAGCGACTCGTCACGCGCCGCGCGAGCGCTGGAATATCTGGACGCGCGCGGCGAGCGAGTGCTTGCCGTTCTCGACGAAGTCGCTGCCGCAAAAGGGGTCTCGGTCACCAGCGTCGCACTGGCCTGGTTGCGCGTGCAGCCGACGGTCGCCGCGCCGATCGCGAGCGCACGCTCCTCGGAACAGCTGCCCGATCTGCTCGAGTCGGTGTCGCTCGAGCTCACCGACGGTGAGCTCACCGCACTGAGCCGGGTCTCGAGCTGATCCCTGCCGAACACTGGCTTACCCCCGGGCACGTTGCGGCACGGTAGTGCGGCACGGTCGTCGACACGCTTGCGACCCGGATAGCCGAAACGCCGCGGGCTCACCGGAAGGAGCGACTCCGGTCGCTGGCACAGCTCGTCGGTCACGCTACCGCCGTAGGTCTGCACGACCGGGTCGGCTTCTCACTGGCCGGGATCGCCATGCAGTTCGAGGCGACAGTGGCCGACGATCTGGTCAAGCCACACGGCGAACGGTCCACGGCGCAGGTCGGCTCGGCCATCACCGAGCGAGTGTCGAGCCAACCGGCCACAGGAAGCCGGCGCGGATGGGCGAATGCCTTCTACACGTCCGTTCGCCCTCGATCGAGCCACGGTCGGATGTCGTTTCCGCAGGCAAGCGGCGCATACGGGGAACAAACTTGCCGGCGACGGGAAGCGGCGACCCGGCGCTGACTCTGAGGTCGTCCGCCGCGCCCCGAAGGCGCGCTGGCCCTACGGCATCTCGGCCAACCGTGCAACGCTCGAAGCGTGCCTGCGCTACCACTACGAGCAGGGCCTGTCCTCGCGGCCATGGAAGGTCGAGGAGGTCTTCACACCCGAACTGCTCGACACGTAACTTCGCGCTCGGCCGAGGCTTCAGATCTGGGAAGAGTAGATCGCGAATAGACTGCGAACAGCCGCAGCCCACCGGTTCCCGCCGTGCACAACCGGACATCGCGGCACAGATCCCCACTCGGATCCGGCCTGCTGAGAACCCTGTTTTGGCAGGCCAGAGGTGATGCCCCGGCGCGGGTCCGTTCAGAACCCAGCGGCTCGAAAAGGCTGGCGGTCAGTGTCACGGGTTGAGCAGCCGGTCGATCGGACCGTGCGCTGGGCATCGGTCATCCGAGCAGGGCGCGGGCCCGCCCGAGCAACCCTGCCGCCTCGAACGGGTCAGTACCGAACGGGATGACGACGAGCGTGTCGGCCCCGGCGTCCCGATAGCGCGCGAGGCCTTCCGCAAGCTGCTCGGGCGATCCACCGAGGGCAAGGGCGGCGGCGCTCTCGGCGTCGAGCCCGAACAGGCCGTGCAGGCGTTCGGCGCTCTCGGCGGCGTCCAACCCGGGTGCGGCGAAGACACCCGTCGCCACCCGCGGTGGCGCCTGGTCGGGGCCGGCCAGCGCGGCGAGCTCGCGGGCCCTCGCCGCGAGTCGGTCCGGTGGGAGTGGGCTCGCCAGCCATCCGGCCCCGAAGCGCACTGTGCGCCGCAGCGCGGCATCGGACACGCCGCCGATCCACAACGGAGGCATGGGCACCGCCGGGCCGAGGGTCGTCCCGGCCAGCGTGCCGTCGAGGGAGGGATCAGCTGGGCGCCCTGCGAGCAGATCGGGCAGCGCCGCCAGGAACGCATCAGTCCGCGCGGCCCGTCCGGTCTGGGTCGTCCCGGCAATCTGCCACTCGGGACCCGGCCGGCCCAGGCCCACCCCGAGCTGGAGCCGGCCGTTCGAGATCCGCTGCACCGACGCGACCTGCTTGGCCGCCCACGCCGGGGGACGCAGAGCCGGCAGCATCACCGACCAGCCGACCGTCACACGCTCGGTGACGGCGGCGGCCGCACCGAGCAGCGTGGGGCTGTCGAGCCACTGTCCCGGGAAGGCGAGATGGTCCCCGCACCACACCCCGTCGAGCCCGGCCTCCTCGATCGCCCGAGCCATCAGCGCGACGTCCGGGTCACCGCCGTTCTGCAGCGACTGCCCCACATGGATCATCGAAGCCCCTCCTGCGCGAATCTGGATAACCTCGTGGGAGTGTCCCTATCTGTCAAGCAGCGAGTGTGGCGTCGGCCGCCGGCGCGTCGGTGAGTAACGCTCTGTAGACGACGTCGGAGATTCGGCGCTTGAGGACGCGGAGTGCTTCCTGCCCGCCGTCACCACTGGCCTTGCGGCACGTGATCACGGCCTTGGCGTCCGGGCGTCAGAGGGCCTGGGTCAGCGCGATGGGGTGCAACGCCGCGTTGACCTGGCGGTTCCCGCTGCGGGCCAGGCGGTGGCGGGCCTTACTAGACGACCAGACCAGTAACGGAGCGAAGCAGTTGTGTCGTGCGTAGGCCTCCTTGGACCGAAAGGGGGCGACACCCGCGGTCTCACCGAGGATCTTCGCGGCCGTCAGAACACCGCAGCCGGGAATCGCAAGCAGCGATGGGGCGAGAGCCTCGACCCTCGAGGTGATCTGACCGGTGAGTTCGTCGATCTCGGCGGTGAGTCGGCGGGCGTGCTCGATCAGCCGGTGGGCCAGGTCGGCGACCGGCCCGTCGAGGGTCTCCAGCCGGTGAGTGATCTTGTCGAAGGTGCTGGTCCGATCCAGGGATCGCCCACTGAAGTCCCACGAGGGATCGAGTTCGTGTAGGTGCCAGCGCAGCCGGTTGATCACACGGGTGCGTTCGGCTACCAGGGCTTCGCGATGGTCGCTGAGCAGGCGGACGTCGCGATCGGGTCCGTCGAGCCGGGCGGTGGGCAGGCCGACTCACACAGGACGGCCACGAGCCCACTGAGCATCGGTCGGGACGGCTGCGCGGGCACCCATCAACCATCGAGTAGTACCCCCTTCACCTACTTGGAAGACACGCCCTAGGTGACGGCCGCGCGCTCGTAGGTGACGAAGGAGAAGCCGTCCCGCGGCTCGCGGCTGACCTCGCGCCAGTCGGCCGGGTCGATCTCGGGAAAGAACACCTCGGCCTCCGGCGACTGCTCGACCTCGGTCAGCACCATGGCGTCGGCCAGCGGCAGCGCCTGGGCGTAGATCTCACCCCCGCCGGCGACGAACACCTCGTCTCCGTGCGCCAGCTGCAGGGCCCGCTCCAGCGAGTGCGCCACCAGCACGTTCGGGGCCGACCAGGACAGCTGGCGGGTGACCACGACCGTGGTGCGGCCCGGCAGGGTCCGGCCGATCGAGTCGTAGGTCTTGCGCCCCATCACCAGGGTGTGGCCGAGCGTCGTCCGCTTGAAGTGCGCCAGGTCCTCGGGCAGGTGCCAGGGCATGCCGTTGTCGCGGCCGATGGCCCGGTTGGCCCCGACCGCGGCGATGAGCGTCACCGTCATACGGCGATCGGCGCCTTGATGCCCGGGTGCGGGTCGTAGCCCACGAGCTCGAGGTCCGGCAGGTCGAACGCGTCGATGCTGCGGACCTCGGGGTTGAGCCGCAGGCGGGGGAGCGGCCGCGGCTCGCGGGTCAGCTGCAGCCGGGCCTGGTCGAGGTGGTTGAGGTAGAGGTGGGCGTCGCCGAGGGTGTGCACGAAGTCGCCCGGCTCGAGGTCGCAGACCTGGGCCACCATCATCGTCAGCATCGCGTAGGAGGCGATGTTGAACGGCACGCCGAGGAAGACGTCGCCGGAGCGCTGGTAGAGCTGGCAGGAGAGCCGGCCGTCGGCGACGTAGAACTGGAACAGCGCATGGCACGGCGGCAGCGCCATCGCCTCCAGGTCCCCGACGTTCCAGGCGCTGACGATGTGGCGGCGGCTGTCGGGGTTGGTGCGGATCTGGTCGATCACGGCTGCGATCTGGTCCACCGAGCGCCCGTCCGGGGTCGGCCAGGACCGCCACTGGTGGCCGTAGACCGGCCCGAGCTCGCCCTCCTCGTCGGCCCACTCGTCCCAGATGCTGACGCCGCGCTCCTGCAGCCAGCGGACGTTGGTCGAGCCGCGCAGGAACCACAGCAGCTCGCCGGTGACCGAGCGCATGTGCAGCCGCTTGGTCGTCACGACGGGAAAGCCCTCCGCCAGGTCGAACCGCATCTGGTGGCCGAAGACGCTGAGCGTGCCGGTGCCGGTGCGGTCGCTCTTGCTCACGCCCTCGTCCAGGACGCGCGTGAGGAGGTCGAGGTACTGCCGCATCCGGGAAACCTAACACCGCCTCGGCCCTCACCTGCCGCGCGTGGTGTCGGACGGCCGGGGGCCTGCGGAGGGCGATACCGTGGGTCGCATGTCTAGCGCGCCCCTGTTCGGCCGGGTCCTCACGGCGATGGTCACCCCCCTGTACGCCGACGGAAGGGTGGACCTCGAGGGCGCCCAGCGCCTGGCCACCCACCTGGTCGAGCACGGGAACGACGGCCTGATCGTCAGCGGCACGACGGGGGAGTCGCCCACCACCTCCGACGCCGAGAAGGACCAGCTGCTGCGGGCCGTCCTCGAGGCCGTGGGCGACCGGGCCAGGATCGTCGCCGGGGTCGGCAGCAACAACACCGCGCACACCGTCGAGAACGCCGCCGCCGCGGCCAAGGCGGGCGCCCACGGCGTCCTGGTGGTGACGCCGTACTACAACAAGCCTCCGCAGGAGGGCCTGCGCGCCCACTTCACCGCCGTGGCGGACGCGACGGACCTGCCGGTGATGCTCTACGACATCCCCGGGCGCAGCGGCATCGCGATCCACACCGAGACCCTGCTGCGGCTGGCCGACCACCCGCGCATCCGGGCGGTCAAGGACGCCAAGGGCGACCTGTTCGCCTCCAGCCAGGTGATGGCCGCCACCGACCTGCAGTACTACTCCGGTGACGACGTGCTCAACCTCGCCCACCTCACCCAGGGCGCCGTGGGCATCGCCAGCGTCGTCGCGCACGTCGCCGGACCCCAGTACGCCGAGATGGTCGCCGCGGTCGCCGGTGGGGACCTCGCTCGCGCCATCGCCGTGCACCGGCAGCTGATCCCCGCGGTCAACGCGGTCATGAACATCACCCAGGGCGCGATCATGGTCAAGGCCGCACTCAAGGAGCAGGGCGTCCTCGCGTCCGCCGCCGTGCGCCTTCCCCTGGTCGAGGCCACCACCGACCAGGTCGCGCTGGTGCGTGACGGTCTCCGACAGTCAGGACTGACTTGAGCCATCCCCATCCCGAGCTGACCAGCCCGCCGCCGCTGCCCCAGGACGGCCTCCGCGTCGTCGCCCTCGGGGGACTCGGCGAGGTCGGGCGCAACATGACGGTCATCGAGCACGCCGGTCGGCTGCTCGTCGTCGACTGCGGCGTCCTCTTCCCCGAGGACCACCACCCGGGGGTCGACCTGATCCTCCCGGACTTCGAGTACATCGCCGACCGTCTCGACGACATCGACGCCATCGTCCTGACCCACGGGCACGAGGACCACATCGGCGCGGTGCCCTACCTGCTGCGGCTCAAGGCGGACATCCCGCTGGTCGGCTCCCAGCTGACCCTGGCCCTGGTCGAGGCGAAGCTCAAGGAGCACCGGATCAAGCCCTACACCCTCACCGTCAAGGAGGGGCAGCGCGAGCGGCTGGGCGTCTTCGACTGCGAGTTCGTCGCGGTCAACCACTCGATCCCCGACGCCCTGGCCGTGGCGATCCGCACCAGCGCCGGCACGCTGCTGCACACCGGCGACTTCAAGATGGACCAGCTGCCGCTCGACCGCCGGCTGACCGACCTGCGCGCCTTCGCCCGGCTCGGCGAGGAGGGCGTGGACCTCTTCCTCACCGACTCCACCAACGCCGAGGTCCCCGGCTTCACCACCCCCGAGCGCGAGATCGCCCCGGCCATCGACCGCGTCTTCCAGCAGGCCCGGCGCCGGATCATCGTGGCCTGCTTCTCCTCGCACGTGCACCGGGTGCAGCAGGTGCTCGACGCCGCCGCCACCCACGGCCGCAAGGTCGCGATGGTCGGCCGCTCGATGCTGCGCAACATGGGCATCGCCGAGGAGCTGGGCTACCTGCACGTGCCGGCGGGGGTCCTGGTCGACGTCAAGAAGCTGGACGACGTGCCCGACGACCAGGTCGTGCTGATCTGCACCGGCTCCCAGGGCGAGCCGATGGCCGCCCTGTCCCGGATGGCCAACCGCGACCACCGGATCGAGGTCGGCGACGGCGACACCGTCCTGCTGGCCTCCTCGCTGATCCCCGGCAACGAGAACGCCGTCTACCGCGTCATCAACGGCCTGATGCACCTCGGCGCCGACGTCGTGCACAAGGGCAACGCCAAGGTGCACGTCTCCGGGCCACGCCAGCGCCGGCGAGCTCCTCTACTGCTACAACATCGTCAAGCCCCGCAACGTCATGCCGGTGCACGGCGAGTGGCGGCACCTCATCGCCAACGGCGACCTCGCCGTGGCCACCGGGGTCCCGCGCGACCGCGTGGTGCTCGCCGAGGACGGCGTGGTGGTCGACCTCGTCGACGGCAGGGCCACGATCACCGGCGCGGTGCCCTGCGGCTACGTCTACGTCGACGGCTCCTCCGTCGGCGGCACCACCGAGGCGCTGCTGAAGGACCGCCGGATCCTGCGGGACGAGGGGTTCATCACCGTGATCGTCGTGCGCGACGCGGCCACCGGCAAGATCGCCGCCGGCCCGGAGATCCAGGCGCGCGGGTTCGCCGAGGAGCAGGAGATCTTCGACCAGGTACGGCCCCGGATCGAGCAGGCGATGGCCGAGGCCGCCGCGCGCGGGGTCACCGACTCCTACGGGCTGCAGCAGGTCATCCGCCGCACCGTCGGCGGCTGGGTCGGCGGCAAGCTGCGCCGCCGGCCGATGATCATCCCGATGGTCATCGACGCCTGACGCCAGCCGTCCCGCGCGGCTCGCACCGCAGCACGAAGGCCGGCCCGGGACGCTGGGCGGCGTCCCGGGCGCCGCGTCGTCGTACGGCGGGACCGCTGGTCTCAGTAGCGCGCGCCGACGACCCGGTCGGCCAGCGCGTCGAGCACCGCCAGGTCCTCGGCCGTCAGCTCGATGTCCACGGCGGCGACGTTCTGCTCGAGCCACTTCACCCGCTTGGTGCCGGGGATCGGCGCCAGGCTGACGCCCAGCCGCGCGCCCTGGCCGTGGACCCAGGCCAGCGCCACCTGGGCCGCGGTGACGCCGCGCTGCTCGGCCACCTGGGCGACCGCGTCGGCGATCGCCTGGTTGGACGGCACCCGCCTCACCGCTGAACCGCGGGTTGGCGCTGCGGAAGTCGCGCTCGTCGAGCTGGTCGGTGCGCACGGTGCCGGTGAGGAAGCCCCGGCCGAGCGGGGAGTACGGCACGAGGCCGACCCCGAGCTCCTTCAGCGCGTCCAGCACGGTGGTCTCGACGTCCCGGGTCCACAGCGAGTACTCGGACTGGACCGCGGCGATGGGGTGCACGGCGTACGCGCGGCGCAGCAGGTCGCCGTCGACCTCCGAGAGCCCGAGGTGGCGCACCTTGCCGGCCTGGACGAGCTCGGCCATCGCGCCGACCGTCTCCTCGATCTCGGCGTTCTGCGGCGGCCGGTGCAGGTAGTACAGGTCGATCGTCTCGACGCCGAGCCGCATCAGCGAGGCGTCACAGGCACGGCGCACGTAGGCCGCGTCACCGCGCAGCGAACGCGCCTGGTCGCCGCTGGTGCGGTCGATCCCGAACTTGGTGGCCAGCTGCACCCGGTCGCGGCGGTCGTGGATCGCCCGGCCGACGAGGACCTCGTTGTGACCGGCGCCGTAGACGTCGGCGGTGTCGACCAGGGTGACGCCCAGGTCGATCGCGCGGTGGATCGTGGCGATCGACTCGTCCCAGTCCGCGGCGCCGTACCACTCGCTCATGCCCATGCAGCCCAGGCCCTGGGCCGAGACCTCCAGATCGCCCAGCCGGACGCGGTCGATGCTCATCGCTGGTCTCCTTCGTCGAGGGGCCGCGGCCGCAGCTGCGGCCGTCGGGACGCGCGCGTCGTACCCGTCGCGGCCGCGGGTCACGCGGGGATGGTGCAGAAGCTGCGCCGGTAGGCCTGCGGGGAGGTGCCGACGACGCGGCTGAAGTGGTGCCGCAGGATGGCGGCGGTGCCCAGCCCGCAGCGGGTCGCGATCTGCTCGACCGAGGCGGTCGTGGACTCCAGCATCCGCCGGGCCAGCAGGACCCGCTGCCCGGTCACCCAGTGGTACGGCGTGGAGCCGGTCTCGGCGCGGAAGCGCCGGGCGAAGGTGCGCTCGGACATCATCGCCCGCCGGGCCAGGGCCGCCACGGACAGGTCCTCCTCGAGGTTCTCCACCGCCCACTCCAGCACCGGCTGCAGGGTGTCGGCACCCACCTGCGGGCACCGGCGACTCGACGTACTGGCGCTGGCCGCCCTCGCGCTGGGGCGGCACGACCATCCGACGGGCGATCGTGGCGGCGACCTCGGAGCCCAGCTCGCGGCGGACCAGGTGCAGGCAGGCGTCGATGCCGGCGGCGGTGCCGGCGGAGGTGAGGATGGTGCCGTCCTCGACGTAGAGGACGTCGAGCTCGACCGTCACCAGGGGGTGGCGGGCGGCGAGGTCGGCGGTGTGCATCCAGTGCGTCGTGCAACGGCGGCCGTCCAGGATGCCGGAGGCGGCGAGCACCTCGGCCCCGGAGCACACGCTGAGCACCCACGCGCCGCGGTCGACGGCGTCGCGCAGGGCCTGCAGCAGCGCCTCGGGGTAGTCGCGGCCGCCGCTCGCAGGCACGGCGATCAGGTCGGCCTCCGCCAGCCGGTCGAAGCCGTGCGGGGCGGTGATGCTGAAGCCGGCCTTGGTGGGCAGTGGCTCGCCGGGCCGCTCGGCACAGATCGCGAAGTCGAACGCCGGGACGCCCATCTCCGTGCGGTCCATCCCGAACACCTCGCAGATGGTGCCCAGCTCGAAGGGGGCGACATGGGGCAGGACGGCGACGGCGACGTTGGTCAGCACACCGTCAGGGTGCCACACCCGTGGCGGGAAATCGACGCCCGCGTCATCCCCGCCAGCGTCTTCCCGCCAGCTCACCAGGGGCGCGGCAGCGACAGGTCGCGGGGGTCCTCGGTCGCGACCCAGCCCTCGGGGGTGCGCTCGTAGTCGAAGGCCGGCCCGCCGGCGGCCAGCGCGGCGACCGCGTGCAGCAGCCGGTCGACGTGCTCGACGGTGTTGGCCAGGCCCACGCTGGCCCGCACGGCGGTGCCGGCGCGTCTCGTCGTCCAGCAGCGCGTCGACCAGCAGATGCGCACAGAACTTGCCGTCGCGGACGCCGATGCCGTACTCGGCGGAGAGGGCGGCCGACACCAGCGAGCTGTCCAGGCCCTCGATGGTGAACGTGGCGACGCCGACGCGCGGGTGGTCCTCCCCGAACAGGGAGTAGGTGCGCACGCCGGCGATCGCGTCCAGCCCGCGGCGCAGGCGGGTGGCCAGCGCGTCCTCGTGGGCCTCGACGGCGGCGCGGTGCCCCGCGATGGTCGCGCAGGCCGCCGCGAGGGCGATCGCGCCGATCACGTTGGGGCTGCCGGCCTCGTGGCGGGCCGCGCCCTCGGCCCACTGGACGGCCTTGGGCGTCACCTTCGCCGTGGCGCCACCACCGCGCAGGTACGGCGACGCGCCGTTGAGCCAGTCCGCGCGTCCGGCGAGCACCCCGGCACCGAAGGGGGCGTAGAGCTTGTGGCCGGAGAAGGCGACGAAGTCCACGCCGAGGGCGTCGATGTCGACGGCGACGTGGGGGGCCAGCTGCGCGGCGTCCAGGGCCACGCGGGCGCCGTACGTCCTGGCCAGGGCGACGACCTCCTCGAGCGGCCACAGCTCGCCGGTGACGTTCGAGGCGCCGGCGACGACGACCAGCCGCGGGCCGGCGGGGGCGGCCGCGAGCGCGTCGCGCAGCAGCGCCAGCGCGTCGGCGACGCTGCCGGGGACGGGCAGGCGCACCGTGCGGCGCGGGTTCCAGGGCAGCAGCGCGGCGTGGTGCTCGGACTCGAAGACGAACGTCGTGGTGTCGCGCGGGCAGGCTGCGGCCGAGGAGGTTGAGCGAGTCGGTGGTGTTGCGGGTGAAGACGACCAGGTCCTCCGCGCGGGCGCCGACGAACGCGCCGACCTCGGCGCGGGCCTCCTCGTACCAGCCCGAGGTGACCTTGGAGGCGTAGCCGTTGCCGCGGTGGACCGAGGAGTAGGTGCGCAGGGCGACGTCGACCGCCGCCTTGACCGACTCCAGCGCCGGGGTGCTGGCGGCGTGGTCGAAGTTGGCGTAGTCCACGACCGTGCGGTGCAGCGTCGGCACGCCCAGGTTCTCCGCCACCGTGCGGGGGGTCGTGGCGAACGGTCCGGGGTCCAGCGCCGGTACGGCGCGCAGGTGGTCGCGCGCCGGCGCGTGACCACCTGCGGGCGCGGCAGGTGCCGGGACGGCGGGGGAGGGGTCGCGGTGCGCCTGGTGGCTCAGCGTGGCGATCGACATCGTGGGGGTGCTCCTCGTCGGTCCTGGAGGACCAACGGGTCCACGGGCGGGTGCCGTGACCTGGTGGTCCGCGCTTGCCGCTCGCCGTCCGGCGGGTGGCCCGGTCGTCACCCGGAGCACCCCACCGCGGAGGAGGGTTGCCGGCCAGCAAGCCGGGGCTGAACGCTGGCACTCATGACCTGTCACCGAAGGTAGCGACATCGGCGGCCGCCCGTCTCGCCGGGGCGCGCAGTTTTCGCCATGTGAGACGGCGCGGGCGCAGGAACAGCGCCCTGCCCCTGCGTGTGAGGCGTGGCGCGGGCGGCGCCGTCGCGTAGCCTGCGAAGGTGGCGACCCGCATGACTTCCTCCTCCACGCGCTCCGGCTCCTCCGGACGCGCCTCGTCCTCGCGCCCCGCCGCCGGGCGTGGGGGCTCGTCGGGGTCCCGCAAGCCGGCACCGCGTGGCGGGGCGACCCGGGCGACCAAGGCCCAGCCCAGGGGCGGCGGGCTGCCCCTGCCGCTGCGTGCCGTGCGCGGCACCTGGATGGGGATGGCGCACGTCGCCGGCGGCACCGTGCGCCGCATCGGCACCTCGGCCCGCGACCTCGAGCCCGAGCACCGCCGCGACGGCATCGGCTTCGCGTTCATCGCCCTGGCCATCGTCGTCGCCGCCCGCGAGTGGTGGGGCCTGCAGGGCGTCGCGGGCGACGTCATCCACGCGGTGGCCGCCGGGACGCTGGGCCGGGTCGCGTTCGCGCTGCCGATCGCCTTCCTGCTGCTGGGGCTGCGCCTGCTGCGCGCCCCCGAGGACCAGGCGTCCAACCACCGCATCGGCATCGGCACCACCGCCCTCACGTTCTCCGCGGCCGGCCTGGTCCACCTGTCCGCCGGTCTGCCCTCGCCCCCGGACGGCGCCGACGCCATGCGCGACGCCGGCGGCATCATCGGCTTCCTCGCCTCCAGCCCGCTGGTCGCGGCGGTCAGGGTCTACGGCGCCGTGCCGCTGCTGGTCCTGCTCGGCCTCTTCGGCCTGCTGGTCATCACAGCCACGCCGGTCCACATGATCCCGACCCGGCTGCGCGAGACGCGCGACCTGCTGCTGCACCACGACGGCTCCGCCCGCGAGCGGGCCCGGTACGGCGACACCACCGGCCTGCCGGGCGCGGGTCGGGACGACGACGCGGCCGAGCCGCGCCGCCGGACACGTCGCCGCGGCGGCGCGCCCGAGGAGGGCGGGCTCGCCGGCGACGAGGCGTTCGAGCAGGCCGCCGTCGTCGCCCGGGCCAGGGGTGGACGCGGCGCCCGCCCGGGGGAGAAGCGCCCGACGGCCGCCGGCGTCCTTGCGCCGGGAGCGTCCGGGGCGTCCGGCGCATCGGGCACGTCCGGTGCCTCCGGGGTCTCCGGTGCGGTCGAGGACGACGCGACCTCCGGCGTCTCCGGCGCTCCGCCGGTCAACGCGGTGGCGCGGCGGGAGACGCCGGCCGTGGCGGTCAAGGCCCGGCTGGAGCCGCCGCCCACCACCCCGCTGCCGGCCCGCGTCGAGCAGCTCGCGCTCGCCGGCGACATCACCTACACGCTCCCGGACAACGCCCTGCTCGAGCCGGGCAGCCCGCACAAGACCCGCAGCGCCGCGAACGACCGCGTCGTGGAGTCGCTGACCGGGGTGCTCGACCAGTTCGACATCGACGCCCAGGTCACCGGCTTCTCCCGCGGCCCGACGGTCACCCGCTACGAGGTCGAGCTCGGCCCCGGCATCAAGGTCGAGCGGGTCACGGCGCTGTCCAAGAACATCGCCTACGCCGTGGCCTCCGCCGACGTGCGCATCCTGTCGCCGATCCCGGGCAAGTCCGCGATCGGCATCGAGATCCCCAACGCCGACCGCGAGAAGGTCAGCCTCGGCGACGTCCTGCGCAGCCAGGCCGCGCGCGGCAACGAGCACCCGATGGTGATGGGCGTCGGCAAGGACGTCGAGGGCGGCTACGTCATCGCCAACCTGGCCAAGATGCCGCACCTGCTCGTCGCGGGCGCCACCGGAGCGGGCAAGTCCAGCTTCGTGAACTCGATGATCACCTCGATCCTCATGCGGGCCACGCCCGATGAGGTGCGGATGGTCCTGGTCGACCCCAAGCGGGTCGAGCTCACCGCCTACGAGGGCGTGCCGCACCTCATCACGCCGATCATCACCAACCCCAAGAAGGCCGCCGAGGCGCTGCAGTGGGTCGTCCGCGAGATGGACACGCGCTACGACGACCTGGCCGCATTCGGGTTCAAGCACGTCGACGACTTCAACAAGGCGGTCCGCTCCGGCAAGGTCAAGCCGCTGCCGGGGTCCGAGCGTGTCCTGCACCCCTACCCCTACCTGCTGGTGATCGTCGACGAGCTGGCCGACCTGATGATGGTGGCCCCGCGTGACGTCGAGGAGTCGATCGTCCGGATCACCCAGCTGGCCCGGGCGGCCGGTATCCACCTCGTGCTGGCGACCCAGCGCCCGTCGGTCGACGTGGTCACCGGTCTGATCAAGGCCAACGTGCCCAGCCGGATGGCGTTCGCGACGTCGTCCCTGGCCGACTCCCGCGTCGTCCTCGACCAGCCCGGCGCCGAGAAGCTCATCGGCCAGGGTGACGCGCTGTTCCTGCCGATGGGCGCGTCGAAGACGATGCGGGTCCAGGGGGCCTGGGTCACCGAGTCCGAGATCCAGCAGGTGGTCAAGCACGTCACCGACCAGCTCAAGCCGAGCTACCGCGAGGACGTCACCGTCGTCGCGGCCAAGAAGCAGGTGGACGACGACATCGGCGACGACCTCGACCTGCTGCTGCAGGCGACCGAGCTGGTCGTCACGACGCAGTTCGGCTCGACGTCGATGCTCCAGCGCAAGCTGCGGGTCGGGTTCGCCAAGGCCGGCCGGCTGATGGACCTGCTGGAGTCCCGCGGGGTGGTCGGCCCCTCCGAGGGCTCCAAGGCCCGCGACGTCCTGGTCAAGCCGGACGACCTGCCGGTGACGCTGGCGCTGATGCGCGGCGACGAGGTCCCCGACGCGGACCCCGTGTACGACGGCCAGGCGCCGGCGGGTGCCGGCGTCCCCCTCGGCGGGGCGACCCGCGACTCGCTCGCGCCCGAGGGCTACGAGGAGGTCGAGGAGGCCGGCGAGGATGCCTGGTCCCTCACCGACCGGGGCCCCGAGCGCGACTGAGCGAACGACCGGGGGACGACGGGAGAACCGGCAGGGAAAACCGGCCGGGGGAATACCGCGGCGCCCGCGCGCGGTTCGCGTTGGGGTGACCCCACCAGCCTGCGACGCCCCGGCTCGCCCCACCGAGCTCGCGCCGACACCCTCGACGACAGCCTCGACGACGCCCGCGACGACGACCTCAGCGCCGTCCACGACGACGACGCCGACGGCGGCTGGGGGAGCACCCGGCTCGTCCCTGTCGAGGCGGCGCTACCTGCAGCTGGTGCTCGTCCTCGGCTCGCTCACCGCGCTGGGCCCGCTGACGATCGACATGTACCTGCCTGCCCTGCCCAACCTCACCGCCGACCTGGCCACCACCGAGTCGGCGGCGCAGGCCACGATCACCGGCATGCTGGTCGGCCTGGGCGTCGGCCAGCTCGTCATCGGCCCGATCTCCGACGCCGTGGGCCGCCGCCGCCCGCTGATCGCCGGCGTGGTGGGCCACCTGTTCGCCTCCGTGCTCTGCGCCCTGGCGCCGAGCATCGCCCTGCTGACCGGAGCCAGGCTCCTGCAGGGCCTCTCCGCCGCCGCCGTCGCCGTCGTCTCGATGGCCATCGTGCGCGACCTGTTCTCCGGCTCGGCGGCCGCCACGCTGCTCTCCCGGCTGATGCTCGTGACCGGGATCGCGCCGGTCCTCGCGCCCAGCATCGGCGGCCTCGTGCTCGGGATCACCAACTGGCGGGGCGTGTTCGTCGTCCTGGCCGTCGCCGCGTTCGTGCTCCTGTGGGTGGCCGTGCTCGGCCTGCGCGAGACGCTGCCGGAGCAGCGCCGCCGTACGGCGCGCCCGGCAGCCATCCTCGCGACGTACCGGGGCCTGCTGCGCGACCGCACCTTCGTCGCGCTGGTGCTCATCAGCGGCCTGGCGTTCGCGACGCTGTTCTCCTACATCTCGGGCTCCTCGTTCGTGCTGCAGAACGTCTACGGACTGTCCTCGGGCACCTATGCCGTCGTCTTCGGGGTGAACTCGGCCGGCCTGGTCCTCGCCACGCAGGTCAACCCGGTCCTGGTCGCCCGCTTCGGCCCCCGCGGGGTCCTGCGCGGCGCCATCGCGCTCGGCCTGGCCGCCTCCGCCGTGCTGCTGGCGGGGGCCCTCAGCGGAGCCGGCGGCCTCGCGATGCTGCTGGTCCCGCTGTGGTTCGTCATCGCCTCGGCCGGCTGCATCATGCCCAACACCCCGGCGCTCGCGCTGACCCGGCACGGGGAGTCCGCCGGCACCGCTGCCGCCATGCTCGGTGCGGCCCAGTTCGTCATCGGCGGGGTGGCGGCGCCGCTGGTCGGCGCCTTCGGCGACGGCAGTGCCGTGCCGATGGGCGCCGTCATGACCGGCGCCATGCTGCTCGCGGGCATCCTCGTGCTCACCGGCGTCCGGGACGGCGCGACGGAGCCCGAGCCGGTGCCCCTGCCGGCCTGAACGGGTCGTGGCGCCGTGGTCGCCCGCCTGGTCGGCCTCGCCATCGCGCGGTTCAGGCCGTAGCCGGCACCCCGTCCAGGTCCTCGAACCGCGCGAGGCTCGGCCCGCGCGTCGCCTGCAGCTCGCGGGCCCCGGCCTCGGCCTCACGCATCACGCGGAGCACGTTGCCGCCGGCCAGCTGGGCGAGGTCGGCGTCGGACCATCCGCGGTCGGCCAGCGCCGCGAACAGCCTCGGGTAGCCGCTGACGTCCTCCAGGCCGAGCGGCAGGACGTCGGTGCCGTCGTAGTCGCCGCCGATGCCGACGCAGTCCACCCCCGCGACCTCGCGCACGTGCTCGACGTGGGCGACGACCTGGTCGATGGTCGCACTCGGTTTCGGGCCGCTCCTGGCTCCACGTGGCGGTGAACGCCGCGAACGCCAGGTGGTCGGTCGGGTTGACGCCGACCTCCCGCGCAGCCGCGGCGGCCTCCGTGCGCCAGCGCGCGGCCTCGGGGGAGACGAACTCCGGCACGAACGTGACCATGCACACGCCACGGCGGTCGCGCAGCGTCTCCAGCACGTCGTCGGGCACGTTGCGCGTCATGTCGCAGACCGCCCGCGCCGAGGAGTGCGAGAACATCACCGGCACCTCGCTGACCCGCAGGGCGTCGCGCATGGTGTCGGCCGACACGTGCGAGAGGTCGACGAGCATGCCGATCCGGTTCATCTCGCGGACCACCTCCACGCCGAACGGCGAGAGCCCGTGGTGCACCGGCTCGTCCGTCGCGGAGTCCGCCCAGGCGACGTTGTCGTTGTGGGTCAGGGTCATGTACCGGACGCCGAGCACGTGCAGCAGCCGCAGCGTGGCCAGGGAGCAGCCGATCGAGTGCCCGCCCTCGGCGCCCATCAGCGAGGCGATCCGCCCGGAGGCGAACACCGCCTCGAGCTCGTCCGCGGTCCGCGCGAACCCCAGCTGGTCGGCGTACCGGGCGGTCATCTGGTGCACCGCGTCGACCTGCTCGAGCGTGGCGATGACGGCCGCGTCGCCGGTCAGCTGTGAGGGCACCCACACCGACCAGAACTGCGCACCGACGCCGCCGTCCCGGAGCCGGGGCAGGTCGGTGTGCGTGGTGGTCAGCCGGGTGGACAGGTCGAGGCGGTCGAAGTCGTAGCCGGCCTGCGTGCGCGCCTCCCACGGGCAGGTCGTTGTGGCCGTCGACGAGCGGGCTGCGGCGCAGCAGCTCGGTCACGCGGGCAAGGGTCGTGGGGGCGTCGGCCATGCGGCCATTCAACCGCACGCCAACTACAGTGAAGCCATGACTGCGGCGACCACCCCTCTTCCCAGTGCTGCCCGCAGCGTCGCCCTCGTGACCCTCGGCTGCGCCCGCAACGAGGTCGACTCCGAGGAGCTGGCCGGCCGGCTCGCCGCCGAGGGGTGGCTGCTGGTCGACGACGCGGCCGAGGCCGACGTCGCCGTGGTCAACACCTGCGGCTTCGTCGAGCAGGCCAAGAAGGACTCGATCGACGCGCTGCTGGAGGCCTCCGACCTCAAGGACGGCGGCCGCACCCGGGCGGTCGTGGCCGTCGGCTGCCTGGCCGAGCGGTACGGCGAGCAGCTCGCCTCCCAGCTGCCCGAGGCCGACGCGGTGCTCGGGTTCGACTCCTACGTCGACATGTCCAGCCACCTCGCCTCCATCCTGGACGGGCACAAGCCCGCCTCGCACGTGCCGTCCGACCGGCGCCGGCTGCTGCCGCTGTCGCCCGCCGCGCGCCAGCAGGGTGCCGGCTCGGTGGCCCTGCCCGGGCACGGCGGCGCGACCGCCTCCGACACCCCCGGCGCCGTCGGCGCGAGCGGCGTGCTCGAGAGCCGGGCGCCGGAGTCGGTCGACGATCGAGGGGCCGGTGCCCGCCGAGCGGGCCGCGGGTGCATCCGGGCCCGGCTCGACGGGCGGCCGTGGGCGCCGCTGAAGATCGCCAGCGGCTGCGACCGCCGGTGTGCGTTCTGCGCCATCCCGATGTTCCGCGGCGCGTTCGTCTCCCGCCGCCCCTCCGACGTGCTGGCCGAGGCCCGCTGGCTGGGGGAGCACGACGTCAAGGAGATCTTCCTCGTCAGCGAGAACTCCACGTCGTACGGCAAGGACCTGGGCGACCTGCGGCTGCTGGACACGATGCTGCCCGAGCTGGTGGCGGTCCCGGGCATCGAGCGGGTGCGGGTGTCCTACCTGCAGCCGGCCGAGATCCGGCCCGACCTGCTCGACGTGATGGCCTCGACCCCGGGGGTCGTGCCCTACTTCGACATCTCCTTCCAGCACGCCAGCGAGCCGCTGCTGCGCCGGATGCGCCGGTTCGGCTCCCGCGAGGCGTTCCTCGACCTGCATCGACCGCGTCCGTCAGCGGGCGCCGCTGGCCGGCATCCGGTCCAACGTCATCGTCGGGTTCCCCGGCGAGACCGAGCAGGACCTCGCCGAGCTCGAGGCGTTCCTCGTCGCCGCGCGCCTCGACGTGGTGGGGGTGTTCGGCTACTCCGACGAGGACGGCACCGAGGCCGAGAGCTACGGCGAGAAGCTGCCCGAGGCCGTCGTGGCCGAGCGCCTGGCGCACATCGGCTCGCTGGTGGAGGAGCTGAACCTGCAGCGGGCCGAGGAGCGCATCGGCGAGACCGTGCAGGTGCTCGTGGAGGAGGTCGAGCACGAGGACGGCGTCCTCGAGGTGTCCGGCCGGGCGGCCCACCAGGGCCCGGACGTCGACGGCGTCACCCTCGTGCAGGTCCCGAGCGGCGTGGCTGCGCCGCGTGTCGGTGACCTCGTGACCGCCGTGGTGGTGGGCACCGAGGGCATCGACCTGGTTGCGGAGCCTGCATGACGTCGGGCGATCGCGAGGGGCGCGACCAGCCGCGGCCGGGTGAGCAGCCGGCGGAGCCCGAGGGTTCCTCCCGGCCGGCGCAGGCCAGCGCCTGGAACATCGCCAACGCCCTGACCGTCCTGCGGATCGCCCTGGTCCCCGTCTTCGGCTGGCTGCTGCTGTTCGACGGCGGGCACGAGACGCGCTACCGCATCCTGGCCGCGGGCGTGTTCGCGCTCGCGAGCCTCACCGACCGCATCGACGGCGACATCGCCCGCGCCCGCGGGATCGTCACGGACTTCGGCAAGGTCAGCGACCCGATCGCCGACAAGGCCCTGATGGGTACGGCGCTCGTCGGGCTGTCCATCCTCGGTGAGCTGCCGTGGTGGGTGACCCTGGTGGTGCTGGTCCGCGAGGTCGGCATCACGGCGATGCGCTTCGTGGTGATCCGGCACGGGGTCATGCCGGCCAGCCGCGGCGGCAAGGTCAAGACGGTGCTGCAGGCCCTGGCGATCGGGCTCTACGTGCTGCCGCTGGCCGGCGCGTGGCACGTCGCCGCCGAGGTGGTCATGGCCGCTGCGGTCGTGGTCACCGTGGTCACCGGGGTCGACTACGTGGTCCGCGCCCGTACGCTGCGCCGGACCAGTCCCCGCGCCAGGGCCAAGCAGGCCCGTCGGGCCGCGCGTCTCGCGGCGACGGGACCGTCCGCGGGGGAGGCTGCCGCGGCAGGGGCCCCGTCCACGGCGGGGACGACGCCCGAGGCGGCGACGGCGGGCGACAGGGCGCGGACCGGGGTGCCGGTCGACCCGAGCGCCACCTCGACCACATCGGCGACGCCACCGGCAGCGCGGGCGGTGGATCCGGTGGACGCAGTGGACGCTGGCGACCGTCGCGGGCAGGAACCGGCGACATGACCCCGACCGGGCCCGAGGCCCCGGCTCGTGTGCAGGGAGAGGTCCAGGCGGCCGCAGCGACCCTGGTGGCCGAGCTCACCGCCCGCGCGGCGACCGTGGCCACGGCGGAGTCGCTGACCGGCGGGCTGGTCAGCGCCGCCTTGACCGGGGTGCCGGGCGCCTCGGTCGTCGTCCGCGGCGGGGTCGTGTCGTACAGCACCGACGCCAAGGCGTCGGTGCTCGGGGTCGACCCGGAGCTGCTGGCGCGCGCCGGCGCGGTGGATGCGTCGGTGGCCGAGCAGATGGCCGCCGGGACGCGTGCGGTCCTGGACGCCGACTACGGACTGGCCACCACGGGGGTCGCCGGGCCGGACCCCGCGGAGGGCAAGCCCGTCGGCCGGGTGTTCGTCGCCGTGGCCGGGCCCGGCACCAGCCGGGTGCAGGTCCTGGACCTGCGCGGGGACCGGGCCTCGATCCGGGCCCAGAGCGTCCTCGCCGTCCTGCGGCTGCTCGGTGAGATGCTCGACCTGTCCGTCGGGGAAGAAGTTGACCGCTCAACCGGTTGACCGCTACGCGTCCGTGAAGGGCAACCGCCGGGCGCGATGTCGGTGCTGGGGGGTACCGTTGGTTTCAATGATCCGGCTCGAGATGCTGCAGAGGAGGCGTCATGATCCTGCTTCGTCGTGAACTCGGTGACGTGCTCCGTGAGCAGCGCCAGTCGCAGGGGCGCACCCTGCGCGAGGTGTCCGCGTCCGCGTCCGTGTCGCTGGGCTACCTCAGCGAGGTCGAGCGGGGCGAGAAGGAAGCCTCCTCCGAGCTGCTGGCCTCGATCTGCGGCGCCCTGAACCTGCCCCTGTCCGAGATGCTCAGCGACGTGTCCGACCGCGTGGCCGAGACCGAGGCGCTCACGCAGCCGGTGTCCCTGCCGGTCGGCCACCGCGGCACCACGCTGGTCTCCGCCTCCGCCGCCTGACCTGTCCGGGCGTGCGCACGCAGACCTACCTCGAGGGGCGGTAACCGGGCGAGCGGCCACCCGGACCCTGGCGCACCCGGCTCGCCTGCCTGCCGCCGCCGGTGGAGCCCATCGGTCGCTGGGGCCGACCGTCATCGGTCGGCCCGAGGCCGCCCTGGCAGGCCGGGCAGTAGAACATCGTGCGTTCCTGGGGGGCCTGCCCGATCATCGCGACCCGGATGCCGGAGCCGCAGCGCCGGCACGGTCGGCCGGAGCGGGCATGGACGTAGGCCGTCTCGCCGGGTCGGAGGTTGCCGGTGGTGCTCTGGACCGCGCGGCCGGCGTTGACGTGGAGCAGCCGGTGAGCACGCTCGACCAGGTGCTCGAGGGCCGAGTCGTCGAGGTCGCCGACCGGCGTCCACGGGTGGATCCGCTGGAGGAACAGCGACTCGGCGTCGTACAGCGTCCCGATGCCGGCCAGCAGCCGCTGGTCCAGCAGCGCCTCGCCGATGGCTCGCTGCGGGTCGCGCCGAAGGTTGGCCAGGGCCGTGGACAGGTCCCAGTCCGGTCCGAGCAGATCCGGGCCGAGATGACCGACCAGGGTGCCCTCGTCCGCCGTGGCCACGAGGTCCAGCATGCCGAGCCGGGTGCCGATGCAGGTCCACTCGCCGGTGCCGACGACGGCCCTGATGCGGTCCTGGCGCAGCTCGCCGGCGGTGACCTTGTCGGTGGCCGCCACCCGCCACTGGCCGTCCATGCGCAGGTGGCTGTGCAGGGTGAGGCCGGAGTCCAGCCGCTGCAGCACGTGCTTGCCGCGGGCGAGGACCTCGGTCGTGGTGGCCCCGCGCAGGTCGACGGTGGCCAGCGACGGCCAGCGCAGGTCGCTGACGGTCAGGACGCGACCGGCCAGGGCCTGGTCGAGCCGGTGCGCGGTGCGCCAGACGGTGTCGCCCTCAGGCACGCTCCACCTCCGCGCCGCTCGTGCGGGTCGTGCGGGTCGAGCCGGTCACCGGCGTAGCCGCAGTCCGCGCGGGGTGGCATGGAACCCGGCTTCGGCCAAGGCGGCGGCCAGGGGGTGGCCGGAGCCGAGGACGGAGCCACCGTCGGCCTTCTCCACGGTGATCTTGCCCAGGGCCCCCTCGCGGACCGCGAGTGCGAGCGCGTCCGCCGCGGACTGCAGCGGCGCCGGCTCGTCGGTCCAGGACAGCAACGTCTTGCCGCCACGCTCGACGTAGAGCGTCAGCGCCCCGTCGACGAGCACGACCAGCGCGCCGGCCTTGCGGCCGGGGCGGTGACCGGCCGCCTCGCCGTCACGTTCGGGCCAGGGCAGGGCCGCCCCGTAGGCGTTGGCGGGGTCGGAGGCGGCCAGCACCAGGGCCCGGGCCCGGTCCGTGGCGCGCGCTGTGCCGGGCCGTCCCGGAAGTCGGGGCGGGGCCGGCAGGTCCAGGTCCTCGTCGCGGGACCCGGGCAGCGGGCGGCTCTGGGCCCGGAGCCGGTCGACGGCCCCACCGGTCGCGAACTGCGCCGCCCCGAGGCCCTCGACGAAGTAGCCGCGGCGCACGCGCCCGGACTCCTCGGCGGCGGCCAGCACCCGGTAGACCCCGGCGAAGCCTCCGGCGACGCCCTCGGCCACGACCGACCCGCGGGTCACCACCCCGTAGCGGTCGAGCAGCACCTCCGCAGTGGCGTAGGAGCGCACGGTCGCATCGGTCTCGGTCGGCGGGAGCAGGGACCAGCGCCCGGCCGCGGTCGGTGGACCGCTGCGGGAGGGCATCGGGGGCCGGCCGGTGCCGGGCCGTCGCCCGGACAGCGCCCCCAGCGTCGAGGCCCGGCCGGAGTAGCGCGTGGCGCGAGGTGCCGACCGGCGTGGCTTGTGCGCCGTGCGGCCGCCGGCGAGCAGGGCCCGCAGCGGCGTCAACGTGTCGTTGCTGACGTGCCCCGACCAGACCAGGTCCCACAGCGTCTGGGTGAGGCCCTGGTCGTCGGTGCTGCCGACCGCGTCGGAGAGCGTGCGGAAGAAGAACGCCCCACCGCCACCGAGGGCGTCGAGGACGTCGCGGTGGGCCACGGTCAGCTCGAGCTCGGCCGACGGCTCGAGCAGGGTCAGGTGTGCGGTCTCGGCGAGGTGCAGCGAGACCCAGCCGTCGTCGCCGGGCAGGGCGGCGTGCCCGCGCCACAGCACCTCGCCGCTGGCGGTCAGCTCATCCAGCAGGGCCGGGGTGTAGCCACCGACCCGTCCGGGCAGCACCAGCGTCTCGAGGGCGCTGGCCGGGACGACGGCACCGGCGAGCTGCTCGACCGCACGCACCACCCCCTCGGTGCCACGCAGGCCCGCGCCGACGCCCTGCCAGGCCGGCAGGAAGCGGGCCAGGTCGACGGCCGGCACCGGCTCGACCTCGGCCCGCAGCGCCGCCAGCGAGCGGCGCCGCAGCGTGCGCAGCACCTCGGCGTCGCAGAAGTCGCTGCCGTGCACGCCTCCGCCGGACTCGATCGGTCGCAGCTCGCCCTCGACCACCCGCCCGGCGCCGACGAGCCGGCGCAGGGCGTCGGTGACGACCGCCGGGCCGAGCCCGAACCAGGCCGCGACGTCGTGGGCGGTGAACGGGCCGTGGGTGCGGGCGTAGCGCGCGACCAGGTCGCCGAGGGGGTCGGGGACCGGCTCGAGGAACACCTCGGGCACCCCCACCGGCAGGGCCGTGCCGAGCGCGTCCCGAAGCCGGCTGGCGTCCTCGACCGCGGCCCATCGCTCCTGGCCCGCGACCCGGACCCGGATCAGCCGCCGGTCGCTCTCGAGGTCGACCAGCCAGGCGGAGACCTCCTTGGCGTCGGTGCCCTCGAGGCACCGGTCCACGATCGCCTGGTGCGGCAGCGCGCCCAGCACGCGGACCAGGTCGGCGACGTCCTCGGCGGAACGGCAGCGACGGCTCGGCGCCGTGCGCTGCAGCTCGGACTCGGTGGTGCTGAGGGCCTCGGGGTCCAGCAGGTCGCGCAGGGCGGCGCCCTCGCCCCGGCCGAGGAGCTCGGCCAGCAGCGTGGGGTCGAGCGAGAGGGCGGCCGCGCGCCGCTCGGCCAGCGGCGAGTCGCCCTCGTAGAGGAACTGGGCGACGTAGCCGAACATCAGGCTCCGGGCGAACGGTGACGGCGTCGGGGTCTCGACCTCGACCAGGCGCACCGCCCGGGACCCGATCCGCTGCATCAGCTCGGACAGGCCCGGCACGTCGAAGACGTCCTGGACGCACTCGCGCACGGTCTCCAGGATGATCGGGAAGGAGGCGTACTTGCTGGCGACCTCCAGCAGCTGGGCCGAGCGCTGCCGCTGCTGCCAGAGCGCCTGGCGCCGGTCGGGGCGTCGTCGTGGCAGCAGCAGCGCCCGGGCCGCGCACTCGCGGAACCGTGACGCAAAGAGCGCCGACCCGCCGATCTCGCGGGTGACCAGGTCGTGCACGTCCTCGGGCTCGAGGGCGATGAGGGACATCAGCTCGGCCTCGGCTCCGGCGCCCGCGTCGTCGAACTCGAGGTCGGGCAGGCGCAGGACGATGCCGTCGTCGCCGTGCATGGCCTGGACGTCGACGCCGAACCGCTCCCGCATGCGTGCCGACACGCACAGCGCCCACGGCGCGTGCACCTGTGCGCCGTACGGCGAGTGCACCGCGACCCGCCAGTCGCCGAGCTCGTCGCGGAACCGCTCGACGACGATCGTGCGGTCGTCCGGCACGTGCCGGGTGGCCTCCCGCTGCTCCTCGAGGTAGGTGATCAGGTTGTCCGCAGCCCACTCGTCCAGACCGGTGGCCCGGACGCGCTCGCGGGCCGCCGCGGGTTTGAGGGCCACCAGCTCGCGGACGAACTCGCCCACGGCACGACCGAGCTCGGCCGGACGGCCCAGCGCGTCGCCGTGCCAGAACGGCAGCTTGCCGGGCTGTCCCGGCGCCGGCGTGACCAGGACCCGGTCGTGGGTGATGTCCTCGATCCGCCACGACGACGAGCCGAGGGTGAACACGTCGCCGACACGGGACTCGTAGACCATCTCCTCGTCGAGCTCGCCGACCCGGCGGCCCGACCCCTCGCCGGTGGCGAGGAACACGGCGTAGAGCCCCCGGTCGGGGATCGTGCCACCACTGGTCACCGCGAGGCGCTGCGCACCGGGCCGGCCGGTGAGGGTGTTGCCCAGCCGGTCCCAGACGATCCGCGGCCGCAGCTCGGCGAACTCGTCGCTGGGGTAGCGGCCGGAGAGCATGTCGAGCACCGACTCGAGGATCGAGCGGGGGAGCGTGGCGAACGGGGTGGCCCGGCGCACCAGGGACTCGAGCTCGTCGACGTCCCAGTCGTCGAGGGCGCACATGGCCACGACCTGCTGGGCGAGGACGTCGACCGGGTTGGCCGGCACGTGCAGGGACTCGATCGCCCCGGCGCGCATCCGGTCGACCACGACCGCGGTCTGGACGAGGTCGCCGCGGAACTTGGGGAAGACCACGCCGCGGGACACGGCGCCGACCTGGTGGCCGGCCCGGCCGACCCGCTGCAGGCCGCTGGCGACGCTGGGTGGGGACTCGACCTGGATGACCAGGTCGATCGCGCCCATGTCGATGCCGAGCTCGAGCGAGCTGGTCGCCACGACGGCCGGCAGCCGACCGGCCTTGAGCTCGTCCTCGATCAGGCCCCGCTGCTCCTTGCTCACCGACCCGTGGTGGGCCCGGGCGAGGACGGGCGCGGCGCCGTGGCTGGTGCCGGCCTGGGCCATCAGCTGCGCCGGCGTGTGCGCCGCAGCCGCGGCGGCCGGCGAGCCGGCAACCTGCGTCGCCGGCCGGGTCCTCCCGGTCGGCAGCCGCGACGGCCAGCCGCTCCTCCCAGATCTCGTTGAGCCGGGCCGTCAGCCGCTCGGCCAGCCGGCGGGAGTTGGAGAACACGAGCGTCGAGCGGTGGGCGGCGATCAGGTCGACGATCCGCTCCTCGACGTGCGGCCAGATCGAGGCGCGCCGCTCCGCACCGGCAGCCGGCCCGGAGAGGTCGCCGGTGACCTCGCCGAGGGCCGACATGTCGGCGATCGGCACGACGACCTCGAGGTCCCACTCCTTGGTCGACGGCGGCTGCACCACCGTGACCGGCCGCCCGCCGGCGAGGAACCGGGCCACCTCCTCCACCGGCCGGACCGTCGCCGAGAGCCCGACCCGCTGGGCCGGCCGCTCGAGCAGGGCGTCCAGGCGCTCGAGGCTGAGCGCCAGGTGGGCCCCGCGCTTGGTGCCCGCGACGGCGTGCACCTCGTCGAGGATCACCGTCTCGACCCCGGCCAGCGACTCGCGGGCCTTGGAGGTGAGCAGGAGGAACAGGGACTCCGGCGTCGTGATCAGCACGTCGCTGGGCCGGCGGGCGAAGAGCCGGCGGTCGGCCGGTGAGGTGTCGCCCGAGCGGACCGCGACGCTGACGTCCGGCGGCTCGAGACCGAGCCGGGCCGCCGCGTGGCCGATGCCGACCAGCGGCGAGCGCAGGTTGCGCTCGACGTCGACGGCGAGGGCCTTCATCGGGGAGATGTAGAGCACGCGGCACCGGTGCAGCGCCTCCGCCGGCGGGGGAGTGGAGGCCAACCGGTCCAGGGCCCACAGGAACGCCGAGAGCGTCTTGCCCGAGCCGGTGGGTGCCACCACCAGGGTGTGGTCGCCGGAGCTGATCGCGTCCCAGGCCCCGGCCTGGGCCGTGGTGGGCGCGGCGAACGAGCCGCGGAACCACTCGCGCGTGGCGGCGGAGAACCGGTCGAGGACGTCAGCTGTCATGGTCGCCCCAGACTGTCACCTCCCACCGACAGACGCCCTCCGCGCCGCTGGGGGCACCCCGCACCCGAGGCGGTCGGGCCACCTGAGCCGCCGGCGTACGCCGTGTGGAAAACTCCTCGGGTGCGGCTCAGTCACTTCTGGCAGCTGATGGACGACGAGTTCGGCCCTGCCTACGCCCGGTCCCTGGCCCGGGACCACGTGGTCGGCGCCCTCGGCAACCGCTCACCGCAGGCCGCCCTGGATGCCGGCGCGGCGCCGCGCGAGGTGTGGCTCGCGCTGTGCCGGGACATGGACGTCCCGCAGGAACGCTGGCTGGGCAAGGAGCCCCCGCCTCGCGAGCGCCGGGACCGGTAGGCCCGCCTGCGCAACAACCGGGTCGACCGGTGTCGGCAGTCGTCGATAGCGTGCGTGGCGTGGACCCCAGGAGCGACGACGCGCTGATCAGCGCCCGCGGGCTGACCAAGGCCTTCGGCGCGTTCGCCGCCGTCGACGGCATCGACTTCGCCGTCCGGCCGGGTGAGGCGTTCGGCTTCCTCGGCCCCAACGGCGCCGGCAAGTCCTCGACGATGAAGATGATCGGCTGCGTGTCGCCGTCCACCGGCGGCGAGCTGCGGCTGTTCGGGCTCGACCCTGCCACGCACGGGCCGCAGATCCGCGCGCGCCTCGGGGTCGTCCCGCAGCGGGACACCCTCGACGAGGAGCTCACGGTCGAGGAGAACCTCTGGATCTACGGCCGCTACTTCGGCCTGTCCCGTCGCGAGGTGCGGGCGCGGGCCGCCGAGCTGCTGGAGTTCGCCCAGCTCACCGATCGTGCCGGCTCCCGGGTCGAGCCGCTGTCGGGCGGCATGAAGCGCCGGCTGACGATCGCGCGCTCCCTGATCAACCGGCCCGAGATCCTGCTGCTGGACGAGCCGACCACCGGCCTGGACCCGCAGGCCCGGCACGTGCTCTGGGACCGGCTGTTCCGGCTCAAGCGACAGGGCGTCACCCTGGTCATCACCACCCACTACATGGACGAGGCCGAGCAGCTGTGCGACCGGCTCGTGGTCATGGACCACGGCCGGATCGTCGCCGAGGGGTCACCGCGCTCGCTGGTCGCCGACTACTCCACCCGCGAGGTGCTCGAGCTGCGGTTCGACACCGACGACCACGGCCACCACGCCGACGCCCTCGCCGGCATCGGCAAGCGGCTGGAGGTGCTGCCCGACCGGCTCCTGGTCTACGCCGACGACGGCGACGAGGCGGCCGCCGCGGTCCACGCCCGCGGCATCGAGCCGCTGTCCTCGCTGGTGCGCCGGTCCTCCCTCGAGGACGTGTTCCTGCACCTGACCGGCCGGACGCTGGTGGACTGACGTGGCCTCCGTGTCGCCGTACGTCCCGCAGGCGCCCGCTGCCAGCCGGGGGTCGCACTGGCGTCCGGTGTTCGGCGCCTGGCTCACGGCCTACCGCCGCACCTGGAAGGGCAGCATCGCCTCGCGCTTCCTCTCGCCGCTGCTGTTCCTGCTCTCGATGGGGCTGGGCCTGGGCAGCCTGGTGGACCGCTCGTCCGGTGGCGTCGCCGGCGTCCCCTACCTGCAGTACGTCGTGCCGGGAATCCTCGCCGCCCAGGCCATGTGGGTCGCGGTGGGGGAGTCGACCTACCAGGTGCTGGGGGCCATCCGCTGGGACAGGAAGTACCACGCCATGCTCGCCACGCCCATCGGCGTCCGGGACATCCTGGTCGGGCACATCACCTACGTCGGGGCCCAGATCGCCGGCGCGACCGCGATCTTCATGGCCGTGTCGGCCGCCTTCGGGGCGTTCCCCTCGTGGTGGGTGCTGCTCTGCCTGCCGGTCACCGTGCTGGTCGGCCTCGCCTTCACCGTGCCGATCTTCGCGTTCTCGGCCACGCAGGAGGGCGACGGCGGCTTCAACATCCTCTTCCGGTTCGTCATCACCCCGCTGTTCCTCTTCTCCGGCATCTTCTTCCCGGTCGGGCAGCTGCCGCCGGTGCTGCGTCCGGTGGCGTGGCTGACCCCGCTCTGGCACGGCGTCGACGCCAACCGCGAGCTGGCCCTGGGCTCACCCGACCTGGCTCGGGTGGGCCTGCACGTGCTGGTGCTCCTGGCGTTCATCGCCGTCGGTGGGTGGCTCGCGCTGCGCACGTTCCACCGCAGGCTGGTCGTATGACGACCCGCACACGGCTGCCGGCCGCGCCGCCGGCCACCCGGGCGTCGCGGCTCGCGCGGCTGCTGCCGGTCCCGGCCGGCGCTGGCATGGCCCGGATCCTGGTGGAGCGCAACGTCATGGCGTTCCGGCACGGCTGGATCGCGATCATCACCGGCTTCGCCGAGCCGGTGTTCTACCTCTTCTCGCTCGGCATCGGCCTGGGCGCGCTGATCCGGACGGTGACGACCGACGGCGGTGCCGTCGTGCCCTACGCGGCGTTCGTGGCGCCGGCGCTGCTGGCGTCCTCGGCGATGAACGGTGCCGTCTTCGACTCGACCTTCAACGTGTTCTTCAAGCTGAAGTACGCCCGGCTCTACGACTCGGTGCTCGCGACGCCGCTCGGGCCCCGCGACGTGGCCGTCGGGGAGATCTCGTGGGCGCTGCTGCGCGGGCACGCTCTACTCCTCGGCGTTCCTGCTGGTCGCCTGGCTGGCCGGGACGGTCCACTCGTGGTGGGCGCTGCTCGCGGTCCCGGCGGCGACCTTCATCGGGTTCGCGTTCTCCGCGGTCGGCATGTTCGCGACCACGTTCATGCGCTCGTGGGTCGACTTCGACTACGTCACCCTGGCGATCCAGCCGATGTTCCTGTTCTCGGCGACGTTCTTCCCGCTGTCGACCTATCCGGACGCCCTGCAGTGGCTGGTCCGGGCTCACGCCGCTGTACCACGGGGTCGCGCTCGAGCGCGGGCTCATGCTGGGCGAGGTGGGGCCGGGGCTGCTCGTGCACGTGCTCTACCTCGCGGTGCTGGGGCTGGTCGGCTTCGTCGGCACCGCCCGGCGGATCGAGCGGCTGCTGCTGTCCTGAGCCGGCTTCGCCGTCTCTGGCGTGCGGTGGGAAGGGTGCAGGCGGACACGCACGGACAGGATTCGGCGCGGCGGTCCTGTACCTCGAACGTGTGTTCGGTACTGTGTGCACAGGGGTCGTCACCGGCACCTCCTCGTCCACAGTCCCCGGGCTGTGGGGAGGGCCTTGTCGGTGGGCGCTCCTAACGTCTGACTCGACAACAAGATCAGGACTGACTTGGTGCGGGTCGCAGGTAGACGGCGGACCTCAATCACGAGAAACGGTAGGTGTGGGCATGGCTGCTGTGGCAGACAAGACGAAGTCCCTCGATGCGGTGATGGCGCAGATCGAGAAGCAGCACGGCAAGGGCGCGGTGATGCGCCTGGGTGACGACACGCGTCCCCCGATCGATGTCATCCCGACGGGCTCGATCGCGCTCGACGTGGCCCTCGGCATCGGCGGCCTGCCGCGTGGCCGGGTCGTGGAGATCTACGGCCCGGAGAGCTCGGGCAAGACGACCGTCGCCCTGCACGCCGTGGCCAACGCCCAGAAGGCCGGTGGCATCGCGGCGTTCATCGACGCCGAGCACGCGCTCGACCCGTCCTACGCCGCCAAGCTGGGGGTCGACACCGACGCCCTGCTCGTCAGCCAGCCCGACACCGGTGAGCAGGCGCTGGAGATCGCCGACATGCTGATCCGCTCCGGCGCGATCGACATCATCGTGGTCGACTCGGTCGCGGCCCTCGTGCCCCGCGCCGAGATCGAGGGCGAGATGGGTGACAGCCACGTCGGCCTGCAGGCCCGCCTGATGTCCCAGGCCCTGCGCAAGCTGACCGGCGACGATCAGCAGCACCGGCACCACCGCGATCTTCATCAACCAGCTCCGCGAGAAGATCGGCGTCATGTTCGGCTCGCCCGAGACCACGACCGGTGGCAAGGCGCTGAAGTTCTACGCCTCGGTCCGGCTCGACGTGCGGCGCATCGAGACGCTCAAGGACGGCACCGACGCGGTCGGCAACCGCACCCGCGTCAAGGTCGTCAAGAACAAGGTGTCCCCGCCGTTCAAGCAGGCCGAGTTCGACATCATCTACGGCCAGGGCATCTCCCGCGAGGGTGGCCTGATCGACATGGGCGTCGAGCACGGCTTCGTCCGCAAGGCCGGCGCCTGGTACACCTACGACGGCGACCAGCTCGGCCAGGGCAAGGAGAACGCGCGCTCGTTCCTGCGCGACAACCCCGACCTCGCCGACGAGCTGGAGAAGAAGATCAAGGAGAAGCTCGGCGTCGGGCCGCAGGTCGACAAGCCGGCCGCGGCGCTGCCGGACGTGCCGGTCGACTTCTGAGCCGATGGCTCGACAGCGTTCCGACGCCGCGGCCCCGGCTCCCGATCCCGCACAGCAGGACCGGGAGCCGGACCCGCACGACGTCGCCCGCCAGATCGTGCTGCGCCAGCTGACGATGGCGCCGCGCAGCCGGGCCCAGCTGGAGGACAAGCTCCGCCAGCGGGACTGCCCCGACGACGTCGCCGCTGCCGTCCTCGACCGGCTGACCGACGTGGGTCTGGTCGACGACGAGGCCTACGCCCAGATGCTGGTGCGCTCCCAGCAGGCCGGGCGCGGGCTGGCTCGGCGGGCCCTGGCGCGCGAGCTGCACACCAAGGGGATCGACCCCGAGCTGGCCGCCGAGACCCTCGAGGGGATCGACGAGGAGTCCGAGCGTGAGCGCGCCCGCGCCCTCGTCGCCAAGAAGCTGCGCTCCATGCACGGGCTGACCGCCGAGGTGCAGACCCGCCGGCTGGCCGGGATGCTGGCCCGCAAGGGCTACTCCTCCTCGACCTCGTTCGCGGTGATCCGTGAGGCGATCGCCGAGGCCCCCGAGCACCAGCCTGACTAGGGGGCTGCCGTGCTCGACCGCGTACCCTTGCGATGCGATGAAGACCTATGAGGTGCGCACCTACGGGTGCCAGATGAACGTCCACGACTCCGAGCGACTCTCGGGCATGCTCGAGTCGGCCGGCTACGTCGACGCCGCCAGCCTGCCGACCCCGCCCGAGGCGCCGGATGTCGTGGTGTTCAACACCTGCGCCGTCCGGGAGAACGCCGACAACAAGCTCTACGGCAACCTCGGCCGGCTGCGGCCGGTCAAGGACAAGTTCCCCGGGATGCAGATCGCGGTGGGTGGCTGCCTGGCGCAGAAGGACCGCTCCACCATCGTGGACAAGGCTCCGTGGGTCGACGTGGTCTTCGGCACCCACAACATCGGCTCCCTGCCGGCCCTGCTCGACCGGGCCGCGCACAACCGGCGCGCCGAGGTCGAGATCCTCGAGAGCCTGGACGTCTTCCCGTCCACGCTGCCCACCCGCCGCGACTCCGCCTACAGCGCCTGGGTGTCGATCTCGGTGGGCTGCAACAACACCTGCACGTTCTGCATCGTCCCCGCGCTGCGCGGCAAGGAGATGGACCGCCGCCCCGGCGACATCCTCGCCGAGGTGGAGGCCCTCGTCGCCCAGGGCGTGGTGGAGGTGACCCTGCTCGGGCAGAACGTCAACACCTACGGCGTCGAGTTCGGCGACCGGCTGGCCTTCGGCAAGCTGCTGCGCGCCTGCGGCGAGATCGAGGGCCTGGAGCGGGTGCGCTTCACCAGCCCGCACCCGGCCGCGTTCACCGACGACGTCATCGCCGCGATGGCCGAGACGCCGAACGTCATGCCGAGCCTGCACATGCCGCTGCAGGCCGGGTCCGACCGGGTCCTGAAGGCGATGCGCCGCTCCTACCGCAGCACCAGGTTCCTGGGCATCCTGGACAAGGTCCGCGAGCAGATCCCCGACGCGGCGATCACCACCGACCTCATCGTCGGTTTCCCCGGCGAGACCGAGGAGGACTTCGAGCAGACGCTGGAGGTCGTGCGGGCCTCCCGGTTCGCCAGCGCCTTCACCTTCCAGTACTCCATCCGGCCCGGCACGCCGGCGGCCACCATGGACGACCAGGTCCCCAAGGCCGTGGTGCAGGCACCGCTACGAGCGGCTGCTCGCCGTGCAGGAGGAGGTGTCCTGGGCCGGGAACCGCCGGCTGGAGGGCCGCACCGTCGAGGTGCTGGTCGCCCAGGGTGAGGGCCGCAAGGACGCCGCCACCGCACGCCTCTCCGGGCGCGCCCGCGACAACCGGCTGGTGCACTTCGCGGTGCCCGAGGGGGCTGCCGTGCCACGCCCCGGCGACGTGGTCGAGGTCGCCGTCACCTACGGCGCGCCGCACCACCTCGTCGCCGACTCCGGCCTCCAGGGCGGGGTCTACGCCGTGCGCCGCACCCGCGGGGGCGACGCCTGGGCGGCCCTGCAGGACGCAGCCCAGCCGGGGCGCCCCGCAGTCACCCTCGGCATGCCGTCGGTCGGACGGCCGGCGCCCGTGCCCTCGACGCCGCTCGCCTGCGGCTGACGCCGATGCTCGCCGCCGCCGCCATCGTGCCTGCGCCGCCGGCGTTCGTGCCCGAGCTGATGGGGCGCGCGGCCCACGAGCTCGACGACATCCGGACGGCGGCCGACACGGCCCTCACCGCGCTGGCGGGCGAGCTGCAGGCGGCGGAGGACGTCACCGGCACCCGCGGGCAGATCGTCGTCGTCGCTCCCGGCGAGGCGGAGGCGGGCAAGCCGGAGGCGGGCAGGCCGGAGGTCGGGCGAGCCGCGGCGGCTGGAGGAGCTCGCGCGGTCGAGCGGCCACCGCGAGCACCGCGCGGCCGGGCCGGTCGGGTTCGGCGAGTTCGGCCTGGAGGTCGACCTCCCCGCCCTGCCCGGCGCGCCGGACGAGACGACCGGGTCCCTGCCGACGGCCCTGCTGGTCGGGCGCTACCTCGCCAGCCGGGTCACCGGGCGGTCGGACGCGGCGGACCGGCTGTGGTCCGGGGCCCGCTGGGTGACCACCGACGCGGCGTCCGGAGCGGCCCTCGGCGCCGAGCTGGCCGGCGCGGACACGCCGATCGCGCTGCTGCTGATGGCCGACGGGGCCGCCTGCCACGGCCCCAAGGCGCCACGCGCCGAGGACTCGCGGGCCGGCGCCTACGAGGACGCCGTCAACGCCGCGCTGGCCGCTGGCGACCCGGCGGCCTTGCGCGCGCTCGACCCGGCCCTGGGCCTCGAGCTGTCCGCGACGGGCCCGCTGCTGTGGCCGCTGCTGTCCGCGGCCGCGGCCGGTCAGGCCTGGACCGGAGCGGTGCTGCACCACGGCGCCCCGTACGGCGTGGGCTGGACCGTGGCGCTGTGGCGCCCTGCCCGCCGCCGCGGGTAGATCCCTCGCGTGCTGCCGCCGACGGCAGGCGAAGTGCCATGGCGTCCCCCGGAACAGCCGGAGAGCCCCACAGGCCGCTGGCCTGTGGGGCTCTCTTCGTGCTCCCGCTCCGTCGAAGCGGCGGCGAACGGGGCTACTCCGGGTCGGTCGACTCGCCCGAGACGTCGGGGTCGGTCTTCTGCTCGCCACCGGTGTTGGACTCGCCCGCGTCGGGGAGCAGGCCGCCGGAGTCGGCGTCGGGGCCGGCGGTGCCGCCGCCCGGGCCCACGTCGCCCCGCTCTGCGGCCGCGCGCAGGGCCTCGGTGCGCTCGGCGTCCTGGCTGTCGGTCTCGCTCATGTCGTGCTCCTTCTCGTGGCTTCGGCGACCGGGTGGACACCAGCGTCCTACCCGGGGGGTCCGTGCGGGAACCAACCTACCGACGGGCAGCCCGGCGCCCGCAGCCCGGCGCCTGCGGCCGGGGAGCCGGCCGTCTGGGAGACTCTCACCTGTGCTGCAGCCGCCGACCGGGACCGACGAGCACGATGACGAGCAGACCGGCGCGCAGCAGGGAGCCGACGAGCAGACCGAGCCCGACGAGCAGCCGCGCAGGACCGGGCCGACGACGCGTTCCAGGACGGCCACCCGCACCGGCTCCCCGTGGTCGCCGTGGTCGGCCCGACGGCCAGCGGCAAGTCGGACCTGGCGCTGGCCCTGGCGGAGCGGCTCGGCGGGGAGGTGGTCAACGCCGACGCGATGCAGCTCTACCGCGGCATGGACATCGGCACGGCCAAGCTGTCCGTGCCCGAGCGCCGGGGCATCCCGCACCACCAGCTCGACGTACTGGACGTCCGTGAGGAGGCCAGCGTCGCGGCGTACCAGCGGGAGGCCCGGACGGACCTGGCCGCGATCCGGGCACGCGGACGCGTGCCGCTGCTGGTCGGCGGCTCCGGCCTCTACGTCCGCGCCGCCGTGGACCGGCTGGAGATCCCGCCCACCGACCCCGCCGTACGGGCAGCGCTGCAGCAGGCGCTCGAGGACCTTGGCGTCGACCGGCTGCGCGAGCGGCTGACCGCCCTGGACCCCCAGGCCGCGAGCGCCATCCAGGCCAACAACGGCCGGCGGATCGTGCGGGCTCTGGAGGTGATCGAGCTCACCGGGCGGCCGTTCTCGGCGACCCTGCCCACGCGCGAGCACCTCGTGCCCACCGTGACGATCGGCCTCGCCGTGCCCCGGCCCGAGCTGGACGAGCGGATCGCCACGCGGGTGCACCACATGTGGGACGTCGGCCTGCTGGAGGAGGTCGCCCGCCTGGACGCCGAAGGGCTGCGCGAGGGTCGCACCGCCGCCAAGGCCCTGGGCTACAGCCAGGCGCTGGCGCACCTGGACGGGCGGCTGAGCGCGGCCGAGGCCGTCGAGGACACCATCACCGCGACCCGGCGGTTCGCCCGGCGGCAGGAGAAGTGGTTCCGCGCCGACCCGCGCACCCACTGGCTCGCGTACGACGACCCGCACCTGGTCGAGGCGGCGCTGGGCGTGCTCACCGCCTCGTAGAGCACAATGACGGCGATGACTGACACCGGCGGCCTCCACTTCACCAAGGGGCACGGCACCGAGAACGACTTCGTCCTCGTGCCCGACCTCGATGCCACCCGCGACCTGACCGTCGAGCAGGTGCGGCTGCTGGCCGACCGCCGCGCCGGCATCGGCGGTGACGGCGTCATCCGCGTCGTCCCCACGCAGGCCGCCGTCGAGGCGCACGTGCGCGCCCAGGCCGCCACCGCGCGGTGGTTCATGGACTACCGCAACGCCGACGGCAGCGCCGCCGAGATGTGCGGCAACGGCACGCGGGTCTTCGCGGCGTACCTGCGGCGTGAGGGACTCGAGACCGCCGACGAGTTCGAGATCGCGACCCGCGCCGGCCTCAAGCTCGTCCGCTTCGAGGACGGCCTCATCGCGGTCAACCTCGGCGACTGGCGGATCAGCGACCCTGACGGCGCCCGCGCCAACGGCTACGACGCCCTCGTCAAGGTCGCCGGCCACGACCCCATGCCCGGGCTCAGCCTCGACCTCGGCAACCCGCACACCGTGGTCGCGCTGCCCGACTCGGCCGACCTCGCCGGGCTCGACCTCACCCGGGCGCCGGAGATCAACCCGCAGCCGCCGCTCGGCACCAACGTCGAGTTCGTCCGGCCGCTCGGCGACGGGCACCTGTCCATGCGGGTGCACGAGCGGGGTGTGGGGGAGACCCGCTCGTGTGGCACGGGCGCCGCGGCCGCCGCGCTCGCCACCCGCTGGTGGGCCGGGGAGAGCGCCGACGCCGACGTATGGCGCGTCGACGTCCCCGGCGGCACCCTGCGCGTCCGGGCGCTGCCCGGCCAGCAGGTCGAGCTCGCCGGGCCGGCGGTCCTGGTCGCCGACGGGACCACCGCCCTCATCTGAGCAGCCGCGCCGGTTTCGCGTGGCGGGGTCACGGAGCCCGGCGTACCGTCCCCGTCCATGACCCACCACCGTCGCGTACTCCGCAGGACCGTCGTCGCGGGACTGGCCGTCTCCGGCCTGGCCGTCCCGCTTGCTCTGCCGGGCACGGCGTCGGCGTCCGGCGCCGCGGGCGGCCGTCACGACGACCACGGCCGCCAGAGCGCCGGGAGCGCGCTGCCCAAGGTCCCGGTGATGACCGGCAGCGGTGGCGCCGTCGCCTCGGTCGACCGTGACGCCAGCCAGGTCGGCATCGACGTCCTCGCCCGGGGCGGCAACGCCGCCGACGCGGCCGTGGCCACGGCAGCCGCCCTCGGCGTGACCGAGCCCTTCAGCTCCGGCATCGGCGGCGGCGGCTTCCTCGTCTACTACGACGCCCGCACGCACCGGGTGCGCACGGTCGACGGCCGCGAGACCGCGCCCAGGACGTTCACCCCCACCACGTTCACCAAGGCCGACGGCACCGCGATGGACTTCAACACGGTCGTCAGCTCCGGGCTCTCGGTCGGCGTCCCCGGCACCCCGGCCCTCTGGGACGTCGCCGCCCGCACCTTCGGCACCCGGCGGCTGTCCGACCTGCTCGAGCCCGCGCAGCGCCTCGCGGCCAGGGGCTTCACGGTCGACCAGACCTACCACGACCAGACGGCGCAGAACGCCGAGCGCTTCGCGAAGTTCCCCGCCACGGCCAAGGTGTTCCTGCCCGGCGGCAAGCCCCCGGCCGTGGGCTCGGTCTTCCGCAACCCCGACATGGCCAAGGCCTACGCCGAGCTGCGCCGCAAGGGGGTCAACGCGGTCTACCGCGGCGCGATCGGCAAGGACATCGTCGCTGAGAGCCGCGCCCCGCACACCGCCGCCGGCGTCAGCGTGATGGGCGGGCAGCTGACCGGCAAGGACCTCGCGGCCTACGAGGCGCTGCAGAAGGCGCCGGTCCACTCCACCTACAAGGGCCTCGACGTCTACGGCATGCCCATCCCGAGCTCGGGCGGCATCGCCATCGCCGAGATCCTCAACCTCATGAGGGACTACGAGCAGCGCACCGGGCTGAAGACCTCCGAGGTCAGCAACGCCGACTACCTGCACCGGTTCAGCGAGGCGTCCGCGACCGCGTTCGCCGACCGCAACCGCTACGTCGGCGACGTGCCCGGGGTGCCCGTCCGCGAGCTGACCAGCAAGGGCTTCGCCGCCGAGCGGTCCTGCCTGTTCGACCCGGCCAAGGCCCAGCCGCGGCCGATCCCGTTCGGCTCGCCCGACGGCAGCTACACGACCTGCGCCCAGGGCACCAAGGCCCAGGGCCAGCCGCGTGAGGGCCTGTCCACCACGCACCTGGTCACGGCCGACAAGTGGGGCGACGTCGCGTCGTACACGCTGACCATCGAGCAGACCGGCGGCTCCGGGATCACGGTCCCCGGCTGGGGGTTCCTGCTCAACAACGAGCTGACCGACTTCGACTTCGTGCCGCTGACCAAGGGCGTGCCCGACCCGAACCTGCCCGGCCCCGGCAAGCGCCCCCGCTCGTCGATGAGCCCCACCGTCGTGCTCAAGGACGACCGTCCCTACCTGACGCTCGGCTCGCCCGGCGGCGCCACCATCATCACCTCGGTCGCCCAGACCCTGCTCGGCTACGTCGACCGCGACCTGTCGCTCGAGGACGCGATCGCCGCCCCGCGGCTGTCCTCGCGCAACGGCAAGGCCGAGGACGCCGAGCCGTCGCTGCTGGGCTCGTCGGTCGGCACGGCGCTGACGGCGAAGGGCCACGTGCTCGCCGCGCCCACCGCGGTGCCGCCGGAGATCGGTGCGGTCACCGCGATCCGCACCTACAGCCGGCACGCCTTCCAGGCGGCGGCCGAGCCGGTGCGCCGGGGTGGCGGCTCAGCGATGGTCGTGCACCCCGCGCACCACTGAGAGCACCCTGAACGTGCGCGCGCTCGCATGACGGGCGACCGAGAACTGGCCGGGGAACCTCCCGGCCAGTTCCGCGTCCAGCCATCGCTGCAGCGAGTCCGAGCCCAGGTTCTTCTGCACCACCAGGTATGCCGCCCCGCCGTCGGCCAGGCGCGGCAGCCAGGTCAGCAGCATGTCGTGCAGGACCGCCTTGCCGACGCGGATCGGCGGGTTGGACCAGATCGCGGCGAAGCGCAGGTCCTCCGGCACCTCCTCCGGCGTGCCGGCGTGGAAGTCCGCCAGTCCCAGCGTGGCGGCGTTGTGCCGGGCCAGGTCCAGCGCCCGCTGGTTCACGTCCACCGCCCAGACCGAGGCGCCGGGGGAGAGCAGTCCCAGCGCCAGGGCGACCGGCCCCCAGCCGCAGCCGAGGTCGAGCACCGCGCCGGTGGCCGGGGGAGGGGGCGCGTGCTGGAGCAGGACCGCGGTGCCGACGTCGAGCCGGTCGGGGCAGAAGACGCCCGGAGCGGTCTGCACGCTCACCCGGTGCCCGGCCAGCGTGACGTCCAGCGTGCGGCGCTCGGCGGCACTGGCCGGCTCAGCGGTGAAGTAGTGGTCGGTCTGCTCGCTCATCACCGCACACGGTATCCGCCCGAGAAAGGGCATAAAGAACTCGCACGTCACGTTCCATCAGTGCGACCCTGAAGACCACACAGGGTGCAACCCAAAGGGAGAGAATGACCCCACGATCTGAGTTGTTCGAGTTCAAGGCAACCGCCCTCGCCGACGACGACGCCTGGCACGAGGACGACACCGACTTCACCAGCTTCGACGGCGACCAGCTCGAGCGTGAGGAGCGCGCGGCGATGCGCCGGGTCGCCGGCCTCTCCACCGAGCTCGAGGACGTCACCGAGGTCGAGTACCGGCAGCTGCGCCTCGAGCGCGTCGTGCTCGCCGGCGTCTGGACCGAGGGCACGGTCGACGACGCGGAGAACTCCATCCGCGAGCTCGCGGCGCTGGCCGAGACGGCCGGCTCCACCGTGCTGGCCGGAGTCATCCAGCGCCGGCCCAAGCCCGACGCCGCCACCTTCCTCGGGTCCGGCAAGGCCCAGGAGCTGCGCGACATCGTCATCGCCGAGGGCGCCGACACCGTCGTCTGCGACGGCGAGCTGAGCCCCGGCCAGCGCCGGGCGCTCGAGGACGTCGTCAAGGTCAAGGTCATCGACCGGACCGCCCTGATCCTGGACATCTTCGCCCAGCACGCCAAGAGCCGTGAGGGCAAGGCCCAGGTCGAGCTGGCCCAGCTGCAGTACCTCCTTCCGCGCCTGCGTGGCTGGGGTGAGTCGATGTCCCGGCAGGCCGGTGGCCAGGCCGCCGCCGGTCAGGGCATGGGCTCGCGTGGTCCCGGTGAGACCAAGATCGAGCTGGACCGCCGGCGGATCAACACCCGCGTGGCCAAGCTCAAGCGCGACCTGAAGGACATGAAGACCGGGCGCGACACCAAGCGGTCGAGCCGCAAGGCGCACGGCGTGCCCAGCGTGGCGATCGCCGGCTACACCAACGCCGGCAAGTCCTCGCTGCTCAACCGCCTCACCGGCGCCGGCGTCCTGGTCGAGAACCAGCTGTTCGCGACCCTGGACCCGACCGTACGACGCGCCGAGACGGCCGACGGCCGGCTCTACACGCTCGCCGACACCGTCGGGTTCGTGCGCGACCTGCCCACCCAGCTGGTCGAGGCCTTCCGCTCCACCCTGGAGGAGGTCGGCGACTCCGACCTGCTGCTGCACGTGGTGGACGGCTCGCACTCCGACCCCGAGGGGCAGATCTCCGCGGTGCGCGGGGTGCTCGCCGAGGTCGGTGGCGACCAGCTCAAGGAGATCATCGTGGTCAACAAGGCCGACGCGGCCGACCCCGAGGTCCTCGACCGGCTGGTGCGCAACGAGAAGCACTGCGTCGTGGTGTCGGCCCGCACCGGCCAGGGGCTGGCCGAGCTGCAGGCGCTGATCGCCGAGGAGCTGCCGCGACCGGACATCCCGGTGACCGTGCTGGTGCCGTACGACCGGGGCGACCTGGTCAGCCGACTGCACCAGGAGGCCGAGGTGCTCTCCAGCGAGCACACCGAGCACGGCACGCGGGTCGAGGCCAAGGTCGACCGGCACCTGGTCGGCGACCTCGAGGCCTACGCCGTCTGAGAGGTTCACCACGAAGGGCACCGCCGCAGGGCGGTGCCCTTCGTGCGCGTCCCGGCCCGGCGCCCTGACGTGCTGTGCAGCGGTGGCGCCGGCGGTCGGCGCCCGGGCTTAACCTTGGGGCCATGGCCCCGGATCTCGATGCGCTCCTGCACGCCGCCGTCCAGGGCGTCGGCGGCGTCGAGCGGCCCGGGCAGGTGACGATGGCCAAGGCCGTCGAGGCCGCGATCGAGGCCGACGAGCACCTGCTCGTGCAGGCCGGCACCGGCACCGGCAAGTCCCTGGCCTACCTCATCCCCGCGGTCGCCCACGCCGTCGCCACCGGCAAGCCGGCCGTCGTGGCCACCGCCACGCTCGCGCTGCAGGCGCAGATCGTCGACCGCGACATGCCCCGCCTGGCCGCGGCGGTCGCGCCGCTGATCGGCCGCCGTCCCACCTACGAGCTGGTCAAGGGGCGGCGCAACTACCTGTGCCAGCACAAGCTGGTCGGCGGCTTCCCCGACGAGGAGGAGGGCCTGTTCGCGGTCGGCCCGGGCACCGGCGACCCCGGCGGGTCCCGCCTCGGCGCCGAGGTCGTCCGGCTGCGCGAGTGGGCCGACGAGACGACCTCCGGCGACCGCGACGAGCTCGTCCCCGGCGTCAGCGAGCGCGCGTGGCGACAGGTGTCGGTCTCCGCCCACGAGTGCCTGGGCTCCAAGTGCCCGATGGTCAGCGAGTGCTTCGTCGAGCGCGCCCGCGACGCGGCCAAGGACGTCGACATCGTCGTGACCAACCACAGCTTCATGGCGATCGACTCCTTCGAGGGCCGCCAGATGCTTCCCGAGCACGACCTGCTGGTGGTCGACGAGGCGCACGAGCTGGTCGACCGGGTCACCTCGACCGTCACCGACGAGCTGAGCCGCCTCGATGATCGCCGCGGCCGCCAAGCGGGCCGGGCGGCTGGCCGAGACCGAGCCGGTGACCGACGCCTCGGTGCTGTTCCAGGGCATCCTCGACGAGGTCCCCGAGGGGCGGCTGCCGGGCCTGCCCGACACGCTCTCGATCGCGCTGGCGCGGGTGCGCGACACCTGCCGCGCGGTGCAGACCGAGCTCAAGCCGGCCAGCCCCGAGGACAACGACGGCACCCGGCAGGTGGCGCGGGCCGCCATCGACGAGATCTTCGAGAACGCCGAGCGCATCCTCGAGCAGCGCGAGCTCGACGTGGCCTGGGTCAGCCGCGACCCGCGCCGCGGCTCGGTGCTGCGGGTCGCCCCGATGAGCGTGGCGATGCTGCTGCGCGACAAGGTGTTCGGCGACCGCACCGTCGTCATGACCTCGGCCACGCTCGAGCTCGGCGGCACGTTCGACGCCGTCGCCGGCACGCTCGGGCTGCGCGGTGAGGGTGCCCCCGACTGGAAGGGCCTGGACGTCGGCAGCCCGTTCGACTACCCCCGCCAGGCCATGGCCTACGTCGCCAGGCACCTGCCGGCGCCGGGCCGCGACGGCATGGCCCCCGAGACGCTGGACGAGATCGAGGCAGCTGGTCCGCGCCGCCGGCGGCCGCACCCTCGGGCTGTTCTCCTCCATGCGGGCCGCGCGTGGCCGCGACCGAGGCGATGCGCGAGCGGTTCGGCACCGACATCGAGTTCCTGTGCCAGGGCGAGGACCAGACCTCGACGCTGGTGCGCCGGTTCGCCCGCGACGCCTCCACCTGCCTGTTCGGCACGCTGTCGCTCTGGCAGGGCGTCGACGTCCCCGGCTCGGCCTGCCAGCTCGTGATCATCGACCGGATCCCGTTCCCCCGCCCCGACGACCCGCTGGCCTCGGCGCGCTCGCAGGCGATCGCCCGGATGGGCGGCAACGGCTTCATGGCCGTCTCGGCCACCCACGCCGCGCTGCGCCTGGCCCAGGGCGCCGGCCGGCTGGTCCGCCGCGGCGACGACCGCGGGGTCGTGGCGTTCCTGGACTCACGGATGATGACCGCCCGCTACGCCGGGTTCCTGCAGCGCTCGCTGCCGCCGTTCTGGCCGACCACCGACAAGGCGATGGTGCTCGCCGCCCTCCAGCGGCTGGACGAGACGGCCGGCGAGCCGCTGCCGGTGCACGAGCCCGCGCTGCGCGGCACCGGCAGCGGCGGCGCCGACGGGGCAGCCGCCTACGGCGGCGCCGACACCCGCCCGGTCGCCGGTGCGCCGCCCAGCGCGGCCTCACCCCGCACGGCGGTCACCCAGGGGCACGCGTGGACCCGCGACGAGGACACCGAGCTCAAGGAGGGGGTCGACCTCGGGCTGAGCCTGGAGGAGCTGGCCGCCCACCTCGAGCTGCCCGCCGAGCTGGTGCGTCGCGGCTGTCCCTGCTGCGGCTCGAGGTCTCCGCCGGCGCGAAGATGTCCTTCGACTGAGGTGTCGGCCGGTCGTGGCAGGCTGGCTCCCGTGACCGTCCCCGCTCCCGCCACCGGCGTGCCGCCGTACGTGCTGATCACCGGGCCTGAGGGCGTGCTCGCCGAGCGCGCGCTGGTGTCCACCCTGCGATGCCCTGCGCGTCGGCGGCTCCCGACCTCGAGGTGATCCGCCTCTACGCCGGCACCTACGAGCCCGGCGCGCTCGCCGCTGCACGCCAGCCCGTCCCTGTTCGGCGGTGACAAGGCGATCGTCGTGCACGACGTCGACGAGGCCTCCGACGAGCTGCAGGGCGACCTGCTGTCCTACCTCGCCTCGCCGCCCGAGGACACCACCCTGGTCGTCGCCCACAAGAGCGGCATGCGCGGCAAGAAGGTCCTCGACACGATGCGGAAGGCGCGGGCCCGGGTGATCGAGTGCCCGGCGATCAAGTCCGACCGCGACAAGGCCGACTTCGTCACCAACGAGTTCCGCCGCCAGGGCCGCAAGGTGACCCCGGCCGCCGTGCACGCGCTGATCGAGGCCGTCGGCAAGGACGTGCGCGAGCTGACCTCGGCCTGCGCCCAGCTGGTCGCCGACACCGAGGGCGTCGTCGACGACGAGGTGGTCGAGCGCTACCACGGTGGCAAGGTCGAGGCGACCGGCTTCCGGGTCGCCGACGCCGCCGTCGCCGGGCAGGCGGGGGAGGCGCTGCGGCTGCTGCGGCACGCCATCGGCACCGGCGTCGACCCGGTCCCGATCGTGGCGGTGCTGGCCAGCCAGCTGCGCACCCTGGTCAGGGTCGGTGCCGCCGGCCGCGGGCGCTCCGGCGACCTGGCCAAGAGCCTGGGCATGGCGCCGTGGCAGGTCGACAAGGCCCGCAAGTCGATCAACGGCTGGGACTCCGAGGGGCTGGGCCGGGCCATCCAGGCCGTGGCGGCCGCGGACTTCGAGGTCAAGGGCGGCGGCCGCGACCCGGTCTACGCCGTCGAGCGCGCCATCCTCACCATCGCCGGGGCCCGGCGCGGGCGCTGAGGCGTTTTGGTGACCGGAGGGCCCCGCTGCTAGATTTGACCGTCGCGTGCGCGCTCAGGTCGTGTGCGCATGCAGTTCCACCCAGAACGGTTCAACCACGGGTATCCCCACGCCCGGTCCCGAGCCGTGCTGACGCCCTCAGTCAGTGGCACTACCGGCCTACAAAACGTGAGAAAGAGTCCTCGTGGCAAACATCAAGTCCCAGATCAAGCGGATCAAGACCAACGCCCAGCGCACCGAGCGCAACAAGGCGGTCAAGAGCGAGCTGCGCACGTGGATCCGCAAGTTCCGCGCCGCCGCCGAGTCCGGTGACAAGACCGCGGCCCAGGATGCGCTGAAGGTGGCCTCCACCAAGCTGGACAAGGCCGTCAGCAAGGGCGTCATCCACAAGAACAACGCCGCCAACAAGAAGTCGGCGATGGCCAAGAAGGCCGCCGCGCTCTGACCCGACGCAGTGGTCCTGGCGGTCGGCGGCTGCCGATCGCGGACCGCGGTCGAGGCCGGTGACGCCGGCTCGCGCACCTGGCCGACGGGCCGTTCCCCCGAGGGGAGCGGCCCGTCGCCGTACCCCGGGGGCGTCGGCGCCGCGTGGCGCCCGGGCCGCCGGAACGGCTGCGCTAACCTAGGCGCCATGCGAAGCGTGCTGCTCCTTATCCAGCCGCGTTGACCCGACCGGACCTCAACGCGGCGACCCCTCCCTGGCGAGGGGTTTTCTTCTGTCCGCCCGTCCGGGGCGCCGCGCCGGAGCACCGCTCGCAGACCTCGACCGAAGGACGCACACGATGAACGACACCCCGTACCGCTACACCGCCGAGCTGGCCGAGCGGATCGAGCTGGCCTGGCAGGACCGGTGGGAGAGCGAGGGCACGTTCCACGCGCCCAACCCGGCCGGTCCCTGGGCCGACCCGGACGGTGTCGCCGGGCGCGAGAAGCTGTTCGTCCTGGACATGTTCCCCTACCCCTCCGGCGCGGGCCTGCACGTCGGCCACCCGCTGGGCTACATCGCCACCGACGTCTACGCCCGGTACCAGCGGATGACGGGCAAGAACGTCCTGCACTGCCTGGGCTACGACGCGTTCGGCCTGCCCGCCGAGCAGTACGCCGTCCAGACCGGCCAGCATCCTCGCAAGACCACCGAGGACAACATGGTCACGATGAAGCGGCAGCTGCGCCGGTTGGGCCTGGGCCACGACGACCGCCGCACCATCGCGACGATCGACGAGGAGTTCTACCGCTGGACCCAGTGGATCTTCCTGCAGATCTTCAACAGCTGGTACGACGAGTCGGCCGAGGGCGGCCGCGGCCGGGCCCGTCCGATCGCCGAGCTGGAGGCCCTGCTGGAGTCGGGCGAGCGCGCGACGCCGGACGGCCGGGCGTGGTCGGAGCTGTCGACCACCGAGCGGCGCGCCGTGGTCGACGGTGAGCGGCTGGCCTACCTCTCGGAGGCCCCGGTCAACTGGTGCCCCGGGCTGGGCACCGTGCTGGCCAACGAGGAGGTCACCGCCGACGGCCGGTCCGAGCGCGGCAACTTCCCGGTGTTCAAGCGCAGCCTGAGCCAGTGGATGATGCGGATCACCAAGTACTCCGACCGCCTGGTCGACGACCTGGAGCGGCTGGACTGGCCCGAGCCGGTCAAGCTGATGCAGCGCAACTGGATCGGCCGCTCGCACGGGGCCAAGGTGTTCTTCCCCGCCCCGCTGGCCGACGGCACGGTGGCGCCGATCGAGGTCTTCACCACCCGCCCCGACACCCTGTTCGGCGCGACGTTCATGGTGCTGGCGCCGGAGCACCCGTTGGTGGACTCGCTGGTGCCGCAGGGCGGCTGGCCCGAGGGCACCCGTGGACGCCTGGACCGGCGGATGCGCCACCCCGGCGGAAGCCGTTGCGGCATACCGGCTGTCGGCCTCGCGCAAGAGCGACGTCGAGCGGCAGAGCGAGGGCAAGGACAAGACCGGTGTGTTCACCGGGGCGTTCGCCATCAACCCGGTCAACGGCGCGCAGGTGCCCGTCTTCATCGCCGACTACGTCCTGATGGGCTACGGCACGGGCGCCATCATGGCCGTCCCCGGCCAGGACGTGCGCGACTGGGAGTTCGCCGCCAAGTTCGACCTGCCGGTGCTGCGGACGGTGCAGCCGACGCCCGGGTCACCCGGAGGACCAGGCGTTCACCGGCGACGGCGTCGCGATCAACTCGGCCAACGACGAGATCTCGCTGGACGGCATGCACGTCGCCGAGGCCAAGGCGACGATGATCGACTGGTTGCAGGACAAGGGGTTCGGCGAACGGACGATCACCTACAAGCTGCGCGACTGGCTGTTCTCCCGGCAGCGCTACTGGGGCGAGCCGTTCCCGATCGTCTACGACGAGGACGGCGCTGCGATCGCGCTGCCCGAGTCGATGCTGCCGCTCGAGCTGCCGGACGTGCCCAACTACTCGCCCAAGACGTTCGACGCCGGACGACGCACAGTCGACCCCCGAGCCGCCGCTGTCGCGGGCCGAGGAGTGGGTGAACGTCGAGCTGGACCTGGGCGACGGGCCGAAGAAGTACCGCCGCGAGACGAACACCATGCCCAACTGGGCGGGTTCGTGCTGGTACGAGCTGCGCTACCTCGACCCGGCCAACCAGGAGCGCTTCGTCGACCCGGAGGTCGAGCGGTACTGGATGGGCCGGCACACCGAGACGGTCGTCAACGCCCCGGCCGGCGCGGTCGACCCCGGCGGCGCCGACCTCTACGTCGGTGGCGTCGAGCACGCGGTGCTGCACCTGCTGTACTCCCGGTTCTGGCACAAGGTGCTGTTCGACCTGGGGCACGTGTCCAGCGAGGAGCCGTTCCGCAAGCTGTTCAACCAGGGCTATATCCAGGCCTACGCCTACCGCGACGACCGCGGCCAGCCGGTGCCGGCCGCCGAGGTGCGCGAGAGCGGTGACCCGGCGCACGGCGACGTCACGTGGACCTGGCAGGACCAGCCGGTACGACGCGAGTACGGCAAGATGGGCAAGTCGCTGAAGAACGTCGTCACCCCGGACGAGATGTTCGAGGCGTTCGGCGCCGACACGTTCCGCGTCTACGAGATGTCGATGGGTCCGCTGGACCTGTCCCGGCCGTGGGAGACCCGCGCCGTCGTCGGGCGCCCAGCGGTTCCTGCAGCGGCTGTGGCGCAACGTGGTCGACGAGGAGACCGGCGAGGTCCGGGTCAGCGACGAGCCGGTCGACGACGCGACCAACCGCTTGCTGCACAAGACGATCGACGCGCTGCGGGCCGACTACGACGCGCTGCGGTTCAACACGGCGATCGCCCGGCTGATCGAGCTCAACAACGCCCTGACCAAGCTGGACCGGGTGCCGCGTGCGGCCGCCGAGACGATCGTGGTGATGACGGCTCCCGTCGCGCCGCACATCGCCGAGGAGCTGTGGGGCAAGCTCGGCCACACCGGCACGCTGTCGTTCGTCGACTTCCCGACGGCCGACCCGGCGCTGCTCGTGGACGACACCGTGACGTGCGTGCGTGCAGATCCAGGGCAAGGTGCGCGACCGGATCGAGGTCGCCGCGGACGTCAGCGACGCCGAGCTGGAGCAGCAGGCGCTGGCCAGCCCGAAGGTCGTGGCGGCGCTGGACGGCAGGAGCGTGCGCAAGGTGATCGTCCGCGCCCCGAAGCTCGTCAACATCGTCGCCGGCTGACCGCGGCCGGGTAGCCTGCGCTCGTGAACGTCGCCGTCGTGACCGACTCCACGGCATACCTGCCTCTGGATGTCGTGGCGCGAGAAGGCATCCGCGTCATCCCGCTGCACGTCGTGGTGGGGGGCGCCGACTACCGCGAGGGCGTCGACGTCACCACGGCCGAGGTGGCGTCGGCCCTGCGCCGGTCCCGGCAGGTCAGCACGTCCCGGCCCTCGCCGTCGGTGTTCCTCGAGGCGTACGAGGCGGCCGCGGCAGCCGGTGCCGACGCGGTCGTGTCGGTGCACCTGTCCTCGGACATGTCCGGCACGGTGGAGTCGGCGCACCTGGCTGCCGGCCAGTCGCCGGTGCCGGTCGAGGTGGTCGACTCGCGGTCGCTGGGCATGGCCATGGGCTACGGCGTGCTGTCCGCCTGCGAGCTGGCGCGGCGCGGCTGTGACGCCGAATGCGTTGCCGCAGTGGCGCGCTCGCGGGCGGAGGCGGCGACGGTGCTGTTCTACGTCGACACGCTGGACTACCTGCGGCGCGGCGGCCGGATCGGTGCCGCGTCGGCGTCTGCTCGGGTCGGCGCTGGCGATCAAGCCGCTGCTGTCGTTGCAGCAGGGGCACATCCAGCCGATCGAGAAGGTCCGCACCGCGACCCGGGCCATCAGTCCGGATGGAGGAGCTGGCGGTGCGGGCGATCGACGCGGCCGGCGCCGGGGGCGTCGATGTCGCGGTGCACCACCTGGACTCGCTCGAGCGGGCGACCGGTCTCGCCGAGCGGCTGCGCACCGAGCTGCCGGTCGACGCCGACGTCGCGGTGCTCGAGATCGGGGCGGTGGTCGGCGCCCACGTGGGGCCGGGCACCATCGCCGTCGTCGTGTCGCCCCGGCCCGCGCAGCCCTGCTGAGCCATGTCCAGCGTCCTGGGTGCTGGGGAGCCGCCGCGGTGGCGGTGGGCTTCTTCGTGGGCGCCGTCAGCCCGGCCACGATCGTGGCGCGGCGTGCGCCAGGCGGACCTGACCCAGGGGTCGGGCAACCCCGGCGCCACCAACACCGGTCGGCTGCTCGGGCTGCGGTGGGGCGTCGTCGTCGGGGTGCGTCGACGTCCTCAAGGGGCTGGTGCCGACGCTCGTCGCCCTGCTGTGGCTGGGCCGGCCCGACGGCCTACGCGGTCGGGCTGGCCTGCATCCTCGGGCACGTCCTCTCGCCGTACCTGCGCGGCCGCGGCGGCAAGGGGGTCGCCACCTCGCTCGGGGCGATCCTCGCCGTCTTCCCCCTTCTCGCGGTGGGGCTGGTGGTGCTGTTCGGGCTGATCCTGTGGCGGACCCGCTGGGTCGCCGGGGCGTCCCTCTCGGCGGCGGGGGCGCTGGCCCTGTGGGCGGCTGTTCGGCCCGCTGCCGGAGCCGGTGCTGCTGGGGCGGCTGTGGGGGCTGGCCGTGGCGCTGCTCATCGTCGCCCGGCACGAGCCCAACATCCGCGCTCTGGCTGCGCCAGCGCCGCGCCTGAGCCGGTTGCCCACACGGGGCGGCGGCGTTCGTCCCCGCCGTCCACAGCGCCGTCGCCGGCCGACCTCGCGCGGAGCGGCGCTGCTCCCTAGCGTGCCCGTATGTCGCGCCGCCGCACCGACCAGCCGCCACCGGACCGTCTCGCCGCCCTCCTGGGCGTCGCGCGTGTCAGGGCGCACCGCCGAGTGAGAGGCGGACCGCGATGGGTGGGTGCCCGCGCGCGACGACGTCGAGCTGACCGCGCCGCCGCGGCAGCGGGTGCGGCGCCAGGCCGCGGCAGCACGCGATCGGCGCCTGGGCACGTCGCCCGGGCCGCTGACGCCGCGGCCGACGGGACGGCCGGCACCGGCGGCCTGCCCCGCCCCGGCCCAGGCTGCTGACCGTGCCGGTGTCGTTGCGCGGGAGCGTCGCGTGCGACCGCGCCGCATGGCGGTGCTCGGGCTGCTGCTGGTCCTGGTCCTGGTCGACCGGTGTGCTCGGCGTGCGGCTGGCGCTCGCGCGGTCCTCGGCCACGCCGGAGCCGGTGCCGGTCCCCGCCTGCCGCGCACGGGCCGCCGAGCGGGCTGCAGTCCCGGTCGGTGCCGGCGGCCTTCGCCACCTCACCCGGGGCTGGGGCTGGGACGGGGACAGCGGCGGCAGCGGGTCGGGCTGCTGTGCGCGCCCGTCAGCAGCGGGCGCGACAGGGACGGCGGCTGCGGCCTCCGGCGTGCCGGGGACGGCCACGGAGGTCGTGCGTGCACGTCGTCGGCGCGGTCGGCCGGGCCGGGGTGGTCCGGCTGCCGCCGGGGCCCGGGTGCTCGACGCGGTGACCGCCGCCGGCGGCGCGTCGCCGGGCGCCGACCTGGCCCAGCTCAACCTGGCGCGCGCCGGTGCGTGGACGGCGAGCAGGTGCACGTGCCCCGCAAGGGGGAGACGCTGCCGCGCGGGGGCGAGCCCGGCGTCCGGGACGGGGATCGCCGCGGAGCGGCGGCGCGGTGCGGGCGGCGGCGGCCGGAGGTGGCGGGGCAGGAGCGGTGGGGCCGGCGTCCCGGTGGACCTGAACGCCGCTGACCTGGCCACCCTGGACACGCTGCCGGGCGTGGGCCCGGTGCTGGCGCAACGGATCCTGGACTGGCGGACCGAGCACGGGCGGTTCTCCTCGGTCGACGAGCTCGGCGAGGTCAGCGGCATCGGCGACAAGCTGCTCGCCCAGATCGGGCCCAAGGTGCGCGTGTGAGCGGGACGACGGACCCGCGTGCAGACCCCGGGGCGTCCGCGGCCGTCGCGGCGGAGGGCGCACGTGGCATCGACGCGCGACTGCTCCTGCCGGCGCTCGTGGCCTGGACCGGTGCGGCGCTCGGTCCAGTCCCGGCCACCGGTCGTCGTGCTGGCCGCTGCCGGCGCGCTGACGGCCTTGTCGCTGCTGCTGGTCCGGCGCAGCTGGCGGCGGCTGCGCTGGGCCGGCCTGCTCGCCGCCACCGCGCTCAGCACCGCCCTCTGCCTCGTCTCCCTCGGCACGCAGTCGCTGCTGCGCGAGGCCGGGCTCGTTCCCGAGCTCACCCGCGAGCGTGCCACCGTGACGGTCGATGCGGTGGTGATGACCGATCCCCGGGTGGTGACCACTACGGGACCCACGAGCACCGAGCTGGTGCTCGTGCGACTCGACGTGCGGCTCGGTGTCCGGGCGCGGGGAGCAGAGCCGGGTGCACACCCCCGTCCTCGTCTTCGGCGACGCCTCGTGGAAGGCAGGTGCGGTGGCACGAGACCGTGCGCACCACGGGGCGGCTCGATGCCGCCGAGCCCGGTGACGACGTGGTGGCCGTCCTCAACCCACGCGGCAGGCCGGTGCGCCTGCGCGACGCCGGGCTCGTCGCCGCGATGGCCGAAAGCGTCCGGGGCGGCCTGCGGCACGCCGTCGCAGCGCTGCCACCGGACCCTCGCGGGTTGCTGCCTGCGCTCGTCATCGGTGACACCAGCCGCACGCCGGCCTCCCTGACCGAGGCGATGCTGGCGACCGGCATGACGCACCTGTCCGCGGTGTCCGGCAGCAACGTCGCCGTGGTGCTGGCCGCCGGGATGGGGCTGTGCCGGGTCGTCGGGATCCGCCGGCGATGGCGCCCGGTCGTGGCCGCGGTGCTGCTGGCCGGCTTCGTGGTCCTGGCGCGCCCCGAGCCCAGCGTCCTGCGGGCGGCGGTCATGGGGGTCATCGGGCTGATGGGGCTGAGCGCGTCGCGTCGTCGGGCCGGTATCCCGGCGCTGGCCGGCGCGGTCGTGGCGCTGCTGGTGATCGACCCGTGGCTGGCGCGCTCGTTCGGGTTCGCGCTCTCGACGCTGGCGACCCTGGGGCTGTTGCTGTTCGCGACCACCTGGGGACGGTGGTTCGCCCGTTTCCTGCCGGCCCGGCTGCACTGGCTCGGCGCGGCCATCGCCATCCCCGTGGCGGCGCAGGCGATGTGCGGGCCGGTGGTCGTCCTGCTGCAGGGCTCGGTCAGCGTGATCGGCGTCGTGGCCAACCTGCTCGCGGCGCCGATGGTGGCGCCGGCCACCGTGCTCGGTGTGACCGTGGCGCTCGTGGCCGTGGTGGCCGCCCCGGTCGCCGCGGCGCTGGCCTGGGTGGCGATGCTCCCGACCCAGGGCATCGCGTGGGTCGCCCGCTCCTGCGCGGACGTGCCGATGGGGTCGCTGCCCTGGCCGGACGGTCCACCAGGAGCGTTCCTGCTGGCGGCCCTGAGCATGCTGCTGCTGTTCTGCGGGCCGTGGCTGGTCGCCTACCTGCGGCACCGCCCTGGCGTGGTCGCCGGGCTCGCGGCGGTCTCGCTCGCCGCGACCTGGCCGGCTCCCGACGGTGCGTGGCCGCCGGCGGGATGGCGCCTCGTCGCGTGTGACGTCGGCCAGGGCGACGGGCTGGCGCTCGCCACCACGCCGGGGCACGCCGTCGTCGTCGATGCCGGTCCCGACCCGACGCCGATGGACGCCTGCCTGCGCCGGCTGCGGGTGACCGTGGTCGACGCCCTGGTGCTGACGCACTTCCACGCCGACCACGTGGACGGCGTCCCCGGGGTGCTGCGCGGGCGAGCCGTCCGCCAGGTGCTCACCAGCCCGGTGCCCGAGCCCGACTACCAGGTCCGCGAGGTCACCCGCTGGGCCCGCGCGGCAGCGGTGCCGGTGCAGCCGCTCTACGCCGGGGACACCCTCGCATGGGGCCCGATCACCGCGCGGGTCCTGTGGCCTGCCAGGGTGATCCGCGAGGGCTCGGTGCCCAACAACGCCAGCGTCGTCCTGGACGTCGACGCTCCCGGGATGCGGATCCTGCTGCTCGGCGACGTCGAGCCGGCAGCGGCACACCAGGTGCTGCTGGCCCTGCGCCGCGACCCGGCGTACGCGCGCGATCCCCGGTTCGACGTGCTCAAGGTGGCCCACCACGGATCACGCCTGCAGGACCCGCAGCTCGTCGCGGCGGCGCATGCCGCGGTCGCGCTGATCAGCGTCGGGGCGGGCAACACCTACGGCCACCCGGCTCCCTCGACGCTGGCGCTGCTGCGCGGCGCCGGCACCGCGGCCTTCCGCACCGACGAGCGCGGTGACATCGCCGTCACCCGCGACGGCGCCGGCCCCGTGCGGGTCCTCACGACCCGCCGCTGACAGCACGCTGTCACCGGCGGCCACGCCGGCACCGTCCCCCCCGCTTTTCTCGACCGGACGCACCGGAGTGCCCGAATTCGGACACTCGGATGTCCCGATTCGGGCACTCCGGTGCGTCCGGTGGGCGTGGCGCGAAGTGGCGGCAGGGGAGACGTGCGGTCCGGTCGCTCGGCCAGGGTGGGCTTGCCTTCCACCTTGGGTGGCTATCGAGGGCAGGGCCCACGGCGGGATGGTTCTCGTACAGCAACTGAATCCAGTTGCGCCACAACGGGATCGGAGCCAGTCATGAACAAGGTCATTCGAGCACTTGCCGCCGCGGGCGCAGTCGCCGTCGTTCCCCTGGGCCTCGCGGCGCCGGCGCACGCCAGCACCCAGAGCAGCAGCAACAGCAACGGCTACGCCTGGGTCAAGGTCTGCCAGAAGATCTACGACTACGACTACAACTACGACTACTGGGGCAGGTACGGCATCCAGGACTCCTACCACCACAACTGGAAGGTACGGCTCGGCGGCGACGGCTACGACTGCTTCCAGACCCAGGTGAAGACCGGCTGGGTGAACGTCTACGTCAACCGCTACGCCCAGCACGCGGACTTCGACGACTACCAGTACGACTCGTACCAGTTCAAGGCCAGGAAGGGCTACAGCTACACCGTGACCTTCACCTACCACGACTCCAGCTACGTTCCGGCGCTCGCTGCGGCGGTGTCCTGACGGACGGCGCCGTTCAGATGCGACGGCCCCTGCCCCGATCCGGGCCGGGGCCGTCCGCCGACTCATGGCCGACGTCTCGGCTCAGCGAAACGCCTCCGGAACCGTCGGTTCGCGATCCTCGGCCCGAGCATTGGAGCCGGCTCAGGGGCTACTCAGTCTGCGGTCGGGATACCGAACCTCGCGACGTGGTGCCAGACCTTCTTCAGGTCCTGGGGGTCCTCATCCCCGGTGAGCGCTGCCCGGCCGATCGTGGCGGCGTCGAGCAGTCCACCCTGGGCGATGCGGCGGCCGACCTCGACGATGTGCGGACCTCGGAACTCAGGGTGGGCGGCGAGGGTCTCCACCGTGAGCAGCCGGCCCTCGTGCCACTCCAGCGGCACTCCGAGCGACCTGGCCTGCTCTTCGATGGGGGACCCGCGGAAGGACGGGTCGAGGACGACAGCCTCGACGTCTGCCGCCAACGTGACCGTGCCGTGCACGTGCGCCTCGATGTAGTCGTCAAGGAGCCCGCCCTCCGTTGCCTCGACGACGTCGGAGCGCTCACGGGCATCGAACAACTCGACCATGGGAAAGAGGTCGAATCGTGCTGCGGTCGCCATCGCGGTCGGCTCGAACACCGAGTCGGGGAAGCAGAACGTGCCGCGGTCGAGGACGGCTTCGTTCAGGCGCAGGTGCGCTGACCCGAATCTGGGTGCCGCGCCGATACCACGCCGGCGATGGTTGAGCGCCCCGTACTTCGGCCGCTCGGAGTTCGGGGCGTCGTCGTAGGCGTGCCCAAAGAGGCGCTGTTCCCACCGCCACCGGGCGCCTCCAGCGTGTGCGGTGAGTCCGCCGTTGCTGGTCCCGGTCTCGAACTGGGACCGATACACGCCCTCCAGGGCGAGCCGCTCCAGCACCGTCGCTCCAGCGACCATGCGGTCCGGGTGGAAGTTCAACGTCACGCGCAGTGAACGGTCGATCGGTGGGCCCGACGCCGCGCGCGTCAGGTGCTCGACCGCGCGCGCCGCCCAGGTGCTCGTCTCGCTTGCCATGGACCTGATGGTGCCAAGCGCATCCCTGCCAGCACTCCATCACGAAGCGACACGCCGGAGTCGCGAATGCTGAGCAACCAACCGATGACGCGCCACGCTGGCCGACAGCGGTACGACCGGCGCCGATCCGCAGTTCGAGCGGAGCATTTTCACATCTACCAACACTTGCTGCCGAGCTCAGGTCTGGGTGAGGACCCGCGCGGGGGCGTGCGCGCTCTCGCAGAGCGCGTCGAGGGTGGCCTTGACCGCCGGCACCCGCTGCAGGTCGGCGGTGGTGACGACGTGGACGGCGCGGCGTGAGGCCGGCTCGACCGGCAGGGTGACGACGTCGGGGTGGCTGGCGCTGCGCAGGATGAGGTCGGGGATGAGCGCCACGCCGAGGCCCTCGGCCACCAGCCCGAGCACGGCGACGTAGTCCTCGGTCTCGAACGAGACGTTCGGGGTGAACCCGGCCTTGGAGCACAGCTGCAGCAGGTGGCCGCGACAGCGGGGGCAGCCCGGCGATCCACGACTCGTCCGAGAGGGCGGACAGCTCGCCGACCGCCGCGCTGGCCATGGGGTGGTTGCGCGGCAGGGCGAGGCGCACCTCGTCGTCCATCAGCTTGTGCGTGACGAACATGTCGAGGTCCTCCTCGCCGCGGCCGAGGTCGGTGCCCTCGTAGGCGAACGCCACCGCCAGGTCGCACTCGCCGGCCCGCAGCGCGGCCAGCGACTCCGGCGGCTCGGCCTCGGTGAAGGTGACCTTGACCTCGGGGAACCGCTGCTTGACCAGGGCCAGGGCGCGGGGGACGAGCGTGGCCGAGGACGAGGGGAAGGCCATCAGGCGCACCCGCCCGGCGCGCAGCCCCGCGATCGCGGCGACCTCCTCCTCGGCGGCGTCCAGTGCCGCGAGGACGCCGACCGCGTGGCGGGCGAGGACCTGCCCGGCCTCGGTCAGGCGCACGTTGCGGCCGACCCGCTCGACCAGGACGGTGCCGGTGCGCTGCTCGAGCCGGCGCACCATCTGGGAGATGGCCGGCTGGGAGTACCCGAGCGAGAGGGCGGCGCCGGTGAAGCTGCCCTCGTCGGCGATGGCGCGCATCACGCGCAGGCCCGCGGCGTCGATCATGCCCCGATGATATAACGGATAGTTATCTGCTGGCTAGTTTCCTAGTCATTGTGTGATGACCCGATCTTCGGCACAGTCGGGTGCATGAGCACCGGTCCCGCCCTCGCCGCCCCGCCCGCCGCCTTCGTGGATCCGGCCGCGGCGCTGGCCGGCCTCCGGGCCGCCTTCGCGCCGGTGCCGGGCTACCTCAACGCCGCCACCATGGGGCTGCCACCGAGCGCCGTGGCCGACGCGACCCGCGAGGCCGTGACGACGTGGCAGCAGGGGAGGGCGACCGCCGCCGGGTACGACGCCTCGGTGCAGACCGCGCGCCGGCTGTACGCCGGGCTCGTCGGCGTACCGGCGGAGTGGGTGGCGGTCGGGTCCCAGACCTCGGTGTTCGCCGGGCTCGTGGCCGCCTCGCTTCCCGATGACGCCGAGGTCGTGTGCATCAGCGACGACTTCTCCTCGATCGTCTTCCCGTTCCTCGCCCAGACCGAGCGCGGCGTCACCGTGCGCCAGGTGCCGCTGCAGGACCTCGCCGCCTCGGTCACCGAGCGCACCACGCTGGTGGCCTTCTCCCTCGCCCAGAGCGCGTGCGGCAGCCTCGTCGACGGGGCGGCGGTCGCCCGTGCCGCCCGCGAGGTGGGCGCGCTGACCCTCTGCGACCTCACCCAGGCCGCCGGCTGGCTGCCCGTGCAGGCCGGCGACTACGACCTGACCGTCTGCTCGGCGTACAAGTGGCTCTGCCAGCCCCGCGGCACCGCCTACCTGACGGTGCGCCCCGAGCTGGTCGAGCGGATCCGCCCGATCCACGCCGGCTGGTACGCCGGTGCCGACGTGTGGGCCTCCTGCTACGGCCCGCAGATGCACCTGGCAGCCGACGCGCGCCGCTTCGACGTCTCACCCGGCGTGGCTGTCCTGGGTCGGCGCGGTGCCGGCGCTGGAGGTGATGACCTCGGTCCCGACCGGCGATGATCCGCGACCACGACGTCGCCCTCGCCGACCGGCTGCGGGCCCGGCTGGGGGAGGCGCCGGCCGGCCGGCCCGTCGTCTCGCTCGCCGACCCCGACGGCCGGAGAGCCGCCCGGCTCGCCGAGCGCGGCGCGGTCGTCGCCTCGAGGGCCGGCCGCGTCCGTATCGCGTTCCACGTCTGGAACGACGACGACGACGTCGAGCTGGTCGCCGACGCGCTCGCCGGGCTGCCCCTGCCCCTCTGACCCCCCGGCCCGGCGCGGCGGCGGGGTGCCGCGCAGCACGCCGTACGACGGGTGCCGGCGCGCCGTCCATAGGCAGGGCGGCTGTCGGTGGGACGTGGTTGCATCAGGGAATGGCGACATCGACGTCCACGGGGCGCCGGCACGGCGTGGGCCTGTGCCTGTCCGGCGGTGGCTACCGCGCCGCGCTGTTCCACCTCGGCGCGCTGCGCCGCCTCGACGAGCTCGGGGTGCTCGGGCAGGTGCGCACCGTCAGTGCCGTCTCCGGTGGCGCCATCATCGCCAACCTGCTGGCCGACCCGCGCCTGGTCTGGCCCGAGCCGACCCCGCCCGAGCCGGCGATGCCCGAGCCGGCGATGCCCGAGCCTGCGACGCCCGGGCCGACTCCGCCCGACAACGACCGGCGCGAGCGCCCCGGGCCCGACCGGGCCGCCGCTGAGCGGTCCGGCCCGGTCGCCGCCGACGGGCCTCCGCCCGGGCACGCGGGACGCCTGCAGGACGGCCGGGTGCAGGGGTTCGAGGAGCTGGTGGCCGCGCCCCTGGAGCGGCTCGCGCAGCGCAACATCCGCACCCCGGCGCTGCTGACGAGGCTGCTGCCCTGGCGGTGGAGGATGCCCGACGGCTCGACCCGGGCTCTCGCCGACCAGCTCGCCGACGCGGTGCCGTGGTGGTCAACCCCATTGCGCGACAATGCAATCGGCGGACCGACCGTCGTCACGGGTGCGACCGAGATCGCCTACGGCGTCGACTGGACCTTCGCCGGCCCCAGCGCGGAGCACCCCCGCGGACGGGTCGGCGACTACCGGCTGGGCTACGCCGCGCCACCGCCGGAGCTGCGGGTAGCCGACGCCATCGCCGCGTCCTGCGCCTTCCCGCCCTACTTCGAGCCGATGGCGTTCGACGGCAACGTGCTCCGGCTCGTCGGCGGTTCGCACGGCAACGAGGAGCCGCAGGTCCGCGACGAGATCCGCGGCCGGATCCGGCTGACCGACGGCGGGGTCTACGACAACCTCGCGCTGGAGCCGGTCTGGAAGAACCACTCCACGGTCCTCGTGAGCGACGGCGGCTCGGTGTTCCGCGCCCGCACCGAGCGCACGGTCTTCGGCCGGCTGCTGCGGATCATGGCGATCTCCAGCGGCGGAGGCACCTCGGTGCGCCTGCGGTGGCTGCACGCCAGCTTCGCCCGCGCCGCCCTGTCCGGGGTGACGTGGTCGCTGGAGACCAAGGTGCCGCAGTCCTATCCGGCCGCGACGGTGGAGCTGGTCAACGCGATCCGCACCGACCTCGACGCGTTCTCGCGGGCCGAGCGACACGTGCTCGAGCGGCACGGCTACCTGGTCGCCGACGCAGCCATCCGCCGGCACCAGCCGGAGCTGATCCGGGTGCAGGCCCCGCTGCTCCCGCCGCACCCCGACGTGGCCGACCCCGCGGTCGTGGACCGGGCCCTTCGGCGCTCCGCGCCACGGACCCTGCTCGGCCACTGGTGAGCCCGGCGGCTGCTGAGGCCGGGGCTGCTGAGGCCGCGCCCGGCGGCGACGGCCGGCGGTCGCCGTGTCGTTCGGGCCGGGTCAGGCAGAAGCGCTGGCGGCCTGCGCGACCGCCTCGGCGATCCTCTCGTGGCCCGCTGCGTTCGGGTGCTCGCCGTCGGGAGCAAGCAGGTGGGTCTCGTCCCAGGCGTCGTCGGGGCCACGGAACGCGGTCCTGAGGTCGACGTACGACGAGCCCGTCGCCCGGGCCACCGCGTGGATCGTGTCGTTCACGCTCGTGGTGACGGCTGTGGCGGCATCGACATAGGCCTGACCCTGCGCCGTGGCGTACTCGCCCCCCAGCCAGACGCTCCAGTAGTCGAGCAGCACCACGGGGGCCTGGTGCCCGGCCGTCAGCCGGTGGATCCGGGCGACGATGGCCGTCAGGTTGCTGGTGATCTGCGGCAGCTTCTGTTCGTAGCAGACGACGTTCGCGGCACACGCCGACGAGTGGGCGACGTCGTTCGCACCGACCTCGACCGTGACCGCGTGACTGTGCCTGAGGCTGCGGATGACCTTGCGGTCACGCTCGAGCTGGGCGACCACGTCTCCGGTCTGGTAGCCGGGAACCGCGTCGTTCGAGGTCTCGACCGGGTGGCCGGCAACCCGCGCGATGTCGGCGCCGACCAGCTGCGGATACGGAGTGCAGTCGCACGCAGTGCCGTGGGGGACGGAGTCGCCCAGCGCGGCAGTGGTGGTGAGCTCCTTGAGCCGCGCGACGAGATCGGGGGACAGCGTCGACGACGCGGGGGCGGAGGCCCCCGGCGTCGTCGGCGCGCCATGCGTCGTGGTCGACGAAGCGCTGCCCGCGGACGAACAGCCTGCGGCGACGACGACCGCGAGCAGGCCAGCCCGACACCGCGGGCGGAGTCGACGACCCGGCACCGTCACACCCCCAGTTCCACTGACCCGGAGGCGGTCGCGTCCTAAGTAGTTGGGATGGAACGGAGCCTACCCGTGCCGGCGAGGCTCCGACAGTGGTCCCGCTCGTCGTCGCTGCCGAGCCTCTCGGACCGCGGTGCGGTCCGCGCCCGGAGGACGATTCCGTCATCCAGGCGGACTCACGGGGCGCTCCCCGCTTGTCGCCTCCGTGGTCCGGTGTAGGACGATGGTCGCCGGGGGCGCGTGCCCGTGTGGGAGCCGCGGTCGTTCCGATGTCGCGCCAGAAGGAGCTTGGGTCATGGACAGACACGGCGTCCCCGGTGCGACCCGTGAGGCGGCCCCTCATGAGGGCCAGTTCGAGGCGCTGGCCGGGCTCCTGTCAGGCGGCGACGTCGTGGTGCTGAGCGGTGCCGGACTGAGCACCGAGTCGGGCATCCCCGACTACCGCGGCCCCGACGGCAAGCGGCGGGTGACCCCGATGACCTACGGCGAGTTCGTCGCCTCGGCGGACAACCGCCGCCGCTACTGGGCCCGCAGCTTCGTCGGCTGGCGCCGGTTCGCCGCGGCCGGTCCGAACGACGGCCACCACGCGGTGGCCGCACTGCAGCGGCTGGGCCTGCTGCGGGCGGTGATCACCCAGAACGTCGACGGCCTGCACCAGGCCGGCGGGGCGCGCGACGTGCTCGAGCTGCACGGCAACCTCGACCGGGTGGTCTGCCTCAACTGCGGCGAGTCGGCGCGGCGCGAGGACCTGGACGCCCGCCTGCGCGAGGCGAACCCGGGCTTCGACGTGGTGGCCGGGGACATCCGGCCGGACGGCGACGTGGTGCTGCCCGAGGAGGCCGTGGCAGGCTTCCACCCGCCCCGCTGCCTGGTGTGTGCCAGCGACCTGGTCAAGCCCGATGTCGTGTTCTTCGGTGAGTCCGTCCCCAAGCCGCTGGTCGAGCGCTGCTTCGAGGAGGTGGAGCGGTCCCGCGGGCTGCTGGTGCTCGGCTCGTCCCTGCAGGTGATGTCCGGCTACCGTTTCGTGCGCCGCGCGGCGTCGCTCTCGCTCCCGGTCGCGATCGTCACCCGCGGTGCGACCCGAGGCGACGAGCAGGCCACCATCCGCCTCGACGCGCCGCTGGGGGTCACGTTGAGCCGGGTGGTCGACGAGCTCGACCGGGCCGCGTAGCCAGCCGACAGCAGCGCGCGGCGCCCCCGCAGGGACGCCGCGCCGCCGTACCCGCTCTCAGACCCGCCGCAGGACCGCAGTGACCTTGCCCAGGATCGAGGCGGCGTCGCCGTCGATCGGGGAGTAGGCCTCGTTGTGCGGCATCAGCCACACGTGACCGTCCTTGCGCTTGAACGTCTTGACCGTCGCCTCGTTGTCCAGCAGGGCCGCGACGATGTCACCGTTGTCGGCCGTCGGCTGCTGTCGCACGACCACCCAGTCACCGTCGCAGATGGCCACGTCGACCATGGAGTCACCGACGACCTTGAGCATGAACAGCTCGCCCTCACCGACGAGCTGCTTGGGCAGCGGGAAGACGTCCTCCACGACCTCCTCGGCAAGGATCGGGCCACCTGCGGCGATCCGGCCCACGACGGGGACGTACGCCGCGGCCGGGCGGGCGTCGCCACTGCCGGTCTCGTCGCCGACCGTGCCCGAACCCCCGGACGCGCCGCTGCCACCGGTGGCGGACCCACCGGCGGAGCCGCCCGCGGAGCCGCGGTAGCCGCGGCCCTCGCTGGCCGTGTCGGGGGAGACGACCTCGATGGCGCGGGGACGGTTGGGGTCCTTGCGCAGGTAGCCCTTGCGCTCGAGCGCGGAGAGCTGGTGGGAGACGCTGCTCGGGCTCGTGAGACCCACCGCCTCGCCGATCTCGCGCAGGCTCGGGGGGTAGCCGCGGCGGTCGACCGAGTTGCGGATGACCTCCAGCACCCGGCGCTGGCGGGTGGTCAGTCCGTCGCCCTGGTCCCGGTCGGGCATCTCGTGGATCTCAGCCATGCTGTCGTTCCTCTGCTCGGGCCCCGGAGGGCAGTGCCGCGGTGCCGGCCACCGTGCTCGCGACCGCGCTTGTCACCCAGGCCGTCGTGGGCCCGCTCGACGTGCGCACCGACCCCCTGTCGGTGGTCGCTGCTTGGCTGGAGGGCATGAGGCAAAGATATGCGGCCCGCGCAGGAGTTTCAAACACCTGTTCGACCCGTGTCTCGACTTTCCTCGGGTGCCGTGCTAGAAATCGTACACACGTTCTATCGGACACATGTTCGGCGCAAGGCCGCTCACGTGGACGAGAGATGGAGGACTCCATGAGTGCAGCAGTTGCCTGGGACCTGACCTCGGGTGGGCGAGCCGCCCGTCCGCGGCTGCGGCTCGTCCCCACCGGTCCCGACGTCCGCCCCACCCACCTGCGCCTGAACCGCCGTGGTCGACTGGCGGTGACCGTTGTCGTGCTCGCCGCGGTGCTGACCGTGACCGTCGCCCTGGCGGCCGGCTCCGGTGCCGCCGAGCCGGTGGCGCAGCGCACCGCCAGGGTGACCGCCGGCCAGACACTGTCCGAGGTCGCGGCCGCGCAGCTGCCGGACCTCCCGATTGCGGAGGGGGTGGCTCGCCTCCAGCTGGTCAACCACCTCGAGAGCACCCAGATCCACGCCGGGCAGACGCTGCTGGTCCCTGCCGCCGGCTGACACACCCCATCCAGGGTCAAGGGCCACCGTGGGCGCTCCGGCGCCGGCGGTGGCCCTTCGCTGCGTGCCCTGCTGCGACGGCGGGTGCGCCCGGGCGGTCCCACACACAGCGGACTCAAAGGTCTGTCACAGGCATGGATCGGGTATGCCGCACGTAAACCTTTGCCGCCGACTCTTTGAATACCGGCAAATGCCGACATATGTTCGACAGGTCGGCACCCGGGTCTGGGGAGCGGACCGTCATGGCCGCCGGCTGCTCACGAAGCGCCGTCGGCATCCCATCAGGAAAGGGACACCACATGCGCATAACTGCGCGCAAGACAGGGGTCGGGGCGGTGAGCCTTGCCGTGCTGGTTGGTCTGGCCACCGGCCCCTCGGTCACGGCTTCCGCCGTGACCAGGAGTGGAGCAGCGCCGCAGCACGCAGCTGCCGCGACCAAGGCGGCGCCCGATGAGCTGCCGAACGCGTTCGAGGACAAGCGCCGTGCGCTGCGTTCCGAGGCGCTGCAGGACCTCGTCAAGGGGACGAGGAAGGCCGAGCGGCGCGGGGCGAGCACCGTGGTCAACCTCGGCAAGGCCGACGCGGCGCCGAAGGCCACGCCTGAAGAAGGGCGGCAAGTCCGCCAAGGCGGCCAAGAGCCAGTACGTCGAGCTCTCCCGCGAGAAGACCGACAAGGTGTTCGTCGTGCTCGCCGAGTTCGGCGACAAGCGCGACCCGAACTACCCGGACAAGGACCAGGACCCGACCATCCCCGGGCCCGAAGACGTTCAACGGCCCGCTGGTCAACCAGATCCCGAAGCCGGACCGCAACGTCGACAACTCCACGGTGTGGCAGCCGAAGTACGACAAGGCCCACTACGAGCAGCTCTACTTCGGTCAGGGCAAGGGCGTCGAGTCGCTGAAGACCTACTACGAGAAGCAGTCCTCGGGCCGCTACAGCGTCGACGGACAGGTCTCCGACTGGGTGAAGGTGCCCTACAACGAGGCCCGCTACGGCCGCAGCAACGGCTACCCGTGCGCCGGCAACGTGTGCTCCAACACCCACGCCCTGATCGCCGACGCGCTCGTCGCGTGGACGGCGGACCAGAAGGCCAAGGGCCGCACCGACGCGCAGATCAAGAAGGACCTGGCGTCGTACGACCAGTGGGACCGTTACGACTTCGACGGTGACGGCAACTTCAACGAGCCGGACGGCTACATCGACCACTTCCAGATCGTCCACGCCGGCGGCGACCAGGCCAACGGTGACGAGCAGCAGGGCGAGGACGCCATCTGGAGCCACCGCTGGTACGCCTTCCAGAACACCACCACCGGCCCGGCGCAGAACAAGCGCGGCGGTGCGCCGGTCGGCAACACCGGCCTGTGGGTGGGTGACTACACGATCCAGCCCGAGAACGGCGGCTCGAACGTCTTCTTCCACGAGTACGGCCACGACCTCGGCCTGCCGGACGAGTACGACTCCTCGGGTCTGCCCAGCCAGAACCCGGTGAACTGGTGGACGCTCATGGCCCAGAGCCGGGTCGGCGCCAAGGGTGACCAGGGCATCGGCCTGCACGGTGCCGACCTCGGTGCCTGGGACAAGCTGCAGCTCGGCTGGCTCGACTACGAGACGGTGGTCGCAGGCCAGAACAAGAAGGTCGACCTCGGCCCGCACGAGTACAACAGCTCCAAGGCCCAGGGCGCCGTCGTGGTCCTGCCCAAGAAGCAGATCACGACCCCGCTCGTCCCGCCGGCTGCCGGCACGAAGTCGTGGTGGAGCACCTCCGGTGACGACCTGAACACGTCGCTGACGCGTTCGGTGACCCTGCCTGCGGGCGCCCCGGCCAGCCTGTCGTTCCAGGCCAACTGGGACATCGAGGACTGCGGCCCGGACGCGTGTGACTACGCGTTCGTCGAGGTCAACGACGGCTCCGGGTTCAAGGCCATCCCCGGCTCGATCACCAAGCCGGCCGAGGGCAACGGCATCGACGGCGTCAGCGGTGGCTGGAAGCCGGCCACGTTCGACCTGTCGGCCTACGCCGGCAAGACGGTCGACGTGCGGTTCCACTACGTGACCGACCCCGCCGCCGGCGGCAAGGGCTTCTTCGCCGACGAGATCAAGGTGACGTCGGGTACGACGACCCTGGTCACCGACGGTGCCGAGTCCGGTGCCAACGGCTGGACGGTCAACGGCTTCCAGGCCGCTGGCTCCTCGGTCACCAAGTCCTACGACAACTTCTACGTCGCCTCCAACCGGACGTACACGTCGTACGACCAGTACCTGCAGACCGGTCCGTACAACTTCGGGTTCGCCTCGAAGCCGGACTACGTCGAGCACTTCCCCTACCAGGACGGCCTGCTCGTCAGCTACTGGGACACCTCGCAGAGCGACAACAACACCGCGATCCACCCGGGTTCGGGGCTGATCCTGCCGATCGACGCGAACCCGCAGACGCGCTACAACCTGACCGGCAAGCCGTGGCGCTCCACGGTCCAGGGGTACGACGCGACATTCGGGCTGCAGAAGTCGGACTCGTTCACCCTGCACATCGCCGACCAGCCGAGCTACGTGCGCGGACAGGCGGCCCAGCCGCTGTTCAGTGACACCAAGCCCTACTGGTTCGCCGACAACCCGCAGTACGGCGTGAAGCTGCCGGCCGCGGGGGTGAAGATCAAGGTGCTGCAGCAGAAGGGCACCGACATGGAGGTGCGGATCTTCTCGTGATCCGCTGAGGCCCTCGGGCCTCCATGGGGAAGGGCTCGTGGGTGTGGCTGGTGCCGCGCCCACGGGCCCTTGCTCGTTGTCGGGGAACATGGGTCAGGCCGGTCGCGGCCCGGACGGGCGGTGCGGGCGGGCGACGGTGTGCCGCGGCGGCCGGGGGTGGTCATCAGGCTTGGCGGTGAACGGCTGGGCCTGGCCGCTGAGGGCGATCAGGTCCATCCGCAGGCGGGCGGAGTCGCGGTCCTCCGCCGCGGGTCCGGAGCCGGCCAGCGGGTGGTGGCCCCGACGCGCGAGCAGAGCGACGAGGAGGGCGACGGCTGCGAGGAAGAGGAAGATGGTCCATGGCAGTAATCGTGCGCCCGGGCATTTGGCGCCAACAGTGGCAGAGATGTCATGGAGCATCCGATTCCCGCCACTCTTTCCGGCGCGCCGGGCCAGCGGGTTCCCGCGGCCTTCGCGAGGGCCGGTCAGCGGGTGAGGCGGGCCAGCTCGGTGTGGCCCTCACGCTCGAGGCGGACGATGTCCTCGGCCGGCAGGTCCTCGGGCCACGGCTCGCCGACTGCGGCGTCGTAGGACTCGCGCAGCGCGTAGATGCGCCCCACGGTCTGGCGTGCGGCGTCGGCGCGCACGGGCGCGGGCGCGTTCGCCGGTATCGCGCGCGTGCGCTCCAGGCTGTCCGCGAGCGCCGACCGCGAGGTGCGGACGACGTCAGCCAGGCGGCGGTTCGGGATGAACAGGGCCGCGGCGAAGGCGACGACGACGCCGAGGAGCGTGTCGAGCAGTCGGTCGCGCACCAGCACGGTGGTCGAGGTCGGCCCGCCGATGTGGGCCAGCAGCAGGGCCAGGGGAGTGGCGAACAGCAGCGCCATCGCGTAGTTGAGCATCACCGTCAGCTCGGCCAGCACCTGGAAGAGCGATGACGAGGATGACGGCGGCGACGGGCCCGGGGGAGAACGCCAGCGCGGTGACGCCGAGGATCACCCCGGTCGCCGTGCCGAGGGCGCGCTGGATGCCGCGGTTGACGGTGGTGGTGAGGTTGACCGACTGCAGCACGGCGACGGCGGAGACGGCGGCCCACGAGGTGTGGCCGAGCCCGACCAGGTGGGCGAGGATGCCGGCCACGGCGGCGGCGACGGCGACGCGGATCGCCAGCGGCAGGAACGGTGCCGACGGGTTGAGGCGCCCCCAGGCGGACCGCAGGCGGGGCGCCTCCTGGCGGAGCAGCTCCATGCCGGCGACCTCGTCGGCCTCGTCGCGGGTCATCGGCACCTCGGGGAAGCCGACCGGACGACGCAGCCGCGCGGCGAGCTGGCGCAGCTCGTCCTCGGCACCTCCGGGTGGCCCGCTGCCGATGTCGCTGGCGTGCCGGGCCTCGCGCATGGCCGTCTCGGCGTGGGCGACGAGCGCCTCCAGCACGGCGCGCCGGCTGGTGCTGCGGCCGGCACCGACCGCCTGCCACGCGCGCTGGATCGCCACGGCGGCGCCGTGCCTGGCATGCGACTCGGCGGTGGTGCCGACGCTGGCGGAGCGGGTCGCGGTGGCCTCCAGCGCGCGGGCGACCGCCACCCGTTCGGGACCGTGCGGGCGGACCAGCCACCCCGACATGCAGACCAGCCACGACCACGCCGCGGCCGCCGCGGTCACCGCCACGGCGGTGCCGACGTCGTGCGGCTGCAGCGGCAGCTCGGCGCAGACCGCGCAGGCGAAGGTCGGCATCAGCCCGGCCGGCGGGCCGGTGCGGACCGCGTCCGAGACCAGCTTGGTCAGCCCCGCGACGAGCGCGACCACGAGGGACGCCGCCACGAACGAGTCGCTGAAGGCGGCCACCGACGTGCCCGCCGCGACGGACAGCACCAGCGTGACGGCCGTGACCGCGAGCAGCTTGCCCTTGGACCGGTACGGCTCGTTGCGGGCGTAGAGCGAGGTGAAGCCACCGAACGCCGCGAACGCCAGCAGGCTGAGGTGGTCGGTGACCAGCAGGAGCACCAGGGGCACGCCCATGGCGACCCCGGCGAGGGCGGCCGGGGCGATGGTGGCGTCGGGGCGGCGGAGGACGAGCGCTCCGCGAGGTCGATGGGGTCGCGGAACTACGGTCACGCGCCCCATTCTCCCGCGGTGCCCTGAGCGCCACCTTCCGGGGCCACCCTCCGGCGCCGGCCCACCCCGCTGCCGCCCATCGGGATCGACCCGGTCGCCCTACAGCGGGTCGACCGAGTCCACGGCCACCTCGCCCAGGATGCGCGCCGCCTCCACCACGGCGGCGTAGCGGGCGGCCAGAGGACGGGAACACCGCGGCGGTGGCGCCCGGGTTGCGCGGGTCCCTGGCGGTGACGAAGAGCAGACCGTCACCCACGGGCTCAGGCGTCACCGGGTCGAGCGCCGACTGCGAGCTCAGCCAGCCGGTTGCCGATCCACTGCCGGCGGACCCAGGGGTGGTCCAGGACGCCGGATGGCCGGGCAAGTCCGGGTCGAGGCCCGGGACGGCGGTCCCACGGCGCGGCTGGAGCGCGGCCCAGTCCGGCTCGACGGTCACCACCGCCTTGCGCAGGTCCTGCAGCAGCGACTCCTGGTCGGTGAGTCCGGCCGGCGGATACGCCACGATCGCGCGCCACCGCTCACGCTCGTCCTCGTCGTACCCCACCTCATACGACGGGAGCGCGGCCGCGACACGCTGGACCAGCTCGTCCTCGTCGAGGTCGTGGTGCCAGAACCACAGCTCGGGCGGGTTCAGCTCGTTGAGCTCGTCCTGGTCCACCGGCTCACTGCTCGGCGGGGAGAGTCGAGCTCGGGCTCAGGCGTCCTCGCGCGGGGGTCCGGGGGCTGGCCGGCATACCCGTCCAGGCCTCGAAGACCGCGGCGGTGAGGTCCTCGCCGCTCGCCGCGCAGGATGCCGTCGGTCAGCGACCACATCTCGCCGCTGCCCCAGACCAGCCCGCCCCCGTGCCGGCGGACCCAACGCCGCAGCCGCAGCGCCTCGAAGGCCTCCCGTCGCTCGTGCGGTCAGCGCGCCCTCGCGCACCCAGCCAACCGTGAGCTGCGTGCGCGCGTCCGTCCACGTCAACGCCGGCAGCAGCCCGGGCTCGAGGTCACGGTCCACAACGGCGATGGCCGGCTGCACGTACGTGATCACGTCCACCAGGCGTGATCCCATCGCGGTCCATGGCTGGCGCAGCTCCGGTGCGAGGTCGGAGTACTCGATCTGCAGGTCCACCAGGCCGCCGGGGCCGTCGAAGGGCACCGGCACGACGGAGGCGCCCACGTCGGGGCCGAGCCGCGCCTCCCGGGCGGCTTCGGTGGTGATGAAGAGCAGGTCGTCGGTCGAACGGTCGGGGTCGTAGAGGCCGCAGTGGACCTTGGAATCGGTCATGGGCTGATCGCAATCTCCTCGAGCATGGCGGCCTTCTGGGCCTCCGTGGGCATGAAGGCGGTGGCGAACTCGTGAGCCCGCTTGCCTTCCTTGTAGAACTGCACGACGACCCAGCGCTTGGTGCCGGGGTCGTTGTACAGCACGGCGTAGGTGGCCTGCGTGCCTCCTTCGGTGGAGGGAACGCGCCACGTGAAGACCTTGCCCTGCTTCGCGCCGGCCGCCGAGATGATGCGCAGGAACTCGGCCCGCTGCCAGGGCTCGGTCACGGCGGCCTTCTTCAGGTGGTAGAACTCGCGCAGGTGCCGGTCCATGTGCTCCGGTCGCCAGCCGTGCGACCGCCGGATCAGCGCCGTCATGTCTTCCGTCGCCGCGGCGATGCTCCTCGCGGGCTTGGCTCCGGTGGCGATGAAGCCGAGCAGGAGCCCGACCGAGGAGCCGTTCTCCAGCGGCTCGTCCGGGTCCCTCCCGACCGAGGGGTCCGCCATGAAGGCCGGTACGACGTTGCCGTCCTCGTCGACGCCGAAGAGCGGCGCGGCCGGGTCGAAGCGCGAGGTGTCGACGCCGTGGGAGCCGGTGCCGTCCGGGTCCACCGCGATCTGGAAGCCGTTGGCGGCGGTCCAGTACTGCACGTCCGGCGGCCCGAACAGCGCGGTCTGCCACCAGGACTGCGGCGCCGGGCGGGATCAGCTCCGGCAGCGGGATGCCGTACGGCGCCCGCTCACCGATCGCCCACAGCGCCGCCCGGGTGGTGCGCTCCGACGCCTGGAAGGTCGAGGCGGCCCGGTGCAGCAGCGTCAGCGCGTCGGTGCGTCGTTGCTGGTCCGACGGCCACGGCGAGGCGACCGCTGCCCAGCGCCTCGCGGCGGCAGGGCTCGCGGCGAGGTCCAGGCCGCGTGCCGCGTCGACCCGGGCGTCGTCGGTGGCCTCGGCGTGGGAGCGGAGGGCCCGGGCGATGCGGACCAGGCCGGTGCAGACCTCGGACAGCCGCCTGCGCAGCGACGACTCGTAGTCGGCGAAGGCGTCCGCGGCCGCGCCGTGCCACGTGGCCTGCGCGTGCGCGGTGACGCCGTCCAGGCCCGCGCTCACCATGTCGGCGACGCGGGCCGTGGTCTCCAGCGCGGCTGCGGCGCGGCGCAGCTGGGCTGAGTCGGTCGTCCGCAGCCGGGTCAGGCCCTCCTCGACCTCCGCGGGCAGCAGCAGCGTCGCGGTCATGTCAGCGTCGCGGTCATGTCAGCGCACCGCCTTGGCGGCGGTGAGCCGGCTCTCGACGACGGCGTAGCTGCGGGCCGAGGCTCTGGTGGCCTCCGCGAGGGAGTGCAGCGCCGGCTGGGTGTCCTGCACCATGCGCGACCAGCGGCCCCAGCAGAAGGCCAGGGCGTTGAACAGGTCGCTCGGCGGGACGGCGCCCACGGCGTCGAGTGCTGGGCCGCGCGAGCCGGCGATCGCTCCGCTCAGCTCGGCCGACAGCCGGTCCAGCTGCGCGGCGGCTGCGCTCAGGGCGTCGGCGTCGACGGCGAAGCGGGTCGATGCGGCTTGCTGGTCCGGTGATCGCACGTTCCCCCCTGGCCGATCGTCGTTGTACCGCGATCCTAGGAAGGGGGCGCGATGCGTCGCTGGCGTTGTCCACAGGCCCAAAACGCGTTGGCGGACAGGCGAATCGGCCTCGGGAAGGCGCAGGCTTCGTCGGTCAGTGGCTGACGAGACGCGACTTCGCCGTCCGCACGGTGAGGGTCTGCGGCGTGCCCGGGAACGGCGACGGTGTCCGGGATCCGGGTCCACGCGCCACCGTTGACGCTGAACTCGCCGCCGTAGGTGATGTCGACGTGCGTCGAGTACGTGCCGGCCTTGGCGTAGGTCCGGGTGATGTCGCCGTCGGGGTAGCGGCCGCCCGTCGACGTGGTGGGCCCGAAGGTCGTGCCGTCGCCGAAGACGTAGGTGAAGTGCTCCAGCGTCGGCCGGATGCGCACGTCGTAGCCGAGCAGGTTGACCGCGTCGACCTCCTGCGGCTGGTACCCGGCGGTCGGCCAGGAGACCGAGAAGTAGACCGGCAGCGTCACGAGCGTCACGTTGCCCTCGGGCTGCAGGTGCGTCTGAGGCTTGGCGAACTTCGTCTCGTTGAACGCCCGGATGATCTGCGCCAGACCCAGCGTCCTCTTGCCGTTGCGGGATGCCGTCCGGGAAGCAGGTCATGCCGACGACCTCGAAGGCGCCGACCGGCGCGCCCGTCGCGGCGTCGAGCTCACGGCGCAGCACCCGCGTCAGAGGACCAGGCCCGACGTCTGGATTGGCGGGGTCGCACTGTCCGGCGACGTTGCCGCACAGCAGAGGATCGCCGTTCGGATCCTTGCCTTGCTTCGAGCAGGCCACTTCGGTTCGGTACTCGTAGGACTGCGCTGGCCGCGTGCCCGTCACTGGGTCCAGCCCGCTGCTGATTCGTTGACTTCCTCGCTGCGCGATGCTATGCCGTCGCTCCGAGTAGCGTCCGCCGAAGAGTCCGCGCAGGCGCAGTACGGGGCAGGACGAGCAGCGATGAGTGCTGCAGAAGAAGGGCTGCAAGCGATTCGGGCGCGCTCATGCAGAGCGCCTGATGGTCTGCGATGCGCCACCGGCCGTCCAGCCAGTCAAGCGCGACCTCAAGCGCCGACGGCTTGCGCTGGTCCGTTAGAGACGATCTTGCCGCGGCGGTCCACGCACGTTGCGCTTCTCCTGCGTCAGCCGACTGGACACTCGGTACAGTCGCTGTTGACGTCTGCGACTGCCGTCGACGCCGTGACGGTGACCGGAGCGCCGTCGTAGCGCTGATGCTTCGCCACTAAGTCGCTCGGCGGTGGCGAGGCTTGCGGCGCAACTCTTGCAGGAGGGCTTGCGCGTAACGGCGCCAAGTTCGGCGGTCGTGGGTGTTGTCCACGCTCGATTGACGGCGGCGAAGTAGGCGCGGACGAAGGCTTCGGCGCCGGCCTTGCTGTGGGCCTTGGCGGCCGGGGGAAGCGGCGCGGCCGTGGGCGTCGTCGCCGGCGAGGGCGTCGTCGGCTTCGCGGACGAGGCAGTGGGCGTCGGTGCGGTGCTGGTCGGCGCGGAGGAGGCTGGTGGGGCTCGTCGTACCGGTGGGTGCGCTGGCGGCCGGGGGAGTGTCGCTCCCGCCGCAGCCGGCCAGGAGGGCGGCCGCGGCCACCGAGACGGCCACCTGGGTCAGGACGGACCTTGTCACCATGCCCCCAACGTACTGAGACGGCTGCGCACACGACCGCACGCAGAACCACGCTGTGGATAACCCGTCGAGTCCATCGGCCCCCACCGGACACCCCCTGCGCGGGAGTATGCCCCACGGTCACGGGCCGCGGAAGCCCCACGAGGGCACCGACGACGCCCGACGGACCGGCCACGAGCGCCCCGGACCGGCCGGACGAAACGGGCGAACCGGACCGCCGAAGCGCCCCTCAGGCCGCTGACCTGCGACAACCAAATCCTTACCTTCGGGCTGGGCCGACCGGCTTGTGCCGTCCGCCGGGACCGGCATAGGATCCCTACATCTAGTAGTTACACGTCTGTAAGTCGTCCACATGTAGTCCCCAGGTTCTCCCGGTTATCCACGGATCGTCCACAGGATGCCCCCAGAGCCGTGCACAGGTGCGCCCGCACCCGGGTGGGGACGACCGGCGGAGGCGAGCACGCGGCATACGGCCCGGGAGTGGGCAGGACAGGAGAGCGCGACCATGCACTGCCCGTTCTGCCGGCACACCGACTCCCGGGTCATCGACAGCCGCACGGCCGACGACGGCACGGCGATCCGCCGGCGCCGCCAGTGCCCGCGAGTGCGGCCGCCGCTTCACCACGCTGGAGTCGGCGAGCATCAACGTGATCAAGCGCAGCGGGGCCAGCGAGCCGTTCTCCCGGGACAAGGTGCTGGTGGGCGTGCGCAAGGCCTGCCAGGGGCGCCCGGTCAGCGAGGACGACCTCGCGCTGCTCGCCCAGCAGGTCGAGGAGAGCATCCGGGCCCAGGGCAGCGCCGAGATCGACGCCCACGAGGTGGGCCTGGCGATCCTCGGACCGCTGCGCGAGCTCGACGAGATCGCCTACCTGCGGTTCGCCAGCGTCTACCAGGCGTTCGACACCCTCGAGGACTTCGAGGCGGCGATCGCCCTGCTGCGCGCCGAGCGCGAGGCCACCGGCGTCGAGCCGGAGCCCCAGCCGGACGCCGGGCGGGGCGCGAAGAGCAAGCCCAGCACCACCTAGCACGCCAGCACCACCCAGCAAGCCAGCACGAACCTCGGGGACGGGGGCGCTGTCAGTGCCCCGCGAGACACTTCAACCAGAGCAGAACCACGGTCAGGGAGGCCAGCAATGACGGAGACCACCGGCGCGCGCGCAGGGGCACGCAAGGGCAGCAAGAAGGGCGTGAAGGTCGAGCGGATCTTCACCACCGCCGGCGTCCACCCCTATGACGAGGTGACCTGGGAGCGCCGCGACGTCGTCCAGCAGAACTGGAAGACCGGCGAGACGATCTTCGAGCAGCGCGGCGTGGAGTTCCCCGACTTCTGGTCGGTCAACGCCTCCACGATCGTCACCACCAAGTACTTCCGCGGCGCGGTGGGCACCCCCGCCCGCGAGACCGGCCTCAAGCAGCTCATCGACCGCGTCGTCCTGACCTACGTCAAGGCCGGCAAGGACCACGGCTACTTCGCCACGCCCGAGGACGCCGAGCTGTTCGAGCACGAGCTGACCTGGGCCCTGCTGCACCAGGTGTTCAGCTTCAACTCCCCGGTGTGGTTCAACGTCGGCACCGCCTCCCCGCAGCAGGTCAGCGCCTGCTTCATCCTCTCCGTTGACGACTCGATGGACTCGATCCTCAACTGGTACAAGGAGGAGGGCTTCATCTTCAAGGGCGGCTCCGGCGCCGGCCTCAACCTCTCCCGCATCCGCAGCTCCAAGGAGCTGCTCTCCTCCGGCGGTACGGCGAGCGGCCCGGTCAGCTTCATGCGCGGCGCCGACGCCTCGGCCGGCACCATCAAGAGCGGCGGCGCCACGCGCCGTGCGGCCAAGATGGTCGTCCTGGACGTCGACCACCCCGACATCGAGGAGTTCGTCGAGACCAAGGCGCGCGAGGAGGACAAGATCCGCGCGCTGCGCGACGCCGGCTTCGACATGGACCTCGGCGGCAAGGACATCGTCTCCGTCCAGTACCAGAACGCCAACAACTCCGTCCGCGTCAACGACGAGTTCATGCGCGCGGTCGAGGACGGCAAGCCGTTCGGCCTCAAGGCCCGCGACGACGGCCGGGTCATCGAGACCGTCGACGCCCGTGAGCTGTTCGGCAAGATCGCCAAGGCCGCGTGGGAGTGCGCCGACCCGGGCATCCAGTACGACGACACGATCAACGACTGGCACACCAACCCCGAGACCGGCCGGATCACCGCGTCCAACCCGTGCTCGGAGTACATGTCGCCTGGACAACTCCTCGTGCAACCTGGCCTCGCTGAACCTGCTGAAGTTCCTGCGCGACGACGACACGTTCGACGCCGCGACCTTCCAGAAGGTCGTCGAGCTGGTCATCACCGCGATGGACATCTCGATCTGCTTCGCCGACTTCCCGACCGACCCGATCGGTGAGACCACCCGCAACTACCGCCAGCTGGGCATCGGCTACGCCAACCTCGGCGCGCTGCTGATGGCCACCGGCCACGGCTACGACTCCGAGGGTGGCCGCGGCGCTGGCCGCCTCGATCACCTCGCTGCTGACCGGTGCCGCCTACAAGCGCTCCGCCGAGCTGGCCGCGGTGGTCGGCCCGTACGCCGGCTACGCCCGCAACGCCGACGCGCACAAGCGGGTCATGCGCAAGCACCAGGCGGCCAACGACCAGATCCGCACCCTCGACGCGATGGACTCCGACATCCACCGCTTCGCCACCAAGGCGTGGGACGACGTGGTCAAGCTCGGCGAGAAGGACGGCTACCGCAACGCCCAGGCGTCGGTGCTCGCCCCGACCGGCACCATCGGCTTCATGATGGACTGCGACACGACCGGCATCGAGCCGGACTTCTCGCTGGTCAAGTTCAAGAAGCTCGTCGGCGGCGGCTCGATGCAGATCGTCAACCAGACCATCCCGCGCGCGCTGAAGAAGATGGGCTACACCGGCGAGACGATCGAGGCGATCGTCGAGTACATCGCCGACAAGGGCCACGTCATCGACGCCCCCGGCCTGAAGCCCGAGCACTACGAGGTCTTCGACACCGCCATGGGCGCCCGCGCGATCGCCCCGATGGGCCACGTCCGGATGATGGCGGCGACCCAGCCGTTCCTGTCCGGTGCCATCTCCAAGACGGTCAACCTGCCCGAGACCGCCACGGTCGAGGAGATCGCCGACGTCTACCTGCAGGGCTGGAAGCTCGGCCTCAAGGCGCTCGCGGTCTACCGTGACAACTGCAAGGTCGGCCAGCCGCTGTCCGACGGTGGCTCCACCGCCAAGGACGCCGCCGCCGACAAGGCCGCGGCCGCCGCGGAGGTCAAGGTGGAGAAGGTCATCGAGTACCGCCCGGTCCGCAAGCGCCTGCCCAAGCGCCGCCCGAGCCAGACGATCTCGTTCTCCGTCGGTGGTGCCGAGGGTTACCTGACCGCCGGCTCCTACCCCGACGACGGCCTCGGTGAGCTGTTCCTGAAGTTCGGCAAGCAGGGCTCGACCCTGGCCGGCGTCATGGACGCGTTCTCCATCGCGGTCTCGATCGGCCTGCAGTACGGCGTGCCGCTGGAGACCTTCGTCGAGAAGTTCACCAACCTGCGCTTCGAGCCGGCCGGCCTGACCGACGACCCGGACGTGCGGATGGCGCAGTCGATCATGGACTACGTGTTCCGTCGCCTGGCGCTGGACTACATGGACTTCGAGACCCGCTCGTTCATGGGCATCCACACCGCCGAGGAGCGCGCCCGCCAGCTCGAGACCGGCTCGTACGCCGCGCCGGTCGCCGACGAGTCCGACGAGGAGGTCGAGGACGAGATCGAGTCGTACTCGCAGTCGGTCTCGACGACCAAGCCGAAGCCGGCCCACGCCGTCGAGGGCAAGCCGGTCGCGGCCTCGGAGGTCAAGTCCGGTGCCGGTGCCGCCTCCGCCCGCGAGGTCGAGGGCGTGCACTCCTCGGCCGAGCTGATGGAGAAGTTCCAGGGCATCGCGGCCGACGCCCCGATCTGCATGACCTGCGGCACGAAGATGCGTCCCGCCGGCTCCTGCTACGTGTGCGAGGGCTGCGGCAGCACCAGCGGCTGCAGCTGATCGACTACCGCTGTTGAACCGGCTGTGCACCGGTCCCGACGAGGAGCGGGGACACTGCAGTCTCCTGTATGGGCCTCATGGGGTCGTGCTCGCATCGTCAGCCGAGACCCGGGGAAGGCGTCGAGCCACGCGAGTGCTCTGCTGCGGGGCACTGCACGTAGCGCTGCGAGACTGCGCCCAGCGGCTCGCGCCGCGGAGACCACGTGTAGCGCTCGTAGAAGCCGCGGACCTCAACCCCACCTGTTCGGGTGGCTGGGCGGGATAGCTTTACGCCACGACCGACGAAGCCGCAAAGGCGTCGGTGGGCATCGGACGGTCAAGCTTCCAGGTGATCGCTATTGGGCGGTCACCGGTATGACTCACGTACTGCCCCGTCCCTAGGAAGAGGTACGGCGCGGTACCCAGCTCGTACACCTTGTGCTCGCGGGCGAACAGCAGAATGTTGCTGCCCTGCTTCGCGTGGTTGATGTATCGCTGACCGGTGGGGGAGGCGACGGACGTCCGCGACTGGGTCTCCCAGTGGAACAGCGTCGGACTGATGGCGTAGTCCCTGTACATGGTGGTCGGTGAGTAGTCCGCCTCGGACTTCTGCAGTGTCACCAGGAACGCGTCGGATCGCGATGCCTCGGCCCACAGGCACGCCCTCCCGGAAGCTGTTGGGCAGGCGCTGCAGGTGGGCGTAGTCCAGCGCAGCGACGATCTCCTCCCGCTGAGTAGCGGGCGTGTGTCTGCAGCGGCACGTGCCGACAGGCCGCCTGTCAACGTGCGCGGTCACGTGGCGGCACGTGTCGCGTCCGAGCTCAATGACCTCGCTCATCTCGGCTCGAGCGGCGCGCTCCGACCCGCAAGGACTCCAGGCCGTCGGCATACGATGGCGAAGCCGCCACCGTTGGGCCACAACGAGAAGAACAGCATCCGAGCGAACCGCTGGGCTCGGGATCGAGGGCGTCGTAGTGAGGCGCGTCGTCGGACAGCAGACGAGAGGTAGGCGGCGGCGCGGTCCGGGTCGTCGACGTGGGCGAAGGCCCGCACGCGCTTGAGGAGCTCGCTCTCGCGCGCGCCTGCCGGACGGTGTCGGGAGGCGGCCTCGCGCCGCAGCCGGGTCCAGACCGCGGTCCTGGCGCAGGACGTCGCTGAGCTCGAGCCCGGACTCGTGGAGGAAGTGCGGCGAGGTTCGGCTCGCCGCACGCGCGCAGCTCACCGACCATCTGCGTCCATCGTGTCGTCACCTGCGCGCGAATGTTCGCCAGCACGATGTCCTGCGCCTGCTCGGTCGAGGACGATCTGGCAGCCGGACGGCAGGAACGGGAAACCCGTCTCGATCTCGCGCTCGAGCCCGCGTCTTGGTCTGCACCGGTGAGCGCGCGGTACCGAACGTCGAAGCGGAACTCCTTGCGCTGGTGACCGACGAAGTCCAGCGCGGTCAGCACCGCCTTGTCCATGTGCCGACGAAGGCCCCGGCCGAGCTGCTGGAGAAAGATCGTGGCGCTCTCGGTGGGTCGAAGGAACAGCACCGTGTCCACGTCCGGCAGGTCGACGCCCTCGTTGAACAGGTCGGCGGTGAACAGGACGTTGACCCGGCCGGCTGCGCAGGTCATCGAGCGCGCTGGCCCGGTCATCGGCTCGGGTGTCGCCAGTCACTGACAGCGAGCGGGATGCCGGCCGCGTGAATGCCCGCGCCATGTACTCGGCGTGGGCGACGCGAGACGCAGAACCCCAGAGCCCGCATCGCGCCCGAGGTCGGAGACCTTGTCCCGCAGCTGCTTGAGAACGATCGCGGTGCGCGCGTCGTTGCCGGTGTAGAGGTTGGACAGCTCGGTGACGTCGTAGCGCCCCGCGCTTCCACTCGATGCGCCGACAGGTCGACGCCATCGGCGACGCGCGAAGTAGTGGAACGGGCAGAGCAGGTCCGCTCTGAGGGCGTCCCAGAGCCGCAGCTCGGCGGCGGTCCGGCCATCGAAGAAGGCCCGGACGTCGATGCCGTCGGCCCGCTCGGGTGTGGCGGTGAGGCCGAGCAGCTCCTTCGGCTCCAGGTGGTCGAGGAGCCGTCGGTACGTCGCGCGCCTCCGCATGGTGGAACTCGTCGATGACCACGACGTCGTAGGCGTCGGCCGGAATGTTCGTGACGCCGTATGCCGTCAGTGACTGGACCGAGGCGAAGACGTGCTCCCAGCGCTCGGGGCGGGCGCCGCCGACGTACAGCTCTCCGAACGTGGGGTCGGCGAGCACCTCGCGGTAGGTCCGCAGGGACTGCTCCAGGATCTCCTTGCGGTGCGCGACGAACAGCAGCGACGGCTGTCCGCCGCATCGACCGGCACAGAGCGCGGTAGTCGAGGGCCGCGACGACCGTCTTGCCGGTCCCGGTGGCCGCGACGACGAGGTTGCGGTGGCGGTCGTGCACGACGCGCTCGACCTCGAGCTGGTCCAGCATCTCTGCTGGTAGGGGTAGGGCCGCACCTCGAGGCCGGACAGAGAGATGGTCACGCGGTCGATGGCCTTGCGGCCCAGAGGCCTCGGCCAGGGCATCGTCGAGCCGGTCACGGTCCCGGTCCGGGTCGTACGTCTCGAAGGTGGAGTCGTTCCAGTACGTCTCGAAGGTCGCGTCGAACTTGCTCATCAGCGCCGGGGTGGCGACGCGACGAGAGTCGGACGTTCCACTCCACGCCGTCGAGCAGCGCCGCGCGGGAGAGGTTGGAGGAGCCGACGTACGCCGTGTCGAACTCGGTGTGGCGACGGAACAGCCACGCCTTGGCATGCAGCCGGGTCCGCAGAGCGTCGTACTCGACGCGTACCTCGGCGCCGAAGTCGCGCACCAAACGGTCGAGGGCCGCCCGCTCGGTCGCGCCGACGTAGGTCGTGGTGATGACGCGGAGCGGACGCCCGCGCTGCCTGGCGCCGGGCCAGCTCCGGCTCCAGGATGCGCAGGCCCGTACCACTTCACGAACGCGCAGAGCAGGTCGACGCGGTCGGCGGTGTCGAGCTCGGCTCGCAGCTCGGCACCCATGGAGGGCTCGCCGTGGGAGTTGGTCAACAAGGCGGCGTCGGCGAGGGGGTGGAGGGGCGGGTGACCCGCCGCGCGACGACGCCGGGACTCGCCGGCCGGGCCAGGGAGAGAAGCTGGGCTGGAGCGTCGAGCATTTCGTCATCACGGCGCCGAGCTCGCGCAGGACCCGGTTGACGATGGCGCGGCGGCCCTCAGCGGTGCGCTCCGTGCTCAAAGCACGGTGAACGGCCTCCCGCACGTGACGGGACAGCACCTCAGGCTGGTCGGCGTCGTCGATCGCCCCGGTGGAAGCATCCAGGCCCTCCACCGCGTCGATCAACGCCTGCAGCCGCCGTGTCAGCAGACTTTCGTAGAGCCCCTCGTGCACTGCCGTCCCCTTCGCCGTGTGGAAGGGTCAGCTTGTCACTCGACGGCGGCAGACGGTGCCACCTGGGCTGGTGTCCGAGCTTCGATTGCATCCGCCGAGTGGGCTCGCTCGGTACTCCGGTGCTAGGTGACCGGCGCGAAGGTCTGGTGTGAGAGGAGGTCGCGCAGGTACTCGCGCGACTCCTCGTCGGGCGAGTAGATGGCGACGCCGCGCATGCCGCGGGTCAGCAGCACCTTGTAGACGTTGCGGACCAGCCGGTCGAACGCCTGGTCGCTGACCTTGGTGCGGTTGCGGAAGTCCGGGTCCTTGTTGGCGGCGCGGAGGGCGACCCAGCGGTCGTCCCGCCACACCAGGTCCGGCCCGAGGATGACGCCGGCGTAGTCGTACTCGAAGCCCTGAGCGGTGTAGACGCATCCCACCTGGCCGAAGCCGGCCGGGTCGGTGGCCCACAGTGCCGCGGCCGGTGCTCCGCCGACCGAGCGGTCACCCTTGAGGTTCCACGGCCGGCGCCAGTCGCCGAGCTGAACGTCGGGGACCAGGGTGCCGTCCGGCCTGGGGTCACTCCATGGCCAGCAGTAGCCGGCGGCCATGCGCGCGCTGTAGCCGTCAGCCAGCTTGGCCTCGAGGTGGGCTTCCATCTCGGCGGGGGAGTCGACTACCTGGACCTCGAAGTGGGGGTCGCCGATCCACGGGATCGGCCCGCCGGGCTCGAGGTCGAGCAGCCGCTTGACCCAGAGGACGTACTCCTGCGAGCCGCCGCAACGGAACTGGGCGTCCAGGTGAATGCGCTCGACCGAGAGTCCCTGCGCGGCGGCGTGCTCGGCGATGTCCTCGACGGTGCCCTGCTCGCCCGGCCGGACGACCTGGAACTCATCCAGCAGGAAGACCGGCACCCGGGCGGCCGCGAGCAGCTCCTCGATCTGCGGGCGACCGGTCCGGTGCTCGGCCCTGGTCCACCGCGAGACCGAGGTCTCCCGGATCCGGTGCGCCTCGTCCAGGATCAGCGCGTCGAGGTCGTTCGGCTCAGCGGCCATGAAGGAGTTGAAGTACTGGAACATCTTCTGCACCCGCGGTGCTCGTGCTCCGGCGACCTTGCGCAGGGTGTGGGTGAAGGAGCGGGACCCGGTCGCGTGCAGCACCGTCCGGCCCTGACGCGACAGCTCGCCCAGCAGCGACAGCGCGATCACGCTCTTGCCGCTGCCCGGTCCGCCGGAGACGATCACGGCCGTCTTGGTGTTCGCCCGCCGCGCCCGCTCCACCGCGTGCAGCACGTAGTTGTAGGCGTCGCGCTGCTCGTCCAGCAGCACGAACATCTCCCGCCGCTGGACCTCGTCCGCCGCGAGCGCGAGCAGCTGCTTCGAGGGCGCGATGCGGCTGGCCAGCAACGCGTCGGCGTACGGCGCGCCGCTGTGGCCGGGGGAGAAGCGGGTCTTCAGGAACTCCTGGAACTCACCGCGGCGCTGCCCGGTGAAGACGCCGGCCGTGCTCGTCGCCCGCAAGGTGGAACAGGTCGGCCACGCCGGCGTCCGTGGCGTTGTGCAGGTACGCCGCGCCGGCCAGGGCTCCCGGCTCCTCGGCCAGGACCGTGGTGAACCCGAGCAGGTAGTCGCAGTAGTCCCGGACCTGCAGCGCGGGGTGGGTGACCGGGCTGCTCGCCGTACTGCTCGATGCGGATGAGGGTGTCGCTGTCCTCGAACCGCTCGGCGGAGCTCCACTGCTTGAGCTCGACGACGAGGTACGACGCGCCGCCGGTGCGCGGGTGGCGGCCGGCGAGGACCACGTCGGCCCGCTTGCTGGTCAGCGGCAGCTGGTACTCGAACAGCATCTCGACGTCGTCGAGCCCGGCCGAGATCAGGTCGGCGCGCAGGGCGGGGATGCTGCGCTCCCAGGAGCGGCGCTCGCCGAGGGAGGGGCGTCTGCCCGGTCCGGATCATCATCTGCTCGGCAAGGAGGTCGGCGAAGTGGTGCTCGACGGCGGAGAAGCCGCGCGCCGATTGGCGGAGCAGTGTCACAGGTCAGGTCCCCAGGCAGCACGAAGTCACTCGTGCGGGTGGGGGCATGTCCTGACTCGGAAGCCCGTCGGGCCGCAATTACGAGCGCGACTCTAGTCCGAGGGTGGCCAGCGCTTCGCGCTGGCGCGCCATACATGCGGCCGTCCGCAGATCCGGTCGTCTCGGCGCGCACCGCCCTCGGCTCAGGCCGAGGTCTTGTAGACCTGCTCCTCATGCCAGACGCGGTGGAGCTCAGCGGGCACGCGGGTGCCGGGTCGGGGCTGAAGCTCGCGCCCGTGGAGGTCGTAGACCTGCTTGCTTGCCTCGGTGCGGGCGGTGAAGCTGGGGGACACCTGCACCTCGAGCGCCGGCGACAGCCCCAGCGCGCCGCGGTCGAACAGCTTGTGGTGGAGCGAGCAGAGGGCAAGCCCGTTGTCGAGCTCGTCGGGGCCACCGAGGTTGAACCAGCGGACGTGGGCCGCCTCGATGCCGACCGGCGTGGTGCCCAGTCGCCCGTCGTATCCGCAGAAGGCGCAGCACTCATCCCATGCCTTGAGGATCTCGGCGACCCAGCGGCGGCTGCGCTGGCGCTGCTGAGCAACCGGCGCCGTCTGGCCGGCGTGCAGCACGGCGGCGGGGTCCAGTCCCACGGCGAGCAGGACGTCCGGGGCGACGGTGTCGGGGAAGTGGGTCTCGACCAAGGTGCGGGCCACCGCGGCGCGGACGTTGGCGTCCCGCAGCTGGCGCTCGAGAGAAGCGTCGAGACGTCCTGTGGGCCGGAACGTGTCGAGCTGTCCGAGAAGGTCGTCGGGGACCTCCGTGTCCAGATTCCAGATGCCGTCGCGGCGAAGACGCGTGAACGGGTAGGCCGCGGACTGCCGTCGTCCGGTCCTGGTCTGAGGGCCGAACTCGCCGATCAGCCCGGCGAGTCGGTCCTGCGCCAGGTCCCAGCTGACGGCGCTGGACCCCGTCACTTCGATCTGACCGAGGGCCAGCAGGACCAGCAGGGGCTTGTGCGGGACACGTCTGCCGTTGTGCTGGTACTGGCGCAGAGAGGTGAGTCGCTCAAGCACCTGCTCGAGTGCGCTGTCGTTGTCCCCTGCCACGGACGCATCGTAGGTCCACCCATGCGTGCTCGACGGCTATGTCCCGAGCGACACCCGTCTGGAGTCCACGGTTCAGGATGTGCGGAGGCCCCGCGGGTTGTATTGCAACAGAGCAAAACCTCTATTGCCCTGCGGTTGCTTGGGACATACCTTCTGCACCGAGACCAGGAGCGGGAACCGAAGGGTGTGCTGATGGAACGGTACGAGGCCGAGCCGACGCAGTCGTTGCGCAGGAACGCGGTAGGCCTGGGCGGGGCGGTCATCATGTCCGCGGCCCTCATGGGCCCTGCGGTGTCGGTGTACTTCAACCCGCAGGTGGCGGCGGCCAATGCCGGCGCGGCCACACCGTTCGTCTTCGTGCTCGGCATGGTCGTCATGCTGGTCGTGGCCAACGGCGTGATGGAGATGTCCCGCGTGCTTCCCAGCGCGGGCGCCTTCTACACCTACGTCTCCAGGGGCGTGGGTCCGCGCAGCGGGTTCGTCACGGGCGCGCTGATGTTCGCGGCGTACGCCCTGCTCGTGCCGGCCGAGCTGGCGCTCATCGGGATCTACACCCACGACGTCCTGGCCGACTACGGCATCAACATCCCGTGGGCCATCGTCTCGGCGGTGTTCCTGTGCCTCCTGGTCTTCCTGTCCCTGGAGGGGATCACCAGCTCGCTGCGCACCGCGCTGGTGCTCTTCTCGGCGGAGGTGCTGGTCATCCTCGTGCTGAGCACCGTCATCCTGGTCAAGGGCGGCGCCGACGGCCTCACCGCCGCCCCGCTGAACCCGGCGCAGTCCTCGCACGGCGTCTCCGGCATCGCCCTCGGCATGGTGTTCGCCATCCTGTCCTTCGTGGGCTTCGAGGCGGCGACCACGCTGGGGGAGGAGGTGCGCGAGCCCAGGAGGAACGTTCCCCGCGGGATGTTCCTGGCCCTGCTCTTCGTCGGTGCCATCTACCTGTACTGCACGTACTCGGAGATGATCGGCTTCGGCGTGGCCAACGTCGACAAGCTGGCCGGCGACGCCGCACCGTTCACCACCCTGGCCAACACCTACGCCCCGTGGCTGAAGCTGCTCGTCGGGCTGGCCGGGATCTCGAGCATCTTCGCGGTCACCATGAACACCAACAACGGGATCGTGCGGATCATCTTCGCCATGAGCCGCGAGGGCATGCTCCCCGCGCGGCTGTCCACCGTGCACCCGGTGCACCGCACGCCGACCACGGCGATCTGGGTGCAGGGCGCGTTCGCGCTCGTGCTGACGTTCGGCGTCGGCCTGGTGGCCGGGCCGTTCAACACCTACGTCTACCTCGGGTCGATCCTCACCCTCGCGATCATCCCGGTCTACATGCTCACGAACCTGGCGTGCATGCGGTACTTCGCCGTGGCAGGGGCCGAGAGGCGGCGTTCGCTCCTCCGACACGGGGTGCTGCCGGTCGCCGCCATCCTCCTGCTGCTCATCCCGGTGTACGGCCAGGTGTACCCCGTTCCGGCCGCGCCGCTGCGCTACTTCCCCTACCTGGTCCTGCTCTACATCGCCGTCGCCGCGGTGTGGGCCACCATGCTCGGCAGGTCCCGTCCCGAGGTGCTGCTTCGCGCCGGCGCCGTGCTGGCCACCGGCGAGGTCGGCGCCGCCGACGCCGCTGAGGTCGGCACGGCCGACGCTGGTGAGGTCGGGACGGCTGACGCCGGCGACGTCCGATGAGGCAGCTCCTCACCCTGGACGTCGCCCAGCGCCTGGTCGCTGCCGCCCTCGACGAGGCAGGGCGGCGTGGAGCGCAGGTCTCGGCAGCCGTGGTCGACGCCGGCGGTCACCTGGTCGCCTTCGCCCGGATGGACGGTGCGGAGATCGCCGGGCCGACGCTGGCCGTCGACAAGGCCTACACGGCGGTGGCGCAGAGCACGTCGACCGAGGAGCTGGCCGCGCTGGTGGCGCCCGGGGGCCCGCTGTTCGGACTGCAGGCCAACGGCGGTGGACGCTACGTCGTCTTCGGCGGTGGCGTGCCGATCGAGGCCGGTGGCGAGATCGTCGGCGGCCTCGGCGTCAGCGGTTCGACCGTCCCGAACGACGTCGCGTGCGCAGGGCACGCGGTGCAGCTCTTCGCCGACCTGGTGCACTGACCGGCCGGCTCCACGGCACAGCCCCTGCATCCCGAAAGGCTCCCGATGTACCAGTTCATCGACGGCGAGCGTCGCCGCGGCACCTCATCGACCACGATCGATCTCGTCGACCCCTCCTGCGGCGAGGCGTACGACGCGATCCAGCTCGCCTCCCACAACGACGTGGAAGCCGCCGTGCAGGCCGCGCGGCGCGCCTTCGGCGGCTGGTCCGGCACCACCCCGGGCGAGCGCGCCGAGATCCTCGCCCGCATCTCCGTGGCGTTGGCGGCCCGCGCCGAGGAGTTCGCGGAGGCCGAGAGCCGCCAGGCGGGCAAGCCGATCAGGCTCGCCCGCGAGTTCGACGTCCCCGGCACCGTGGACAACGTCGCCTTCTTCGCCGGCGCGGCGCGCAACCTCGAGGGCCGGGCCACCGGGGAGTACTCCGCGGACCACACCAGCTCGATCCGCCGGGAAGCCATCGGGGTCGTCGGCTCCATCGCCCCGTGGAACTACCCGCTGCAGATGGCCGGGTGGAAGGTCCTCCCGGCCATCGCCGCCGGCAACACCATCGTCCTCAAGCCGTCCGAGCTGACGCCGGTCACGTCGCTCCTGCTGGCCGAGCTGGCGGCCGAGGCGGGCCTGCCGCCCGGCGTGCTCAACGTCGTCACCGGGAGCGGCCCGGAGGCGGGCGCCCACCTGGTGGCGCACCCGGACGTGGACATGGTGTCGTTCACCGGGTCCACCGCCGTGGGCAAGAGCGTCCTCACCGCAGCCGCGGCAACGGTGAAGCGCACCCACATGGAGCTCGGTGGCAAGGCGCCCTTCGTCGTCTTCGACGACGCGGACCTCGAGGCGGCAGCCCACGGCGCCGTCGCCGGGTCACTCATCAACACCGGGCAGGACTGCACCGCCGCCACCAGGGCCTACGTGCAACGCCCGCTGTACGACGCGTTCGTCGACGCCGTCTCGCAGCTCATGGGCTCGGTCCAGCTCGGACCGACCGGCGACCCGGCCACCGACCTCGGCCCGCTGGTCTCCACCCGCCAGCAGCAGCACGTGGCGCCATGGTCGACCGGGCCCGGGCCGCCGGCGCCCGCGTCCTCTGCGGTGGCGGGATCCCCGGCGGGGAGCTGGCTCGCGGGTCCTACTACGAGCCGACGCTGATCGTCGACGCCGAGCAGAAGTCCGAGATCGTCCAGGCGGAGGTGTTCGGACCGGTCCTGGTCGTGCTGCCGTTCGACACCGACGACGAGGGGCTGGCACTGGCCAACGACACGCCGTACGGGCTGGCCGCGTCGGCGTGGACCCGCGACGTCTACCGGTCCCTGCGGGCCACCCGGGAGATCCGCGCCGGCGTCGTCTGGGTCAACGACCACATCCCGATCATCAGCGAGATGCCGCACGGGGGCTACGGGCAGTCAGGGTTCGGCAAGGACATGAGCCAGTACTCCCTGGACGAGTACACGCAGGTGAAGCACGTGATGTACGACCGCACCGGCACGGCGCAGAAGCCTTGGCACAGAACGATTTTCACCCTTCCCTGACGGGGGCGCTCGCCTGCCGAAATAGCGACCTCGGCAACGCAGGTGCGATGTGGAAGAACGGCTCGGAGACGGGAGCCATTTGGAGCGTAGAATCTAGCGATTGACTCGAGAGCGGATATTTAGAAGAGCACATAAACGAAAAGCCGGCTACTTACGTGGATAAGAGCTGATAAGAGCAGACACACACCAGCAGCGCACGAAACAGAGACAGATCAGCAGGAAGAGAGCAGGCCAGAGAGAGGTTGAGTGTAGAACGCTGAGAGCTGCGCAACGAGTGCTCAGAGCTGAGAGGATGACGAGTTGGGGAAGGGGGGGGGGGGAGCGGGAGGAGGGGGGGGGCTGGGTGGGGGTGCGAGAGGTGGGCGCGCGGGGTACGGCGGCTCTCCCGTCGCGCCTTCGCCAGACGGCCGCCCGGCTGGGATGGGTGCGCCTGTCCAGGGCGCGGCAACCGCCGGCTTGCCGGTGCGGAGCTCAGGACGTGAAGAAGGCGCGCAGGACCGGTGCGAGGACGTCGTCGGCGGCACCGTGCCCCTGCCCGGGAAGGACCTGCATCGACGCGTCCGGGACCGTGTCCGCGATCGTCTCGCGCGGCCTCGGCGGCCCAGCCGGCGCTCGCTCCGCCGGCCAGGGCCAGTGTGCGGGCCGGGATCTTGGCCAGCCGGTCCACCGGCGCCACGCCGCCGTTGCACAGCGTGATGTCGTACGGCAGCGTGTGCGCGATCGCCAGCATGCCCGGCCAGTCCGGGCCGGCCTTGATCATGTCGATCACCTGCGGCGGCGCCCCGGTGGTCCGCAGGAACAGGGCCGCCGCCTCGTCCCGGTGCCCCGACGCGGCCAGCCGGCGCAGGTCGTCCGCCAGCTCCGGGGTCGGTCCGCCTTCGCCCGCGTACGGCGGTTCGTAGGCCGCCAGCCGGCGGATGTCCACCCCGGCCGCGGCCGCCTCGAGGGCCAGGGCCGCCCCGGAGGAGTGCCCGAACACGCACGCCGCGCCGCCGGCCGCCGACACGACGGCCTCCAGGTCCTCCACCTCACGCTCGACCGCGTAGGCGCCGGCGTCGGAGCTGTCGCCGCGCCCGCGCCGGTCGTACAGGTACACCGTGAAGTCGGGCTCCAGGCAGGCCGCGAGCGACCGGAACGACTTCCGGTCGCAGAACGCACCGGGCACCATCACCAGCGCCGGCCCCTCGCCCCGACGGTCGTACGCGATCGTGGTGCCATCGGCTGACTGGACCTTCTCCACGGGTGGTCTCCTTCTCCTCGGCTGGGACTGACGATAGGGGTAGGACCGCGCCCGCGGGCAGAACTCATCGGCGTACTCCCTGAGGAGCACCTCCTACAATGGCTCACGCGGGCTCACCACCCCTACCAAGGACGTCCATGACAATCTGGGCAGACCTCCTCTGGTCTTCCGGGTGGAGGCGTGTCAGGTAGTGAGAGCCTGTCGGGCCGTACGTGTGAGGTTGTCTCGCTGAGTTCCGGTGCTATGCCGACGGTAGGAAAGGCCGCGCGTCGAGACGATCACTGCGTGATCACATCGTGAAATAATTCCGTTTCGGTGGCGGGGTTGGAAGTTCGTCCAGCATGATCGTCCCCGTGGGCTTCTGTGGCAATTGCGGCGAGCGAATGACCGGGACCTTTTGCGGTAATTGCGGCCAGCAGGCGGAACGGCCTGGCACGGTGGAGGACGCGGCCACGCAACCGATGGAAGTCGTCACCCCGCAAAGGGTGACGACCGACGAGGCGCCGCCACCTGCTCCGACAGCTGCTTCGCCGCCCCAGAGCGCCCCGAACAATGACCAGCCGTGGGGGGCCTCCCACCCCCGCTCCCACGACTGCTCGGCCTCAGCCCGTCCGTTCGCGCTCCGCTGTCCCGGCGTGGGCGATCGGGGTCGCCGCCGTCGTCGCCATCGCCTTGGGAGTACTCGTCGTTTGGAATCAGCACTGGCTCGGTGGCGGGACCAAGCCAGTGGCCGTCAGCACCGTCACGGCGACGGTCACGGCCGGCGTGCCCACGCCGACCGACGGATCTTCAGATCCGCCGACCGATGAACCGACCGACGAGCCGACGACGGAGGCGACAACGCCGACTGTCACGTCGACGACGAAGTCGCCGTCGGAGTTGCGGGGCGAGGCCTTCGCGACACTCGAGCATCTCGTGGCCGACGACCGGAGCCTGTCACCGATCCGGGGCCAGTGGGTCGCTCAGCTGGCCAGCAAGTCCGAGGGCATCGTCGACAGGACCCAGCAGGCGGCCCCGTTCACGCTCCCTCAGATTCTCGCCGAGATCATGTCGCTCAAGGACAATCCGGACTACGGACCACTCGTCCGCGTCGTTCATCAAGGCGACTGGGGCACGTCGACCGCCGGGCCAAAGCCGATGTGGGTCACCGTTGCCGACATTGATGTGACGTCCAGGGCGGACGTGGTCTCGTGGTGCGAAGGACACTTCAGCCAACGAGGGCAGGCCCTGCTCAACGTCTGCTATCCCCGGCAGATGACCCTCAAGTGACGCGACCCCTGACGAAGACTGATCCCCCATGAAAGGCCCCGTGAATGAGTGCTACACGTCCGTGCCGCAACTGTCGTGCCCAGGTTCCGGAGACGAGCCGGTTCTGCACGGAATGCGGGACGCCGACCTCGTTCCGCCCGCCGTCCGTGCAGGACGCGCCGATCGGGCAGCAACAGCAGGGGCCGCCCGCCGGCGGCCCAGCGAGGCCCACGCCGCCGTCCTGGTCCACCTCGACCAACTACGGATCGACATCGCGGCAGCAGCCTGTGAGCGGAATCGGAGTGGTGCCGCCCGTCGACGATCCGGGAATGAATGGCATTGCGCTGGCCCACGGAGAGGTCGTCAAGAGGGTCTACGAGCTCGGGCGGATCCAGCGGATGTGGGGTTGGGTCCAGGGGACACTCATCGTGACTGACACGCGGGTGCTCTACCGCGCCGAGGCACACAACAAGCTGAACCGGAGCACCTTGAACAAGGAGATTCACCTCAAGGACGTCCGCGGAGTGGGCCTGACCACCCGGCGTGGAATGAGCGCCGCAGGGCTCGGTGCGTGGCTGCTCGGGGGCTTCCTCTCCTTCTTCGTCGTCCTCTTCTTCAGCGGAGCCCTCAGCATGGCCAGCTCCTTCAACAGCTACGGCGGGGACTCAGGCACCTCCTTCTGGTTGTTCCTGCTCATCCTCCTGTGGGCCGCGGCCTGCATCACCATCTTCATCATCCGACGCAAGGCCTCCGTCGTCGTCCTGTCCATCTTCTCCAGCGACATCGAAGGATCGCCCATATCGGTGACTGGAGTGGTTGGCAACAGCGGCGGGCACGGCTTCCTCGCCATGCTTGCCGGTCCGCTGATCCTGCTCCTGGAGCGCCTCGGAATCATCGAGGCAGGGGCTGCCGCCGAGTCCGCGGAGATCGAGTCGGTTCGGCAGGTCTACGGCGAGCTCGGCGCGGTCATCCTGGACCTCCAGAGCCGCGGCGCGCTCGGAGCCGTCTGACCGATGGCATACCGACCCGAGATCGTCGAAGGCGAGACCTTGGGCCCCGCGAGTGGATATCTCGGGCCCGCCGACGCGACGGTGGGCGTGCGGGGCGTGGGGGGGACATCGATCGGTTTCTCTGATACGACCCTCGGACGCCACGTCCTGTTCCTGGGCGGGATCGGCTCGGGCAAGACCGTTGGCATGTCCTCGCTCGTGGACTCCATTCGCGCCGAGAGCCGACCGGACGATGTCTTCGTCTTCTTCGACACCAAGGGCGACTACATCGCGGAGTTCTTCCGCGACGGCGACGTGAGCCTTTCCCCCAGCACGGAGTCGGCGCACCCAGGCGCCAGGTTCTGGAACCTGTTCGCCGAGCTCGCCGATGTCGCACCAGTCGACCTTCCAGAGGTTGTTCGGGAGGTGGTCAGTTCCCTCATGGACGTGTCTGACGACGACCACAACCGCATCTGGGTCGCTATGGCCGCCGACGTGGTCGCCGCACTGATCGTCGCGTATGCCCGCACGGGCAGGCCCTACACGAATGCCGACATCCGGGGGATGGCCGATTCATTGACGACCGAACAGATCCGGGCGATCCTCGCGCGCCACCCAGATCTTCGGGGAGCTGCGCAGTACATCGCCAAGGACGGCTCCAACACCACGACGTCGGTGATGATCTTCGTCCAGCAGGCCCTGCGACAGGTCTTCGCGGGCGGCTTCCGGCGGCATGGCGACTTCTCGGTGCGACACTTCCTTCGCGAACAAGCCAGCCGTGCACTGTTCCTCGAGTTCGACGTCGCGAAGGGAGAGACCGCGACGCCGGTGTTTCGGACCGTGCTCGACCTCGCACTCAAGGAAGCACTCGGTCGCGGCCGTCGGGCCGGACGCGTGATCATTGTCCTGGACGAGTTCTCGCTCCTGCCCCGGGTTGCCCATCTGGACGCGGGCCTCAACTTCGGGCGCTCCCTGGGTCTTCGGTTCGTCGTCGGCACCCAGAACGTCGGACAGGTGCTCAATGCATACGGGTCCGAGCGCGGCATGAGCATCCTGTCCGGCTTCGGCTCCGTTTTCGCATTCCGGATGTTCGACGAGCCGTCGCGGACGTTCGTCCGCCAGAGGTTCGGTACGAATCGCAAGCTCGTCAGGTACGACGGGGCGCTCAAGTCCCGCGGGGTCGGCGAGATCGTCGTTGACGGCTCCGTGATCGAGGACTGGGACATGTCGGGTCTGCGGGTTGGTGAGTGCGTTGTCGGCCTGCCGAGCGGTCCGCCAGTGCTCTTCACGTTCGAGCCCCCTCGGAGAACGACGTGAGTGCCATCGTCTCGCTCCGCTTCCTCACCGAGCCGGCGTATGCCCTCGTGGGTGCAGTACTCCCGGACGACGGCTCCGGGGAGGTCCGACTTCTCGTTTCTTCGGATGCAGTTGTTGCCTACCCGGCGGAAGCGCGGCCGTTGCTCGAGTACCTTTCGGTCCTCCGCGGCCGATCCGAGCTCCTCGGCCAGCTCGCAGAATGGGAGGCCGAACCCAGTGATCTCGACGAACTGGTCGGCGAGGGACTGCTCCTCCAGCTCCCCCCGAACGACGAGCAATCCGTGCGCGAGGCACTGGCTGGCCTCACCCTCCGGATCAATGGCGACGCGGGGGCCGCGGCCGACGGCCAATCCGTGCTGCTCCAGCTCCCCACGAACCGTGCGGTCGACATCAGCCTCGTCACGGCCGCCGTCCTCAACGCCCCCGTCATCCGCACCCTCGGTGCGAGCGTCCGCGATCTCGCGCAGACCACGGCGATCCCCGAGGACGACATCTGGCGATCGGTCCTGCACGATCTCACCGCAGTCCTGACCACCGGGGCGGGCAACCTCGTGCGAGTGGGGGCCGAACCGTGAACCTCGTCGGCTTCCTCAAGAAGCCCCGACTCGTGGCAAACCCCCAGGCCGACGCAGCAGGCGCCTGGATCAAGGTGGCAGTCGAGCTCGCCGGGGAGGTCGCCGGGGCGGTGGTCCCGGGGGGCAACATCCCCTTCGCCGTGGCCGAGGCAGTCGCAGGGGGTCGCGAGGCAGTCGCGGCGACCGCACACGCCAGAGAGTATTCCGCCGCCGATGTCCGCAGCAGCCTTGGGAATAACATTCGTCCTCGGATCAGGGAGGACATGGCGGCCCTCGCCCCCAGCGAGCGCCGCGCCTACGTCGACACACTCGATCGGTTCGCCGGTGGCGACCGGACCGTGTCTGCGGACCCCAGTCCCGGGGAGCTCGCAGCCGCGCAGCGGGACCACGAACTGGGTGCCGACCGTGGATCTCACCTGTCGTACCTCGAAGCCGCCCGCGGTGAGGCGCGCACCTTGGATGCGGCCATGTCCGCCGAAACCGAATCAGCACCGGTGCATCCGGAGGGCACGCCGGGCGAAGACCGGGGCCCGAGAACGGATGCCCTGGCTGGGGCGCACCCGGCCGAGCCGGAGCCTGTTGCGGACCCGCACACCGGGACCGACCTCGAACCGACTGTCGAGGCCGAGAGCGCCCCGGAGCCAGCACCCGCGCCAGACGTCGATCCGTCCCTGACGGCCGATGCCCCCACCCCCGAGCCGTCGCCTCATCCCCGGCCTGCCGAAGCTGCTCAACCCGAGCCGGAGCCGGAGCCGGAGCCAGCGCCTCAACCGGAGGTCGATGCGTCCAGGTCGCCTGAGCCCTCCTTGCCTGGGCCCGAGCCGGAGCCGGAGCCAGCGCCCCAACCGGAGGTCGATGCGTCCAGGTCGCCTGAGCCCTCCTTGCCTGGGCCCGAGCCGGAGCCGGAGTCTGAGCCATCGCCTCATCCCGAGCCTGAGCAAGCCGCTTATCCCGAGCCGGAGCCGGAGCCAGCGCCCCAACCGGAGGTCGATGCGTCCAGGTCGCCTGAGCCCTCCTTGCCTGGGCCCGAGCCGGAGCCGGAGTCGGTGCCATCGCCTCATCCCGAGCCTGAGCAAGCCGCTTATCCCGGGCCGGAGCCGGAGCCGGAGCCAGCGCCCCAACCGGAGGTCGATGCGTCCAGGTCGCCTGAGCCCTCCTTGCCTGGGCCCGAGCCGGAGCCGGAGCCTGAGCCATCGCCTCATCCCGAGCCTGCGCCAGCTGCTCAACCCGAGCCGGAGCTAGCGCCCGAATCCAGCGCCGAGCCACTCACGGCACCCGAGCCGGCACCGCCGGCACCCCGAGCCCACACACATGGAGCCCGAGCCGGCACCCGAACCTGAGCCGGAGTCGGGGCCCCACTGAACCGCCCGAGCTCGATGGAGACTTCCCGGGACCCGTTGCGCGATCATCTGCGCGCCCACAATCATCCGGTTTGGATGACGTCGCCGGGTGCCCGGCGGGGCGCACGCTCGTCCTGCGTGGCCGGAGCGACCGGCCCGGCGCGTGACCCTGTAGGAGGACGTCATGGTGGAGGCCGTCGGAGCAAGCTCCGGATATCCGTTGCTCGACATCATGTGGACAATGTTCGTGTTCTTCTGCTGGGTGATCTGGTTCTGGCTGCTGATCAGCATCTTCTCGGACCTGTTCCGGCGGGACGACGTCAGCGGCTGGCTCAAGGCCGGCTGGGTCGTCCTGCTGGTGGTGCTGCCGTTCCTCGGCGTCCTCATCTACCTGATCGCCAACACCAAGGGCATGGCGGAGCGGCGCAACCGGGAGGTCAAGGCCTACCAGGACCAGTTCGACGCCCACGTGCGCTCAGTGGCGGCGAACGGGAACTCGGCGAACGGGCACTCCTCGGCGGACCAGATCGCCAAGGGCAAGCAGCTGCTCGACAGCGGCGCCATCAACCAGGCCGAGTACGACACGCTCAAGCAGAAGGCGCTCGCCTGACCCAGCTTGCACACAGGGCCGGTCCACCGGCCCAGAACGGCCGTCACGTCATGGCGGGCAGCCGGTCGCCGAGGACGCAGTACAGCTGGTACCGCTCGTCCTCGGTGATCGGCCCCGGCATGGCGACGACCTGCGTAAGCTTCCTGGGGAACACCACGAGACGGGTGCCCACGCGGAATCCCTTGTTGAACAACGGAAACAACCCGTCGACGAAGCAGAGCACGCCGATGACCGGTACGTCGCCGCGTCCGCCGGCCTCCAGCGCCGCGTGGACCGCGGCCACCTGCTTGTCCAGCCCCGTGACCAGGTCGTTCCTGACCCGGCCCCGCACGAGCAGCTCGTCGCGCCGCTGCGTGAACAGCCCGCCCACCCGCCGAACCCGGATCTCCGCGTTCTCGTAGCGCTTGGCGTCGATGACGCACACCCCGGCCGGGCCGATCGCGAGGTGGTCGATGTTCGCCCGACTGCCCGGGATCCGCCGGTCGTGCAGCGCCAGCACGCCGCGGTCCGCGGCAGCCTGCAGCCGGGCCGCCACCCGCTCCTCCCCGACGGCGCCCACGGCCCAGGCCCGCGTGGACTGCGGCTCACCGACGATCGCCGCGCTGAGGCGCACGATCGGTCCCCGCTGCGCCAACCGCTCCGCCCGTGCGGCGACGCGGCGTTCGTACTCCCGCCGCGCCGCACCGCCGGCGACGCCGGGCAGCGGGGCAACCGTCACCTCGGTCGCCAGCGCGCCGAGGTCGACCCGTCCCGCCTGCTGGTCGGCCAGGCAGTGCAGGCACACCACCCGCCGCTCGGCCTGCACGTACCCCGCCCGCTCGCCCCTGGCGACGTGCACCCCGCAGCGGCACCGACCGTCGTACCGCAGCCTGATCACCCTCGGCGGCGCATCTGCGCGCTGGTCCCCGTCCATGGTTCGGCAACGTACCGAGGGGCGCTCGCGTCGAGGGCCGGTCGAGCAACGTATGGCCGTTCGGCCGATGCCCGGTGAGGAGTGCTAGGCGAGCGGGACCCGGTAGGGGTCGACGGCGACCGAGTCGATCGGCACGACCTGCCGGCCCAGCGGGAGCAGCGCGAGGGGGACCATCTTCCAGCAGGCGACGCCGAAGGGGATGCCCACGATCGTCACGCACAGCAGCAGCCCGGCCACCGCGTGGGCGATCGCCAGCTCCCAGCCGAGCAGGACCACCCAGAGAAGGTTGCCGATGGCGGACCAGAGGCCGGCGTGCCTGCGCCACACGACCGTCCGCCCGAACGGCCAGAGGACGTAGCCGGCCAGCCGGAACGACGCGATGCCGAACGGGATGGTGACGATCAGCACCACGGCGACCAGCCCCGCGAGGACGTACCCGAGGGCGAGCCACCACCCGGCGAGCAGGAACCACAGGATGTTGCCCAGGGTGCGCATCCACCCACGCTAACGGCGGACCGGGCGCTGCCTCCGGGACGAAGGGCCCCGGACCGCGCCCCGAACCTGTGCCCTCCCGAAGTGGCCCGAACGGGCTTACGCTCGAGGTGGCCCCCGAGCCGTCGGGGGCCAGACCCATCCCACGGGAGGTGGTGCCGGTGAGCACCCCGACGACCCCCACGGCCCGGCTTCCACGCCAGCGCGTCTCGCCGTTCGACCCGCCGCCGGACTACCGCTTGCTGCAGGAGTCCGACCCGGTCAGCCCGCTGGTCTTCCCCGGCGGCGGCACCGGCTGGCTGGTGACCCGGTACGACGACGTGCGCGCCCTGTTCGCCGACCCCCGGTTCAGCTCGCGCCGCAGCTTCGCCATGAACCCGGTCCGGGAGACACCCGAGGAGCTCCGGCCGTTCATGGAGCCCGAGCCGGGGCAGTTCATCGGCCTCGACCCGCCCGAGCACACCCGCTACCGCCGGCTGCTGACCGGCCAGTTCACGGTGCGCCGGATGCGCGCCCTCGAGCCGCGGATCACCGAGATCGTCGAGCAGCAGCTGCAGGGGATGCGGCGCGCCGGGCCGCCGTGCGACCTGGTCGAGTCATTCGCGCTGCCGGTGCCCTCGCTGGTGATCTGCGAGCTGCTCGGGGTGCCGTACGGCGACCGGGCGATGTTCCAGCAGCGCTCGCGGCTGCTGCTGTCCTTCGCCACCGAGGGCCCGGAGCTGCTGCGGGCCCGCGAGGAGCTGCGCGCCTACATGCTCGAGCTGGTGCAGGCCAAGCGCGCCGCACCGGCCGACGACCTGCTCAGCGGGCTGGTGCACCACGACGGCGAGGACCGGCTGGACGACGAGGAGCTCATCAACATCGGCCTGCTGCTGCTGGTCGCCGGGCACGAGACGACCGCCAACATGCTCGGCCTCGGCACGCTGGCCCTGCTGAGCCACCCCGACGAGCTGGAGCGGCTGCGCGCCGACCCGGGCCTCGTCGAGAGCGCCGTGGAGGAGCTGCTGCGCTACCTGACGATCGTGCAGTTCGGGCTGGTGCGGGTGGCCCTCGAGGACGTCACGCTTGACGGCCGGGCGATCCGGGCGGGGGAGCCGGTGGTGCTCTCGCTGCCGGCGGCCAACCGCGACCCGGCGCACTTCGCCGACCCCGACCGGCTCGACCTCGGCCGCGAGGCGCCGGGGCACCTGTCCTTCGGCCACGGCGTGCACCAGTGCCTGGGCCAGCAGCTGGCGCGGGTGGAGATGCGGATCGGCTTCTCCCACCTGCTCGCTGGCCTTCCCGGGCTGCGGCTGGCCGTGCCGGGGGAGCAGGTGCGGATGCGCGACGACATGTTCATCTACGGCGTCGAGGCGCTGCCGGTGACCTGGGACACCGAGGGGATCCAGCGCACCGGGAACGGCAGCGGCGGCGGAGCGTGAGGGTCGTCGTCGACCGTGACCGGTGCCGCGGCGCGGGGATGTGCGCCCTGACCGCCCCCGAGGTGTTCGACCAGAGCGAGGACGACGGCACCGTCGTCGTGCTGGACCCCGAGCCGCCGCCCGAGCAGGAGGCCGCGGTGGAGCGGGCCGTCGGGCTGTGCCCCAACGGCGTGATCCGCCTGGTCGCCGACGACGTGCCGGCGACGTAGGCGCTCAGCCCGGCTGCTGCTGAGCGTGCGGAGCAGGGTGGACGTGCGCCTCCGACGCGACAAGCATCATCACGGTGTCGGGGCGCACGCCGTCCTCCTGCATCGCCTCGGCGGCCGCCTCCGTCTGCATGAACTTCGTGAAGGACTCCACGTCGGGCACCTCCACGACCAACCCCACCTTGTTGCTGTGCGCCGGGTCGACGAAGGTCCGGGCCGTCATCCCGAGCGGCCCGAAGACCTCCTCGCGTCGCGGTGAGCGGAGCCAGTGGTCGACATCGTCAACCTCGTGGAAAACCATCAACGTCGTCATGGTCGCCTCGCCTTCAGGAGGTCCGTCCTGCGCTGTCCAGACCCTCACGACGGTAGCGGGGGACCGCCTCCCTGACCACGGTCAGCCGGCTGGCCGGAGCCGTCGCGGGACCGGCGCGCGGCGCGTCGTACGGCAGGAACGTCCCGACACGCCGCCGCAACATGTGGTGGTCAGGTCTGTCGGTGGCCCCGTATATGGTGTTGCCTGCAGCTGGTTCGGACCGCCAACCCAGGCGGGACGAGGCAAGAGGGAACCCGGTGAGAACCCGGGACTGCCCCGCAGCGGTGAGTGGGAACGACCGCCGTCATACAGCACTGGACGCGTCAGCGTCCGGGAAGCGACGGCCACTAGGTGGGTCGAGGCGCGAGAGCGTGCCGAGGCCTGTGCCCGCGAGTCCGAAGACCTGCCAGCGCACCGTGCACACCCGTGCGCGGTGGTCCGACGCCGCGAGGGACGGCCGACGGCTGGTCAGCGTCGTGCGCCGTGGTGCGCCCCGCTCGCCCTCCCGTCGCCCTGCCCCTCCCGTCCCGGACCCCGGTCCAGCTCGCGAGGAGAGAGCCATGACGGTCACCGACACCAGGTCGGCACCACCCCCGGCGCAGGCAGCGCCCACCGAACACCGACCACCCCCCGCCGTACGCCGATGCAGGTGCGCAAGCGCAGCGGCGACACCGAGCCCGTCGACGTGAACAAGATCGTCCGCGCCGTCGAGCGCTGGGCCGACGACCTCGCCGACGTCGACCCGCTGCGGGTGGCCACCCGGACCATCAGCGGCCTGTACGACGGCGCCACGACCGCCGAGCTGGACCGCCTCTCGATCCAGACGGCGGCGGAGATGATCGGCGTGGAGCCGGAGTACTCCCGGCTGGCCGCGCGGCTGCTGGCGGCGTACGTCGACAAGGAGGTCCGCGGCCAGGGCATCGCCTCGTTCAGCCAGGCGGTCGCGCTCGGGCACGCCGAGGGGCTGATCGGCGACGAGACCGCGCGCTTCGTCAAGGACAACGCCCGCAAGCTCGACTTCGCCATCGACGAGGACGCCGACCGCCGGTTCGAGTACTTCGGGCTGCGGACCGTCTACGACCGCTACCTGCTGCGCCACCCCACCAGCCGGCTGGTCGTCGAGACCCCGCAGTACTGGCTGCTGCGCGTGGCCTGCGGCCTGTCCCGCACGCCGGCCGAGGCGATCGGCTTCTACCGGCTGATGTCCTCCCTGGCCTACCTGCCCAGCTCGCCGACCCTGTTCAACTCCGGCACCGCGGCACACCCAGATGTCCTCCTGCTACCTGGTCGACTCCCCGCGGGACGACCTCGACTCGATCTACGACCGCTACGCCCAGGTGGCCAAGCTGTCCAAGTTCGCCGGCGGCATCGGCATCGCGTGGTCGCGGGTCCGCAGCCGTGGCGCGCTGATCCGCGGCACCAACGGCCAGTCCAACGGCATCGTCCCGTGGCTGCGCACGCTCGACTCCTCGGTCGCCGCGGTCAACCAGGGCGGCCGGCGCAAGGGCGCCGCCTGCGTCTACCTCGAGCCGTGGCACCCCGACATCGAGGAGTTCCTCGAGCTGCGGGACAACACCGGCGAGGACGCGCGCCGCACGCACAACCTCAACCTGGCCAACTGGATCCCGGACGAGTTCATGCGCCGGGTCGAGGCGGACGAGATGTGGTCGCTGGTCGACCCGAACGACGTGCCGGAGCTGCCGGACCTGTGGGGGGCGGAGTTCGACGCGGCCTACCGGGCGGCCGAGGCCGCCGGGCTCGTCGTGCGGCAGGTCAGGGCGCGCGACCTCTACGGGCGGATGATGCGCACGCTCGCGCAGACCGGCAACGGCTGGATGACGTTCAAGGACGCCTCCAACGCCAAGTGCAACCAGACGCTGCGCCCGGGCAACACGGTGCACCTGTCCAACCTGTGCACCGAGATCGTCGAGGTGTCCTCGGACGGGGAGACCGCGGTGTGCAACCTCGGCTCGATCAACCTGGCCCTCCACGTGCGCGACGGCGAGATCGACTGGGAGGCCTTGCGGTCCACGGTGCGCACCGCCGTGCCGTTCCTGGACCGGGTCATCGACATCAACTACTACCCGAGCGTGGAGGCCGCGGCGTCCAACCCGCGGTGGCGGCCGGTCGGGCTCGGGGTGATGGGGCTGCAGGACGTGTTCTTCGCGCTGCGGCTGCCGTTCGACTCTCTGCGGCCCGCGAGCTGTCGACCCGGATCGCCGAGGAGATCTACCTGACCGCGCTGGAGGCGTCGGCGTCCCTGGCCGAGCAGCACGGCGCCCACCCGGCGTTCGCGGACACCCGCGCCGCGCAGGGGCAGCTGCAGCCGGACCTCTGGGGCGTGACCGGCACCCAGACGGCGCGGTGGGAGGCGCTGCGCGCGCGGGTGGCGGCGACCGGGCTGCGCAACTCGCTGCTGGTGGCGATCGCGCCGACGGCCACGATCGCCTCCATCGCCGGCTGCTACGAGTGCATCGAGCCGCAGGTGTCCAACCTGTTCAAGCGCGAGACGCTGTCGGGGGAGTTCCTCCAGGTGAACGCGGCGCTCGTGCGCGAGCTGAAGTCCCGCGGCCTGTGGACCCAGGAGGTCCGCGACGCGATCAAGCGGGCGGACGGGTCGGTGCAGGGTCTGGTCGACCTGCCGGCCGAGGTGCGCGAGCTGTTCCGCACGGCGTGGGAGCTGCCGCAGCGGGCGCTGATCGACCTGGCCGCCGCACGCTCGCCGTACGTCGACCAGAGCCAGTCGCTGAACCTGTTCCTGGCCGCGCCCTCGATCGGCAAGCTCAGCTCGATGTACAGCTACGCCTGGAAGTCCGGGCTGAAGACGACGTACTACCTGCGCTCGCGCCCGGCGACGCGGATCCAGCAAGCCACCATCCCCAGCACGCCGGTCGCCGAGGCGGTCGCGTGCTCCCTGGAGAACCCCGAGACCTGCGAGGCCTGCGAATGACCACCACCGTCCCGACTCCGACCGACCGTACGCCGATGCTGCTCGACCCGGGGATGGACCTGACCCTGCGGCCGATGCGCTACCCGCACTTCTACGACCGGTTCCGTGACGCGATCAAGAACACGTGGACGGTCGAGGAGGTGGACCTGCACTCGGACCTGAAGGACCTGCAACGGCTTTCGCCCGCCGAGCAGCACCTGGTCGGGCGCCTCGTCGCGTTCTTCGCCACCGGTGACACGATCGTGGCGAACAACCTGGTGCTCAACCTCTACCAGCACGTCAACTCGCCCGAGGGCCGGCTCTACCTCTCGCGCCAGCTGTTCGAGGAGGCCGTGCACGTCCAGTTCTACCTGACCCTGCTGGACACCTATCTGCCCGACGAGCAGGACCGGCACGAGGCGTTCGCCGCGGTGGAGAACATCCCGTCGATCCGGCGCAAGGCGGAGTTCTGCTTCCGCTGGATCGACTCGGTGTTCGAGCTGCGGGAGCTGACCACGGCGGACGAGCGGCGCCGGTTCCTGCTCAACCTCATCTGCTTCGCCGCGTGCATCGAGGGGCTGTTCTTCTACGGCGCGTTCGCCTACGTCTACTTCCTGCGCTCACGCGGCCTGCTGAACGGGCTTGCGTCCGGGACGAACTGGGTCTTCCGCGACGAGTCGATGCACATGGCGTTCGCGTTCGACGTGGTGGACACCGTGCGGGCGGAGGAGCCGGACCTGTTCGACGACGAGATGGTCGCGCAGGTGCGGGACATGCTGGCCGAGGCGGTGGAGTGCGAGGTGGCGTTCGCCGAGGACCTGCTGGAGCAGGGCGTGTCCGGCATGTCGCTGGCCGACATGCGCTCCTACCTGCAGCACGTGGCCGACCGGCGGCTGGCCCAGCTGGGGATCGAGCCGCTGTACGGGTCGGCGAACCCGTTCGCGTTCATGGAGCTGCAGGACGTGCAGGAGCTGTCCAACTTCTTCGAGCGGCGCGTCTCGGCGTACCAGGTCGGCATCAGCGGCACCGTCTCCTTCGACGACGACTTCTGAGCGAGGAGCAGCGGTTCCCCGGTCCGGCCGCTCCGCTGGCGGAGGCCAGCGGTGGGCCGGAGGAGAGGCGACCGTGTGCGGCGTTCCGGCGCTGCGCGACAGGAGCGTGGTCAGGGTGCCGCGGGGTCGGTGGCCCCGGCCGCTGTCGCCAGGGGGGACGTGCCTGGGTGCATTCCCGAAGCACCCGGGCTCACGACGCAGTCCGAGGAGACGGTCAGGGAGCGGCTGCGGGCGGGGCTGCGCGGCAGCGTCCTCCTCGCGGCCAACCTGCGCGTCGCCGATGCCACCAAGGACCACGAGCTCGACCTGGTGGTGGGACTGGAGGGACGCGGCGTGGTGGTCGTGGAGGTCAAGGGCGGGGTCGTCCGCCACGACGGGAGTACCCGGCATAGACGCCGCGCAGCGGCAAGAGTCCCCGCACCATCCATCCCGTCGACCAGGCGCCGACGGCGTGCGCCCTTCGCCGGTTCGTCGTCATGCGGTCGTGGCGGCTGGCCGCCGACTCTAGGATCGCGTCGCGAGGTACCTGCTGCGTCGAAGAGGTCCCCCGCGCGCCGGGCGGCCGCCCACGCCAGTGGAACGACCATGTCCGCGCCGCGTGGAGGCATGACGGGGAGCGCGAGACGCCGGCGCCCACGTCGGGCCGAAGTCCCTTCAGGCGGGGCGCTCCGCGGCGTACCGTCGAAGGCATGAGCCGGACAGCGGCGCGACCTCGGGGGCGCAACCGGGAGACCATGCGCGCGCCTGCGCCGCCACCGGCGGGGTCGGGGACGGCGGACCTCGCCGGCACCTGGACGGTGGCGCGGCTGGTGATGCGCCGCGACCGGATCCTGCTCCCCGTCTGGCTGCTCGTCCTCGCCGCGGTGGCGGCCAGCTCGGCCGCGGCCACGGTGGGGATCTACCCGACCGCGGCGGAGCGGCGGGCGGCCGCGGAGGCGGTCAACTCGGCGCCCGCGCTGGTCGCCCTCTACGGGCGCATCTACGACCCGTCCAACCTCGGCGGCATCGCCATGCTGAAGATGACCGCCTTCGGTGCCGTGCTGGTCGCGGTCCTGATGCTCCTCACCGTGATCCGGCACACCCGCGGCGACGAGGAGGAGGGCCGCACCGAGCTCCTGCGCGCCGGCGTGGTCGGCCGTCGGGCACCGCTGGTGGCGGCGCTGATCCTGACCCTCGGCGCGAGCCTCCTGCTCGGCCTGCTCACCGCCCTGGCCCTGGTCGCGGCGGGACTGGATGCGCGCGGCGCCTGGGCCTTCGGGCTGTCGTGGGCCTGCGCCGGCGCGGCGTTCGCCGCGGTCGGCGCGGTCGCCGCACAGCTCACCGCCAGCGCCCGCGCGGCCCGGGGCGTCGCGGTCGGCGTGCTGGCCGGGTCGTTCGTGCTGCGCGCGGTCGGCGACATCTCCTCACCGGCCGGCCCCTGGTGGCTGTCGTGGCTCTCACCGATCGGCTGGAGCCAGCAGATCCGCCCGTTCGGTGGGAACCGCTGGTGGGTCGCCCTGGTCCCCGTGGCGTTCACCGCGCTGGCGGTGGCGGTGGCCGTGGCGCTGCTGGACCGGCGCGACCTGGGGGCCGGCCTCGTCCAGCCCCGGCCCGGCCCGTCGAGGGCGGGCCGCGGGCTCGGCACGCCGCTCGGCCTGGCCTGGCGGCTGCAGCGCGCCTCCTTCCTCGCCTGGCTGAGCGGCTTCGTCGTACTGGCGCTGGTGCTGGGCAACATGGCCTCCAGACCTCGGCGGCCTCCTGGACGGCCCCGGTGCCCGGGACCTGATCACCCGGATGGGTGGGGTGCAGGGCCTCACCGACGCGTTCCTCAGCACCGAGCTCGGTGCCGGGGGCGTGGTCGCGGCGGCGTACGGCGTGCAGGCGGTGCTGCGGCTGCGCGGGGAGGAGTCGGCGCTGCGCGCCGAGCCGGTGCTGGCCACGGGCGTCACCCGGCGGGCGTGGTTCAGCCAGCCACGTGCTGGTGGCGCTGGCGACCTCGGCCGGCCTGATGCTGGCGATGGGCCTCTTCGTCGGCCTGGCACACGGTGCGCGCACCGGGGACGTGCCCGGCACGGTGGTCACCATGGTGGGTGCCGGGCTCGCGCGGGTGCCGGCCGTCTGGGTCGTGACCGGGTTGGCCGCGGCGATCTACGGGCTGCTGCCGCGGGCCACGGTGGCGGCGTGGGTGGCCCTGGTCGCCTTCCTCGTCGTCGGCGAGCTGGGGCCGCTGATGCGGCTGCCGGGCTGGGCGCTGGACACCTCCCCGTTCGCGCACGTGCCCAGCCTGCCCGGCGGCGCGGTGGCGTGGGCGCCGACGGTGGTGCTGCTGCTGGTGGCCGCCCTGCTGCTCGCGGCCGGCATGGCCGGGTTCCGGCGCCGCGACCTGGACTGACGTCCCCGCCCTAGGGTGTGGGCCGTGACCGTTCCCGTGCCGGACCTCCGTCGTGCCCTGGTGGCGCTCGAGGACGTGCGGTGGTCGGTCAGCGATCTGCGACGCCGGGTCGGGCTCCCAGCTGTTCGGCCACGAGCCGGACGCCGTCCTGCCGACCGCCAGCGTCGGCAAGGTGCTGCTGCTGGTCGAGACCGCGCGCCAGCTCGAGAGCGGCGAGCTCGAGGCGTCGCTGGCGCTGGAGCGGACCGCCGAGGACGGCGTCCAGGACTCGGGCATCTGGCAGTTCATGGCAGCCGACCGGCTGGGCGTCGGGGACCTGGCCCTGCTCGTCGGCGGTCCTCAGCGACAACCTGGCCACGAACGTGCTGCTGCGCCGGGTCGGGCTCGAGCGGGTACGGCGCACCGCCGACCGGCTCGGCCTGCACGCGGTCCGGCTCCACGACAAGGTGCGGGACCGGCGCGGGCCGTCGGACCCCGCCACCCTGTCCGAGGGGTCGGCGTCGGAGTGGGTGGACCTGCTGGCCCGGCTGTCCGCCGGGGCCGTCGTCAGCGCCGGGGTCTCACGCCGCGTGCTCTCCTGGCTGAAGTCCGGGGCCGACCTGTCGATGGTCGCCCAGCCGTTCGGGCTGGACCCGCTGGCGCATGCGACACCCGACCGGGGCCTGCGGCTGTGGCACAAGACCGGCACCGACGACGGGACGCGGGCCGACGTCGGTCTGCTCGCCGGGCCGGACGCCACGGTGGCCTACGCGGTGATCGCCCGCTGGGACCCGACCGGCCCGGACCGGCGGATGGCGGTGCTCGCCGCGATGCACGCCGTCGGCCGCGCGGTGCTGGAGGCGGCCGGCGGCACGCCGTACGACGGCTGAGGTGGCCTCCCCGGGACGGCGCCGCACGGGGGCCTGTCGGAGCCGGCACGTAGCCTGCCGGCACACGCTCACGTCGCCGGTCCAGGGAGTTCCATGCAGCACATCGACGGTCAGCTGTTGCTCAGCCCGACCGACCTGACCAAGCACCTGGCGTGCGCCCACGTGACCACGCTCGACCTGCTGGCCCTGGGAGGCCGCCGCGACCTGGGCGCCACCGCGCCGGACGACGCGCTGCAGCTGGTGTTTCGCAAGGGCATCGAGCACGAGGGCGCCTACCTGCAGCGCCTGCGCACGGCGGGCCTGAGCGTGGTCGAGATCCCGACCCGGTTCGACCTCGAGGGCCGGCGGCAGTCCGAGGTCGAGACGCTCGCGGCGATGCGCGAGGGCGTCGACGTGGTCTACCAGGCGACGTTCTTCGACGGGCGCTGGGGCGGCCAGGCCGACTTCCTCCTGCGCACCGCTCACCCCAGCGACCTGGGCCCCTGGTCCTACGACATCGCCGACACCAAGCTGGCCCGCCGGCTCAAGGTCCCGGCGCTGCTGCAGATGGCGACGTACGCCGAGCGCCTGACCGTGCTGCAGGGTGTCCCGCCGCAGCTGCTCACCGTCGTGACCGGCGACGGGGTCGAGCGGCCCTGGCGGCTGGACGACGTCGCGTCGTACGCGCGGCGGGCCCGCGCCCGGCTGCAGGAGGCGGTGGAGGGCGCACCCGCGACGGAGCCCGCCCCGGTCAGCCACTGCTCCCAGTGCCGCTGGTCCGCCCACTGCACGAGCCTGTGGGAGCAGGCCGACGACCTCTCGCTGGTGGCGGGCATGCGGTCGGGGCACCGCCAGGCGCTGATCGCGGCGGGGCTGCCGACCGTCGAGGCGCTGGCGGCCGCTCCGGCGTTCGAGCTGCCCCGCACGATCGGGCGGCCGTCGCGCGAGCGGCTCGCGCAGCAGGCCCGCCTGCAGGTGAGCGAGCGCACCACCGGGCAGCCGGCCTACGAGCTGCTCGACCCGGAGCCGGACCGTGGGCTGCTGCGGCTGCCCGAGCCGAGCGAGGGCGACGTCTACCTCGACTTCGAGGGTGACCCGTTCGCCGCGGACGGTGCCGGCCGGGAGTACCTCGCCGGCCTCTGGGACCGCAGCGGGCGCTTCACCACCTGGTGGGCCCACGACGCCGACGCGGAGGGCGAGCTGACCCGCGGGCTGCTGGACGACCTCACCCGGCGGCTCGCCGCCGACCCGGGCATGCACGTCTACCACTACGCGGCGTACGAGCAGACCGCCCTGAAGCGGCTCACCGGGCGGCACGGCACCCGCGAGACCGAGCTCGACGCGCTGCTGCGCGGCGAGCGGTTCGTCGACCTGTACGCCGTCGTGCGGCAGGGTCTGCGGATCAGCAAGCCGTCGTACTCCATCAAGAAGCTCGAGGACTTCTACTGGGGGCACACCCGCACCGCGGCCGACGAGGGCGTGGCCGACGCGATGTCGAGCGTCGTTGAGTACGAACGGTTCCTGGTCGACGGCGACACCTCGGTCCTGGACGCGATCGCCGACTACAACCGCGAGGACGTCCGGTCCACCCACGACCTGCACGCCTGGCTGGAGCAGCGGCGGGCCGAGCTCGAGCAGCAGCACGGAGCCCTGCCGCGCGCGGCCGCGAAGGACGGCGCGGCGAGCGAGACCCAGTCCGACGCGGAGGTGGCCGAGGCCGAGCTCGCCGCCCGGCTCAAGGACGCCGGGCACCGGCTGCTGGCCGGCGTCGTCGGCTGGCACCGGCGCGAGGAGCGCCCGAAGTGGTGGGACATCTACCGGCTGAAGGACCTCGACGACGAGGCGCTCTTGGACGACGCCGCGGCGCTCGGCCAGCTGTCCGCACCGACCGACGACGGCGACGTCAAGCAGTCGAAGAGGTGGCGCTACGAGTTCCCGCCACAGGACACCAAGGTCAGCGCGGGCAAGCGCAAGCCGCTGGACGTCGACACCCAGGCGGAGGTCGGCGAGGTCCTCGAGATGGACGCGGCTGCCGGGTGGCTGGTGCTCAAGGTCGGCCGCAGCCGGCCGGCACCGACCCCGCGCGGTCTGGGGGCGCCGAAGCCGCCGGGGGTCAAGGTGCTGCAGGAGTCGATCGCGCACGTCGCGGCGCAGGTGCTCGCCGGCGGGTCCCCGCTCGGGCTCAGCCTGCTCGAGCGCCGGGTGCCGCCCGGGCTGCCGGCGCTGCCGGGGGAGCAGCCAGTCGACCAGGTGGTCCGGGCCGGGCTCGCCCTCGACGGTGAGGTGCTCGCCATCCAGGGGCCGCCCGGCTCGGGCAAGACCACCAAGGGCGCGGCGATGATCCGGGCGCTGCTCGACTCCGGCCTGCGGGTCGGGGTCACCGCGCAGTCGCACGCGGTGGTCAGCCACCTGCTGGAGGCGGTAGGCCGCCCGGCGCTGCAGAAGTGCGACCTGGACGACTTCCGCCCGGTCGACGGGGTGCGGCGTGCCGGGGCCAACGACGAGGTCGTCGCGGCGCTCGCGTCCGGGTCGGCGACGCTCGTCGGCGGCTCGGCCTGGCTCTGGGCCCGTGAGGACCTGCGCGGGTCGGTCGACGTGCTGGTGGTTGACGAGGCGGGGCAGTTCTCCCTGGCCAACGCGGTCGCCGTCTCCCCGGCGGCCCGCTCGCTGGTGCTGCTCGGGGACCCCCAGCAGCTGACCCAGCCGACGCAGGCCATCCACCCCGACGGGGCCGGCATCTCGGCCCTGGAGCACCTGCTCGACGGTCACGACACCATCCCGCCGGACCGCGGCATCTTCCTGGACCAGACGTTCCGGATGCACCCCGCGATCACGGCGTTCGTGTCGACCGCGTCGTACGACGGCAGGCTCGCCTCCGCGGCCGGCCGCGAACGGCAGCACGTCTCGGCGCCCGGTGCGCTGTCGGGGCACGGGCTGCGCTGGGTGCCGGTTCCCCACGACGGCAACACGTCGGCCAGCCCGCAGGAGGCGGCGGTCGTCGCGGCGCTCGTCGAGGACCTGTGCCGCGGGACGTGGGTCGACGTCGAGGGCGTCGAGCGCCGGCTGGGGCTCGAGGACGTGCTGGTGGTCGCGCCGTACAACAAGCACGTCGCCTGCCTGCGTGAGGCGCTGCCCGAGGGCGCGCGGATCGGCACGGTGGACAAGTTCCAGGGGCAGCAGGCGCCGGTGGTGATCTACTCGATGGCCAGCTCCAGCGCCGTGGACGCGCCACGCGGGGTGGACTTCCTCTACGACCTGCACCGGCTCAACGTGGCCGTCTCCCGGGCCAAGGCGATCAGCGTCGTCGTCGCCAGCCCCGCCCTGCTGGACGCCGAGGTGCACCATCCCGAGCAGCTGCGCGCCGTCAACGCGCTGTGCCGCTTCGTCGAGCTCGCCGAACCTTCGTTTGCGCCGCTGTACGGCAGTACGCCCGAATGTTGCCTCCGTCGAGGAGTCGGTGACCTAGCATTCGCTCAGCAGTGGGGAGAGAGGGCCTTTCACGTGGTTTCGCGGCTATGAACAGGATCGACCCGGGTCTGGCTGACCGGTTGCTGGAAGGCCCATTGGCGGGCCACGCCACGGATGGCGGAACGCCGCAAGAAGGTCCGGGAGGTTTCTCCCCGAGCGGCGCGCTGTCGGCGTACTTCTACGGCGCGTCCCGCCGCTTCTCCGGCTCGGTGTTCGACTCCTTCGCCGGCGGCGGTGACCGCCCCGACGTGCAGAGCCGGATCACCCACGAGGACGTGCTCGCCGTCGCCGCGGTCAACGTGACGGTCAGCGCGCGGCTCAGCCGCCAGCTGCTCACCGACCCGGTCGCCGGTCACCTGGAGCAGCTCCTGCGCCGGCTCCCCACGGACGTCGACCTGTGGGACGCCGAGGACGAGATGCTCGCGGTGGCCCGGCAGGCGTGGGAGGAGATCCGGACGCTGGACGAGGACGGGCACGGCACCGCTGACCGGTGGGTCACCGCCAGCAAGCTGCTCGCGCGCAAGCGCCCCCGGTTGGTTCCGCTCTACGACGAGAAGATCCGCCGCGTCGCCGCGCTCGCCGACGGCACGGACTGGTGGCTGTCGCTGCGGGAGGCGCTGCGCCACGACTGCGAGGACAACGAGGTGCGCCACCGCGTCCGCCAGGCGATGCGCGAGGCTGCAGTCCCCGGTTACGTGTCGGTCCTGCGCAGCCTCGACGTCATCCTCTGGAGCTACGCCACCAGCCGTCCGGCGCGCGAGGACGCGGCGGGTCTTCGGGCGCCCCTGACGCGGGACGGGTCAGGCCGGCGTACCTGCCCTAGGAGCTGGCCCGCGCCGCGGCCGGCAGGACGACGAGCGTGGTCCCGGAGCGGGCGCGGTGCGGCGCCGGCCGGTAGAGCTCGAGCAGCTCGCGCCACCGGCTCGCCCTCCTCCAGCACGAACGCCGACAGCCGCTCGTCCGGGCGGGTGCGGGCGTGGTCGCGCAGGAGCACGTCCAGCACCCGGCCGGCCAGCTGCGGCTCGTGCACTCCGAGCTCCAGCTGCACCTGCGGCGCTCCGTCCTGGGAGTCGGCGACGCCCTCGACAGTCGCCGTCTCGCCGCCGCCCCTGGCCACGGCGGTGTCGAGCAGGGCGGCGAGCACCGGGCGGCACCTCAACGTGAAGACCCAGCCCTGCTTGCCGGCGGGGCGGATGTGGACGACCGCCGCCTCACAGCCGGGCGCCAGCGTCAGCGACCGGACGTCGGGGTCGACCAGGGCCTGCATCAGCCGGCCGAGAACCACGTTCTCCATGGGGCGAGCATGCCGCGACCTGGACCCGGGAACCGACCGAATCGCCGTATCCCGGACCGAAAATGCGCCGAACGAACTAGTCCGCGGCCGGTGGCGGTCCGGTGGCGGTCCGGGGCGCGCGGCGGGTCGCCGTGGGCTCGGTCGCCGCCGGCTCAGTCGCCGTCGATCAAGGCCCGCAACGGCTCACGCTCGGCCTGGGGACGTAGCCGGCGTAGTAGTCGTAGAGCTTCTGCCGGGCCACGCGTGCGGCGTCCCGTCCGTTCCCTGCCCGGACGGCCTCCAGCACCTCGGCATGGTGGTTCAGCGACTCGGTCATCAGCGCCCGCCGGTTGCGGGCCCGCGAGATCTTGTCGGAGATCAGGGACAGCACGACCCCGCGCACGACGTCGTTGCAGACCTGGATCATCGAGTTGCGGCTGGCCCTCGCCACGGCCTCGTGGAAGGCGACGTCCGCCTCGCTGAACTCCTCGTAGCCGATGTCGATGGCGCTGCGCATGACCTCGAGGGCCGCCTCCATCTCGGCGAGCTCGCCCGGCGTCCGCAACCGCGCCGCGAGCATCGTGGCCGACCCGTCCAGGATCATCCGGAACGACAACAGCTCCGCCAGCCCCACCTCCTCCACGCGCGCCAGCCGCACCATCTGCTTGCGCAGCGCCCCGGAGGAGAAGGGCAGGATCTCGGGGCCGTTGGGGTCGCCCGGGCGCGAGCGCACCACCCCGTTGCTCTCCAGCACCCGCAGCGCCTCGCGCACCGTGGACCGGCTGACCTCGAACTGGCCCACGAGCTCCCGCTCGCTGGGGAGGCGCTGCCCGGGACGCAGCTCGCCGCTGGCCAGCGCGTCCTCCACCTGCTCGACGATGCGCTCGTAGGCCCGGACGGGTTGGACCGGCCGGAACCGCGTGCGTTCGCTCATGACCCCTCCTGGGGGGAGAATCGTCGCGACCCTTGACATCGCGCACCGTCGGCGTCAGGGTAACGGCACTTGCAGGAAAGGTCACTGGTCTGACCAGTGCAGCACCTCTCCGACACCCGCTGGCCAGCACCGGATGGAGACAGAGTGACCAGGCAGCTTCCGCGCACGGCGACGGCGTCCATGGCCCTCGCCCTCACCGCCGTCCTCACCGCCGCCGGCTGCTCCGCCGGCTCCACCGCCACGAGCACCGGAGGCTCCAGCAGCGGCGGCGGGGACGCCAAGAGCACCGCGCTGACCGTCGGCCTGGTCGCCGAGCCCGCCAACCTCGACTTCACCAAGACCGACGGCGCCGCCATACCCGCAGGCGCTGCTGGACAACGTGTACGACGGGCTGGTCAAGCTCGACAACGACGGCAAGATCGTGCCCGACCTGGCGACGAAGTGGACGGTCAGCCCGGACCGCAAGACCTACACGTTCGACCTCACCGGCGACGCGACCTTCACCAACGGCGCGAAGTTCACCGCCGAGGACGCCGTCTTCAGCATCAACCGGGTCAAGAAGGACTGGACCATCTCGCTGAAGTCGGCGATGGACGTCGTCCAGGACGCCAAGGCGGTCTCGCCGACCCAGCTGAAGGTGACGCTGTCCAAGCCCAGCAACGACTGGCTCTACCGGATGACGACCCGCGTCGGCGCGATGTTCTCCCGGACCGGCGTCGACAAGCTGGCCACCGACCCGGTCGGCACCGGCCCCTACAAGCTCGACCAAGTGGAACCGCGGCGACTCGATCGCGCTGACCCGCAACGACAGCTACTTCGGCAAGAAGCCCTACTTCCAGACCGTCACGCTGAAGTACTTCAAGGACCCCACCGCCCTCAACAACGCGCTGCTGACCGGCACCATCAACGTCATCGGCACGGTGCAGGCGCCGGAGTCGCTGGCGCAGTTCTCCAGCAACAGCAAGTACCAGGTCATCGAGGGCACCACCAACGGCGAGGTCGTGCTGTCGTTCAACAACGCCAAGGCGCCGCTGAACGACGTGCGGGTGCGCCAGGCGGTGCGCTACGCGATCGACCACAAGGCGCTGATGGACACCTGCTGGGCCGGCCGCGGCAAGCTCATCGGCAGCATGGTCCCGCCGACCGACCCGTGGTACGAGGACCTCACCGGCATGTACCCGCACGACGTGGCCAAGGCCAAGGCGCTGCTGGCCGACGGCCGGCAAGACCGGAGCCACCCTGCGGCTGCGGCTGCCCACGCTGCCCTACGCCACCTCCTGCGGCCAGGTCGTCAAGAGCCAGCTGGAGCAGGCGGGCTTCAAGGTCACCCTCGACCAGCTGGAGTTCCCGGCCGCCTGGCTGACCACCGTCTTCAAGAACGCCGACTACGACATGTCGATCGTCGCCCACGTCGAGCCGCGTGACATGGGAGCGGTGTTCAACCCCGACGTACTACACCCGCTACACCGACCCGCACCTTCGCCAAGGACATCGCCGCAGCCGACCAGGGCACCGAGCAGGAGCAGGTCGCGGACATGAAGAAGGCGGCCCGGCGGCTGTCGGAGAACGCCGCCGCCGACTGGCTGTTCCTGCTGCCCAACCTCATCGTCGCGGAGAAGGGCATCACCGGGCTGCCGACCAACGCCATCTCCGAGTCGTTCGACCTGTCGAACCTGGCCCGGTCCTGAGGCTCGCCACCATGACCCGGACGCAGCCATGGCCCTGAGAGTCCTCCAGCGGACCCTGGTGCTGCTCGTGAGCCTGGTCGTCAGCTCGGTGCTGGTCTTCGCCTTCATGGCGCTGCTGCCCGGCGACCCGGCGCGGGTCGCGCTGGGCGTCAACGCCTCCGACCAGGCGGTGGCGACCCTGCGCCACGACTTCGGCCTCGACCGCTCGCCGGTGGCGCAGTACGCCGGGTGGGTCGGCGGGCTGCTGCGCGGCAACCCGGGGGAGTCCTACATCTCCCGGGCGCTGATCGGGCCGCAGGTGGCCGACCGGCTGCAGGTGACGCTCATCCTCGTCCTGGTCGAGCATGGTCATCGCGCTGGTCACCGCCGTGCCGCTGGGCACGCTGATGGCGGTCCGGCACCGCCGGCTCTCGGGCCTGCTGCTCTCGGGCGTCTCCCAGGTCGGCGTCGCCGTACCGGCCTTCCTCGCCGGCATCCTGCTGATCACCGTCTTCGCCGTACGGCTGGGGTGGCTTCCCGCGAACGGGTGGACGCCACCGGCCCAGGACCCCGCGATGTTCGCCAAGCAGCTCGTGCTGCCGGCGCTGGCCCTCGGGCTGGTGCAGGGCGCGGTGCTCACCCGCTACGTGCGCAGCGCGGTCCTCGACGTGCTGCGGGAGGACTACCTGCGCACCGCGCGGGCCAAGGGCCTGCGGCCGATGCCGGCGCTGATGCGGCACGGGCTGCGCAACGCCTCGGTGCCGATCGTCACCGTGCTCGGGCTGCAGCTGGCCACGCTGCTGATCGGGGCGGTCGTGGTCGAGCGGGTCTTCGTCATCCCGGGGCTGGGCAGCCTGCTGCTCGACGCCGTCGCCAACCGCGACCTCATCGTCGTGCAGGACGTCGTGATGCTGCTCGTCGTCGCCGTCCTGGTGGTCAACTTCGTGGTCGACCTGCTCTACCTCGCCCTCGACCCCCGGCTGCGCGGAGGAGCGGCATGAGCGCGCCCCAGGCGCTTCGAGCCCGAGCCGGCCGCCGGGCGCGGGTCCGGCCGCCGGCTCAACCCCAGCCTCGTCGTCGGCGGCGTGCTCGTCGCTGGTCGTCGTCGTCATGGCGCTGGTGCTCGTTCGTCTGGACGCCGTACGACCCCACGCTGGTCGACCCGGCCTCGCGGCTGCTCACCCCCTCGGCGCAGCACTGGCTGGGCACCGACAAGTTCGGCCGCGACGTCCTCAGCCAGATCATCGATGGGCTCGCGGACGACGCTCTTCGTCGGGTTCGTCGCGGTCGGTGTGGCCGCGCGTGATCGGGGTGCCGCTGGGCATCCTCGCCGCGATGGCGCCGCGCTGGGTCGGCGAGGTGACCATGCGCGGCAACGACCTGCTGCTGGCGTTCCCCGCGCTGCTGCTGGCGATCATGTTCGGCGCGGTCTTCGGCGCCAGCACGCTCACCGCGATGGTCGCGATCGGCATCGCCACCGTGCCCAGCTTCGCGCGGATCGTGCGCAGCGGCGGCCTGCAGGTGATGCGCACCGAGTACGTCCTGGCCGCCCGCGCGGCCGGTCGGCGCCCCGTGTCGACGGCGGTGCGGCACGTCGCTGCCCAACGTCAGCAGCCTGGTCATCGTGCAGGCCTCGGTCGCCTTCGCCATCGCCGTGCTGGCCGAGGCGGCCCTGTCCTTCCTCGGCTTCGGCACCCCACCGCCCACGCCGTCGTGGGGCCGGATGCTGCAGGAGAGCCAGGAGCTGCTGTTCAGCGCGCCGCGGCTGGCGCTCTTCCCCGGCGTGGCGATCGCCCTGGCCGTGCTCGGCTTCAACCTGCTCGGCGACGGCCTCCGCGACCGGTACGACCCCAGGCTGGAGGACCGCCGATGAGCGCCGCACCGCTGGAGCGCCCCGCCGGCACGGCCGAGGCGCGGCGCGTGGGTGGCGACGTCCTCACGGTCACGGACCTCACCGTCTCGGTCCGCGACACCACCCTCGTCGACGGGGTGGACCTGGCCATCGGCCGCGGCGAGCGGGTCGGGCTGATCGGGGAGTCCGGCTCGGGCAAGTCGCTCACCGCGCTGGCCGTCATGGGGCTGCTGCCCGAGGACGTCGCGGATGACCGGCTCGGTGCGCCTGGCCGGTGTCGACCACGACCTCGTCGGCGCCGACGAGCGGCGGATGTCCCGGGTCCGCGGCCGCGACCTGGCCATGGTCTTCCAGGAGCCGATGACCGCGCTCAACCCGACCATGCGGGTCGGCGACCAGGTCGCCGAGGTCATGCTCATCCACGGCACCCGCCCGGACCGCCGCAGCGCCCGCGCCGCCGCCGTCGCGCTGCTGGACCAGGTCGGCCTGCCCGACCCCGGCGACGCCGCCCGCGCCTACCCCCACCAGCTCTCCGGCGGCCAGCGCCAGCGGGTGGTCGTCGCGATCGCCCTGGCCAACGACCCGGCCCTGCTGGTCTGCGACGAGCCCACCACCGCCCTCGACGTCACGGTGCAGGCCCTGGTCCTGGACCTCATCGTCCGCGGCGTCGCGGCCCGCGACGCCGCGCTGCTGTTCATCACCCACGACCTGGCCGTCGTCGCGACGGTCTGCCAGCGGGTGCTGGTGATGTACGGCGGGCGCGTCGTGGAGGCCGGGCCGGTCGCCGAGGTCTTCACCCGGCCGCGGCACCGCTACACCCAGGGGCTGCTCGGGGCCTCCGACCTCGACGTCGTCGACGAGCGCGGCCGGCTGGTCACCATCGCCGGCTCGGTGCCCGGCGCCGGCCGGTTCCCCGCCGGGTGCGTGTTCCGCAACCGCTGCCCGCACGCCACCGCGACCTGCGAGCAGGTCCCGCCGTGGACGGGGCCCGACGCGGCGTCGGGCTTCGCCTGCCACCACCCAGCCGGCCCGGAGGGGTCGACCGGCTCGGCCGGCGCCACCGGGTCGGCGGGCGCCACCGGCTCGACGGGCGCCACCGGCTCGGCCGGCGACCGCGCGGAGGTGACCCGTGGCTGACCAGCCGCTCGCGCTCAGCGTCCGGGACGTGACCCGCGACTACACCCGCCCGCGCACGTCGCTCACCCGGCCCGGGCCGGTCGTCCACGCGCTGCGCGGGGTGAGCTTCGACGTCGCACCCGGCGAGCGGTTCGGCATCGTGGGGGAGTCCGGCTGCGGCAAGTCGACCCTGCTGCGGATCCTCGCCGGCCTCGACCGCCCCACCTCCGGCAGCGTCCTGGTCGACGGCACCGACATCGCCGGGCTGCCCGAGCGCCGGCTGCGGTTCCTGCGCGAGCGGTTGCAGCTGGTCTTCCAGGACCCGATGAGCTCGCTCGACCCGCGTATGCGCGTCCGCGACATCATCGCCGAACCGCTGGTGGCGCAAGGGCACCCGGCGCACGGGCAGCGGGTGGCCGAGCTGCTCGAGGCGGTCGGCCTGCCGCCCGAGGCGGCCGGGCGCTACCCGCACCAGTTCTCCGGTGGCCAGCGGCAGCGCATCTCGATCGCCCGCGCCCTCGCGCCCCGTCCCGGCATCCTGGTCGCCGACGAGCCGGTCAGCGCGCTGGACGTCTCGGTCCGCGCGCAGGTGCTCAACGTCATCACCGACCTGGTCTCGGAGCTGTCCCTGACCCTGGTGTTCGTCTCGCACGACCTGTCGGTCGTCCGGCGCGTCTGCGACCGGGTCGCGGTGATGCACGAGGGCCGGGTCGTCGAGACGGGCACCACCGACGAGGTCTACGAGAACCCCCAGCACCCCTACACCCAGCGGCTGGTCGCAGCCGTGCCCACCCTGGCCAAGGCCCTGGCCGGTGTGAGCGCCGCCGACCTGGCCGCCGCCACCCTCTCCGGAAAGGACCGACCGTGACCAGCACGACCCGATCCGACGTCGACCTCAGCGTGGACGAGGAGGCGGTCGTCGCCTTCACCCAGGAGCTGGTCCGCGTCCGCAGCGTCCACGACCCGGTCCACGGCGGCGGCGAGGCGCCGGCGGCCGAGCTGGTCGCCACGCGGATGCGCGCCCTGGGCTGGGACCCGCAGGTCCAGGAGGTGGCGCCCGGGCGGCCCAACGTCGTGGCCGTGCTCGACGGCGGCGGGGGTCCGGGTCCGACGCTGATGTTCGAGGGACACACCGACGTCGTCACCGAGGGCGACCTGACGGCCTGGACCGTCGACCCCTACGGTGCCGAGATCCGCGACGGCCGCCTGCACGGACGGGGCAGCGCGGACATGAAGTCCGGTGTCGCCGCGATGATCTACGCCGCCAAGGCCGTCCAGGACGCCGGCCCGTTCCCCGGACGCATCGTCGTCGGCGCGCTCGTCGACGAGGAGGGCCTGATGCTGGGGGCCAAGCACTTCGCCCGCACGCCGCTGGCGGCCGAGGTCGACGGGGTCATCGTCTGCGAGCCCGAGGAGGGGGAGATCTGCGCGGTCGCCAAGGGCGCCGTACGCCTGCGGATCGAGCTGACCGGCGTCATGGCCCACGGTGCGATGCCGCAGCACGCCCGCAACCCGCTGCCCGTGGCCGCCCGCATCATCACCGGCCTGGAGCGGGTGCAGCAGACGCTGCAGGACCAGCACGGCGAGCACGAGCACCTCGGCTGGACCTACCTGACGCCGACCGTGTCGCTCGCCGGTGACGTCGACCAGATCAACGTCATCCCGGCCCGCGCGACCGTCTGCGTCGACACCCGCACCATCCCCGGCGTGGACCACGAGGCGATGGTCGCAGGCGGTGACCGCGATGGCGCAGGAGGCCGCCGCGGGCAGCGGGATCCGGCGTCGACGTCGAGGTGGTCGACGACCGCCCGGCCGTGGACACCCCGGTGGACGACCCGGTGGTGGCCGCGCTCGCAGCGGCGCACGAGCACGTCCTCGGGCAACCGGCCGTGTACGGCGGCGTGCCCGGCGCCACCGACGGCACGATCCTCACCCGCGACGCGGGACTGGCGACCGTGGTCTACGGCCCCGGCGGCAAGTGGATCGCCCACCAGGCCGACGAGTTCGTCGAGGTGGCCGACATCGTCCGGTGCGCGCGCGTCTACGCCGAGGCGGCCCGGCGGTTCCTCACCCGGGACACCGCATGACCGACGTGCGCCCCGGACCGACCAACAGCCTCGTCGACGTGGCCGGCATCCGGGTCGGGCACGCCACCCGCCGCGGCGACGGCTGGCTGTCCGGCACGACGGTCGTGCTGCGCCGGGACCGGCGGCGCCGTCGGCGGGGTGGACGTGCGCGGTGGCGGCCCGGGCACCCGGGAGACCGACCTCCTCGACCCGCGCAACGCCGTCGAGCGCGTCCACGCGGTGGTGCTCACCGGCGGCAGCGCGTTCGGCCTGGCGGCGGTCGACGGGGTGATGCAGGGCCTGGTCGCCGACGGCGTCGGCTTCCCGGTGGGCGGGCCGGGCGAGGTCGTGCCGATCGTGCCGGCTGCGGTGATCTTCGACCTGGGCCGTGGTGGGAGCTTCGCCTGCCGGCCCGACGCGGCCCTCGGCGGTCGAGGCCTACCGGGCGGCGCTGTCCGCGGCCGGCGGGAGGGCGGTGTCCCAGGGCGTCGTCGGCGCCGGCACAGGCGCCAGCGCCGGCCAGCTCAAGGGCGGCATCGGCTCTGCCAGCGCGGTGCTCGCGGACGGCACCACGGTCGCGGCACTGCTCGTGGTCAACCCCGTCGGGTCCACCGTGGACCCCGAGACCGGTGAGCTGTATGCCGCCCGGTTCGCTCTGGGTGCCGAGTTCCCTGTGCTGGCAACACCTTCGGAGGACGACGTGCGCGCCGCCCGTGTGCCTGGCGGCCGCGCTGCCGGGCCCGGCGGCGGCCGCCCAGCCGGTGCTGGCCACGACGATCGGCGTCATCGCCACCGACGCGACGCTGACCAAGGCGCAGTGCGCCAAGGTCGCCGGCATCGGCCATGACGGCATGGCGCGCGCGATCCGCCCGGTGCACACGATGTTCGACGGCGACACGCTGTTCGCGCTGGCGACGGGCGCGCGCCCGACGCCCGGTCCGGTCGAGATGCACGCGCTGCTCGGAGCGGCTGCCGACTGCGTCACCCGCGCGATCGGGCACGCGGTGCTGGCCGCGGAGACCGTGCGGACCCCGGTGCGTGAGTGGCGGTCGTACCGCGACGCGTTCCCCTCCGCTTTCCCTGCTGTACCAACGGTTTCCGACGAAGGAGGGCCAGCGTGAGAGGCCAGTTCACCCCGCAGTGGCCGGACGGGCTGCCGGTCGGCGACGCGTGGGTGCCGGCCCCGCAGCAGGCCGACATCCGCTTCCCGTACGACGGCTCGCTGGTGGCCTCGGCTCCGGTCGGCGACGCCGCGATCGCCGGCCGCGCGCTCGACCATGCCGTGGCGGTGCGCGACACCGTGGGCCGGCTGCCGTCTCACGTACGCCGCGCCGCCCTCAGCGGTGCCCACCGGGCGCTGGCGGAGCGTCGTACCGAGCTCGAGCAGCTGCTGGTGCTGGAGACGGGCAAGCCGCTGGTCGACTGCCGCACCGAGGTGGACCGCACCCTGCTGACCCTGCAGACCTCCGCCGAGGAGGTCGCCCGGCTGCACGGCGAGACCGGTGCCGCTGGACCTGCTGCCCAGCGGCGAGGGCCTGGTCGGCTTCTGGGTGCGCAAGCCGGTCGGCGTCGTCGTCGGCATCGCCGGCTACAACTACCCGCTGCTGCTGGCCGCGCACAAGGTCGCCCCGGCGCTGGCTGCCGGGTGCCCGGTGGTGCTCAAGCCGGCCCCGCAGACCCCGCTCGCGACCCTGTGGATGGTGCACGTCCTGCGCGAGGCCCTGGTCGCGGCGGGCGGGCCGGCGGGCGCCGTCCAGCTGGTCACCGGCGGCGTGGACGTCGGGGCGCGGCTGACCACGGACCCGCGGCTGGGCGCCGTCTCGTTCACCGGCTCCGCCGCGGTCGGGCACCAGATCGCCCGAGACGCCGCCCCGACCAAGGTGCTGCTCGAGCTCGGGTCCAACGCCGCCGTCGTCGTGGCCGAGGACGCCGACCTCGATGCGGCCGCCGACGCGGTGATCCGCGGCGGCTACTACGCCTCGGGCCAGGCATGCATCAGCGTGCAGCGGGTCATCGTCACCGAGACGGTGCGCGAGGAGCTGGTCAAGCGGCTCGCGGTGCGGATCGGCGAGGTCGTCGTCGGTGACCCCCGGAACGGCGACACCCGGGTGTCGGCGCTGATCGACGAGCGCTCCACCGCGCGGGTGCTGGACTGGGTCGAGCGCGCGGTCGCCGCCGGCGGCCGGCTGATGGCCGGCGGGACGGTCACGGGCGGCGTGCTCGCACCCGACCGTGCTGCTCGACGTGCCCGACGGCTGCGCCGCGTGGGACGAGGAGATCTTCGGCCCGGTCGTGGTCGTGCGCACCGTGCCCGACCTCGACGCGGCGTTCGAGGCGGTCAACGCCTCGCGCTACGGGCTGCACGCGAGCGTCTTCACCGGCTCGCTGGAGACCGCCTTCAGCGCCCTCGACCGGCTCGACGTCGGCGGGGTCGTCGTCAACGAGGTGCCCGGCTTCCGTTCCGACGTCATGCCGTACGGCGGCACCAAGGACTCCGGGATCGGGCGTGAGGGGCCGAGGTTCGCGATCGAGGAGCTGACCGTGACCCGGATGGCCGTGATCCGGCCGTCGACGAGGAGGAGCTGAGATGAGCCAGGACAGCAGTGCGCAGGCCGGGCCCGACTACGGGCGGATGTTCCGCCTCGACGGACGGCGCGCCGTCGTGGTCGGAGCCGGAGGGGGCATCGGGCGCGAGGTCGCCCGCGCCCTCGCCGCCCAGGGGGCGACGGTCGTCTGCGCCGATGTCGACGAGGCCGCCGCGAAGGAGACGGCCGCGTCCGAGGGTGACCTCTCGACGTACCGGCTGGACGTCCTGGACCGCGACGCGGTGCGGGCGGCGGCGAAGGAGCTCGGCGCGGTGGACGTCCTCGTGTTCACGGCAGCGACCAACGTGCGCAAGCGGCTGCTGGACTACGGCGACGACGAGTTCGACCGCGTGGTCGACCTCAACCTGCGCGCGTCGTTCGACCTGGTCCGGGCCTTCGGCGCGGGCATGGCCGAGCGCGGTCGCGGCAGCATCATCGGCTTCTCCTCGATCCGGGCGGTGACGGTGGAGCCGGGGCAGGGCGTCTACGCCGCCACCAAGGCCGGGCTCGTGCAGCTGCTGCGCACCGCCGCGGCCGAGCTCGGGCCGTGCGGGGTGCGGGTCAACGCGGTGGCACCCGGCGTGGTGGAGACGCCGCTGACCGCGCAGATCCGCTCCGCGCCGGAATGGTACGACGCGTACGCCAGCAAGAGCGCCCTGGGGCGGTGGGCGCGTCCGCACGAGCTCGCCGGCGCGGTCGCCTACCTCGCCTCGGACGCGGCCAGCTTCGTCACCGGGACGGTGCTGTTCGTGGACGGGGGATGGACCGCGATCGACGGCCGCTACGAGCCGCCGGCCTGAGCGGCGCGTCCGGCGCTTGGCCGGCCTCAGCCCTGGGCGGGGACCACGACGTTCCAGGCGCGGATGCGGTGGTCGGCCGTGGCGTGCTCACGGGTGTAGGGGTCGCCGGCGATGACGTCCTGCACGGCCGCCTCGTCGGCGACGTCGAGCACGACGACCGCGCCGGTGGTGTCCGCCAGCGGACCGGCCATCACGAGGGTGCCCTCGGCCTGCAGCCGGTTCAGGTAGTCCAGGTGCTCGGCGCGGGCCCGGCCGCGGGCCTCCATGTCGACGTAGCGGTACTCCAGCAGGAAGTGGCTCATGCCGGACATGCTCGCACCCGGCCTGGGCGCGAGCATGTCCGGCGCCGTGCAGAACCGCCAGGTTTGCCGGGGTGGGTCGGGCAGAACCCCCAGGTTTGCCGGGGTGGGGCGGCCAGAACCGCCAGGTTTGCCGGTGGTCAGGCGGGGACGACGGTGGCGCGGGCGGTGGCTGACCAGAGGGCGGCGCTGCGGCAGGCCCGCGGTCGAGGGGGCAGGACGACGTCCATGCGGCGGGGCGCGGTGGCGTCCTCGCGGACGACGAGGGCCGCCAGCCGGCTCGCGGGGCGCGACCGCCGGTGCTCGCTGACCAGGACCTGGAGCACGCGGGAGAGAGCGCCGCGCTCGCGGGCACGGATCGTCACGTGCACCTGGGTGGCGCCGCGGGGGTCCAGGTCGCAGGTGGCGGGACCCTCGGCCGCCACCCGGGCCACGTCGGCGACGACGGCCTCCAGGTCGTTCGACAGCAGGCGGCGGCAGTCCAGCTCGACCACCCAGCCGTGGCTGCCGTTGCGGCGTACGTGGGCACTGGCGGGCGACTCCGCCGGCACCAGCACCAGGGACCGCACCTCCGGCTCCTGCAACGTGTCCACCAGCTGTTCGACCGCCCTGTCATCCATGCCTCAAGCATCCCGGCCCTGGCGGCGAATTGTCGTCCGATTCGCCCTAACTGGTCGTCAAAGGGCTCCAACGAACTAGTCCTCCCGCGACCGGCAGGGCCGGCGGTCGCCGACCGGGTCCCCCGGGACGGGGGCGACCGGGCAGGATCTAGCCATGACCTCCCTTCTGCTCGGACCCGCGGACGAGGTCCGCCGGCGCGGCCTGCGGCGCATGCGGGCGATCGCCCTGTCCCTGCTGCTGCTGGCCGCCGTGGTGTTCCTGCTCACGCTGCACCGCGCCGGCGCCTGGGGCTTCGTCAACGCGGCAGCGGAGGCGGCGATGGTCGGGGCCCTGGCCGACTGGTTCGCGGTGACCGCGCTGTTCCGGCACCCGCTGGGCCTGCCGGTGCCGCACACGGCGATCATCCCCACCCGCAAGGACGCGCTCGGCCAGAGCCTGCAGGAGTTCGTGAGCGACCACTTCCTGACCGCCGACGTCGCCCGCGACCGGGTGGCCTCGGCCGACGTGGCACGGCGGGCCGGCCGGTGGCTGGAGGACGAGGGCCACAGCACCCGGGTCGTGGCCGAGGTGGCGACCGCCACCGCGACGGCGCTGCGCGCCCTGCACCAGGACGAGGTGCGCTCGCTCGTCGTGGGGTCCATGCTGCCGCGGCTCGTCGAGGAGCCGCTGAGCGCGGTCGCGGGCCGGCTGCTCGGCGAGGTCGTCCGCGACGGAGCTCACCACGGGCTGGTCGACCTCGCCGTCGTCGAGGCCCACGCGTGGCTGTCGGCCAACCAGCGCACCGTCGCCCGGGTGATGGCCGCCCGGGCACCGTGGTGGTCACCGCAGTGGCTGGACGACAAGGTGATCGACCGCGTCCACCACGAGGCGGTCGCCTGGCTGGCCGACGTCCGCGACAACCCCCGCCACCCGGCCCGCGCTGCCCTGGACGACCTGCTGACCCAGCTCGGGCGCGACCTGCAGGACGACCCCGCGACGATGGAGCGGTTCGAGGCGCTCAAGGCCAGCGTCCTCACCCACCCGCAGGTCGGTGACACGGTCATCTCCCTGTGGGAGTCGGTCCGCACCGCGCTGCTGGCGGCGCTCGCGGAGGAGGACGGCCCGCTGCGCCGCCGCGCGGTGGAGGCGCTGTGCGCTCTCGGGGTCCGGCTGCAGGTCGACGACGAGCTCCGGGCCAAGGTCGACGCGCGCATCAGCGAGGCCGTCGGCTGGGTGGTCGAGACCTACGGCGCCGAGATCGCCACCGTCATCTCCACGACCGTCAACCGCTGGGACGGCAAGGAGGCCTCCGAGCGGATCGAGCTGCACGTCGGCCGCGACCTGCAGTTCATCCGGATCAACGGCACCGTCGTCGGCGGCCTGGTGGGCCTGGTCATCCACGCCGTGACCCTCCTCGTCTGAGGAGTGGCCGGGGCGGCGCGCCGCCGGCTGGCTAGTCTCGGGCGATGACCTGCCTGTTCTGCGCGATCGCCGCCGGCGAGCAGCCCGCACACCTCGTCCTCGACGAGCCGGACGTCGTCGGGTTCCTCGACACCAGACCGCTGTTCAAGGGACACACGCTGCTGGTGCCGCGGCACCACGTCGGCACGCTCGTGGACATCGACGCCCGTGCGCTCAGCCTCGTGATGGCGGCAGCCCAGCGGGTCGCCGCCGCGCTGGTCGCCGCGCTCGGAGCGCAGGGGTCGTTCGTGGCCATGAACAACGTCGTCAGCCAGAGCGTGCCGCACTTGCACGTGCACGTCGTGCCGCGCACCAAGGGCGACGGCCTGCGCGGGTTCTTCTGGCCACGCACGCGGTACGCCGACGAGGAGGAGGCACGCGGGTACGCCGAGCGGCTGGCCGCCGCCCTCCCGCCGGCCTGAGGGGCCGTCCGGCGCCGGACGCCCCTTGTGTTGCTTGTTCCCCCACTGCGACTGGGTGGGTCCCATGCGGTATCGCCTGGGGACTCGGATGGGGGCACCGGCGCGGCATGTCGCACGGCAGTGACCCGACCGAAGAGCAGTCGGCCCGGCGTGAACCGGTGTTCGACGCTCCGGGCAAGCGTGAAGCCACGCAGGTCTCGCACCTCCAGCGGTGATCGACGCGATGCTCCAGTGGCCGATTCGCTCAGGTGTCGCCTCGAGACTCGGGGGTCTCTGCGTTCGCGACCTCTTCGATCCAGTCGACGGCTTCGTCCGACAAGGAGAAGCCAGCTGGACCGTTCTGGCCGACCCACCAAGCGTCAGTCGCCACCGAACCGCCGGCGCGCGTGATCTCCTCGGTGACCGAGGCGGGCACCGCGTCGCCATTGTTGGCGATGAGCCAGTCGCGGGTCTCGTGCGATATCCGGGGCCACCAGTCTTCGAGGGATGCCGACATGTCGTCACGGTAGTCCTTGACGCCAAGGCCGTGCGCGCGACCGTCGGCACGACAGCATGTGCGAAGTGCCAGGCTCACCTGAAATGGGACACCCCACGTGAGCGGCTCAGGCGACGGTGCGGGCGCGGGCGAGCTCCATCGCGGCGAGGTGGCGGCGCACGACCAGCTCGACGACCAGGGGGTGCATGCCCGGCGGCTCGGCCACGACGCAGGCGCCGGCCTGCTCGGCCTGCAGTCGCACCGACGTCGCGCCCATGCCGGGCATCAGGGTGTACGGCGCCACGGCCACCTGCCGGGCACCGGCCTGGCGCAGCGCCCGCACCGCGGCGTCGACGGTCCGCGGCGACCCGGCGGTGTAGGCCACGGCGACCGGCGCGCCACCCCAGCGCGCTCGCAGCATCCCCGCCGCCCGCACGACGTCCCGGTGGGCGTCCGGGTCGGCCGGCGTCGGCACCGCCAGGACCACCGGGTCACCCACTCGGGCACCGGACGCGCGCAGCCGCCAGGCCAGGACGTCGGCCACGAGCCGGTCGGGGCCGAGGGGAGCGGCGATCTGCACCGACTGTGGGCTCAGCGCGCTGGCCGTGAACAGCGCGCGCTGCAGCCGGTCGGTGCCGAGCAGCCACAACGGCACGATGACGCTGGGCGCGGTGGAGGAGGCCATCACCTCAGAGAGGGACGGCCCGTCGCGGTCGACGCAGGCCAGTGACACCCGCAGGCCGGGCAGGCGGCGGGCGACCGCCCGACCGAGCAGGCGCACGTGCCAGGCCTGCTCGCGCGAGCCATGACGACGAAGGGCCAGGACGAGGTGAGGTGCGTCTGACGCCGGCGCACCCCAGGACCGCTCGTCCTGCGCCTCTGCTTCTGACTGCTGCTCCCACGCCGGACGGGACACCTTGATCATCGCGACCTCCTGCTGCCGAAGAATGTGGTGCCACGCTAGGAAGGTCGTGTTTCGGGCAGGTGACGTCCGGAGCCCACCTCCGGTTAACCGCAGGCCGTCCGGTCACGAGCCCGGAACACGGGAAGAACCCGCGTCCGGAGCCCTGACCGGCGCTCGGACCGGTTCGACCGGGTCGACATACTGGACCTGACCGAGTGCTGAGCGGGCCGACCGGCAGAGCCGGCGGAACGAGGAGGTGGCCATGACGTGGGACGTGTACGTCTCGGGCGATGACCGGTCCTGGGAGACCGGTGACGGCGTGGCTCACGGCGACGGCTCCCTGGGCTCGGAGGCCGACGTCCGCCGGCGGGTGGACGAGGTGTGGCCCGGCGCGACGTGGGACGACCGCACCGCGTGGGTGGAGCGTGAGGACGTGGTCGCCGAGGTCGTGCTCGGTGCCGGCGACCCCATGGGCTCGTTGACGGTGCAGGTGCGCGGTGGCAGCGACCCCGTGCAGGCGGTGATCGACCTGTGCCGGCGCAACGGCTGGACCCCGCTGGACTTCTCGACCGGACGGGTGCTGACGGTGCAGGAGAACGGCTACGGGTGGTGGCTCGCGCTGCAGGAAGGTGCCGGGCAGCCGCCGGAGCCGGAAAAGCCGGCACCGGCGCCGGGGCGCCGACGTTGGGGCTGGCGCCGCTGACGGGCCGGGCCGCCGTTGTCACCGGGCCGCCGGTTGTCGCGTCACGGCCCACAGCCCGGTGACCGGACCGGGCTCCAGGCGCAGCAGGTGCGGCGTCGGCCGACGGTCGCGGTCGCCGGCCGGGCCTGCGACCCGGTGCGGCCGCCTGGCCACGGTGGCTGCCGGCCGGCCGGCCACGACGGCGGCGATGTTCCACGCGGCGGTGGACCCCACGGCGAGGTAGCTGCTGTGGCCGGTGGACTCGCGGCCCAGGACGCCGCCGGGCAGCGGCACGGCGTCCGAGGAGAGCCGCACCATCCCGGCCAGCGAGCTGGGGTCGGCGCCGAACGCACCGAGGTCGGCCACCGGGTCGCCGCGGGCCTCGAGCAGCCAGGCGCCGCCGGGTGGCAGCCGCAGGTCCGCCACGTCAGAGGTGCCGAGGCCCGGCGAGCCGAACACCACGGCGTCGTCGACGCCGGTGCCCCGTTGCAGGGCGTAGCCGACCGCCGTCGACCCGTAGGAGTGCCCGAGCAGGGTCAGGTGCGGCTCCCGCTCGCGCGCGGCGTCGATGCCGGTGACGAACGACGCCAGGGCCGTGCCCGCGCGCCTGGCGTCCAGCGGCAGCAGCACGGAGTGGTCCGGCTCCAACAGCTCGTCCCACTGCGGGGCCTCGTAGTCCAGCCAGGTCACCGCCGCGACCTCGGCGTCGGGCCCGGCCGCGATCGCACCGGCGGTGGCGACGAGCGCGGCCATCTGGGCGTCGTACGCGACGAACGTGGCCGGGTCCTGCACCTGGCTGGTCAGGCCGGGCACGAACACGGCGACGTGCCCGGCGGTGGCCACGTCGCCGACCGCGACCGCGGCGGTCACCCGCCGGCCGCCGGCGCCGAAGGCGAGCAGCCGACGTCGCGGGCCGGCCTGCGCGAGCATCGTGACCAGTGCGGCGATCGCCGCCAGGGCCGTGGTCGCCGCGGCCAGCTCGTCCCGGGCGGTGCGGATCCGCAGCGCCCGGGCGACGACCTCCGCGTCGCCGCGGCCGGGCGGGGCGGACGCCGCCCGGTCCACCGCCGCTCGCAGCCCCGGCAGGAGCCGCAGCAGGCGCTGCCGCTGCTGCGCCATCACGGTGCGGTTCGCCTCGTCGCGCACGGCGGAGGGCAGCCCGTCCAGCCGGCCGAGCACCGCCGGCATGGTGCGTGCGGCCTCCTCCCGCTCGGCCGGGGCAAGGGCACGCCACCAGGTCGCGGCGTCGTACGGCCCCCCGGTCGGTGGCGAGGGGAGACCGATGCCCGGCAGGGCCGTGCCGGCGCGCCACGCCTGGTCGAGGGTGGCCGTGTCGCGGCTGCCGATGCCGTCGCGGGCCGCCGCGAGCAGCACGGACGCCAACGCGTCGTCGATGTCCACGGCGGCCCGCAGCACCTCGTGGACGGATGCCCGGGCGGCCTCCCTGGCGCGCTCGCGGTCGCGCTCCATCGCCGCCGCCCGATCGGCGTCGGCCGGCGTGGGCAGGCAGCCGGTGTCGCGCACCACGCCGTCGTCGTCCACCCGCAGCCGGTGCCCCGCGGCCAGGCGTTGGACCTGGTCCAGCGCGCCCTGCACCCCGCGCACCCGGGCGGCGGCCTCATCGACGGCACGCTGGACGGCCGCCACTGCGGTGACCATCGCCCGCTCGGCCGCCGCCAGGGACTCCTCCCGCAGGTAGGCCGCGCTCGCGGCCGGTCCCTGCCACACCGTCGGGCCGGCCCCGGCCGGGAGATCCGCGCCGAGGGACACGAGAGCGGAGCGGCTGTGCTGCAGGGAGGTGGCGACGTCCTGCATCCGGGCCGGGTCCCACTCGCGCACCTGCCCGACCGACAACCGTCCCATCAGGCTCCCCGCTTGAGCGGGTTGGTCCAGCTGCGGGGGTGGTTCAGCACCTCGACCAGGTCGTAGTCGCCGGCCGCCCGGCGCAGGAACCGGGCGTGGTCGGTCGCGCCGCGGGTCCAGGTGCACAGCATGTCGTCCCACTCCCGCGCCAGCTGCTCAGCGGCGTCGGCGCTGCGCGAGCCGGGCATCGCCAGCCGCAGCCGGAAGACCGCCTCGCCGACCTGCAGGCGCGCCACCCCGGCGGACGCCTGCGACAGGTGCTCGGACCGCTCCCGCAACCCGTCCGGACCCACTTCGAAACGCACGTCCGCCACCTCCTGCAAGGACGCTAACGGCGCCGCGCGAGATGCCGCCCCGCCCATCCACAGGACGTCGGAGGCATTCACCGAGCTGGCATCGTCGGTCCCCGCCTGCCTCCGTGAGGCGAGGTCCGATACCCGCCAGACCAGGTCGGTGGCATGCGGCACGATGGCAGGCATGCAGGTCTCCCGGGTCGCCGACACCGAACGCTGTTACCGCGCGGTGCAGAGCCGCGACCGTCGCTTCGACGGCGTCTTCTACACCGCGGTGCGCACCACCGGGATCTACTGCCGGCCGTCCTGCCCCGCCCGGACCCCGCACCGCACCTCCGTGGACTTCTTCGTCAGCGCGGCCGCGGCGCAGATCGCCGGTTACCGCGCCTGCCGTCGTTGCCGGCCCGACGCCACGCCGGGCTCACCGGACTGGGACGTCCGGGCCGACACCGCGGGCCGCGCCATGCGCCTGATCAACGACGGCGTGGTCGAGCGCGAGGGCGTCCAGGGCCTCGCCCGGCGGATCGGCTACACGCCCCGGCACCTGGGCCGGCTGCTGAGCGAGGAGGTGGGTGCCGGGCCGCTCGCCCTCGCCCGCGCGCGTCGTGCCCAGACCGCCCGGACCCTGGTGGAGACCACCGCGCTGCCGATGGCCGACGTCGCGTTCGCCGCCGGCTTCTCCAGCGTGCGGCAGTTCAACGCGACCATGGCCGAGGTCTACGCCTGTACGCCGACGGCGCTACGCGCCCGTGAGCGGCCCGGCGGCGTCGCGTCGCCGGGGCACCTGCGGATCCGGCTGGCGGTCCGCCCGCCGTTCGACGGACCGGAGCTGCTGCGGTTCCTCGCGGTCCGGGCCGTGCCGGGCATCGAGGTGGTCACCGACGGCACGTACTCGCGCACCCTGGCGCTGCCGCACGGCCCGGCCGTCGTGCACCTCACCCCGGCAGACGACGCGGTCGAGTGCGACCTCGAGGCGGCCGACCTGAGGGACGTCGGCGCTGCCGTCGAGCGCTGCCGCCGGCTGCTGGACCTGGACGCCGACCCGGCGGCCGTCGGCGACCTGCTCGAGGCCGACCCCGTGCTGGGGCCGACGGCACGGGAGCGACCGGGGCTGCGCGTCCCCGGCCACGTCGACGGCCTCGAGGTCGCGGTGAGGGCCGTGGTGGGACAACAGATCTCGGTGGCCGGCGCCCGCACGGTGCTGGCGCGGGTCGTCGCGACGTACGGCACGGCGCTGGAGCTGGGCGCAGCCGCACGGCCTGACGGGCTCGGCTCCACGTTCCCCGAGGCGGCGACGCTGGCAGGGCTCGACCCGGACACCCTGCCGATGCCCCGCAGCCGCGGCCGTGCGCTCGTCGCCCTGTGTGCGGCCATCGCCGCCGGCGACATCCCGCTCGACCGCAGCCTGCCGCGCAGCGAGGTACGGCGCCGCCTGCTCGAGGTGCCCGGTGTCGGACCGTGGACGGCGGACTACATCCGCCTGCGGGCTCTCGGCGACCCCGACGTCTTCCTGCCGACCGACGTCGGCGTCCGCCACGGGCTGTCCCACATCGGCGCGAACGCCGCTGCGGCAGAGTCCCTCTCACGAGCATGGCGGCCCTGGCGCTCCTACGCGTTGATGCACGTGTGGGCCGTCGCGGCCTCCGGGCGGGCGACACGGACCACCACACGGACAACACCCCGGAGGAGCGCATGAGCGCCTGGACCATCGTTCCCACACTGGTGGACGACCTGCTCGTCCAGACCGACGGGTCGGCCGTCACCGGCATCGAGTTCGCCCCGCACCGGCCGGCCATGGGGGTGCGGGACGACAGTCACCCCGTGCTGGTCGCCGCCCGGGCCCAGCTCGATGAGTACTTCGCCCGTGACCGCCACGACTTCGACCTGCCGCTCCGCCCGGCCGGCACGCCGTTCCAGCAGCGGGTGTGGGAGGCGCTGCGGACGATTCCCTACGGCCGCACCGTGACCTACGGCGAGGTCGCCCGGCGGATCGGCATGGACCCCAGGACCACCTCGCGCGCCGTGGGGACCGCCAACGGCAGCAACCCGATTCCCGTCGTCATCCCGTGCCACCGCGTGATCGGCGCCAACGGCACGCTCACCGGTTTCGGCGGCGGCCTGGCCCGCAAGCAGGTCCTGCTGACGCTCGAGCAGGACACGCTGTTCTGAGCGCCCCGGGCGATGCGGTCAGCTGCGGGCCCAGGCCAGCTCGACCAGGCGCGTCGCCTCGCTGACGCCCAGCCCGAGCGTGCGCACCGACGCGACGTACGCCTCCGCGGCGGCCCGCGCGCGGTCCGCGGCGCCCGGGCCGGCCGCGCTGCCGGCATCCGGGACCGCGTTGCCGGCGTCGAGGACCGCACTGCGGACGAACGTGCCCTTGCGGCCGTACGTCGCGAGGACGCCGTCGGCCTCCAGCTCGCGGTAGGCCCGGGCCACCGTGTTCGCCGCGAGCCCGAGGTCCGCCGCAAGCTGCCGGACCGTCGGCAGCCTGGTGCCGGGGGCGAGGTCGCCCTGGGCCACCAGGGCCGCCAGCTGCGTGCGGACCTGCTCGAACGGCGCGGTGGGGGAGGCCGGGTCGATCGATCAGGGGCAGCATGCGCCGACTGTAGCGACCGCCGCACGTGGCCCTGGCTTCTCACATCCCGAGACGGCGTTTTCGGTGCGCGGGACGGCGTCCTATCGTGCCCATAGGTCACGAGTGCCAGCAGAAAGCCCCGGCTTGCTGGCCGGCAACCCTCCGCCGCGGTGGGGTGCCCCGGGTGAGGACCTGGTGTCGCGCCTCCCGGCGCGGCGCAAGCGCGGGCGCCCACGTCCTGGCCCCGCACCTGGGCACAGGTGCGCCGCGGGCATCCGTCGCGACGTACGACGACACGCACAGGCACCGAAAGGCGACGGATCCCCATGAGCGACACCACCCCGAGCTGGTCCTTCGAGACGCGTCAGCTGCACGCCGGGCAGGCCCCCGACCCCACGACGGGCGCGCGGGCGCTGCCGATCTACCAGACCACCTCCTACGTGTTCAAGGACACCGAGCACGCCGCGAACCTGTTCGCGCTCAAGGAGTTCGGCAACATCTACACCCGGATCATGAACCCCACCCAGGACGCGGTCGAGCAGCGGATCGCCAGCCTCGAGGGCGGCGTCGGCGCCCTGCTCCTGTCCTCCGGCCAGGCGGCCGAGACCGTCGCGATCCTCAACGTCGCCGAGGCCGGCGACCACGTCGTGGCCAGCCCCAGGCTGTACGGCGGCACCTACAACCTGCTGAAGTACACGCTGAAGAAGCTCGGCATCGAGACGACGTTCGTGGAAGACCCGGACGACCTCGGCTCCTGGCGCGCGGCGGCCCGGCCGAACACCAAGGTCTTCTTCGCCGAGACGATCAGCAACCCCAAGCAGGACGTCCTCGACATCGAGGGCGTCGCCGGGGTGGCGCACGAGGTGGGCGTGCCGCTCATCGTCGACAACACCGTCGCGACGCCGTACCTCATCCGGCCGCTGGAGTGGGGCGCCGACGTCGTCCTGCACTCCGCGACCAAGTACCTCGGCGGCCACGGCACCTCGATCGGGGGCGTCATCGTCGACGGCGGGACGTTCGACTACACCGCCGACCCGGCGCGGTTCCCCAACTACAACGAGCCGGACCCGAGCTACCACGGCCTGGTCTACGGCCGGGACCTGGGCGTCGGCAGCCCCCTGGGCGCCAACCTGTCGTTCATCCTCAAGGCGCGCGTGCAGCTGCTGCGCGACCTCGGCCCGGCGATCTCCCCGTTCAACGCGTTTCTCATCTCCCAAGGGATCGAGACGCTCAGCCTGCGCATCGAGCGGCACGTGGACAACGCCATCAAGGTCGCCGAGTGGCTGCAGGCCCGCGACGAGGTGCAGTCGGTCGCCTACGCCTCGCTGCCGTCCTCACCGTGGAACGCGTTGGCGCGCAAGTACGCCCCCCGCGGCGCCGGCGCCATCATCGCCTTCGAGATCGAGGGCGGCCTCGAGGCCGGCAAGCGATTCGTCGAGGCGCTGGTGCTGCACTCGCACGTGGCCAACATCGGTGACGTCCGCTCGCTGGTGATCCACCCGGCGTCGACGACGCACTCCCAGCTCTCGGTCGAGGACCAGCTCGCCGCCGGGGTCACCCCGGGGCTGGTGCGCCTCGCCGTGGGCATCGAGCACATCGACGACATCCTGGCCGACCTCGAGCAGGGATTCAGCGCGGCCAAGACCGCCTGATCCGCACTGGCGTGCGCGAGCTGACGGCTGACGGCTGACGGCTGACAGGAGTCGACGTCTGTCAGTCGTCAGCCGCATGCTGGAGCCCCCCAACCAGAAGGTCCAGCACCATGCACACGCGTACCCTCGGCAGCACCGGCCCCACCGTCTCCGCCCTCGGCCTCGGCTGCATGGGCATGTCCGACCTCTACGGTCCGGCCGACGACGCCGAGAGCGTCGCCACCATCCGTGCCGCGCTCGACGCCGGCGTCACCCTGCTCGACACGGGTGACTTCTACGGCGCCGGCCACAACGAGCTGCTCATCCGGGAGGCGCTCGCCGGCCGCGATCGCGAGCAGGTGGCGGTCAGCGTGAAGTTCGGTGCCCTGCGCGGCCCCGACGGCGGCTGGCTCGGTGTGGACGGTCGTCCGGCCGCGGTGAAGAACGCGCTGGCCTACACCCTGCGCCGGCTCGGCACCGACCACGTCGACGTCTACCGCCTCGCCCGGCTCGACCCGACTGTGCCGATCGAGGAGACCGTCGGCGCGATCGCCGAGATGGTCCAGGCCGGCTACGTGCGCCACATCGGCCTGTCCGAGGTCGGCGCTGACGCGATCCGCCGCGCGCACGGTGTCCACCCGGTGGTCGACCTGCAGATCGAGTACTCCCTGGTGTCCCGCGGGATCGAGGAGGAGATCCTCCCGGTCACCCGCGAGCTGGGCATCGGCATCACGGCGTACGGCGTGCTCTCCCGCGGCCTGCTCAGCGGCCACTGGGCGCCGGACCGCGAGACGGCGGCCACCGACTTCCGGACCTACAGCCCCCGCTTCCAGGGCGAGAACCTCCAGCAGAACCTGCGGCTCGTGGAGGCCTTGCGGGGTGTGGCGGCGCACCGGGGCGCGACCGTGGCCCAGGCGGCCATCGCCTGGGTGCTCTCCCGCGGGACGGACATCGTCCCGCTGGTCGGGGCCCGCCGACGGGACCGCCTCGGCGAGGCGCTGGGCGCGCTGGACCTCGCCCTGTCCGAGCAGGACCTGGCGGCGATCGAGCAGGCGGTGCCGGCCTCCGCCGTGGCCGGCACCCGGTACGCCGCCGACCAGATGGCCCTGCTGGACAGCGAGCGGCCATCTGCGGGGAGGTGACGGCGCGAGCGGCGCCGCATGCCGCGGCCTATCCTTGAGGCATGTCCCCCGAGCGCGCGCCCCAGCCCTCGCGCGCCCGCGGTCGGGGGCGTGGTCGGGGGCGGGGCGCGTCCGATGGCCGCTCCAGCCGCCCGGCCCGGCCTCGCGAGGCCCCCGAGGTGCGCGAGGCGCGGATGGCGCGCCGCCGGGCCCTGCTGCCGGAGGTCACCTACCCCGAGGACCTGCCGGTCGTGGCGCGCAAGGACGACATCGCCGCCGCCATCCGCGACTCCCAGGTGGTGATCGTGGCGGGGGAGACCGGGTCCGGCAAGACCACCCAGATCCCCAAGATCTGCCTCGAGCTCGGCCGCGGCATCGAGGGCACCATCGGCCACACCCAGCCCCGGCGGATCGCCGCACGGTCGGTGGCCGAGCGGATCGCCGAGGAGCTCGACACCGAGCTCGGCGCGGCCATCGGCTACCAGGTCCGGTTCACCGACCACTCCACGAGCGACACCCTGGTCAAGGTGATGACCGACGGCATCCTGCTGGCCGAGCTGCAGCGCGACCGCGACCTGCGCCGCTACGACACGATCATCATCGACGAGGCGCACGAGCGCAGCCTCAACATCGACTTCCTGCTCGGCTACCTCAAGCAGCTGCTGCCGCGCCGGCCGGACCTCAAGCTGATCATCACCTCGGCGACGATCGACCCCGAGCGCTTCGCGGAGCACTTCGCCAGCAACGGCACGCCGGCACCGATCATCGAGGTCTCGGGCCGCACCTACCCGGTCGAGGTCCGCTACCGTCCCCTCGGCGGGGGCGACCCCGAGGACGACCGCGACCAGGTGACGGGCATCGGCCTCGCGGTCGAGGAGCTGTGGACCGAGGGCGGCGGAGACATCCTCGTCTTCCTCTCGGGCGAGCGGGAGATCCGTGACGCCGCAGAGCACCTCGAGGGCCTGTCGCTGCCGCACACCGAGATCCTGCCGCTGTACGGCCGGCTCTCCGCCGCGGAGCAGCACCGGGTCTTCGGCCGGCACACGGGGCGCCGGATCGTGTTGTCCACCAACGTGGCCGAGACGTCGCTGACCGTGCCCGGCATCCGCTACGTCGTCGACGCGGGCACGGCGCGGATCTCCCGCTACAGCCAGCGGACCAAGGTGCAGCGGCTGCCGATCGAGCCGATCTCGCAGGCCAGCGCCAGCCAGCGGGCGGGGCGCTGCGGCCGCGTCGCCGACGGGATCTGCATCCGCCTCTACTCCCAGGAGGACTTCGAGTCCCGGCCGGAGTTCACCGACCCCGAGATCCTGCGCACCAACCTGGCCTCGGTCATCCTGCAGATGACGTCCCTGGGTCTGGGCGACATCGCCCGCTTCCCGTTCGTCGAGCCGCCGGACTCCCGCCAGATCACCGACGGTGTGCGGCTGCTCGAGGAGCTGCACGCCATCGACGCCGGGTCGACCGACCCCCGCAAGCGGCTCACGGCCACCGGCCGCAAGATCGCGGCGCTGCCGGTCGACCCGCGGCTGGCCAGGATGGTGCTGGAGGCGGAGACCAACGGGGCCCTGCGCGAGGTGCTCGTCATCGTGTCCGCCCTGTCGATCCAGGACCCGCGCGAGCGGCCGATGGAGAAGCGCCAGCAGGCGGACGAGCAGCACCGGCGGTTCGCCGACGAGCACTCGGACTTCGTCGCGCTGCTCAACCTGTGGCACTACGTCAAGGAGCAGCAGCGTGAGCTGTCCGGCAGCGCGTTCCGCCGGATGTGCAAGCGGGAGTACCTGCACTACCTGCGGATCCGCGAGTGGCAGGACCTGCACAGCCAGCTCAAGGCCGCGTGCAAGTCCCTCGACCTGCAGCTCAACTCCGACGAGGCCGACGCCGACCGCGATCCACCAGTCACTGCTGGCCGGGCTGCTGTCGCACATCGGGCTCCGCGACGTCGAGAAGCGCGAGTACATCGGCGCGCGCAACGCCCGCTTCGGCATCTCGCCGGGCTCGGCGCTGTTCAAGAAGCAGCCGCAGTGGGTGATGTCGGCCGAGCTCGTCGAGACGACGCGGCTCTGGGCCCGCGTCAACGCCCGCACCGACCCGGCGTGGATCGAGCGGCTGGCCGGGCACCTCGTCAAGCGCAGCTACAGCGAGCCGCACTGGGAGAAGCGCCGTGGCGCCGCGGTGGCCCTGGAGAAGGTGACGCTGTACGGCGTACCCCTGGTCGTCGGGCCGCAAGGTCGAACTACGCCCGGGTCAACCCCGAGGAGTCGCGGGAGCTGTTCATCCGCAACGCCCTGGTGGACGGCGAGTGGGACACCCACCACCGCTTCTTCCACGACAACCGCGCGCTCATCCAGCGGCTGACCGAGCTCGAGCACCGGGCGCGACGCCGCGACATCCTCGTCGACGACGAGACGCTGGTGGCGTTCTACGACGAGCGGCTGCCGGCCGACATCGTCTCCGTGCGCCACTTCGACTCGTGGTGGAAGAAGGCGAGCCGCGAGCAGCCCGACCTGCTGACGTTCACCGAGGACCTGCTCGTCAGCGACGACGCGGGTGCGGTCAGCGCCGAGGACTACCCCCAGGTCTGGCAGCAGGGCGCGCTGAGCCTGCCGGTGACCTACCAGTTCGAGCCCGGCGCGGAGGCCGACGGCGTCACCGTGCACCTCCCGGTCGACGTGCTCAACCAGGTCGTCGACGTCGGGTTCGACTGGCAGGTGCCCGGACTCCGGCAGGACCTGGCCACCGCGCTGCTGAAGTCGCTGCCCAAGGCCACCCGTCGACACTTCGTCCCCACGCCGGACCACGCCCAGGCCGCGCTGGCCGACAGCGACCCTGCCGGCGGGCGCATGGATCACCGACGAGCTCGGCCGGGCCTTGAAGGCTCACACCGGCTTCGGGGTGGACCCGGGGGAGTGGGACTGGTCGCGCGTGCCGGACCACCTGCGGATCACGTTCCGGGTCGAGGACCGCGCCGGCAGGGCGCTGGCCGAGGGCAAGGACCTGCGGGCGCTGCAGGACCGGCTCGCGCCGCAGATGCGCCAGACGATGGCGCAGGCGGCCGGCGCGGTGGAGCAGCAGCGGCCTGTCGCAGTGGAGCTTCGGGCCGCTGCCGGCGACGTTCGAGCAGCGCCGCGGTGAGCGGGTGATCCAGGGGTTCCCCTCGGTCGTCGACCACGGCGACAGCGTCTCGGTCGAGGTCCTGCCCACACCGTCCGAGCGGGACCACGCCACCAGGCTCGGTGTGCGAAGGCTGTTGCTGCTCAACACGACCGCGCCGTGGAAGCGGGTCCTCGCGGTGCTGTCGAACGCCCAGAAGCTGGCGCTCGGCAACAACCCCCACGGCAGCGTGCCGGCGCTGCTGGACGACTGCCTGGCCTGCGCCGTCGACTCGATCGTGGCCGAGCGTCCCGGCGGCTCCGTGCTGACGCCGGAGGACTTCGAGGAGACCCTCGCCGCCGTCCGCCGCAGCGTCGTGGCCCGGGTGATCGAGGTCATCGAGCTCGTGGAGCCGGTCCTGGTCCGTGCCCGTGAGGTCGAGCTGGGCCAGGCAGCGCTGTCCAGCCCCGTCCTCGCCCCGGCCCGTGCGGACATGGAGCGGCAGCTGCGGGCGCTGGTGCGGCCCGGGTTCGTGGCCGACACCGGGTTCGGCCGGCTGCGCCACCTCGAGCGCTACCTGCGGGCCATGCGGGTGCGCCAGGACAAGGTCCCCGGAGAGGTCGCCCGGGATGCCGAGCGGACCGCGGTGGTCGAGCGGGTCGAGCACGAGCGGGCGAGCCTGCTCGCGGCGCTGCCGCCGGCGCGCCGTACCGATCCCGACGTGGTCGGAGCTGCGCTGGATGGTCGAGGAGCTGCGGGTCAGCCTGTTCGCCCAGACGCTCGGCACCGCGCACCCGGTGTCGGAGAAGCGGATCTACAAGGCGATGGACGCCATCGAGGGCTGAGCGTGCCGCAGCCGCTGGGCGGGCGGCTCAGCCACCGGTCAGTCCTGTTCGGCGATGCAGGCGGTGCCGACGCGCTCGAACCCGATGCGCTCGTAGACCCGTGCCACGGCAACGGACTCGGCGGCGCAGAACACCGTGGTGACGCCCCGGCGCAGCGCGTCACCGGCCAGCAGCGCGGCGAGAGCCGCGGCCAGGCCACGTCGCCGGTACGCCGGAAGGACAGCCACGCCCACGATCTCGCTGACCTCCCCGCGGGGGTTGTGCCCGCCCCCGCCCACGGCTCCCACGAGGGCATCGAAGGCGCCGGCCTGGACCGTGCGCCCGGTGGCGACCGCCTCGCGCACAGCGTCCACCGAGCCGTGGGAGGCCATCGCCGCGTCGCGCTCGGCGACGGACTCCGGTCCGGTGGCCGTCCCGCCGGCTCCGAAGCCCACGTGGACGGCCGCGCGGACCGCGCCGAGCTCGGCGGCGCCGGGGTCGAGCAGCCGCACCGTCGCCGCGGGCAGGCGTGGTGGACGCAGCGTGCGGAGCACCAGCAGCGGGCAGGACTTCACCGACATCCCGGCCTCGCGGGCCGCCAGGGCGAGCGAGGGGGTGGTCTCGTGCACCCACTCCAACGCCCGCGGGACGGCGAGCTCGCCCTGGCGCGCCAGGACCGCCGCCACGTCCTCGCGACGTACGACGTCCTTCAGCCCGAGGCGCGGCCGCGCGTAGAACGGCCAGCCGCGCTCGGCGACGAACAAGGTCAGGGGGCCGTGGTCCTCGGTGCGCGCGGTGGCCCTGGGCGCGGTGTCGTAGTAGCGCTCGAGCAGTGGCAAGGGGTTGGTGTCCACGCTGCGGAGGATGCCACAGGGCCCGCCGCCCGGCCGACCGGTTTGACGGTCGTGCGGGCAGCGGGCCCTGTGACGGCCGTGTGACGGCCGTTGTGACGGCCGCTGTGGCGGGTCAGCCGACGTGGGCGCCCTGCCCCGCCTCCCGTGCGGCGAGGTCCTCGTGCTTGACGTTCAGGCCGAGGAAGACCAGCACCGCCCCGACGAGGATGAGACCCGCACCGACCATGAAGCCCTGCGTGGAGCCGAACGTCTGGGCCTGCAGCTGGAGCGAGTGCTTGGCTGCCTGCGCCTGCTCGGGCGACAGCGCGCCGGACTTCAGCTGCTGCATGAGCGCGGGCGTGAGCTCGGCCGCCTTGTCCTTGAACCCGCTGGTGAAGACGGTGGTGAGCGCGGCCAGGCCGATCGCGCCACCGATCTGCTGGGCGGTGTTCAGCGCGGCCGAGCCGGCACCCGAGTCCTCGTCGTCCACGCCGGCCACGGCGGTCAGCGTCATCGGGACGAAGGTGAGGCCGAGACCGAACGCCAGCAGCAGGATCCAGGGCAGCAGCCCGGTGGCGTAAGTGCTGTGGACGGTCAGATGGGTGAAGCCCCACATGCCGACGGCGCCGAGCAGCGCACCGGGCCCGGAGATCCAGCGCGGGTCCACCTTGCTGGCCAGCGTCGAGGCGAGCGTGGCGGCGGCGACGATCCCGGCGCTGAACGGCAGGAACGCGAAGCCGGACTCCAGTGGCGAGTAGCCGAGGACCTGCTGGAGGTAGAGGCCGAGGAAGTAGAACATGGCGAACATGCCGGCGCCGACGATGAGCATGACGGCCAGGCTGACGCCGCGGGTGCGGTCGGCCAGGATCCGGATCGGCAGCAGGGCATGCGCGGAGCGGCGCTCGATGAGCACGAAGACCGCCAGCAGGACGGCGCCGGCGATGAGGGAGACGAGCGTGACCGGGTCGAGCCAGCCGGCGTCCGGCTCGGCCGCGTGGGTCAGGCCGTAGACGATGCCGACCAGGCCGAGGGTCCCGGTGAACGCCCCGGGGAGGTCGAACCGGCCGGTCTGGCGGTCGGACTCGTTGAGGTGGCGCGGGGCCAGGAGCGCGACGAGCAGGCCGATCGGCACGTTGATGAAGAAGGTCCAGCGCCAGTTCACCTCGGTCAGTGCGCCGCCGAGGATGAGCCCGACGGCGGCACCCGCCCCGGACATCGCGGCGTAGACACCCATGGCGCGGTTGCGCTCCTTGCCGGCTGGGAAGGTCGTGGTGATCAGGGCCAGCGCGGCGGGGGAGGCGAGGGCTGCGCCGACGCCCTGCAGGACGCGCGAGCCGATCATCATCGCCTCGTTCTGGGCGAGACCGCCGAGCAGCGAGGAGATGGCGAAGACAGCGACACCGAGGACGAACATCTTGCGGCGGCCGAGGACGTCACCGAGACGACCGCCGAGCAGCAGCAGGCTGCCGAGGGCGAGGGCATAGGCGTTGACGACCCAGGACAGGCTGCTGTTGCTGAAGCCGAGGTCGGTCTGGATGTGCGGGAGGGCGATGTTCACGATCGTGCCGTCGAGCACGATCATCAGCTGCGCGCCGCCGATGATGGCGAGGGCGAGGCCGAGGCCGCGCGGTGCGGGCGCGGCCGGGTCCTGCTGCGGCGGCGACGCCGAGGCGGTGGTGGTGGACATGGCGTCCGGTCCTTTCGGGGGGTTCAGGGGAGGGTGTCGGCGGCGGCCGGTGCGGCCGGCGCGGAGCCGAGGGTGGCGCGCGCCGCGGGCAGGACGACGCTGTCCAGCACGTGGGCGACGCGCTGGGGCGTGGCGTGGATGTCGAAGACGAACCGGTCGTGGACGCAGATGGCCGGGAGCGTGTTGGCCAGCAGGTGCAGGTCGGCGTCCGCGCCGACCTCTCCCCGCGCCTGGGCTCGTGTGAACGCGGCCAGCGCCCGGTCGAGCTTGGGCTCGACGAAGCGCCGGCGGAACCCGGCGAACAGCTCGGCGTCGCGGTGCATCGCCGGGACGAGGGCGCCGAGCACGGCCGGGGAGTCGTCGCACAGGCCTCCCCGCCCGCACGCCTGGGCGATCAGGTCCGAACGCAGCGAGCCGGTGTCGTCGTTCCCCTCCTCGGGGGCGGCGAGCTGGGCGGCCACCGCATCCAGCACCAGGTCGGCCTTGGTCGGCCAGCGCCGGTAGAGCGTGGCCTTGCTGGCCCGGACGGCGGTGGCCACGGCGTCGAACGTCAGCTTGTCGTAGCCGGCCTCGACGAGCAGTGCCACCACGGCGGCGAAGATCTCGCTCTCGCGCTCGCCCTCGATCCGGGGCCGGCAGGTCGTGGGGTCAGGCATGGTGGGCTCGTCTCCGGAGCTGTTGGGTCACGTCTCGATAGTACGAAACTGTTTCGTTCCATCCGGAGCGTACGTCGGGACCCATCCCGAGGCCAAACCCGGCGCTCAGGTGCCCCGGGGCGCGCCTCCTGACAGCACGGACCCGCTGGGGACCGTCGCGGCGTCGGGCGACGTGGCTCCCGGTGCCTGGCCCTGGCCCAGGGCGCTGAGCAGGTCGCCCAGCAGGCCGGTCAGCCGCCCGAGGTCGACGCCGGGTGCTTGGGCGCCGATGCGGGCCATCTCCTGGGCCACCAGGGGAGCGAGGCGGTCGTGGGCGATGCGGCCGCGGGGTGCCAGCAGCACGAGCACCCGTCGACGGTCGTCCACGCCGACCCGGCGGTACACCAGGCCGTCGGCGACCATGCGGTCGACCCGCTTGGTGAGCGTCGGAGGGAGCAACAGCGTGGCCTGGGCGATCGCGGTCATCGGCCGCCCTCCGGTGCGGGCCAGCAGCGACAGCACGCGCCACTCGTCGACGGTGCACCCCTCGGCGGCGAGCAGGGCCGTGAGCCGGCCGGTGACCTCCCGCTCCACGCGACTGAGGAGGTCGGGCAGGGACGGGCCCTCATCGGTCGCAACCATTGCGCGCTCCCGGCGTCCTGGAGTAGTGAGGACACCGTATCGCCAGGGCGTCGCCCGAGGCGTGACCGTCCGTCCCGGGGAGGTCGACGTGGTCCGATGGCCCGCTCCGGATCCGCCGCGCCGCGCCGCGCCGGCTCGGTCCCGCCAGCCCCTGGACGTGGCCCTCGTCATCCCGCTGCACGGCCCGGCGGGCATCGTCGGGCCGTCCTCGGAGCTCTGTGCCCAGCTGGCGGCAGAGGAGCTCAACGCCGGACTCGGCGTGCTCGGGCGCGAGCTGCGGCTGACCGTGGTGGACGGGTCCGGGGACCCCGTGCAGGTCGCGGAGGAGGTGCAAGGGCTGGTGTGCAGGCGCCAGGTCGAGGCGGTGGTCGGCTGGCACCTCTCCGCCCTGCGGGAGGTGCTGGCGCCCTGCGTCGCCCCCCACGTGCCCTACGTCTACAGCGCCGTGTACGAGGGAGGCGAGCACACGCCGGGCGTCTTCCTGACCGGGGAGACACCCGCCCTGCAGCTGCGCCCCGCGATCCGATGGCTGGTGGAGAGCCTGGGTGTACGACGCTGGGCGGTGGTGGGGGACGACTACGTGTGGCCCCGCCGGTCGGCTGCCCGGGCCCGTCGCTACCTGGGCGAGTGCGGCGTCGAGCTGGTCGAGGAGGCCTTCGTCCCGCTCGGGACGGCCGACTTCCGGGCGACCCTGGAACGGCTCGACCGCAGCGCCGCCGACGCGGTGCTGATGCTGCTGGTCGGGCAGGACGCGGTGCAGTTCAACCGGCAGTTCGCGGCGTACGGCCTGGACGAGCGGTGCTGTCGCCTCAGCCCGCTGATCACCGAGGACATGCTCCTCGCCTCGGGCGCGGACGCGACGCGCGGCGTCTACGCGGCCGCCGGTTACTTCGAGTCGCTGGTCACCACGAGCAGCCTGGACTTCGGTGCGCGGTTCACCCGGCGCTTCGGTGCCGACGCGCCGTCCCTGAACAGCCCGGGCGAGTCGTGCTACGAGGCCGTGCGGCTGCTGGCCGAGCTGGTCACCCGGGCGGGGTCCACCGACGTGGGGGCGGTCTGCGCCACGGCCGGCGCCGCCAGCTACGAGGGTGCCCGCGGTCGGGTGCGGCTGCGTGGCAACCACCTCGAGCAGCCGATGTACCTCGCCCGGGCCGACGGCCTGGAGTTCGACGTCATCGCGACCCTCTAGGTCCGTCGACCGGCTGGGCGCACGCAGGTCTTGACCAGTGCTGTCGCTGGAAATAGTTTCTAGGTGAAGTAACACTCCGCGGGATCACGCCCGGACGTGGCGTGCAGGGGCGGGGAGTGCGGCTGACCCGAACAGCAGCGACCCAGACCCTCCACCCACCCGAAGGAGCTCCCCGTGCCCGAGGTCATCTTCGAGATCAACCGCGACCTGAGCGTGCCGATGGCCCAGCAGACCGTGCCCGGCCACAACCGCTGGCACCCCGACATCCCGCCGGCTGCGACGGTGCGCACGGGGTCGACGTACCGGATCGAGTGCAAGGACTGGACCGACAACCAGGTCACCAACACCGACGACGCGGACGACATCCGCGACATGAACCTCGACCCCTGCCACGTGCTCAGCGGCCCGTTCGCCATCGACGGCGTCGAGCCCGGCGACATCCTCGTGGTGGACATCGTCAACATCGGGCCCTTCGAGGAGCAGCCCTGGGGCTACACCGGCATCTTCGCCAAGGAGAACGGCGGCGGGTTCCTCACCGACTACTCGCCGGGGGCGTCCAAGGCCATCTGGGACCTCGACGGCATCTGGACCAGCTCCCGGCACGTCCCCGGCACCCGGTTCATCGGCAACTCCCACCCGGGTCTGTTCGGCTGCGCACCCTCGGCTGACCTGCTGGCTGAGTGGAACCGTCGGGAGCAGGCGCTCATCGACCAGAACCCCGACCGGGTCACCGGTGACATCCCGGCGCACGGAGGCGACGTACCGGGCGCCCCGCAGGTGCCGGCGCTCGCGCTGCCACCCCAGCCCAAGGACGCGCTGCTCGGGACGCTGAGCGGGGACGACCTCAAGCGGGCCGCCGCGGAGGCCGCCCGCACCATCCCGCCGCGCGAGCACGGCGGCAACGTCGACATCAAGGACCTCGGGGTGGGCAGCCGCGTCTACATGCCGGTGTTCGTGCACGGCGGCAAGTTCTCGATCGGCGACCTGCACTTCGGGCAGGGCGATGGTGAGATCACCTTCTGCGGCGCGATCGAGATGCCGGGGTTCATCGACCTGCACTTCGACGTGATCAAGGGCGGGATGGACCGCTACAAGACCGACATGCCCTTCTTCAAGCCGGGACGGGTCGGACCCAACTACTCCGAGTTCCTGACGTTCGAGGGCATCAGCGTCGAGGACGGCCGCAACTACTACATGAACGCCACGGTCGCCTACCGCCGGGCCTGCCTCAACGCCATCAACTACCTGATGCCGGCGATGGACTGGACGTTCGAGCAGGCCTACCTGTTCCTCGGCGCGGCGCCGATCGACGGCCGGATCGGCGGGGTCGTCGACATCCCGAACAGCGCGGTGTCGGTGAGCATCCCGCTGTCGATCTTCGACCGCAACATCCTGCCCGACGGTGCCGGCGGCGGGCGCGAGCTCATCGCCGAGTGAGCCCCCGGGGCCGGCCCGGCGCACGCCGGGTCGGCCCGTTCCCCCCTTCGACCCCGGAGATCCGCCATGCCCCTGTACGAGTACCGCTGCCCGCAGTGCGGCCCCTTCGACGTCCGCCGCACCCTCGAGGAGGCGAGTACGCCGCTGTCCTGCCCGACGTGCACCGCGCCGGCCCGGCGGGTCTACACCGCCTCCCGGTACGGCGAGCCTGAACGGGCTCCTTTCCGGCGCGGGCGCCGCAGACCGACGCCGGGTCGACCGGGCGCTCTCCGGTGAGCCGGTCGTGACCGGCCCGCCGCGGGGACGCCGGCTGCCCACCGGCGGCCACCCACACTGACCACCACTGGACCGCCACCGACCCGAGGAGGCCGCCCTCGTCGTACCGGCCGGTGCGTGGTGTGGAATCCTCGCGCGCCTTCTGGCGTTGGCACCGGAGAACACCTCCGACATCTGCCAGGAAGAGGCGACCTGCCGTGCAAGACCCCGCCGAGCTGTACTCCTTCGAGACCGACACCGACCTGCGCGAGCTGCGGGCCTCCGTGCTCCTGGTGTCGCTCGGCGGTTTCGTCGACGCCGGGCACACCCAGCGCCTGATGACCGAGCACGTGCTCGCCACCCTCGAGCACACCGTCGTCGCCTCCTTCGACGTCGACCAGCTCGTGGACTACCGCGGGCGACGCCCCGCGATGACCTTCGACCGCGACCGGTGGTCCAGCTACAGCGACCCCTCGCTCGTGCTCTACCGCGTGATCGACAGCGACGGTGAGCCGTTCCTCGTGCTGGACGGCCTGGAGCCGGACTACCAGTGGGAGCGGGTCGTGGAGGCGGTGCGCCAGCTGGTGCAGGCCTTCGGGGTCACCCTGACGGTCAGCGTCCACGGCATCCCGATGGCCGTGCCGCACACCCGCCCGATCGGGCAGAGCGCCCACGCGACCGACCCGCGCCTGATCAGCAGCAACGACGGCGCGGTGTTCGGCACCATCCAGGTGCCGGCCAGCCTCAGCGCGCTGCTGCAGCTGCGCCTCGGCGAGAGCGGCCAGGACGCGGTGGGCTTCGCGGTCCACGTGCCGCACTACCTCGCGCAGTCCGAGTTCGCCGACGCCGCGCTGCGCGGGCTCCAGTCGTTCATCGCCGCGACGGGCCTGGGCATCCCGACCGCGGACCTCGCGGCGACGGCCGGCCTCAACCGGGCGGAGATCGCCCGGGAGGTCGCCGGCTCCGAGGAGGTCAGCCGCGTCGTCGAGGCCCTGGAGCGCCAGTACGACACCTACATGGAGGGCCGCGAGAAGCCCAGCCTGCTGGCCACCGACGTCAGCGAGCTGCCGAGCGCCGACGAGATCGGCGCCGAGTTCGAGCAGTTCCTGCGCGAACGGACCGACGAGGACTGAGCCGCCGCGACCTCGGCGGCCGCCGCGCCGGTCGGCCGCGGTCGGTCGCCCAGGTCCGAGCGGACGTGCGTGGCTCGCGGGCCGGGCGTCACGCGGCTCAGGTGTTGACGGGGATGCGGTCCGCGAACTCGTCGACCTTGCCCTGCCACCCGTCCTCGAGCGGCCCCTTCAGCCCGGTGACGTACACACAGTCCTCGGCGAGGTTCACCATGCCATGCCCCTGCAGGAGCTCGTCCATGATGGGGCGCACGTGCTGCCGACGCGCTCGCTCCTCCTCCGTCGGCAGCCGGCCGGTCTTCTTGTCGGGGCGGGGCGCCACCTCGGTGGTGAGGACGGCGTACGGCGTCCCGGCCGGCAGGCTGAGCTTCTTGAGGAAGCGACGCATCGTGCCGCGGGGCCGGCCCATGCGGCCGGGGCTGCTGAAGACGTACAGGTCCGCCTGAGCCACCCGGTGGGGGTCGACCTCGTGGATGTGGTGGACGTCGACGTCAACCCCGCGCTGCGCCATGTGGGCGCGGAACTGTTCAGCGACGTCGGCGCCGTTGCCGTACTTGGAGGCGTGCAGGTACTCGATGTGCATGTCGGCTCCTTCCTCCGTGTCAGCTCCACAGTGGTGCTGCCGACCGCACGACGGTCAGGGCCATACGGCCCATCAGGGGCAGCCGACAGCGCCTCGCCACCTGGCGCCGCGGGTGTCCCACGCACAGGCTCGGGGTCGGGGGAGGCGCGGCGGTCAGACCTTCGCGTAGCGCGCGCGGGCGAAGCTGTAGACGCCGTACGCCGCCAGGCCCACGGCCACCGCCGTCAGCAGCACCGGCCCCAGCGGCTGGTCGCGCAGGGTGCGCAGCGCGCCGTCGAGCCCGCTGGCGGCGCCCGCCCGGCGGGTCACCCCGGCCACGACGAAGAGCAGGCCGACGATGGCCAGGGCGATCCCCTTGGCGATGTAGCCGACCTGCCCGGCCCGGGTGACCGCCGTGCCCGGGTTCTCCACGAGGTCGCGCAGGAACCGCTTGGTCGCCCCCTTGTAGACGTGGTAGCCGCCGACGCCGATCACGACCAGGCCGATGAGGACGACCAGGATGCGGCCGCCGGTGCTGTGCAGCATCGTCGCGGTGAAGTCGACGCTCTGCTGGCGGCTGCTGGACTGCTTGCCCCGGGCGAAGCCCAGGGTGCTCCACCCCAGGACGAGGTAGACCACGGCCTTGGCGACCGCCTTGCCCCGGCCGGCCCAGGCGTCCATGCCCTCACCGAAGGAGCCGCCGACGGCCTCGACGAGCTGCCAGACGGCCAGGCCGAGGAACCCGATGACGGCGACCCACAGGCCGAACCGGCCGACCCCGTTGCCGGCCAGCGACGCCAGCGCACCCGACTGGTCCGCCGACTTGCCCGAGCTGCCCCAGGCGACCTGCAGCGCGATCCACCCGATCAGCAGGTGCAGCAACCCGCTGACGGCGTAGCCGATCCGCGCGGCCATCTCCAGCGCCGGGTGGTCGCCCGCTTCTCGCGCTGCTCCCTTGATGGTGTCGGGGCTCATGGGGGGCTCCATCCTCCGCGCGACGGGTCACGGCTTGGCGTCCGACCAGCGCGCGACCACGCTGGTGTCAGCGACGAACCCTACGGCGTCGGAGCCGGTCCAGCGCCGGGATGCGGCCAACAGCGCGGCGTCCACCTGCGCCGCGACCGTCTCCGCGTTCTGCGGCCGGCACGTGCAGGATCAGCTCGTCGTGCAGGCAGAGCACGATCCGCGCGCCGTGCGCCCGCGTCGCATGGCGCACGGTGGCGGCCCACGCCTTGAAGAGCTCGGCCGCCGCGCCCTGGATGACGGCGTTGCGGGCGAACCGTCCCCGGCCCGCGACGACGCCGGGCACGGAGCCCGGTGCCGTGTCGGCAGGCGTCGGCCACATCGGCACCCGCCGGCCGCCGTACGTGTGCACCGCGCGCGCCGCGACGCCCTCGTCGTACGCGCGCTTGAGGTAGCTCATCGCCGTGGGGTAGGTGCGCTCGAGGTCCTTGAGCGCCTCGCCGGCGGCGCCGCTGGTCTGCCCGTACATCGCGGCGAGGACCGCCACCTTGGCCACGGGGCGGTCGACCCCGAGTGCGGCGCCGACGGGGGCGTAGAGGTCGGGTGCCCGGGTGGCCGCGGCGAACGCCACGTCACCGGACACGGCGGCCAGCACCCGCGGCTCGATCTGCCCCAGGTCGGCCCGGACGAAGACGTGCCCGGGCGCGGCCGCGACCGCGGGGCGCAGCGGTGCCGGCAGGTTGTGCAGGCCGTTCTGGGCCGTCATCCGTCCGCCGGCGCCGTCGCACGCGCTCCACCCGCCGCGCAGCCGGTCGTCCGCGCCGACGTGGGCGTCCAGCCACGCCCAGCCGTACGTCGTCGCGATCCGCTCCGCCTTGCGCCAGGTGAGCAGCGCCTCCACCAGCGGGTGGGTGGCCCGGAACGGCTCGAGCCGCCACGCCCGCGTGTCCGGTACGACGACCCCGACCGAGGCGAGCAGCTCGCGCACCTGCACCGGGTTGCGCAGGTCGGTGCTCTCCCGTCCCGGGGTGTGGGCCAGCACGGTGGCGTCGCGCTCGGCGCCGGATCGCCCGGGCGTGGTCCTCGTCCTGCGGCCGGGGCCCGGCGGCGGCGTGGATCAGCTGCTCCAGGGTCGGGCGGTGGATCGGCAGGCCCTCCTGCTCCAGCTCGACGCAGAGCAGCGCGGCTGCCGACTCCGAGTGGGCGGTGCTGCGTCACCCGCGGCGGCGCGGTCGCCAGCGCCTGCTGCTGCAGGGCCGCGGTCTCCAGCGCCGCGGCCGCCCAGCCGTGCACCCGCTCGGGCGTCGTGAGCCAGCTGCCGTCGGCGGCCTCGGGGCGCAGGTAGCCGTCGCTGCGCACGGGACAGTCGGGGTCGCCCGCGTCGCCGTCCCCGGCGCCGCCGGCGAAGTCGAACAGGTCGCCGCCGGCCGGGCGCGGCATCCCCGCCGGGTCGAGCCCGTGCGCGGCCGCCCAGGCGAGCGTGGGGTCGGTGGCCCAGCCACCCCGGACCAACCGGTGCACCTCCAGCACGTCCCAGCAGCGGTTGAGATGGATCCCGTTGCGCACCAACGGTGCTGCGGTGCCGGCGGCGGACCACCAGACCCAGCGCGGGTGACGCTCGTCCTCCAGCGCGGCGACCCGTGCCAGGACCTCGGCGCGCGACCCGGTCATGGACTCCCGCGCGCCGACCAGCGCGCCCAGGTCGCCGGCCAGCGCCACCGCGACCTGGTCGGGGCGGTCGGCGGGCACGGTCACGGGCCCCATCCAACCTCAGTCAGGACTTGGTCAAGAAGGGTGGCCCATCCCGGGCCCGGGGTGCGAAGGTGCTGGGCGGGCCGCGACGTCGCGGGCCGTCCTCTGCTTCAGGGAGCGATCCATGGCTCAGGTGCCGCACGAGTCCAGGGTTCGCACGGGCAGGTCGGCGGCGGCGTACGGCGATGGGAGTCGCGGCGACGCTGGCCGCTCTCGTCGGGTCGCTGCTGGCCGGTGTCGCCGGAGCCGCCCCCGCGTCGGCCGACGGCCCCGGGGCAGGTGCGCCGTGGGTGGTCAGCCTCGGGGACTCCTACGTCTCGGGTGAGGCCGGGCGCTGGGCCGGCAGCACCAACCTCAGCAGCCGGCGGGTCGACGCCCTCGGCCCGACTGCGTACGACGACAACGCCGCCGGCACGGCCGAGCAGATCCGTGGGTGCCACCGCAGCCGCAGCGCCGAGGGCGCCATCGGGGGCGGGGTGCGCAGCCTGGACCTTGCCTGCTCCGGGGCCAAGGCGTCGACGTACACGGCGATCACCGGGCACTTCAAGCCCGGCCTGGACTTCGCCGACGAGGGGCCGGAGCGAGCAGGGGCAGGCGGCGATGCTGCGGACGTTCGCCCGCACGCACGACGTCCGGATGGTGCTGGTCGGGATCGGCGGCAACGACTTCGGTTTCGCGACCGTGATCACGTCCTGCGTCGGGGACTTCCTCGCCTCCAGCGTGCTGCACCCCAACTACTGCTCCGACGACGCGTGGGTGCGCTCGAAGTTCACCGCCGCCAACGTCGCGGTGGTGCGGGCCCGGATCTCCCGCGGGCTGCAGAACGTGCGGACGGCGATGCGCCAGGCCGGTTACGCCGACTCGGCCTGGACGATGGTGGTCCAGAACTACGCCTCACCGATCCCGCCCGCGTCCGGGTTCCGTTACGGCCAGGGCAAGCTCGCCCGCCAGGGCATCGGCGGCTGCGGATTCTGGAACCGCGACGCCGACTGGGCCAACCGCACGGCGCTCGCGACGATCAACTCCACCGTGTCCGCCGCGGTGACCGCATCGGGTGTGGCCGGCGTCAAGCGGCTGGACCTGGCCGCGTCGCTGGACGGCCGGCGCCTGTGCGAGAAGGGGGTCGGGCTGCTGGAGGAGGAGGGGCTGAGCTCGTGGACCCAGCCCGGCGCGGTCGACCGGACCGAGTGGGTCAACCAGATCCGGACCGTGACCACGCTCGGCAGCTACCAGCTGCAGGAGTCACTGCACCCCAACTACTGGGCGCAGCTGGGGCTGCGCAGCTGCGTGCGCCAGGTGTGGAACGCCGGCTCCCCGCGAGGCGGGTCGTGCGCGGTCGCGGGGACCGGCCTGGTCGCCGGGGAGCCCAGGATGGTGCTGAGCTGACGGGCGGCTGCGGGAGGACCGGGGTCAGGCGGCGGACTTCAGCCGCACCTGGCGCTTGATCCGGCTCAGCATCGCCACCATCCCGCGCAGCCGCAGCGGCGACACGGCCTCGGACAGGCCGAAGCGGTACGGCGCGTCGTCCGGCACCGCGAGCACCTCACCGGCCGTCAGGCCGTTCAGGCCCTCGTGCAGGATGCCGGCGAACCCGCGCGTGGTCGGCGCCTCGGCCGGTGCCGAGAAGTACAGGTGCACCACCGCGTCCCCGTCGGCGGCCGGCCGCTCGAGCTCGACCGCCAGGAAGACGGGGGACTGGCACTCATCCACCTGCTCCAGCATGCTCCTCGCGCCCGGCGAGGTGCTCGCGGCAGGCCCGGCAGCTCGTCGCTGAACTCCAGCAGCAGCTCCAGCCGCTCGCGCGTGGAGGCCGCGGTGAAGTCCTCGGCGATCTCGGCCAGGGCGGCCGGCAGCTGCACCCGCTCGTCGTTCGGCGTCGTCATACCCTCAGTGTCCCTCTCCTGGCATCGTGCCTGCGCTCGCTCTTCCTCACCGCTCGCGCTGATGGTCGCGTTCGTCGACCTCGCTGCGCTCGCTCTTCCTCACCGCTCGCGCTGATGGTCGCGTTCGTTGCGCTCGCTCTTCCTCACCGCTCGACTGGCACCCGCACGGCGTTGCCCCACTCCGTCCACGACCCGTCGTAGTTGCGGACCGTGTCGAAGCCCAGCAGGTGGGTCAGGACGAACCACGTGTGCGAGGAGCGCTCGCCGATCCGGCAGTACGCCACCACGTCGTCGTCGGGCTTCAGGCCCTGCTCGGTGAGGTAGATCGCCTCCAGGTCGGCCCGCTGCTTGAACGTGCCGTCCTCGGCGGCCGCGCGCGCCCACGGCACCGACTTCGCGCCGGGGATGTGCCCGCCGCGCATCGCCCCCTCCTGCGGGTAGTCGGGCATGTGCAACAGCTCGCCGGAGTACTCACCGGGGGAGCGCACGTCGACCAGGGGCTTGCCCAGGTGGGCCAGCACGTCGTCCTTGAACGCCCGGATCGCGCTGTCCGAGCGCTCCACGACGGGGTAGTCCACCGGCTCGGGCTTGGGCACCTCGCGGGTCAGGTCGCGGCCCTCGGCGACCCACTTGGCCCGGCCACCGTCGAGCAGCCGGACGTCCTCGTGGCCGAAGAGCGAGAACACCCACAGCGCGTAGGCGGCCCACCAGTTGCTCTTGTCGCCGTACACGACGACGGTCGTGTCGCGGCCGATGCCCCGCTCGCCGAGCACCTCGGCGAAGCGCTGCCCGTCGACGTAGTCGCGCATCAGCGGGTCGTTGAGGTCGTTGTGCCAGTCGACCTTGACCGAGCCGGGGACGTGCCCGGTGTCGTAGAGCAGGACGTCCTCGTCGGACTCCACGACGACGATGTCGCCACCGGGGCGGGCGCTGCCGTCGGCGATCGCGGCCGCCAGCCACTCGGTGGAGACGAGGCGGTCCGGGTGGGCGTACTGCTGGAACTTCGGGCTGTCGTCAGAGGTCACGGCCATGTCGGGCACCTTCCGCAGTTCTCGGGCATCGGTCTCGGACCCATGCTTCCACGCGTGCCGCACCGGCCGGTGGGGTGGCTCGCCCCATGAGCCCGCGCCACGAGCACGGGCCCTGCGACGCCGACGCCGACGCCGACGTCATGGCGCGTGCAGCGCCTGCACCGCCTCGATCGGGTCGGCCTCCTCGGGGCGCTTGTCGGTCCGGTAGCGCACGACCCGGGCGAACCGCAGGGCCACCCCTGCGGGGTAGCGCGGCGAGGTCTGCACCCCGTCGAAGGCGATCTCGACCACGACCTCGGGGCGCAGCCGCACGACGTAGCCGTCGGTGGGCCCGTCGGCGTGCCGCGGCAGCTCCTGCGTCTGCCAGCGCAGCATCTCATCGGTCAGCCCCTTGAACGTCTTGCCCAGCATCACGAAGCCGCCCGGCTCGCCGTAGCGTCCCGTCGGGTCCAGCGCGCCGAGGTGCAGGTTGCTGAGCCATCCGCTGCGGCGGCCGTTGCCCCGCTCCACCGCCAGGAGGACGAGGTCGAGCGTGTGCACCGGCTTGACCTTGACCCACCCGGCGCCCCGCCGCCCCATGTCGTACGTCGCCTCGTCGGACTTGACGACGACGCCCTCATGCCCACGCGACAGCGCGTCCGCGGCGAACGCCGCCGCCGCCTCGACGTGCGTCGGGTCAGCGGCGTCGACCACGGCAAGCCTCGGGGTGAGGACCTCGACCGGCAGCGTCGCCTCGAGCACCGAGCGGCGGACGGAGCCCGGCTCGTCCAGCAGGTCGCGGCCATCGAGGTGCAGGACGTCGAAGACGAACAGGGTCAGCGGCACGCTGACCCTGGCGGCGGCCGGGTCGCTGCGGCGGGCGGTGCGGGAGCCGGTCTGCTGGAACGGCCGGGGCCGGCCGTCGTCGTCGAGCGCGATCAGCTCGCCGTCGAGGATCGCGGACGCAGACCGCCCACGCGGCCACCGCCTCGACGACCTCCGGCACCCGGTCGGTGATGTCGTCCAGTGACCGCGTCAGCACCGTGACGTGCGGCCCGTCCTTGTGGATCTGGGCGCGGATGCCGTCGAGCTTCCACTCCACCCCGGCCGGCCCGGTGCGGACGAGCGCCTCGGGCACCGTCGGAGCGGACCCGGCGAGCATCGGGCTGACCCCTTGGCCGACGGCGAGGGTGAACCCGGACAGGGCCGCGGGCCCCTGACGCAGAAGTGCCGCGGCCACCCGCGGGAGGCTGCCGCTGACGGTGACCGCGCGGCGTACGTCCGCGGGGGCCGCGCCGGCGGCACTCGCGAGGGCGGTCAGCACGGCCGACTCGAGCGCTCCCTGGCGCAGGCCGCCGCGCAGCAGGCCCATGAGGAAGCGCTGCTCGTCGGCGGTCAGCCGTGCCATGAGGTCCCGGAACAGCGCCGCCCGCGCCGCGGAGGAGCCGGCGCCGGAGAGGTCGGCGGCACGTTGCAGCACGGCGTCCATCTCGCTCACGGTCACCGAGGGCGACACCGCGGGCACGGGCAGCACCGTGAGGTGGGTCAGCTCGATCCCGGTGCGGCGTTGGCGCAGCGACCCCGAGAGGTAGCGCACCACGACGGCGATCTCGTCGACGCCTGTGCCCTCGGCCGCCGCATCAGGTGGCTCGGTCGCCGCCCGCTTGAGCAGGTCCGCCAGCAGGGCCGTCTTGGCGTTGCGGGACGACGTCGCGGACACAGCCTGCGACACGGTGACGATCTCGGCGAGCAGCACAGGCCCATGCTGGCAGCAGGGTGCGACAACCGGCCGGGGGACGTCCCCGGACGGACGCCGCCAGGGCCCGGGCGCAGGGGTGGCGGCAGGCCCGGCGCAGGCAGCCACGGGCTTGCTCCTGGCTCCGCCGGGAACCGCGCGGGCGTGCCGCCGGGAACCGCGCGGGCGTTCCGCCCGTCGTACAGGCAGCCGGCAACGGGCGGCAGCGAGCGCGCCCACACCAAGGAGGCACACGAGATGGCAGCAACCGCGTCGATGCGCTGGGGCGCGTTCCGCTCGATCGGCATGGCGGTCCGCGCCGCCACCCGGTCCGGCTCGCCGGGGCTGGGGGAGCGGCTGCGCGCCGTGCCGCGGCTGGTCCGGTCGACGGTTCGCGGGGAGTACCGCGGCACCTCCCGCGGCCAGCTCGCCCTCCTGCTCGGCGCCGTCCTGTACGTCGTCTCGCCGGTGGACCTGGTGCCCGAGGCGGCCCTGGGCCTCTTCGGGCTCGGTGACGACGCACTGGTCATCGCGTGGATCGCCACGGCGCTGGTCAACCAGACCGAGGGCTACCTGGCCTGGGAGCAACAGCGGGAGAACACGGTGCAGGGAGACGTCATCTCCTGACCGACGCGGCTCTCCGGCCCTCCACACCCCCTGCCGGCGTGGTCCCGTCCTCCACAGATGGGCCCTGGGCGGACGCGGGCACCTTCGTCCCGGCTGGAGAGTCGGGGCATGAACCCGACCCGCATCCGCCTGGGCGGACCGTCCGACATCCTGGCCGTGCTGCCCTACCAGCTCGGCTTCCACCCGCGAGAGTCGTTGGTCGTCGTCAGCCTGCACGGCACCCGCCTGGGCCTGGTGCAGCGCATCGACCTGCCGCCGCCCGAGCACGTCGACGCGGCCGTCGCGGCGATGCTGCCCCCGTTGCGACGGGACGCGCCGGACGGTGTCCTGCTGCTCGGGTTCGAGCGGTCCGAGGGTGACTGCCTGCCGCTGGTCGCGGCCATGGCCCACGCCTGCCACGAGGCGGGGGTGGAGGTCCGGGACCGGCTCGTCATCCGTGACGAGCGGTGGTTCTCGCTGCACTGCACCGATCTTTCCTGCTGTCCGGCTGGGGGGCGGCCCCTGCCACAGCCGCACGAGGTTCCTGCCGTCGCCGAGTTCGTCGGCCGCGAGATCAGCCCCATGGTGGACCGGGCGGCGCTCGCGGACCGCCTGCGTCCGGCCGTCCCGCCGGCCTCGGACGCCGTCGACGCCTGCGCCGACGAGTGGCTGTCGACCCGACGAGCGGCGTACGAGGACACCGCCGCCGCCTTCCACGACCTGCGCCGGCGCGAGCTGCAGACCTGGGCCACGGTGCTGCGCTGCGGCGACGAGGACGGTCCGCTGCTGTCCCCGCCCGAGCTGGCCCGGCTGGCCGTGTCCCTGACCGACGTCGACATCCGCGACGCGCTGGTGGCGTGGATCTGCCCCGGCGCCCTCACCCTCGACCTGGTTCCGGAGATGCTGCGGGAGCAGATGGTCGAGATCCTCCCCGCACCGCTGCGGCCCGACGACGGACCTGGTGTCGACCCGGCGACGCACTCCGCCCACTGCCAGCGTCTCGAGCGCCGGCTGGTCGCGGTGTGCGCGTCCTTGCCCGAGGCCTGGACCGTTCCGCCGCTGACGGTGCTCGCGTCGTTCACCTGGTGGCGCGGCGACGGTGCGCTGACCCGCATGGCGCTGGAGCGGGCGCTCGCGGTCGATCCGGACTACCGCCTCGCCCGGCTGCTGGAGCGGATGGTGGACCTGGCGATCCGGCCGTTCGGTGTGCCGGCGTGAGACGCCGGCGGACAGGCGGACGCCGCCGGTTTACACTGCTGACCAGGTCATGAGTTCCAGCATCGAGCCCCGGCTTGCTGGGCGGCAACCCTCCTCCGCGGTGGGGTGCCCCGGGTGATGACCCGGCCGTCTGGATGGCAGACGGCAAGCGCGGGTCCGGCCGGACCCAGATCCTCGGGGAGCCACCGTGACCGTCACCTCGGACCAGCACCGCACGCCGTACGCCGACCCGTCCAGCGGTCGGCGTCGCTCGCTCGGGATCGGCATGCTCGCCCTGGAGGTGGGGGGATCGCTGCCGTCGGTGGAGCTGGCCTACGAGACGTGGGGCACCCTGAACGCCGCGCGCGACAACGCCATCCTCGTCGAGCACGCCCTGACCGGCGACAGCCACGTCGCGGGACCGGCCGGACCCGGGCACCCCACTGCCGGGCTGGTGGGACGGGCTGATCGGTCCCGGCCGACCACTGGACACCGACCGGTGGTTCGTCATCGCCAGCAACGTGCTGGGCGGCTGTCAGGGCACGACCGGACCCTCCTCACCGGGACCGGACGGGCGGCCGTGGGGCAGCAGGTTCCCCTTCGTCACCGTCCGTGACCAGGTCGCGGCCGAGGCGGCCCTCGCGGACGCCCTCGGCATCTCCTCCTGGGCCTGCGTGATCGGCGGCTCGATGGGGGGGATGCGCGCGCTGGAGTGGGCGGTCACCCACCCTGAGCGCGTGCGCTCCGCCGTCATCCTCGCCAGCGGCGCCTACGCCACGGCGGAGCAGATCGCGTGGTGCCAGCCGCAGCTCCTGGCCATCCGGCAGGACCCGCACTTCCACGGCGGGGACTACTACGACCGCCCGCAGGGACCGGACCTCGGTCTGGGGCTGGCGCGCAGGATCGCCCACGTGACCTACCGCAGCGAGCTCGAGCTCGCTACCCGGTTCGGGCGTGCCGCCCAGGCCGGCGAGCAACCGCTCGGGGCCGGTGGCCGCTTCGCCGTGGAGAGCTACCTGGACCACCACGCCGACAAGCTGACCCGCCGGTTCGACGCCAACTCCTACCTCGTCCTCACCGAGTCGATGAACTCCCACGACGTCGGGCGCGGGCGCGGTGGCGTCGCCAGAGCCCTGTCCCGGGTGAGCGCCGACCTGGTCGTGGTGGCGGTCGACTCCGACCGGCTCTACCCCCCGCGGCTGTCCGAGGAGATCGCCGCCGCTGCCGGCTCGGCGGACGGCCTGCACCTGATCACCTCCGACTACGGGCACGACGGCTTCCTCATCGAGATCGACCAGGTCGGCCGCGTGGTGCGCGACGCACTGACCCGCCTGCGGACCCGCTGACCCGCCTGCGGACCCGGCTGGCCCTCCTCGGTGTGCCTGCGGGTCACCTGACCGCGGCTCGCACCGATATCCGGTAGCGTCCGCGTACCGGCCAGTACCCAGCCGGAGCCGTTGAACAAGGAGGTTCAGGTGGCAGTCGTCGTGGGCTACGTGCCGACCAGAGAGGGCCGTGCGGCTCTGCGCCGCGCCGCGGAGGAGTCGCTCCTTCGCCACAGCAGGCTGATCGTCATCAACTCCAGCCGTGGCGGCAAGGACTTCGACGCCGAGGAGGCCGTGCGCTTCGAGTCCGAGCTGCACAGGATCGAGGGCCGCCTGGACGACGCCGGCGTCGACCACGAGGTGCGCCAGCTGGTGCGCGGCAACGAGCCGTCCGAGGACCTCATCGCCGTCGCCGAGGAGGTGGGTGCCGAGTTCATCGTCATCGGCCTGCGCCGCCGCACCCCCGTCGGCAAGCTGATCCTCGGCTCGAACGCCCAGCGCATCCTGCTCGATGCGTCCTGCCCGGTCCTCGCCGTCAAGGCGGCTCCGGCCGACTGAGGCGGACGCGCTCATCCCCGCCCCCGGCGGGGACTTTCTCTGCCCCGCCGGACGTTGGAGTACGTGATGACCTCGGTGCGCCTGACGCTTGACGACCACGCGGACGACCTCCTCAGCCAGGATCCCTTCGCGCTCCTGCTGGGCATGCTCCTGGACCAGCAGATGCCCATGGAGCGTGCCTTCCTCGGCCCGGCCAAGCTCGCCGAACGGCTCGGGCAGAACCCGCTGCAGCCGGGCGCCATCGCGACCTGGGATCCCGACGAGTTTGCCGACATCTGTGCCCGCCCGCCCGCCGTCCACCGCTACCCGCGGTCGATGGCCACCCGGATCCAGGCGCTGGCCGGTGCCGTGGTCGAGCACTACGAGGGCGACACCTCCGCCCTCTGGACCACCGCGACGACGGGGGAGGAGGTGCGCTCCCGGCTCGAGGCGCTGCCCGGCTTCGGGCCGGCCAAGGCCGCCATCTTCACCGCGCTCCTGGGCAAGCAGCTGGGTGTGCGGCCACCAGGGTGGCAGCAGGCCAGCGCGCCGTACGGCGAGGACGGGTCGTTCCGGTCGGTGGCCGACGTGGTGGACCACGAGTCGCTGCTGAAGGTGCGCGAGACCAAGCAGGCGGCCAAGGCCGCCGCGCGGCAGGCCCGCTGACATGGCCCTGACCCGTCCCGCACACGCTCGATCTGGCGGACCGGGGAGCGAGCGGGACGCCCGAGGTTTTATAATGGTGACAACACGGCCCGGGCACGTTCGCCACCTGGCCGAGAAGATCCCCCCAAGCCCCCATGACGCAAGCGTCGGCGTGCCCCCGCCGGCGATGCTCTGTGCACAGTTTTCCCCTCGCGTTCCTCGCGACGAAAGGTAGTCGGTGTCGCTCGTGTCTCACGTTCCCTCCACCCCCACCGCGGCTGACCGCCCGGCCAAGGCGCTGCCGGCCGAGTTCAGCCACCCTGCGCTGCAGGAGCTGATGCGGGTCGGTGCTGCCGTCGGCTCGGTGGACAGCCAGCACCTGAGGACGGCGCTCGTGGAGGCGGAGATCACTCCCAAGCGCATGAAGGCCGTGCTGCGCTCCCTCGAGGAGCAGGGCATCCACGTGACGCTCGACACCGAGACCGCGCACCGCGCGGTCGCCGCGACCTCCGCCCGTCGTACCACCACCGCTTCGGCCACCAAGAAGGCCGCCGCCAAGAAGAGCACCGGGGCAGGCACCAAGCCCGCCGCCAAGGCAGCCACCGCCACCCGGACCTCCGCAGCTGCTGCGGCTGCCCCGGCGAAGAAGGCGGCGGCCAAGAAGGCCACTGGCGCGGCCAAGAAGGCCGCCGAGGCCTCCGATGTGCCGGCCGGCGACGTGGCAGCCGAGGACGTCGAGGACGCGGTCGAGGACGTCGACCTCGTGGCCGAGGCCGACGCGCTGGTCGACGCGGTGGTCGTCACTGACGGCGACACCGAGACGGCCGACGACGACACCAAGCCCGCGCGGCCAAGGAGGGTGAGGAGGTCGAGGAGTCCGCCGGCTTCGTCATCCGCCAGGACGACGAGGACGACGCCCCGGCCCAGCAGGTCGTCACCGCCGGCGCCACCGCCGACCCGGTCAAGGACTACCTCAAGCAGATCGGCAAGGTCGCCCTCCTCAACGCCGAGCAGGAGGTCGAGCTCGCCAAGCGGATCGAGGCCGGCCTCTTCGCCGAGGAGCAGCTCAACGCCGGCGGCAAGATGGACATGAAGCTCAAGCGCGAGCTGTGGTGGATCGCCCAGGACGGCAAGAACGCCAAGAACCACCTGCTCGAGGCCAACCTGCGCCTCGTGGTCTCGCTCGCCAAGCGCTACACCGGCCGCGGCATGCTGTTCCTCGACCTCATCCAGGAGGGCAACCTGGGCCTGATCCGTGCGGTCGAGAAGTTCGACTACACCAAGGGCTTCAAGTTCTCGACGTACGCGACGTGGTGGATCCGCCAGGCGATCACCCGCGCGATGGCCGACCAGGCGCGCACCATCCGCATCCCCGTGCACATGGTCGAGGTCATCAACAAGCTGGCCCGCGTGCAGCGCCAGATGCTCCAGGACCTGGGCCGCGAGCCCACCCCGGAGGAGCTGGCCAAGGAGCTCGACATGACCCCCGAGAAGGTCGTCGAGGTCCAGAAGTACGGCCGCGAGCCGATCTCGCTGCACACCCCCCTCGGCGAGGACGGCGACAGCGAGTTCGGTGACCTGATCGAGGACTCCGAGGCGGTCGTCCCGGCCGACGCGGTCTCGTTCACGCTGCTGCAGGAGCAGCTGCACTCGGTGCTGGACACGCTCTCCGAGCGCGAGGCCGGTGTGGTCTCGATGCGCTTCGGGCTGACCGACGGCCAGCCCAAGACGCTGGACGAGATCGGCAAGGTCTACGGCGTCACCCGCGAGCGGATCCGCCAGATCGAGTCCAAGACGATGAGCAAGCTGCGCCACCCCTCCCGCTCGCAGGTGCTGCGCGACTACCTGGACTGAGCGGTCGGGTCGGACGTCAGCGTGTGCAGGTCGGGCGCCCTCCGGGGCGCCCGACCTGTCTCATGGCGCGACCGGCGAACCTCGGCGCCGCGGCGCGGGCCCGGCGGCCTCGGTTCTCGTCGTTGCGAGGACGCCGGCGGCCCGCTCCGGCCGCCGGTGGTGCCGTCCTGGGCGGTCAGGAGGACGCGTGGGGCCCGTGGACGGGCGGCGCCCACGTCGGGACGTCGATGAGGCAGAACGGATGACCCGCGGGGTCGGCGTAGACGTCGCCGTGGGCGCCAACCGGCGTGAGTCGCCGAGCGCCGAGGGCAAGGACCTGCTCGTGAGCCACGGACCGGTCGTCCACCATGACGTCCACGTGCACCTGCTGGGGCCGCCCGGCGTCGCCCCACACCGGGGGCTGGTGGTCCGGGGCGAGCTGGAGCGCGATCCCGGAGTGGTGACCGCTCCGGGCGACGACCACCCACTCGCGGCTGCTGAAGGTGACGGGCCACCCGAGGAGCTCGGCATAGAAACGGGCCAGCGCCATGGGGTCCGGGCAGTCGAGGACGATGTGGTGCAGGCGTCCGATCACGATGCCTCCTGTACGCCGTCCCGATGCGAGCCGCTGACCATCGGACACCCAACCTTGCCCGGGTGACAACCGTGACGCCCTCCGGCTGCGTTCCCCGCGCCTCGGGCGGGGGGTTGCCGGTGGTGCCACCTGGTCCTGATGATCCGGCTGGCCCAACTGACACCCATGAGAGGGGAGTGCGATGACTGTCGACGGAAGCCGCGTCAAGCGGCGGTTCCTGTGGCTGCTGAAGAACACCCTGAACCGGCTCACCATCCGCATCGCGCGATCGGGACGCGGCCCCTTCTCGCTGGTGCGCCACGTCGGACGCACGAGCGGCAGGACCTACGAGACACCGGTGATCCTCGCGCGCGTCCCGCAGGGCTTCGTGGCCGAGCTCACCTACGGGACGGGCGTCAACTGGTACCGCAACATCGTCGCGGCCGGCGGGTGCGTGGTCGTCTCCGGCGGCACGGAGTACCGGGTCGACCGGATCGGGCCGTGTGACGCCGCCACCGGCATCCGGGCGTACGGCAACCCGGCCGCGCTGGTCCTGCGCCTCCTGCGCCGACACGAGTTCCGCCTGCTGCACGTCGGGGTCGCCAAGAGGGAGGGCGCGGAGTAGCAAGGCCGGTTACGCGATCGTTACCGGTGTGACAACCCGTTGCGCTTGCGGGGCCCTGCGAAAGCGCTTTTACTCGGTCCCGCACTTCCCTCAGTGCCGAGGCGAGACGGCCGTCGGCACGTCCAGAGCGAAACGGAGACGGCCTGATGGCCCGAAAGATCACACGACGCCGCACACAGGTCCTGTTCGCCACCGCCATCGCTGTGGCGCTGGGAACGGCCGCCTGCGGCGGGAGCGACAGCTCCTCGCCCAGCGGCGGTGGCGGAGCCGCGAAGGCGGACGCCAGCAGCAAGGGCCCGATCACCTTCGTGACGGGCAAGGACAACAGCAACGTCTGGGCGCCGACCATCGCGAAGTGGAACGCGGCCCACCCCAGCGAGAAGGTCACGCTCAAGGAGCAGTCCGACAACGCCGACCAGCAGCACGACGACATCGTGCAGCACATGCAGGCCAAGGACGCCAGCTACGACATCGTCACCACCGACGTGGTGTGGACCGCGGAGTTCGCCGCGAAGGGCTGGCTGACGCCGCTCGAGGGCGCGTTCGCCCTGGACACCTCCAAGCTGCTGAAGCCGACCGTCGAGGCGGCGACGTACAACGGCAAGCTCTATGCGGCCCCGTTCGCCAGCGACGGCGGCCTGCTCTTCTACCGCAAGGACCTCGTCCCGACGCCGCCGAAGACGCTGGACGAGATGTGGAGCATGTGCTCCGTCGCGAAGAAGAACAACATCGGCTGCTACGCCGGCCAGTCGGCCAAGTACGAGGGGCTGACCGTCAACGCCGCCGAGGCCATCAACACGATGGGCGGCAAGATCGTCGACGAGTCGGGCAAGGCCACGGTCAACAGCCCGGAGGCCAAGAAGGGCCTGCAGATGCTCGCCGACCACTACAAGAACGGCGACATCCCCAAGGAGGCCATCACCTACCAGGAGGAGCAGGGACGCCAGGCGTTCGAGGACGGCAAGCTGCTGTTCCTGCGCAACTGGCCCTACGTCTACAGCCTGGCCAAGACCGACGGCTCCTCCAAGGTCAAGGACAAGTTCGGCGTGGCTCCGCTGCCTGGGGTCTCCGGCCCCGGCGCCTCCAGCCTCGGCGGTCACAGCGAGGGCATCAGCGTCTACTCGAAGCACAAGGGCACGGCCTTTGAGTTCCTCAAGTTCATCGAGGAGGACGCCCAGCAGAAGTTCTTCATGGAGAAGGGCTCGCTGGCCCCGGTCGTCGGCGCCATCTACGAGGACAAGCAGCTCGTCGCGAAGTACCCCTACCTCCCGACGCTGCTGACCTCCATCAAGAACGCCGTGCCGCGCCCCGTCACGCCGTTCTACCCGGCGGTGACCAAGGCGGTCCAGGACAACGCGTACGCCGCGATCAAGGGTGAGAAGCCGGTCGACCAGGCGATCACCGACATGCAGAACGCCATCCAGTCCGCCTCGCAGGGCTGACCGGCCAGCAGTCCCGACGGGCGGGGGCGGCTCACGCCGCCCCCGCCCGGTCCCGCCGGCTTCCCCGAGCCGCGAGCCCAGGAGATCCGATGAGCACAGTGGTCCAGACGACGCCTGAGGCACCTGCCAGGCGCAGACGCAAGGGCTTGAACGCCGGCCAGGGCCGTCGAGGCTGGCTGCTGGTCGCGCCGACCATCGCGCTGCTCAGCGTGGTGATCCTGTACCCCCTGGTCAAGGCCGTGCTGATGTCCTTCCAGAAGGACTCCGGCCTGGACAAGTCCACCATGATGTTCACCCAGGGCGGCTTCGCCGGGCTGGCCAACTACCGGCACTGGCTGCTCCAGCAGTGCGCCACCCCCACAGGCTCCGTGCCGTGCCCGCCGGGCAACCTCGGGAGCGAGTTCTACGACGCGCTGTTCGTCACCCTGTTCTTCACGGTGGCCACCGTGTCCCTGGAGATCATGCTGGGGCTGTGGTTCGCCACCATCATGAACCGCACCTTCACCGGACGGGGGCTGGTGCGCGCTGCCATCCTCATCCCGTGGGCGATTCCCACCGCCGTAACGGCGAAGCTGTGGTTCTTCATCTTCGCCTACCAGGGCATCGCCAACAAGCTGCTCGGCGTCGTCGGGATCCAGCCCGCTGCTGTGGACCGGTGACACCTGGCCGTCGCGGTTCGCCATCGTCATCGCCGACGTCTGGAAGACCACGCCGTTCATGGCCCTGCTCATCCTGGCCGGGCTCCAGATCATCTCCTCCGACGTCTACGAGGCGGCCCAGATCGACGGCGCCTCGAAGTGGCAGACCTTCCGCATGATCACCCTGCCGCTGATCAAGGTGCCCCTGATGGTGGCGGTGCTGTTCCGCACCCTCGACGTGCTGCGCATCTACGACCTGCCGGCCATCCTGACCGGGGGCGGTGGCGGCTCCGGCCACGCCACCACCACGCTGTCCATCCTCGTCATCGCCCAGATCCGGGAGGGCTTCAACTCGGCGTCGGCCCTGTCGACGATCGTGTTCCTGCTCATCGCCTTCGTCGCCTGGGTCTTCGTGAAGTTCCTCGGGGCGGATGTCGTCCAGCGTCCCCCGGGCCCACAGGGCAAGCGGCAGTGGTTCCGCCGCGCCCAGCCCACCACCACCACCGAAGGGAGCTGAGCCATGAGCGTCGAAGCCCTTCCGGCCACCGCCGCCGCGGCCTCCGAGGAGACCCGCGAGTACCGCTTCAGGAGCAACCGGGGCGCGCGGATGCGCGGCTACCTCGGGCTGGTGCTGATCGTGATCTGGGGCCTGGCCCCGTTCTACTGGATGGTCGTCACCGCCTTCCGGCAGGTCGGCTACACCTTCGAGACCACGCCGTGGCCCGCCCACGTCACGCTGGACAACTTCCGCACGGCCCTGTCCACCGACCTCGGCAACCACCTCGGCCGGGCGCTGGTCAACAGCCTGGTCATCGGCGTGGTCACCACGGCCCTGGCCATGGTCGTGGGTGTCTTCGCCGCCTACGCGCCTGTCCCGCCTCGACTTCCCCGGCAAGTACGCCGTGCTCGGCGTGATCCTGGGCGCCTCCATGTTCCCGGGGGTGGCGCTGGTCTCGCCGCTGTTCCAGCTGTTCTCCAGCCTCGGCTGGCTCAACGGCTGGAACTACCAGGCGCTGATCATCCCCGACATCTCCTTCGTCCTGCCGCTGACCGTCTACACCCTGACCGCCTTCTTCAGCGAGATGCCTTGGGAGCTCGAGGAGTCCGCGCGCATGGACGGCTGCACGCCGGCGCAGGCGTTCCGCCGGATCATGCTCCCGCTCGCCGCGCCGGGGCTGTTCACCACCGCGATCCTCGCGTTCATCAGCTCCTGGAACGAGTACCTGCTCGCCCAGCAGTTCGCCACCGACAAGACGACGCCGGTCACTGTCGCCATCGCCAACTTCACCGGCGCCCAGCCACACCAGGAGCCCTACACCGCCGTCATGGCAGCCGGCACGATCGTCACGGTGCCGCTGATCATCATGGTGCTGCTGTTCCAGCGCGCGATCGTCTCCGGCCTCACGGCCGGGGGCGTGAAGGGGTGACGCCGGCGCAGCGAGGTCGGCGCCGTGAGGCTCTTCAACCCCGGCGGCGGCACTGGCAGCCACCCGCGGGCCCGCGCCCAGCGGCTGGAGATGCTGATCGGCATCCTCGGCTTCTTCGCGGTCATGGCGCTGGTCCAGGCCGTGGTCCTGGAGCTGCGCGGGGACCCGGCGGGCTTCGCCGCCGTCGTTCTGGCGGTCCTGCTCCTGCTGCTCGGGCTCGTCGTCCGGGCGCGCCGCAACGTCAGACTGTAGGCATGGCCACGATCACCGACGTCGCGAGGGAGGCGGGCGTCTCGGTGGCCACGGTCTCCCGGGCGCTGCGCGGGCCTGGACCGGGTCAGTCCGCAGACCCGGGCCCGCGTCGTGCGCGCGGCGCAGGAGCTGCACTACGTGGCCTCGCCGACGGCCACCTCGCTGGCCTCCGGGCGGACCCGTGTGGTGGGTGTGGTGGTGCCGTTCCTCACCCGGTGGTTCTTCGCCGAGCTGATCAGCAGCATCGAGAAGGCGCTGCGGGCCCACGACCACCACGTGCTGCTGCTGGACCTCGAGAGCGACCGCTTCGACCGGCGGATGCGGCTGACCAGACCATGCTGTCGAAACGCGTCGACGGCGTCATCCTGCTCGACATCCCCATGGACGCCCAGGAGCGTGTCGCTGGTGGACCGCCTGCACTGCCGGTGGTCACGGTGGGCAACCAGAGCGGCGGCTGGCCCTCGGTGCGCATCGACGACCGCCGGGCCATGGCGCTGGCGGTCGAGCACGTGCTGTCCCTCGGGCACCGTGACATCGCCTACGTGGGCACCGTGCCGAGCTCGGCGGCGCACGTCCAGACGCCCCGGGACCGGTTCGGGGTCTTCACCGAGCGACTGGCCCAGCACGACCTGGTCTGCCCGCCCGCCTGGGTGGTGGAGTGCGACTGGACCGCGATCCGGGGCGCTGGAGGCGGCGGCGCCGCTGCTCTCGGCGCGAACGGCGGCCCACCGCGGTGGTGGCGGCCTCGGACGAGATGGCGTTCGGGGTGCTGTCGGCGGCTCGCCGGCTCGGCCTGGACGTGCCGCGCGACGTCTCCGTGGTGGGCATCGACGACAACGCCCTGTCCGGCGTGCTGGACCTGACCACCGTGCGCCAGGACGTGGCCCGGCAGGGCCGGCTGGCGGGGGAGATGCTGCTGCGCCTGCTGGAGGGGGACGCGACGGCGGCAGTCGACGAGACCGTCGGCTGCGAGCTCGTGGTGCGCGGTTCCACCGCACCCCCGCCGGCCTGACCCAGCCGGGCCGCGGGGCGCCGGCGAGCTCACCGGGCCGGGGTCAGCGCACGACGGTCCGGCGGCTGGAGGAGACGGCGCCGACGTAGGCCGTTCCCGACTTCAGGTACAGGCGCGCGTCGTAGGTGCCCTTGCGGGAGAGCTTCAGCGAGCCGCTGATCGCGGTGGACCGGACGGTGGCACGGGGCCCGGTCACCCAGGCCGTCGTACCGGCCTTGCGGTACTGGAGGTAGACCACGGCGGCGGGGACCGAGGCGTGGTTGACCCGCCCGGACATGGCGACCGGGCGGCCGAGCAGCACCGAGGTCGTCGCGGAGCTCAGGGTGAGCGACGTGGCGTGCTGACCGCGACGGACGAGGAGTACTTCGCCGGCGCGGCATGCGTCGCCACGCTGGCCCAGCGGTAGCTGCCGGAGAGGCCGTTGGTGAACCGGTAGGACGCCGTACCCGTGGCGGTGGTGCGCACGGTCGCGACCGACTTCCAGGTGGTGGTGCCCCTCTGCTGCTTCTGCAGGGTCACCGCCCAGCCGGACCGGGGCCGGCCGAACTGGTCGGTGACCTTCGTCGCCGCGGTGAGGGCGCCGCCGTACGACGCCTTGGTGGGCATCGAGATGGTGAGCCGCGAGGGGACCGCGGCGGGCAGCGTCGTGCCGTTGTAGATGGTGACGGAGGCGCCGGCGGCGTCGGTGGAGGTGACGTGGACGAGCGAGGCGCCGGACGCCGCGGTGAAGAGGGTGCCGACGGGGACGGTGCGGGCGTAGTCGTCGACCCGCGTCGACGGGGTCGCGTCCAGGACGTCACTGCCGCCCGCCGCCGGGGACCGTGGGGTCCGCGCGCAGCACCTCGACGCCGTAGGACGGGCTTGTCCGGCAGGCGCGGCGGCGGCGTGCGTCGCGGCCGCTGTCGGGTGCGGTACTGCAGCACGTAGCTCACGCCCGTGGGGTCGGTCACGCGCACGGCGCGACCGGCCGTGGTCGTCGACAACGGTGCCAGGCGCACCTTGGCGGTGCCCGTGGCCGTGATCCGCGCACAGGCCGTGGGGAGCAGGCCCAGGGCGTCGAGCTGCACCCCGTTGAGGCTGCCCTCGCCGTAGCCGGTCCCGGAGTAGCCCATGACGTCGAACAGGTCGTCGTACTCCTCCTGGTGGCACGCGACCGGCCACGTCGCCGAGGAACCTCGCGTCCTGCGAGGTGCGGCAGCGCAGGGAGTTGGAGTGGTAGAGCCCCAGGTTGTGCCCGAGCTCGTGGGCGAACAGCGAGGGGTTGAGGTCGGAGACGAACACGGCGCTGTCGCTGGTGTGCACGCCTCGCCGATGGTGCCCAGGCCGTAGTCACAGCCGTGGCGTGTAGGCGCCGCGCGGCGCCACCAGACAGCAGGTGGTGGTCAGGCCCGAGCGACGCGGCAGCTTCGAGGCGGCCTCGGTCCACATGTCTCGGTGTGCTCGGTCCGTCCCGCAGGGGAAGGCCGACGTGTGGGGTCGCTTCAGCACCTGCTTGACCGCGAACTTCACCTGGCCGCCGGTCTGGCTGGACCAGTATGCCGAGGCCTTGGCACCATGGCGCTCGCCGGGCCGCGTGACGCGCTCGCCGGCGGTGAAGCCCTTGGGAGACCAGCGCGAGGTAGACGATCTGGGTGGGTCGACACCGTCGGGGTCGGTGCGGTGGCCAGCGTGCGCGCGGACAGGACCCGGCGAGGCCCCGTCCGCGGCCGGCACCAGCGACGGCGGTGACCCGGTCCCCGGACGTCGGCGTCCGGCAGCGACCCGTCGGTCAGCGGCACGACACGGGTCCCGACGCGCAGCACCGTGGAGGTCTGGTCGCCACCGCCGTGGTGGCGGCCGGGGGGCTGCTCGCGGATCACCGTCTGCACCGTGCCGGTCACCTGCTGCGGGGCGGGGGTGCCGGCCGCGGACGACGTGGCCGCGGGAGCGAGCACGCAGCAGGTCAGGAGGGCGGCGGTGGCCGGCGCGGTGCGCTTCACGAAGGACGTCCTGTCTCGAGTCCCGACGCGACCGTCGTGGGGCGCCACCGGGTGGAGGTGCGTGCCGACGGAGCCCGGCCGGTGCCGCCGCTGATGGGCGCGGACAGCCGGAGGCCTGCTCCGTCGCGTCCCTCATCGGCGGGTCAGGCGGCAGGCTGAGGACTCGAGGCGGACAAGACGCCCGCCGGAGGGCGTCAGGCGCCCTTCCGGCCGCGCCGGCGGAGGCGTCTGGAGGAGGCGGTGAGGAGCCGCGACGGTCAGGTCACGTGCGGCGGCGCAGCCACCACGCCCGGACCGCGCGCGTCGGCGCCTGGGTGGCCCACGACAGCCGGGTGCTCGCCGAGCGCAGCGCCGCGACGCCGCTGCCGGGCCAGATCGCCGCGCGCACCCGGTCCTGGCGCCGCCGCGAGACGGCGACGGCATGCAGCACCCGCGCGGCGTCGGGCTCGATCGTGAGGGGCTGCGCCGACGGCCGCGCGTAGCGGCTGCGCTCGAGGGTCTGCACCACCCGGCCGAGCGCCTCGGCGGCGTCGGCGGCGAGGAAGGCCTCGCGGTCGTAGAACTCCCGCAGCTGGCGCGGCGTCCGGCTCGGCGGCGCGGGCATGCCGAGGTCGGCCAGCCGGCTGGTCAGGGAGTCCCACTCCGCCTCGACGACCTCGGCCGGGGTGGTCGCGGACCTGCGCCGGGACCGCCGCGACCAGGCGGCCGCCGTCGGCACGACCAGCCCACCGAGGAGGCCGACCAGGACAGCCAGCAGACCGAGCGCCCAGCCGCGGGGGAGCCGGTCGGCCAGCGACGGCTGCACGACGGGCGCGGCCGGCAGGGGAGAGACGGGGTTCTCCCGGGCGTCGTCGGCCCGGTCGAGCGTGTCCTGCTTGGGGTTGGCCGGGCGCAGGGCACCGGTGCGCGGGTCGATCTGGGGGCCGGTCGCGCCGGAGGGGGCGTCCACGGGCGGGTCGCTCGCGTAGACCGGGGGTGCGCCGCTGCGTACGGCCGGGGTCGGCTCGAACCGGGTCCAGCCGATGCCGTCGAGGTAGAGCTCGGGCCAGGCGTGCGCGTCCGCCGCGGTGACCGTCCAGACGCCCTGGATCGCGCTGCCCGGCAGGAACCCGATGGCCATCCGGGCCGGGATGCCGGCGCTGCGGGCCATCATGACCATCGCGGTGGCGAACTGCACGCAGTAGCCCTGCTTGGTCACGAGGAAGCTGCTGAGCGGGTCCAGGTCGAGCGACCGCCCTGCGCTGTCGCGGGCGGTGGCCAGGGTGAGGGAGTAGGTGAACCCGCCGCTGGTGCGCAGGTAGTCCTGGATCGCCAGCGCGTGCTCGTACGGCGAGTCGTCGGCCTTCAGCAGCCGCTTGTCGAGCTCCGCCACCCGTGCGCCGGACGGCTCGTCGACCCGCAGGTAGCGCGTCTGGGACGCGTCGCCGGGCAGGTCGGCGCCTGCCTCCGTCAGCTGCCGCCGGCTGGGGTCGAGGTCGTCGTAGGTCAGCTCGTAGGAGTCCGGCGTCCGCTCCACCAGGGGCGTCTGCGTCAGGGGGTCGATGCCCCAGCGCACGCCGTGCAGGTCGCCCTCGGCGAGCGGGTAGGGCGCGGCGAGGTTCGGCTCCCGCAGCGCGTTGCTGAGCACCTGCATCTGGTAGCGCCGGCGTGGCACCTCGGGGGCCAGGCCCGTCGGCGCCTCGACCACGGGCCGGCGCTGGACACCGACGTCCTCGGCTCCGGTCCGCTGCGGGCGCCACTCGCCGTCGCGGTAGCTGGTGCTGACGCTGACGCGCAGAGGTGGTGGCGTGGGGTCGTTGGTGCGGAAGGTCAGGACGGGCACGGTGGTGCGGTTGCTGAGGTCCGCGGCCAGGTTGAGGCTCTGGGAGAAGCCCACCGTGCCGTTCCCCGCCGCGGCACCGTCGTTGCGGCCGAGGCCGGCGAGCAGGAAGCGCGTGGGCAGGTGCGGCAGCGCCACCGGCAGGGCGACCGCGAGGACCAGCGCCACGGCGCCGAGCGACCGGGCGACGGTCGCGTAGGAGGACTCGCCGTAGCTGTCGGCGGTGTCGCGCACGGGGGTGACGGGTGTGGCGATGGTCGTGCTCCACCGGCGCAGCAGGAAGGCCCCCTGCCGGGCCACCATCACGAGCCAGACGGCCGCGACGGCGAGGAAGAAGAGGGGGTTGAGGGAGCCCCCGCTGTTGGCGGCGGCCCCGAGGAACGTCGCCATCAGCGGCAGGCCGGCCAGGGAGGGGGAGCGGCGCGTCACCGCGAGGTAGTCCACCGTCAGCGCCACCAGCGCCAGCGAGCACCCCACCAGCACGGTGATGCCGCGGGTGGTCGGCGCCGGGGCCGAGTAGCTCTGGATGGTGTGCATCGCCTGGCCGGTCAGCGTGCCGGCTGCCCGGACCGTGTCGAACGTGGGCAGCCCGTGCCACAGGTGGCCGCGGCCGTAGAGGCCGCCGGCGGCCAGGACGACGACGGTGAGCTGGCCCGCCACCACCTGCCAGCCGCGCAGACCGAGCAGCCGGGCACCGATCCCTCCGAGCGCCACGGCGGCGACGAGCAGCAGGGCGGACCGCACCCAGGTGGTCTGCTCGAGCAGGGTCGACAGCGGCCACGCCGCGACCATCGTGGCCAGTGCCGCCAGAGCGGCGTCGGGAGCCCGGGACCTCATCGCCCCACCGCCGTGGGGATGCCGGAGTAGGCGGTGAGGGCGTCCCACACCGTGGGGATGTCGGTGCCGGAGCGCACCACCGCCGTGCTCCAGCCGGCCGAGGAGACCACGCCGGCCAGTGCCTCGGCGCGGGAGGCGACGGACGGCGCTCGCGTGCCCGCATAGGTCGCAGCCTCCAGCAGCAGGAGCAGGCCGGTGCCACCGGGCTGGCGCAGGGAGGCGACGCGGCGCAGCGTGTCCTCGTCGGAGTCGGTCACGACGGCGATCACGAGCCCTCCGGCCGAGGTCAGCGGGTGCGCCGCGTGCAGCACCTGGTCGCATCTGCTGGGGGGCGGACGTCTCCGCGACGGCCAGGGCGTCCAGGGCCGTGTCGACGTCGATCGTCTCGCCCGCGCGGCCGTCCGCCGCGGTCTCGGTGCTGACCAGGTGCACCGCGTAGCTGTGGCTGGTCAGGTGCACGGCCATCGAGGCGACCGCGGTCACGGCCCACTCGAACGAGCCGGAGGCGCCCGAGCCCCGGTGACCGCTGGAGCGGGAGTCCAGCACCAGGACCGCGCGCCGTCGGGCCGGCCGGTCCTCCTGGCGCACCATCAGCTCGCCGCGGTGCGCGGTCGCCGGCCAGTGGATCCGCCGCAGGTCGTCGCCGTCGCGGTAGGTGCGGATCGCGACGTCGTCCTCGCCGTGCAGGGCGACCATGTGCGGGATGGCGCCCTCGGCGCCGACGCCGTCGCCTCGCGGGTGCCCTCCGCCGAGGGGCTCCACGCGGGGGAGCACGGTCACCTCGGTGGTCCCCGGCAGCACGGTGGCGACGGTGGCCAGGCCGAACGGGTCGCGCACCCGCAGCGCCAGCGGCCCGAGGTGGTGGCGGCCGCGCACGTGCGAGCGGATCGAGTAGGCCACCTCCCGCCGCTCGCGCGGCTCCATCCTGGGCAGCACGAAGCGCGGGCGGTCACCGAGGACGGGGTCCAGCCTCTCCTCGACCAGCTGCACCGGGGTGCGCCGCGGCGAGGTGTTGTCGAAGACGATCTCGACGGCCGCGTTCTGGTCGACGGTGACACGCGCGGGGTGGACGGCGCGGGTGACCGTGACGGTCGGGGCGCTGCGGTGCATCCCGAGCGCGGCCAGCATCGGCAGGCCGGTGAGCAGCACGCCGATGCGGGTGATGTCCGAGAAGCCCAGCGCCACACCCGACAGCACCAGGGTGAGGCCGGCCGCGACGAACGCGCGCCCGCGGACGGTGAGCACGTCGCGGACGCGGCTCACGGCCGGTGCCTCCGGCCGAGCCGGCGGCAGCACCGGGACGGCACGCCGGGCGAGGTCATGGCGCGGGGACCGGGACCCGTCGCAGGAGGTCGCGCAGCACGTCGGCCGGTCGAGCGCCGCGCGAGCTGGGTCTCTCCCGTGGGGATGATCCGGTGCGCCAGGACCGGGACGACGAGCGCCTGCACGTCGTCAGGCAGCACGTGGTCGCGGCCGGCCAGGGCCGCGTGGGCCCGCGCGGCCCGGAGCAGGTGCAGGCTGGCGCGGGGGGAGGCGCCCAGCCGCAGGGCCGGGGTGCTGCGGGTCGCGGTGACCAGGTCGACGACGTAGCGCTTGACGGCGGCGCTGGTGTAGACGGTGCGCACCGTCTCGATCAGCTTGGCCACCGTGTCGCCGTCGGTGACCGGTGTCAGCCGTTCCAGCGGCGACGTGCCGCCGTGGTTGTCCAGCATCAGCAGCTCAGCCGCGGCCGAGGGGTAGCCCACCGAGATCCGCGCCATGAACCGGTCGCGCTGGGCCTCCGGCAGGGGGTAGGTCCCCTCCATCTCGATCGGGTTCTGGGTGGCCATCACCATGAACGGCACCCCCAGCGGGTACGTCGTGCCGTCGACCGTGACGTGGCCCTCCTCCATGCACTCCAGCAGGGCCGACTGCGTCTTGGGCGAGGCGCGGTTGATCTCGTCGCCCACGACCACGTTGGCGAAGATCGCGCCGGGCCGGAACTCGAAGTCGCGCACCTCCTGGTTGTAGACGCTGCACGCCGGTGATGTCGCTCGGCAGCAGGTCGGGGGTGAACTGCACCCGGCGCACCGAGCAGTCGATCGAGCGGGCCAGGGCCTTGGACAGCATCGTCTTGCCGACGCCGGGGACGTCCTCGACCAGGAGGTGGCCCTGGGCGAGCAGGACGGTGATCGCGGTGTCGACGACCTCCGGCTTGCCCTCGATCACGCTCGACATCGCCTGCCGGATCGCCTGGGCGACCTCTGCGACGAGGGCCAGTCCCGCCTGGTCACTGCGCGCGTCGTCGTCCTGCATGGGTTGATCTTGCATGAATCCCTGCCGTGCGGTGCCCGTCGCGCTCAAAGTCCCTCCCCGGTCGGTGCGCCCATCTTCCCCCATTTCCCTCCACCGGTCTTCGTGCTGCCCGGATCCGGGGCCCCGGTGCACGGGTACGGCGCCGCGCCGCGCCTCCGGCCCGCACGCGCCCCCGTCAGGGCGTGCCGTCGGCCGCCGTTGCGCTCCACTCCGCTCCACCCCGGCTGACCTGCGAAAACGCGCGGAGAAACCACGGCAAACATGACCAAACGGCGTTGACGGTGGTGCGAAGTGGAGTAGGGTGGAGCATGACGGAGAGCAGTGGTCAGCGGCGCTCGCGACGAGGGGGAGGAGGCGCACCGTGTTCCTGGGTACGCACACCCCCCGGCTGGACGAGAAGGGCCGCCTGTTCCTGCCCGCCAAGTTCCGTGACCGCCTGGCCAACGGCCTGGTCGTGACGCGCGGCCAGGAACGCTGCCTCTACGTCTTCCCGATGGATGAGTTCGTCCGGGTGGCCGACACGATGCGAGGGGCGCCGGTGACCAGCAAGGCCGTCCGTGACTACCTGCGCGTGTTCCTCTCCGGCGCCTCCGACGAGCTGCCCGACAAGCAGGGGCGGGTCACCATCCCGGCCGGCCTGCGCGACTACGCCGGCCTCAGCCGCGACTGCACCGTGATCGGTGCGGGGTCACGGCTCGAGGTCTGGGACACGGCCGCGTGGACCGCCTACCTCGAGACCACCGAGCAGGCCTTCGCCGAGCAGGCCGAGGAGGTGATCCCGGGTCTCCTCTGACCCGACCGACCACCTGCCGAGGATCCCCGGCCCCTGAGGCCAGGTCTCCACCCGCTCCGCGTCCCGGCGCACCTTCCCCGGTGCCGGGCCGCACCTTCCGAGCGGTTGGAGACCTGACGACAGGGACCACCCGCCGCCCGCCCCCTCACTCCCACCCGCCCCACCCGACGAAGGACACCCCCTGATGGCTCCACGCGGCAGCGCCGAGGAACGGCACGTGCCCGTCCTGCGCGACCGCATCATCGAGCTGCTCTCCCCGGCGCTGCAGGAGCCCGGGTCGGTGTTCCTGGACGGCACGCTCGGCATGGGCGGCCACACCGAGGCCGTCCTGGCGGCCTGCCCCGCCGCACGTGCCGTGGGCATCGACCGCGATCCGCAGGCGCTGGACCTCGCGGGCGAACGCCTGGCCGGCTACGGCGACCGCTTCACCGGCATCCACGCCGTGTACGACGAGCTGCCCCGCGTCCTCGCCGACCTCGGGCTGGGCGCCGTGGACGCCGTGCTCTTCGACCTCGGGGTCTCCTCGCTGCAGCTGGACGAGGCCGAGCGCGGCTTCGCCTACCGGCACGACGCGCCGCTGGACATGCGGATGGACCAGAGCGGCGGCATCACCGCGGCGGAGGTGCTCAACACCTACGACGCCCCCGAGCTCGAGCGGATCCTGCGCGACTACGGCGAGGAGCGCTTCGCCCGCCGGGTCGCCGCGGCCATCGTCCGCGAGCGCCAGCAGGAGCCGTTCACCTCCTCGGCCCGGCTGGTCGAGGTGCTGAAGAAGGCCATCCCGGCGGCCTCGCAGAAGAGCGGCGGCCATCCGGGCAAGCGCACCTTCCAGGCGCTGCGGATCGAGGTCAACGCCGAGCTCGAGGCGTGGGAGAGCGCCCTGCCCGCCGCGGTCGACGCGCTTGCCGTCGGCGGCCGGATCGCGGTCCTCAGCTACCACTCGCTGGAGGACCGGCGGACCAAGCAGCTGTTCGCCCGGGGGGCCCGCGGCACCACGCCGCAGGGCTTGCCGGTCGAGCTGCCCGAGCACGCGCCGTACCTGCGGCTGCTCACGCGCGGGGCCGAGGAGCCCGGCGCCGCCGAGATGGACACCAACCCCCGCGCAGCGTCGGCCCGGCTCCGGGTCGCAGAACGCACCAGAGCCACGAAGGGACAGCACCCATGAGCCAGATGACCGCGCCGTCACGGATCCCCAGGACCACCGGACGCCGTGTCGCGCCCGCCCCCGGCCTGCGGGTCGTGCCGGGCACGCGAGGCGCCCGGGCGGGCTCGGGCAGCGCCGCCTTCGCGGTCGCGTGCATCGTGCTGCTGGCCGGCCGGCCTGATGAGCCTGCTGCTGATCAACATCTCGATGAGCCGCGCGTCGTACGCGCTGCACGACCTGCAGGCCACCTCCGGCGAGCTGGCCGACACCCAGGACGCGCTGACCCAGCAGCTGTCCGGGCTGGAGTCGCCGCCGCACCTGGCCAAGCGGGCCGTGGCGATGGGCATGGTCCCCGCGCCCAACGCCGCCTTCCTGCGCCTCTCGGACGGCAAGGTCGTCGGCGTGGCGAAGAAGGCGACCAAGGGCGAGGGCTTTACCGTGGTCTCGCAGACGCCGTCCTCTCCGAGCCCCTCCGCACCGGCCGCCCCGGCGGCACGGCGTGACCGGGGCGCAGGACGGCGCCGCTGCGCCCAGCACGACCGAGCAGACCCCCGGTGCGGCAGGCACCCCCGAGCCGTCGACCACGAGGTGAACGCGTGACGCAGTCCCGAGGCAGGCAGGGCGCTCCCAGACGCCCATCGGGCACGTCAGGCTCAGCAGACCCCTCCGCCGCTCCGGCGCCGCGCCGGACCCGCGCCCGCGCGACCCGCAGCGCGAGGCCCCGCGCCCGGCTGGCGCGACCCGGACCCGACCGCGGCCGGCCGCTCGACCCCGCGGGGGCCGGCCGTCGTCGCGCGCAGGCGCCCCCGCCGGGCCGTCGCTCCGGTACGCCGGTCCGGCCCCGCCGCCCCGCCTCGCCGCGTCCCTCCTCCGCGGACCACCGTGGCGGCCGCGGCCCCCGGCGTCCGGTCCGTCTCGGCGTCGGCCACCCCCGCCGGCGGGTGCGGGCCCTGTTCATCGCGATCCTGTTCGTCTTCAGCCTCTTCGCCGCCCAGCTCCTGCGGATCCAGGCCCTGGACGCCTCGACCATGGCGGAGCAGGCTCTCGGCAGCCGGCTGCACAAGAGCGTCGTGCCGGCCCTGCGCGGTGAGATCGTCGACTCCAAGGGCGTCGTCCTCGCCGCGAGCATCGAGCGCTACGACATCACCGTCAACCAGCAGGCGGTGACGCAGTACGTCAAGGCGGTCTCCGAGGGCGGCACCACCACGCGCCAGAAGGTCGGCGTCGCCGGCGCCGCGGCCGACCTGGCCCCGCTGCTGGGCATGACCGTCCAGGAGGTCACCGACAAGCTGACGGGGACGCGCCTGTTCAACTACGTCGCCAAGGGCATCACGCCCCTGACCTGGCGCAAGATCAAGGCGTTGGGCATCAACGGCATCGACGCCGAGGCGACCTCCAAGCGCAGCTACCCCACGTCCACCACGGCGGCGTCCCTGGTCGGCTTCGTGGGTGCCGACGGGCGACCGGGCGGTGGCCTCGAGCTGCTGCTGGACAAGCAGCTGCAGGGCACGCCCGGCGTGAGCCGCTACGAGCAGTCGCGCGACGGCCGGGTCATCCCCACCGACTCCCAGCACAGCACTCCGGCGGTGGACGGGCGCGACGGTGCGGCTGACGCTGAACAGCGACCTGCAGTGGTTCGCCCAGAACGCCATCTCGGCGAAGGTGAAGGAGACGCAGGCGCTCTCGGGCACGGTGACCGTCACAAATGTCAAGACCGGAAAGCTGCTGGCCGTGGCGTCGTACCCCACGTTCGACCCCAACAACCTGGCCAAGGCCTCCGGCAACCTGGACAACCGCGCCTTCGACGAGGTCTACGAGCCCGGCTCCACCGGCAAGGTCATCACGGCGTCCGCCGCCCTGCAGGAGGGTGTTGCCACTCCGGACACGCCGGTGACGGTGCCCAACACGCTCACGCGGGCCGGCACGGTCTTCCACGACTCGCACAACCACCCGACCGAGCACCTGACGTTCGCCCAGGTCCTGGCCCAGTCCAGCAACATCGGCACGATGCTGGTGGGGGAGCACCTCCCGCCAGCCACCATGTACAGCTACCTGCGCAAGTTCGGCCTGGGCGAGAAGTCGCCCATCGGCTTCCCCGGCGAGACCCCGGGCCTGGTCGCCAAGCCCGCCGACTGGAGCGGGTCACAGCGGTTCACGATGATGTTCGGCCAGGGACTCTCGCTCAACGCCATCCAGGCCGCCGGGGTGTTCCAGACCGTCGCCAACGACGGCGTGCGCATGCCGCCCAGCCTCGTCGCCGGCAGCGAGAACCCCGACGGCAGCTACACCGCCGCCCCGGCGCCCCAGGGGGTGCGCGTGGTGTCCCCCGCCGTCGCCAAGCAGGTGCGCGAGATGCTCGAGGGCGTCGTCGGCAAGGACGGCACCGCGCCCGAGGCGGAGATCCCCGGTTACCGCGTCGCCGGCAAGACCGGCACCGCCGACCGCTACGACGACAAGACCGGCCGCTACTCCGGCAAGACGGCCTCGTTCATCGGCTTCGCCCCCGCCGACAAGCCCGAGCTGGTCGTCGGCGTCACCCTGCAGCGACCGGTCAAGAGCTACTTCGGTGGCGTCGTCGCGGGGCCGGTGTTCCACGACGTCATGACCTACGCCCTGCAGGAGCTGAAGATCCCGCCCACCAGCGCCACGACGCCGCCCACCATCAAGCTCAAGACCGCGGAGCGGTAACGTCCTCGTGGTGAGTGTGGCCCTGCGACCCCGATCTCCGCGCACGACCAGCCTCAGCGAGGTGGCCGCGTGCGCCGGTGCACCGACCGCTCCGGCACCCCGGTCCGACGTCCTGGTCACCGGGGTGACCCTCGACTCGCGGGCGGTCCGGCCCGGTGACCTCTACGCCGCCCTGCCCGGGGCCCGCGTCCACGGCGCCGCCTTCGGCGCCGACGTCCTCGCCCGGGGTGCGGTCGCGGTGCTGACCGACGCGGAGGGGGCCGAGCTGCTGGCCCGGGCCGGCGTCGCCGTACCGGCCGTGGTCGTCCCGCGACCCCCGCGCGGTCCTCGGCGGCGTCGCCGCGCTCGTGCACGGCTCCCCGGCCGAGCAGCTGCGGATGGTCGGGATCACCGGGACCAACGGCAAGACCACCACGGCCTACCTCATCGACTCGGCCTGGCGGGCCCTCGGGCACGTGACCGGCCTGATCGGGACGGTCGAGACGCGCGTGGCCGACGAGCGGGTCAAGAGCGTGCGCACCACCCCGGAGTCGCCGGACCTGCACGCCCTGCTGGCCGTCATGCGTGAGCGGGGCGTGGACACCTGCACGATGGAGGTCTCCAGCCACGCGCTCGAGCTGCACCGGGTGGACCCGGTCGTCTACGACGTCGCCGCCTTCACCAACCTGTCCCAGGACCACCTGGACTTCCACGGGACGATGGAGCAGTACTACGCCGCCAAGGCCAGCCTCTTCACCCCGCAGCGCGCGCGCCGCGGCGTCGTCTGCGTCGACGACGCGTGGGGCCGGCGGCTGGCGGCCGAGGCGACCGTGCCGCTCGTCACCGTGACCTCCCGCCCGGACGTGGAGGCCGACTGGCACGTCGAGCCCTGCGCGGGCGACGGCGGCCGGTTCGACCTCGTCGCCGGCTCCCGCCGGCTGCCGCTGCGCTCGGCGCTGCCGGGGGACTTCAACCAGCTCAACACCGCCGTGGCCGCCCTCGTGCTCGCCGCCAGCGGGGTGGCCGACGACGACGTCGTCCGGGCCGTCCACGCCGAGCCGCACGTGCCCGGCCGGATGGAGCGGGTCCTGGTCGAGGGCGACGGCGCCCCGCTGGCGGTCGTCGACTTCGCCCACACCGCCGACGCGGTCGCGGCCGCCCTGGGCGCCCTGCGGCGCCAGACCGCCGGGCGCGCTCATCGCCGTCCTCGGTGCCGGTGGCGACCGCGACCCCGGCAAGCGGCAGGCGATGGGCGCCGCCGCGCGCGACGTGCGCCGACGTCGTCGTCGTCACCGACGACAACCCCCGCTCGGAGGACCCCGCCGCCATCCGCGCCGAGGTGCTCGCCGGCGCCCGCTCCGTGGTGGCCGCCGGCACGCCGTCCGGGGCCGGGACGGGCTCCGCTGCCACCGACCTGCGCGAGGTCGGCGGACGCGCCGCCGCGATCCGCGCCGCCGTCGCCCTCGCCGGCCCGGGCGACACCGTCGCGGTCCTCGGCAAGGGCCACGAGACCGGCCAGGAGGTCCACGGGACCATCCACCCCTTCGACGACCGCGACGAGCTGCGCGCAGCCCTGACCGGACGAACCGCCACCACCACGAGGAGCCCACGGTTTGATCCCCCTGCCCCTGCGGGAGGTCGCCGCCATCACCGGCGGCGTCCTGCACAGCCCCACCGGCGACGACGTGTCGGAGCTCGTCGTCGACGGGCCGGTCGTCACCGACTCCCGCGAGGCGGCGGCCCGGCAGCCTCTACGTCGCCCGGGTGGGCGAGAGCGCCGACGGCCACCTCTTCGCCGGGCCGGCCCGCGACGCCGGTGCCGTCGCCGCGCTGACCACCCGACCGCTGCCGGACCTGCCCTGCGTCGTCGTCGACCGACGTCCAGGAGGCCTTCGCCGCCCTCGCGCGCGCCCTGGTCGACCGCAGCCCCGACCTCACGGTCATCGGCATCACCGGGTCCTCGGGCAAGACGAGCACCAAGGACCTGCTGGCCTCGGTGCTCGTCGCGCCACGGCGAGACCGTGGCCAACACCGGGTCGCTCAACTCCGAGGTCGGGGTGCCCGCTCACGGTGTGCGCGCATCACGCCGACCACCCGGTTCCTCGTGGTCGAGATGGGCGCCCGCGGCATCGGGCACATCGCCTACCTCACCAGGATCGCGCCACCGTCGGTCGGCGTCGTGCTCAACGTCGGCACGGCCCACGTCGGCGAGTTCGGCTCGCGCGCCGCGATCGCCGAGGCCAAGTCCGAGCTGGTGCAGGCGCTGCCCGCCAGCGGCGTCGCGGTCCTCAACGCTCGACGACCCGGTCGTGGCCGGCATGGGTCGGCGCACCGCGCGCGCGGGTCGTCGGGGTCGGCGAGTCGCCGTCGGCCGACGTCCGCGCCACCGGATGTCCGGCTCGACGAGTCCGGGCGCCCCTCCTTCACCCTCGTCACCGGCGGACGGCGAGGCGGCCGTCACCCTGGGCCTGCACGGCGAGCACCACGTCGGCAACGCCCTGTCCGTCGCCGCGGTCGCGCTCGAGCGTCGGCATGGCGCTGCCGCAGGTCGCCGCGGCGCTCGGCGACGCCCGCCCGGCCAGCCGCTGGCGGATGGAGGTCCACGAGCGGGCCGACGGCGTGACCGTGGTCAACGACGCCTACAACGCCAACCCCGACTCGGTGCGCGCGGCGCTGAAGGCGCTCGCGGCGATGGGCCGCGGCCGGCGTACCTGGGCGGTGCTGGGGGAGATGCTCGAGCTGGGCCCGGACTCGGTCGCCGAGCACGACGCGGTCGGCCGGCTCGCGGTCCGCCTCGACATCAAGCGCCTCGTCGTCGTCGGCGAGGGCGCCCGCCCGATCGACAGCGGCGCCCGCCAGGAGGGCTCCTGGGGGCAGGAGTCCGCGTGGGTGCCCGACGCCGACGCGGCCCACGAGCTGCTCGCCCGTGAGCTCACCGCCGGTGACGTGGTGCTGCTGAAGTCCAGCCGTGACGCCGGGCTCCGGTTCCTCGGCGACCGCCTCGTCGACCTTCCTGAAGGGGAGCCGCGCTCGTGAAGGCCGTGCTGATCGCCGCCCTCGTCTCGCTGGTGATAGCGCTGCTGGGCACGCCGCTGTTCATCAAGTTCCTCGTCCGGCGCGGCTACGGCCAGTTCATCCGCGACGACGGCCCCACCTCGCACCACACCAAGCGCGGCACGCCCACCATGGGCGGCGCGGTCATCATCGGAGCCTCGCTCGCGGCGTACGGCGCGGCGCACCTGTTCACCCTCACGCCCGCTGACGGTGAGCGGCGTGCTGGTGCTGTTCCTCATGGCCGGGCTGGGCCTGATCGGGTTCCTCGACGACTACATCAAGATCTCCAAGCAGCGCAGCCTCGGGCTGCGCAGCAAGCAGAAGCTCGCCGGGCAGACGCTGGTCGCGGTGATCTTCGCGGTGCTGGCGCTGCAGTTCCCGAACAGCTCGTTCCGCACCCCGGCGGTGCCGTACATCTCGTTCGTGCGCGACACCAACGTCAACCTCGCCTTCGCGGGCACGCTGGTCGGGCTGCTGCTGTTCGTGCTCTGGGCCAACCTCATGATCGCCGGCACCAGCAACGGGGTGAACCTCACCGACGGCCTCGACGGCCTGGCGACCGGGACGAGCGTCATGGTGTTCGCCGCCTACGTGCTGATCAGCATCTGGCAGTTCAACCAGAACTGCCAGACCAACCCGGGCATCAAGTGCTACGAGGTGCGCGACGCCCACGACCTGGCCGTCGTCGCCGCCTGCGTCATGGGCGCGTGCTTCGGGTTCCTGTGGTGGAACGCCTCGCCGGCCAAGATCTTCATGGGCGACACCGGCTCGCTGTCCCTCGGCGGCGCGCTCGCCGGCCTCGCGATCACCACCCGCACCGAGCTGCTGGTGGTCATCCTCGGTGGGCTGTTCGTCATCATCACCCTGTCGGTGATCATCCAGGTCGGGTCGTTCAAGATGACCGGCAAGCGGGTGTTCAGGATGGCCCCGCTGCAGCACCACTTCGAGCTGGTCGGATGGAACGAGGTCACCATCGTGATCCGGTTCTGGATCATCGCCGGGCCTGTTCGTGGCGCTGGGCCTCGGGCTCTTCTATGCGGAATGGGTGGTCGGAGCAGGATGAGCGGCGCGCACACGGGCCGGCACGGCACGGATCCCTACGAGCCCACCGGCCACCCGGGCCTGACCCACCGCGACGCCGACTGGGCCGGCCTGCGGGTCCTGGTGGCAGGCCTGGGCGTCAGCGGCTTCGCGGCGGCCGACGCCCTGGCCGACCGCGGCGCGGTCGTCACCGCGGTCAGCGCCGACGCCACCGAGGCCATCCGCGAGCGGGCGCACATCCTGGACATCCTCGACGTCGACGTGCGCGTCGGCGCCGAGCACCTGCTCACCGTGCCCGAGGGCACCGAGCTGGTCGTCACGTCCCCGGGCCTGCGCCCCGACCACCCGCTGCTCGTCCACGCCGCGCAGTCGGGCATCCCGGTCTGGGGCGAGGTCGAGCTGGCGTGGCGGATGCGTCCCCGCGTGGGTGCGGCGCCGTGGATCACGGTCACCGGCACCAACGGCAAGACCACCACGGTCAACATGCTGGCCTCGATCCTGCGTGCCGCCGGCCTGCGCGCGACCAGCGCCGGCAACGTGGGCACCCCGCTGCTCGAGGCCGTGCTGCACCCCGAGCCGTACGACGTCCTGGCCGTCGAGCTGTCCAGCTTCCAGCTGCACTGGCAGCGCTCGGTGGCGCCGGTGGCCTCGGCCTGCCTCAACGTCGCGCCCGACCACATCGACTGGCACGGCTCCCTCGAGGACTACCGGCTGGCCAAGGGGCGGGTCTACCAGAACACCGAGATCGCCTGCGTCTACAACGTGCAGGACCCGGTCACCGAGCAGCTGGTGATGGACGCCGACGTGGTCGAGGGGTGCCGGGCGATCGGCTTCACCCTCGGCGTCCCGGGCCTGTCCATGGTCGGTCTCGTCGACGACGTGCTGGCCGACCGCGCGTTCGTCGAGCAGCGGCGCACGTCCGCGGCCGAGCTGGCCACGCTCGCCGACCTGCAGGGCGACGCCCCGTCGGTGGCCCCGCACTACGTCGCCAACGCCCTGGCGGCCGCGGCCCTGGCCCGCGCGTACGGCGTGCCGCCGGTGGCCGTCCGCGACGGCCTGCGCGCGTTCGTGCCCGACCCGCACCGCATCGCCGACGTCGCGGTCGTCGACGAGGTGCGCTTCGTCGACGACTCCAAGGCCACCAACCCGCACGCGGCCGCCGCCTCGCTGCTGGCCTTCGAGCACGTCGTCTGGGTCGCCGGCGGGCTGCTCAAGGGCGCCGAGGTGGACGACCTGGTGAGCGCCGCCGCGGGCCGGCTGCGCGGCGTCGTCCTCATCGGGGCGGACCGGGCGCGGATCGCCGAGGCCCTCGCGCGACACGCGCCCGACGTCCCCGTCGTCGACGTGCCCGACACGGACACTGGTGCCATGGATGTCGTCATCACCGAGGCCGTCGCCCTGGCGGCCCCCGGTGACGTCGTCCTGCTCGCGCCGGCGGCTGCCTCGATGGACATGTTCGCCAGCTACGCAGCGCGCGGCGACGCCTTCGCCGAGGCCGTGCAGCGTCACGCGAGCCGACCCGGAGGGCCCCCGGCATCGTGAGCGCCACCACCAGCACTGCCCGTTCCTCGTCCGCGCCGGCCGCCCCGGAGGCGGGCTGGCGCGGCTCCTTCTCGCTCGGTGGGCGCTTCGACTCGCCGGTGACCACCTACTACCTGCTGCTCGGCGCGACGGCGATGCTCGTCGTCATCGGCCTGGTCATGGTGCTGTCCGCCTCCAGCGTCACGTCGCTGCGCGACACGAACTCGTCCTACACCGTCTTCCTGGGCCAGCTGCGCTTCGCCGTGCTCGGGGTGATCGGCGCCTTCGTCGCCAGCCGGATCCCGGTGCGGCTCTGGAAGCGGCTCGGGGTGTGGGTGCTCGGCGGGTCGCTGATGCTGCAGGCGCTGGTGTTCACCCCGCTCGGCGTCGACGTCATGGGCAACCGCAACTGGATCGCAGTGGGGCCGGTGCAGGTCCAGCCCTCGGAGTTCGCCAAGATCGGCCTGGTGCTGTTCGGCGCCGCGGTCCTGCGCCAAGAAGCGGCGCAGGCTGGGCGAGTACGTCCACGCCTTCGTGCCGCTGGTCTTCCCGGCCGGTGGGCTCCTGCTGCTGCTCGTCCTCGGCGGCCACGACCTCGGCACCGCGCTGGTCCTCATCGCCATCATCGGCGGCATGCTGTTCGCCTCCGGAGTGCCGACGCGCGTCTTCGCGTTCGCGGGCGCGGCGGCGGCGGTGCTGGCCGCCGGCATGGTCCTCACCAGCGGCAACCGGATGGGGCGCATCTCCACCTGGCTCGCCGGCGCCTGCGCCGACCCCAACGGCACCGGCTTCCAGACCTGCCACGGCCTCTACGCCCTCGCCGACGGCGGCTGGTGGGGCGTCGGCCTGGGCGCCAGCCGGGAGAAGTGGCAGTGGCTGCCCGAGGCGCACAACGACTTCATCTTCTCGATCATCGGCGAGGAGCTCGGGCTGCCCGGGACGTTCGTGGTCATGGGCCTGTTCGCGGCCCTCGCCTTCGCCTGCTACCGGCTCGTCAGCCGCACCGACGACTTCTTCATCCGCGTGGCCAGCGCCGGCGTCATGGTCTGGATCCTGGTCCAGGCGATCATCAACATCGGCTCGGTCATCGGCGCCCTGCCGGTCATCGGGGTGCCGTTGCCGCTGGTGTCGGCCGGAGGCTCGGCGCTGGTGACCACGCTCTTCGGCCTCGGCATGCTGATCTCCTTCGCCCGCAACGAACCCGGGTGCGCCGAGGCGCTGTCCACCCGCGTCGGCGTGGTGTCCCGCTCGCTCGCGGTCCTGCCGGCCCGCCGCCGACGGAGCCGTGGATGAGCACCGGACTGTCCTCGGTCCTGCTCGCCGGCGGCGGCTCCGCCGGGCACGTGTCACCGCTCCTGGCCCTGGCCGACTGCCTGCGCCGCAGCGACCCCGACGTGCGGATCACCGCCCTGGGCACCGAGACCGGGCTCGAGCAGCGGCTGGTGCCCGCCCGCGGCTACCCACTGCGCACGATCCCCAAGGTCGCGTTCCCGCGCCGCCCCACGACCGACCTGGCCCGACTGCCCGCCTCGATGCGCGGTGCGGTCCTCGCGGCCGGTGCGGCCATCGACGAGGTCGGCGCCGAGGTCGTCGTCGGCTTCGGCGGCTACGTCTCGACCCCGGCCTACCTGGCCGCGCGGCGCCGGCGCATCCCGATCGTCGTCCACGAGCAGAACTCCCGGCCCGGGCTGGCCAACCGGCTGGGCGCCCGCATGACGCGGTACGTCGCGACGACGTTCGCCTCGACGGTGCTGCCCCACGCGACCGTGGTCGGCATGCCGCTGCGCCGCGAGATCGCCCAGCTCGACCGCGCCGCCCGGCGCGACGAGGCGCTCGCCCACTTCGGGCTGTCCGACGCCCGGCCCACGCTGCTGGTCACCGGCGGGTCGCTGGGCGCGCAGCGGCTCAACACCACGTTCGCCGGACGCGTCGAGGCGCTGCAGAGCGGCCGGCGTGCAGGTGCTGCACGTCAGCGGGCTGGGCAAGGAGTTCGACCCGGGCAGCGACCGCGTCCGGCGCCGCCCTACGTCGTCGTCCCGTACGTCGACCGCATGGAGCTGGCCTACGCCGCCGCCGACCTGGTGGTCGCACGGTCGGGGGCCAACACCGTCTGCGAGCTGACCGCCGTCGGGCTGCCGGCGGTCTACGTCCCCCTGCCGATCGGCAACGGCGAGCAGCGGGTCAACGCCGCCGACGTCGTCGCGGCCGGTGGGGGAGTCCTCGTCGACGACGGCGAGGTCACGCCGGCGTGGGTCGACACGGTGCTGCTCCCTCTGCTCGGCGACGCGCGGCGGCTGGAGGCCATGGCCGCGGCCGCTGCCGGCGTGGGCGAGCGCGAGGCCGACGAGCGGCTGGCCGACATGGTCCGCTCCGCAGCGCTCGGACGAGGGGTCCCGCGGTGAGCACGCCCAGCACGCGCTTCGACTTCACTGCCGACGTCCCGGAGGCGACGACGCTGGGACGGGTGCACTTCATCGCCATCGGTGGCGCCGGGATGTCCGGTGTCGCGCGGGTGATGCTGGCCCGGGGCATCCCCGTCACCGGCTCGGACGCCAAGGACTCCCTGGTCCTGCGGGCCCTCGCGGTGGAGGGCGCCGGCGTGCACGTCGGCCACGACGCCGCCCTCGTCGACGACGTGGACACCGTGGTCATCTCCTCGGCGATCCGCGAGTCCAACGTCGAGCTCGCCGCCGCCCGCGCCCGGGGGCTGCGGGTGCTGCACCGCAGCCAGGCGCTGGCCGCCCTGATGCAGGGCCGCGCCGGGTCGCCGTGGCCGGGGCCAACGGCAAGACCACGACGACGTCGATGCTCACCGTCGCCCTGCAGGCCTGCGGCGCCGACCCGTCCTTCGCCGTCGGCGGCGAGCTGGCCAAGCACGGCACCAACGCCCACCACGGCACCGGCGAGGTCTTCGTCGCCGAGGCGGACGAGAGCGACGGCTCCTTCCTGGTCTACCGGCCCGAGGTCGCCATCGTCACCAACGTCCAGCCCGACCACCTGGACTTCTACGGCTCGTTCGAGGCGGTCCAGGACGCCTACGTCCGGTTCGCGCGCACGGTGTCGCACGGTGGGCTGCTGGTCACCTGCGCCGACGACGAGGGCTCCCGCGCTCTCGCCGAGGTCGCGCGCGCCGAGGGCGTGCGCGTCCTCAGCTACGGCTTCTCCGCCGACAGCGACGTCCGGCTCGCCGAGCCCGCAGGCTCGGGGCTCACCTCGTCCGCGGAGCTGCACCAGGCCGGCGCGCCCGTGCGCCGCCTGCAGATCGGCATCCCCGGACGGCACAACCTGCTCAATGCCACCGCCGCGTTCCTCGCCGGCACCGCCGGCCTCGGCCAGGACCCGGACCGGCTCCTCGCGGGCCTGGCCGGCTTCACCGGGACCCGCCGCCGGTTCGAGCTCAAGGGGGAGGCCGACGGGGTCAGGGTGGTCGACGACTACGCCCACAACCCCGGCAAGGTCGCGGCCGTCGTCGAGACCGGGGTCGAGCAGGCCGCGCCGGGACGACTCGTCGTGGTGTTCCAGCCCCACCTCTACTCGCGCACCCGCGACTTCGCGGGCGACCTCGCCGCTGCCCTCTCACCCGCCGACGTCGTCGTCGTCATGGACGTCTACGCCGCCCGTGAGGACCCCGTGCCGGGCATCAGCGGCGCCCTCGTGGCCGACCGCGTCGCCGGCCGCGTCGAGACCCACTACGTCCCGTCCTGGTCGCAGGCCGCCCCAGTGGTCGCCGGGCCTCGTCCGCCCGGGCGACCTCGTCCTGACCGTCGGCGCCGGTGACGTCACCCTCGTCGGGCCGGAGGTGCTGCGCCTGCTCGAGGAGCGCCGGTCGCCGGCCGGCCCGCGCGGCGACCCTGGCAAGGGCGAGCGGATCCCGGGGGCCCGGCGGATCGAGCCGGACAGCGAGGCCGGTCGGGCCCGGCGCCGCGGCGGACCGTGCCGCCGCGGCCCCGCGCGCGACCCGGCGCCGTCGGGCTCGCCTCCTCCCGCTCGCGCTTCGCCGCGCGCGCGGCCGCCGTGCGCCGCCGTCCGTGGCTGCTGGCGGCCTGGGGGCTCGCGGTCGTCGCCGTCCTCGGCGGGGCCTTCTGGCTGGTCGAGATGAGCCCGGTCCTCGCGGCCCGCACGGTCCGGGTCGAGGGGGTCCCGGCCGCCGCCGCCGCCGACATCCGGCGCCGGGCCGACGTCCCGGTCGGCACGCCCCTCGCGCGCCTGGACACCGACGCCATCGCTCGGCGGGTGATCGACAGCGGGACGCTCGCCGAGGTGTCGGTGGCCCGCTCGTGGCCACGCACCGTCGTCATCGCCGCCAGCCTCCGGCAGCCGGTCCTGGCCTTCACTAACCCTCAAGGTCAAGTACAGGTTGCGGACAAGGACGGCGTCGTCTACGCCACGGTCGCCTCGCCGCCGCAGGGCGTGCCGGTCATCACGGCCGCGGGCGGCACGCCGGGACGGGACGCCCTGCTGGCCGCGATCTCGGTGCTCGACGCCATGAGCGGCCAGCAGCGGCGCGAGGTCACCGACATCCGGGTGAGCACGGCCAACCTGGTGACCCTGAAGCTGGGCAGGGTGACCGTGGTCTGGGGCGGCGCGTCCGAACCTCAACTCAAGGTCGAGGTCATGACCGCCCTGGCCAAGCAGAAGGGGGTCCGACTGGTGGACGTCAGCGCTCCCCGGACCCCCATCACCCGATAACGCGGGACGACACGCGGCGCGCCATGTTGAACCTCCGCACGGAAGGCCATACGGTCATGCCTTGGCACGGTTGACATAACTATAACCCTTCAGTTGACGTTGAGCCCTCGGGTGAGGCGGAAGGGGCGACGGGGAAGTCGCGTACGATTCCTGCCAGACAGCAGTCCGCCAGCGACCCGCACCAAGTTTCAGGAGAGGCCCACAGACGTGGCAGCACCGCAGAACTACCTGGCCGTTATCAAGGTCGTCGGCATCGGTGGAGGCGGTGTGAATGCCATCAACCGGATGATCGAGGTCGGGCTCAAGGGTGTCGAGTTCATCGCCATCAACACCGACGCGCAGGCGCTGCTGATGAGCGACGCCGACGTCAAGCTCGACGTCGGCCGCGAGCTCACCCGAGGCCTCGGTGCGGGCGCCGACCCCGAGGTCGGCAAGAAGGCGGCCGAGGACCACGCCGAGGAGATCGAGGAGGTCCTCAAGGGGGCCGACATGGTGTTCGTCACCGCGGGTGAGGGTGGCGGCACCGGCACCGGTGGCGCGCCCGGTCGTGGCCAAGATCGCCAAGTCCATCGGCGCCCTCACCATCGGCGTCGTGACCCGCCCGTTCACCTTCGAGGGACGGCGCCGGGCCAACCAGGCCGAGTCGGGCATCAGCAACCTCCGCGAGGAGGTCGACACCCTCATCATCATCCCCAACGACCGGCTGCTGTCGATCAGCGACCGGGCCGTCAGCATGCTCGACGCCTTCCGCAGCGCCGACCAGGTGCTGCTCTCCGGTGTCCAGGGCATCACCGACCTGATCACCACGCCCGGCCTGATCAACCTCGACTTCGCCGACGTCAAGTCCGTCATGCAGGGTGCCGGGTCGGCGCTCATGGGCATCGGCTCGGCCCGCGGCGACGACCGCGCGGTGCAGGCGGCCGAGCTGGCGATCTCCTCGCCGCTGCTCGAGGCGAGCATCGACGGCGCCCACGGCGTGCTGCTCTCCATCCAGGGCGGGTCCGACCTCGGCCTGTTCGAGATCAACGAGGCCGCCCGCCTGGTGCAGGAGGCGGCGCACCCCGAGGCCAACATCATCTTCGGCGCGGTCATCGACGACGCCCTCGGCGACGAGGTCCGGGTCACCGTCATCGCCGCCGGGTTCGACGGCGGCGGGCCGGTCAAGCGGGGCGACGACCGGGCCCTCGGCCAGATCGCCGGGTCGCACGGGCGCGGGCAGGCCCAGGAGCAGCCGCGTCAGCCGAGCTACCAGCAGCAGCAGCCGCGTCCGTGCCGCCGGCCCCGAGCCAGAGCCAGCAGCGCGCCCGCCCAGCAGCCGCAGCACCAGCCGCAGCAGCAGCCGGCCCCGCAGCAGCCGCAGCCGGTCCAGCAGCGCCAGCAGCCGCAGCATGCGCCCGAGCCGGCCCGTCAGCAGCAGGAGCCGGTGGCGCGCCCGCCGCGCACCGTCACCTTCGATGACAACGACGACCTGGACGTGCCGGACTTCCTGAAGTAGTCCGTCACCAGCCTCGCGCGCCAGGGGCGGTCAGCCGATCCGGCTGACCGCCCCTGCGGCGCGTCCTGACCGCGGTGCGGTTAGCGTGGTGCGGGTGTGGCGATGGCGCGAGCAGGGCCCGGTGGGCGCAGACGGCGGACCGAGCGGGGTCGACTGGGGGTTCACCGACGCGCGCGGACGGTGTCAGCCGGGCGCCGTGGGACGGCCTCAACCTCGGCGGTCACGTCGGTGACGACCCGGCCGACGTCGAGACGAACCGCGGCTCGCGTCGCCGCGGCCGTGGGCGTGCCCCGCGAGCGGCTGCTCTTCATGAACCAGTGCCACGGCGCCGACGTGCACGTGGTCGACGGACCCCTGGGCCGGCCCGGCGCCCGCGGTCGACGCGCTCGTCACGACCAGCGCCGACCTCGCCCTCGCGGTCCTGGTGGCCGACTGCACCCCGGTGCTGCTGGCCGACCCGGCCGCCGGCGTCGTCGCCGCCGTCCACGCCGGACGCCCCGGCATGACCGCGGGCATCGTGGGCCGGACCGTCGCGGTGATGCGGGGCCTCGGCGCCACGTCGATCACCGCTGCCGTCGGGCCCTCGGTCTGCGGCCGCTGCTACGAGGTGCCGCCGCAGATGCGCGAGGAAGCCGCCGCGGTGAGCGCGGTGTCCGCGACGGTGTCGTGGACCGGGACGCCGGCGATCGACGTGGCGGCCGGCGTGGTCGACCAGCTGCGCGCCCTCGACGTGGCCGTGCGCTGGGTGCCGGGCTGCACCCGCGAGTCACCCGACCTGTACTCCTACCGGCGGGACCGGCAGACCGGTCGCTTCGCCGGCGTCGTACGCCTGCTGCCCGGCGGGGCCGACCGGTGAGCGACGCCGCACGGCGGGAGCGCCGGCGCGAGCTGGCCAGCCGGCTCGCGCAGGTGCGAGGCACCGCATCCGCGCGGCCTGCGGCGCGGCGGGACGGGACCGCGCCGACGTCACGCTGGTGGTGGTGACCAAGTTCTTCCCCGTCGCCGACCTCGAGCTGCTGGCCGACCTGGGGGTCGGCGACGTGGGGGAGAGCCGCGACCAGGAGGCGGCGGCCAAGGTGCGTCGAGCTGGCCCGGAGGCGACCCGCCGCGCGCTGCACCTGCACTTCATCGGGCAGGTGCAGAGCAGCAAGGCCGGCGTCGGTGGCGCGCTACGCCGACACGGTGCACTCCGTGGACCGGACCAAGGTCGTGGCCGCGCTCGACCGCGGAGCCGCCGCCGCCGGTCGACGGGTGCAGGCGCTCGTGCAGGTCAGCCTGGACGACGACCCCGGGCCGCGGCGGGGTGCGGCCGCAGCGACGTGCGCCGGCTGGCCGACGAGGTGGCGCAGGCGCCCGCACCTGGACCTGCGCGGGGTGATGGCCGTGGCGCCGCTCGGCGCCGACCCCGCGCAGGCGTTCGCCCGCCTGCGGGAGGTGGCGGCCGGCGTCCGGGCGGACCACCCGGAGGCCGGCTGGATCTCGGCGGGCATGAGCGGCGACCTCGAGGACGCGGTGGCGAATGGGGCGACACACCTGCGTGTCGGGACCGCAATCCTCGGATCGCGCCCGCCGCTTCGGTAGTTTCGGGGCGAAGAGCGGTGTGCACGCACCCACGACGACGAACCACGACGCAAGGACCAAGGAGCTCGGATGGCTGGGGCGCTGCGCAAGACGATGGTGTACCTCGGGCTGGCCGAGGAGGACGAGCGCTACGACGCGTACGACGACTACGAGGACTACGACAAGGAGCCGGCCCGGGCGGAGCAGCCGCACGCCCGCGAGGAGCGCTCCGCCGCGGTCACGCCGCTGCCGCAGCGCACCCCGGTCGCCCGGGTGGTCCGCGACGTCGAGGTCGGCGGTCTCAACCGCATCACGACGATCCACCCGCGGACCTACAACGAGGCCAAGAACATCGGTGAGGCCTTCCGCGAGGGCACCCCGGTGATCATGAACCTCACCGACCTGGACGACGCCGACGCCAAGCGCCTGGTCGACTTCGCCGCCGGCCTGGTGTTCGGTCTGCACGGCGCCATCGAGCGGGTCACCAGCAAGGTGTTCCTGCTCTCGCCCGCCCACGTCGAGGTCACCGCCGAGGAGGCCGAGGCTCCCAAGACCGCCCGCGGCTTCTTCAACCAGAGCTGACCGCGGCCTCGGCCGCCCGCCCTCGTCCTTTCCTGCCTCCACCCGTCAGACTGAGCCCATGGTCCTCCTCTCCCTGCTGCGCCTGGCGCTCTACCTCTTCTTCCTGGCCCTCATCGGTCGCCTGGTGCTGGACTGGGTGCAGGCGCTGGCCCGCGAGTGGCGCCCCAGCGGGCCGGTCCTCGTGGCGGCCGAGGCGGTCTACACCGTCACCGACCCGCCGCTGAAGTTCCTGCGCCGGCTGATCCCGCCGCTCTCCCTGGGGTCGATCCGCCTCGACCTCGCGTTCCTCGTCCTCATGCTCGGGGTGTCGATCCTGTTGAGCGTGATCCCCTGATGCCCGGGGCGGCACGCCGAGCGTGAGGCCCGGGGCGGCACGCGGAGCGGGCAGAGCGGCACTCAGAGCGGCACGCCGCCGGGCGTGGACGTCCCCCCTCCGGTGAGCCGGCGTGGTTCGCTACGGTGGTCCCGTCTCTGACCGGCTCGACCGAGGTGACCACATGGCGCTCACTCCCGAGGATGTCCTCAACAAGAACTTCACGGCGACCCAGTTCCGGCGTGGCTACGACGAGCAGGAGGTCGACGACTTCCTCGACGAGGTCGTGGCCGAGCTGCGGCGGTTGACCCAGGAGCGCGACGACCTGTCCACCCAGCTCGCCAACTGCCGCAAGGGCGACGGTGCCGGGCCGGCGACCACCGCGGGCGCCACCTCCACGAGCGCGCCGACCGTCACCGCCAAGGTCTCCGCCGGAGCGGGCGGCGACGGCGCCGAGCAGGCGCAGCGGAGGCGGCCGCGCGTGTCGCGGCGGCGCGTGCCGAGGCCGAGCAGGCGGAGAAGGACGCGGCCGAGCGCATCGCCCGGGCCCGCGACGCCGCCACCAGGGCCGAGGCCGAGTCGGCCGACCGGCTGCGGTCCACCGCCGGCGCGGAAGGCAGCCGTGGTGCGCAGGACACCGCGGGCGAGGCCGATGGCGCCGACGCGGCCGGGCTCGGAGGCGCCGCCGGTGCCGCCGGTGTCATCGCCCTGGCCCAGAAGCTGCACGACGAGCACGTCGCCGAGGGGCAGAGCACCCGTGACCGGCTCATCGCCGAGGGGCAGGAGCACCACGACCGGGTGGTGGGCGAGGCCCAGACCAAGCACGACGAGCTCGTCGCCAGCGCCCAGCGGCGCCACGACGAGCTCCTGGAGACCGGGCAGAAGCGCCACGATGAGCTGCTGGACACCGCCCAGCGGCAGCACGACGAGCTGATCGCCGAGGCGACCACCCGGCACGACACGATGATCCGGGAGGCCCGCGACCAGTCCACCGGCATGGTCGGCCAGGCCCAGCAGCAGAAGCAGGCGATCCTCGGCGAGCTCGGCCAGGAGCGCGACCTGCTGCAGAAGAAGATCGCCGAGCTGCGCTCGTTCGAGCGCAACTACCGGGCCAGGCTGAAGTCCTACCTCGAGTCCCAGCTGCAGGACCTCGAGTCGGCCGGCGGTGACCAGAGCGGGCGCTCCGAGGCCTCCGAGGCCTCCCAGGCAGCCACACGGGACGAGCAGGGCGACGCCCAGCAGGGCTGAGGTCCGCCTCGTTCCGCCACGCAGGGCGCCGACCCGTGCCGGTCGGCGCCCTGCGTGCGCCCGGTGGTGGCGGCGCCGGTACGACGGCGCGGCGCCGTGACGACCGCGCGGCGGCGGCGGTACGACGAAGCGCCTGCGGGCCGCCGGCGAGCCCGCCGCGGGCGGAGGCGGCGCGAGCAGGGCGCACAACCTACGTCGTCACACCATTGAGTCGCACGGCGGATGGCTCTATCCTCGCCACCTGTCCGCGCTTCAGGGGTTGAGCGCCACGCCACTGCGGAAGGGCCACACCATGCCCGTGAGCAAGCCCACCTCGACCGGCAAGGCCACGGCCTCGCGAGCGCGCAGCATGGCGGCAGAGCCCGCCCCCCGGGCGGCATCCGCCCGGCCTGCCGCCTCCCGGCGAGCGGCCCACGACGTCCCGCCGGTGGGGACCCCGGGCGCCAGCGGGGGCCCGGTGGCGGGCGTGAGCAGCACCCCCGCCAAGAAGGCGGCGCCGCAGAAGAAGGCCGCCGTTCCCCGCAAGGCCGCTTCGGCCCGCAAGGCCGCCCCCGCCCGCGAGCCCCTCCCGGCGACGTCGGCCCCTGCCCAGAGCGCGGCGCCCGTGGTCGCCCCGACGACAGCCAGGAGGTCGCCGGTGCGCCGGACCGGACGCAGCTCGGCGGCGGCCGCCAAGCCCAGCAGCGTCGACAGCCGGACGGCGACGCCCCCGAGCGAGCTCGCGGTCCGGGAGGACGAGTCTCCGTGGACGGCCGCCGAGCTGGCGGAGGTGCAGGCCGAGCTCGAGTCCGACGTGCTGCGGCTGCGCGCCGAGATCACCGTCGCCGAGCACGACCTGGCCGGGCTGATGCGCGACGCCGGAGACGGCGCGGGTGACGACCAGGCCGACGCGGGCACCGCGACGTTCGAGCGCGAGCAGGAGATCTCGCTGGCCAACAACTCCCGCGAGATGCTCGACCAGAGCGAGCACGCCCTGGAGCGGATCGCCCTCGGGACCTACGGCATCTGCGAGTCCTGCGCCAACCCGGTGGGCAAACTTCGCCTTCAGGCCTTCCCACGTGCGACCCTATGCAGGTCATGCAAGCAGAAGCAGGAGCGCCGCTAATTCCTTCCCCCGTGCCGGACGCGTCACCGACGCCGTCCCTCCCGTCCCCCTCCACCCCGCCCGGCCGTCCGGCACGAACTCGTCGATCGCTGTTCACCGTGCTCATCGGCGCAGCGGTCACCGTCTACATCGCCGACCAGCTGACCAAGGCGTGGGCGGTCGCGGCACTGCCGCCGGAGCAGCCGCGGCACCTGGTCGGCGCGGTCCTGCAGCTGGACCTCATCCGCAACCCCGGCGCGGCGTTCTCGATCGGCACCGGCTACACGTGGGTCCTCACGCTTGTGGCCTGCAGCGTCGTCGCGGTGATCGTGGCCACGAGCAGGCGTCTGGGCAGCCTGGGGTGGGCGTGGGCCCTCGGCCTCCTGCTCGGCGGCTCCGTGGGCAACCTCACCGACCGGATGGTGCGGCCGCCGGGCCCGGGCCGCGGGCACGTCGTGGACTTCCTGCAGCTGCCGCACTGGCCGATCTTCAACCTCGCCGACTCGGCCGTCGTCTCGGCGGCCGTGCTGATCGGCTTCCTCGCGCTGCGCGGCATCGGTGTCGACGGGGCCCGCGCCCCGCAGCACGCTCCCAAGCACGGCGCGGACGGGGTGCAGCGACATGGCTGACCTGCGGTCCCTGTCCGTCCCCGACGGCCTCGAGGGTGAGCGGGTCGACGCCGCGCTCGCGCGCCTGTTCGGTCTCTCCCGCACCAAGGCCGCCGACCTGGCCGCCGCCGGCGCGGTGACCCTCGACCAGCGCTCGGTCGGCAAGTCCGACCGGGTCGTGGCCGGCGCGTGGCTGGAGGTGTCCCTGCCCGACACCGGCGCTGCGGCCGGCCCCGAGCTGGTGGCGGCACCGGTGCCCGGCATGAGGATCGTCCACGACGACGACGACCTCGTGGTCGTGGACAAGCCGGTCGGCGTGGCCGCGCACCCGAGTGTCGGGTGGACCGGTCCGACCGTCATCGGCGGCCTGGCTGCCGCGGGCTACCGCATCTCCACCTCGGGCGCCTCCGAGCGGCAGGGCATCGTGCACCGCCTCGACGTCGGCACGAGCGGCCTGATGGTCGTGGCCAAGAGCGAGCGCGCTTACACCGCGCTCAAGCGCGCCTTCAAGGAGCGCACGGTGGACAAGACCTACCACGCCCTCGTGCAGGGCCTGCCCGACCCGGTGCGCGGCACCATCGACGCGCCGATCGGGCGGCACCCCGGGCACGACTACAAGTTCGCGGTCCTCTCCGACGGCAAGCCGAGCATCACCCACTACGAGGTGGTCGAGGCCTTCCGCTCGGCCTCCCTGGTGGAGGTCCACCTCGAGACCGGGCGCACGCACCAGATCCGGGTCCACTTCTCCGCGCTGCGCCACCCCTGCGCCGGTGACCTGACCTACGGTGCCGACCCCGTGCTCGCGGCCCGGCTCGGCCTGCAGCGGCAGTGGCTGCACGCGGTGGGCCTGGCCTTCGAGCACCCCGGCACCGGCCAGCCGGTCCGGTTCGAGAGCCCCTACCCCGAGGACCTGCAGACGGCACTGGACCGCGTCAGCGCCTGACCGCGGCCCCCGCACGGCGCGTCGCTGCGGCGCCGCCGTACGGGGCCCAAGAACGTGCTGTCCACGGCGGTCGCCGCGTGCCGTACGGCGCGACTGGGGCGCGTCGTACGGCGCCATACGGGTGCGTCGCAGGAGGGCACGGCGCACGTCGTACGGCGACACGCGACGACACGCGCGGCCGCTCACGGGCTGTCGGAGCCCGGGCTTAGACTCCTTCTCGATGTCCTCCCTCCCCGCTCCGCGTGACTCGTTCGTCCACCTGCACGTGCACACCGAGTACTCCATGCTCGATGGTGCCGCCCGCATCGACGAGCTGTTCGAGAACGCGGCCCGGATGGGCATGCCGGCCCTCGCGACGACCGACCACGGCTACGTCTTCGGTGCCTACGAGTTCTGGAAGAAGTCCCAGAAGCACGGGGTCAAGCCGATCATCGGCGTCGAGGCCTACGTCACCCCGGGCACGCACCGCACCGACCGCACGCGGGTCAAGTTCGGCGACGGCGGTCGGGACGACGTGTCGGGCTCGGGTGCCTACACCCACATGACGCTGCTGGCGCGCAACAACAACGGCATGCACAACCTGTTCCGGATGTCCTCGCTGGCGTCCATGGAGGGCTACTACTTCAAGCCGCGGATGGACCGCGAGCTGCTCTCGACCTACGGCGACGGCCTCATCGCCACGACCGGCTGCGCGTCGGGGGAGATCCAGACCCGCATCCGCCTCGGCCAGTACAAGGAGGCGGTGGCGGCGGCCGCGGAGTTCCGCGACATCTTCGGCGCCGAGAACTTCTACTGCGAGGTCATGGACCACGGCATCGACGTCGAGCGCCGGGCCATGAAGGACCTGCTGCGCCTCGCCAAGGACCTCGGGCTGCCGCTGCTCGCGACCAACGACCTGCACTACACCAAGGCCGAGGACGCCAAGGCCCACGCGGCGCTGCTGTGCGTGCAGTCCGGCTCGACCCTGATGGACCCGGGCCGGTTCAAGTTCGACGCCGACGAGTTCTACCTCAAGTCCCCCGAGCAGATGCGCCACCAGTGGCGCGAGCTGCCCGAGGCGTGCGACAACACGCTGCTCATCGCCGAGCGCTGCGACGTGTCCTTCACCGAGGGCGAGGGCCGGTTCATGCCGCGCTTCCCCTGCCCGGAGGGTGAGGACGAGACCTCCTGGTTCATCAAGGAGGTCGAGAAGGGCCTGCGCGACCGCTACCCGGGCGGCATCCCCGACGCCGTCCGCCGCCAGGCCGAGTACGAGACCGAGGTCATCGTCGGCAAGGGCTACCCCGGCTACTTCCTCGTCGTCGCCGACTTCATCGGCTGGGCCAAGTCCCAGGGCATCCGCGTCGGCCCCGGCCGTGGTTCGGGTGCGGGCTCGATGGCCGCCTACGCGATGAAGATCACCGACCTCGACCCGCTGCAGCACGGCCTGATCTTCGAGCGGTTCCTCAACCCCGAGCGCATGTCGATGCCCGACTTCGACGTCGACTTCGACGAGCGCCGCCGCGGCGAGGTGATCCGCTACGTCAGCGACAAGTACGGCGAGGAGCGGGTCGCCCAGATCGTCACCTACGGCACGATCAAGGCCAAGCAGGCGGTCAAGGACGCCTCCCGGGTGATGGGCTTCCCCTTCGCGATGGGCGAGAAGCTCACCAAGGCGATGCCGCCGGCGATCATGGGCAAGGACATCCCGCTCAGCGGGATCTTCGACCCCAGCCACAAGCGCTACGCCGAGGCGATGGAGTTCCGCCAGGTCCACGACGAGGACCCCCAGGCCCAGGAGGTCGTCAAGACCGCGCTCGGCCTCGAGGGCCTGAAGCGCCAGTGGGGCGTCCACGCCGCCGGGGTCATCATGTCCAGCGAGCCGCTGCTGGACCTCATCCCGATCATGCGCCGCGAGCAGGACGGCCAGATCATCACCCAGTTCGACTACCCGAGCTGCGAGACGCTCGGCCTGGTCAAGATGGACTTCCTGGGCCTGCGCAACCTCACGATCCTGGACGACGCCCTGCTCAACGTCCGCACCAACCGCGGTGAGGAGATCGACCTCGACGAGCTGAGCAAGACCCTGGACGACCCGGCGACCTACGAGCTGCTCGGGCGCGGCGACACCCTCGGGGTGTTCCAGTTCGACGGCGGCCCCATGCGGGCCCTGCTGCGGCTGATGAAGCCCGACAACTTCGAGGACATCTCGGCCGTCGGTGCCCTCTACCGCCCCGGCCCGATGGGCGCCAACAGCCACACCAACTACGCGCTGCGCAAGAACAAGCAGCAGGAGGTCTCCTACCCCCACCCCGAGCTCGCAGAGGCCCTCGAGCCCACCCTCGGTACGACGTTCGGTCTGATCGTCTACCAGGAGCAGGTGATGGAGATCGCCCAGAAGCTCGCCGGCTACACGCTCGGCAAGGCCGACCTGCTGCGCCGCGCCATGGGCAAGAAGAAGCGCGAGGTGCTCGACGCCGAGTACGTCGGCTTCGAGGCCGGGATGGTGGCAGGCGGCTTCAGCCCGGCCGCGATCAAGGCGCTCTGGGACGTCCTGGTCCCGTTCTCGGACTACGCCTTCAACAAGGCCCACAGCGCCGCCTACGGCCTGGTGTCGTACTGGACGGCCTACCTCAAGGCCAACTACCCGGCCGAGTACATGGCCGCGGTCCTCACCAGCGTGCGCGACGACAAGGACAAGTCCGCGCTCTACCTCAACGAGTGCCGGCGCATGGGCATCAAGGTGCTCCCGCCCGACGTCAACGAGTCCTCGGCCAACTTCACCGCGGTCGGCACCGACATCCGCTTCGGCCTGGCCGCGATCCGCAACGTCGGCGCCAACGTCGTGGACGGCATCGTTGCGGCGCGCCAGGACAAGGGCCGCTACACCTCGTTCAAGGACTTCCTCAGCAAGGCCCCGGCCGTGGTCTGCAACAAGCGCACCATCGAGTCGCTGGTCAAGGCCGGTGCGTTCGACGACCTGCAGCACACCCGGCAGGGCCTGGTCCGGGTGCACGAGGACTACGTCGACGCGTTCGTCGACATCAAGCGCAAGGAGGCCATCGGCCAGGACTCGCTCTTCGGCGGGTTCGGCGACGACGCCGACGGTGGCGACTCGGTCGACTTCGCCGTCCTGCCGCAGATCCCCACGATCGAGTGGGACAAGCAGACGCTGCTGGCCTTCGAGCGCGAGATGCTCGGGCTCTACGTCTCCGACCACCCGCTCTTCGGCATCGAGCACGTCCTGTCCCAGCACGCCGACACCTCGATCGCCGCGCTGACCGGCGACGACAGCAAGCCCGACGGCACCAACGTCACCGTGGCCGGGCTGATCACCGGACTGCAGATCAAGCGGACCAAGAAGGGTGACCTCTGGGCGATCGCGACCGTCGAGGACCTCGACGGCGCCATCGAGTGCCTGTTCTTCCCCTCGGCCTACATGACCGTCTCCACGATGCTCAGCCACGACGTGGTCTGCGTGGTGCGCGGCCGGCTCAACCGGCGCGAGGAGACCCCGACGATCTTCGCCCAGGAGCTCACCCTCCCCGACATCAAGGAGGGCCCGCGCGGCCCGGTCGTGGTGTCCCTGCCGCTCACGCGGGCCACCAACGGGGTGGCCGAGCGGATCCGGACCGTCCTCGGCGAGCACCCCGGCGTCACCGAGGTGCACCTCAAGCTCACCCAGCCGGGGCGCTCGGTGATGATGCGGCTGGACGACTCGCTGCGCGTCACGGCCTCACCGGCGCTGTTCGGCGACCTCAAGGCGCTGCTCGGGCCGGCCTGCCTCAGCGGCTGAGCGCCGGTCCCGCCCTCACGGCGGCGTCCGGACCCGCTCCGGGCGGAACCCCAGGCCCACCAGCCGGGCCGCGGCGCGCTGCGCCACCGGCTGCACGGCACGCCCCAGCAGCCGGAACGGAGCGGGAACGGCCGCGGGCACCCGGGCCAACGGCCCGCCGGGGTGGATCACGCGCCGGTGCAGCAGCAGCTGGATCGGCTGCATCAGCCGCACCGGCAGCTCACGCCGCCGCTGCACCCGGGCCAGGGCCTCATCGGGCACCGGCCCGCGGCGCAGGTCGCCGGCCAGCAGGTTCGCGGCGGCGATGGCGTCCTGCACCGCGTAGTTGACCCCGACCCCGAAGGCCGGCGACATCGCGTGGGCCGCGTCGCCGATGCACAGCAGCCCGGGGCGGTGCCACCGCCGCAGCCGGTTGACCTGCACCGACAGCAGCTTGACCTGGTCCCAGGAGTCGAGCGTGCCGACGGCGTCGCGCAGGACCGGGGCGGCGCGCACGAGGCGCTCGCGCAGGGCCGGCAGGCCGGCGGCCCGCATCCGGGCGAGGTCCCCCTTGGGGATCAGCATCCCGCCCTGGTAGTAGCTCGCCACGGTCGATCGTCAGGACCACGTCACCGCCGTCGAGGTAGGCCAGCGTGGTGGGCGGCGCCGGCTGCGGCTTGGGCAGGCGGAACCACAGCACGTCGATCGGGACCCCGAGCTCGCGCACCGCCAGGCCGGCCAGCGACCGGACCCGGGACGCGCGGCCGTCCGCTGCGACGGTCAGCTCGGCCGCCACCTCCAGCACGCCGTCGGGCGTGCTGGCGATCACGCCGCGGACCCGCCCGCGGTCCCAGCGCAGCCCGGTCACCTCCGCCTCCATCACCAGGTGGAAGGTGGGGAAGCGCCGCGCCTCCGCCGCCAGGAAGTCCAGGAAGTCCCACTGCGGCATCAGCCCGAGGAAGGCGTACGGCAGCCGCAGCGTGGAGAAGTCCACCAGGGTGATCCGGTGACCGGACACGACGACGTCCAGCCCCCGGATCTCGTTCTGCAGCAAGCGGCCGGAACCGGTCCATCAGGCCCAGCTCCCGGATGACCTCCAGCGTCGAGGGGTGGATGGTGTCGCCGCGGAAGTCGCGCAGGAAGTCGGCGTGCTTCTCCAGCACCACCACGTCGACGCCGGCCCGCGCCAGCAGGTAGCCCAGCATCATCCCGCCGGGGCCGCCCCCGGCCACGACGCACCGGGTGGTCAGGGTCGAGGTACGCGGGGGCATGGGTCCTCCGGACACGGTCGCGGAACGCGGTAACTAGGCTGCACCCATGTCTACCCCTCCGCGCGCCAAACGGGTCGAGCACGTCCGGGAGCACCACGGCGACCGCGTCGTCGACCCCTACGAGTGGCTGCGCGACAAGGACGACCCCGAGGTCATCGCGCACCTCGAGGCGGAGAACGCGTGGGCCGAGGAGCGCACCGCCCACCTCGAGCCGCTGCGCTCGGCGATCTTCGAGGAGATCCGCTCGCGCACCCAGGAGACCGACCTCAGCGTGCCGGCCGCCTACCGCGGGTGGTGGTACTACTCCCGCACCTTCGAGGGCAAGCAGTACCCCGCCCAGTGCCGGGTCCGCGTCGTGCCGGGGCAGGGCCGCCCCGTGCTGGAGGCCGGGATCGCGCCCGAGGGCGAGCAGGTGCTCCTCGACGGCAACGTGGAGGCGCAGGGGCAGGAGTTCTTCTCCCTCGGGGCCTTCGAGGTCGACCACGCCGGCGACCGCATCGCCTACGCCGTCGACGTCGAGGGCGACGAGCGGTTCGCCCTGCGGATCAAGGACATCCAGACCGGCGAGGTCCTCGACGACGTCGGTGACCGACATCGGCTACGGCGTGGTGTGGTCGCTGGACGGCCGCTACGTCTTCTACACCCGGCTCGACGACTCGTGGCGCCCGTTCCAGGTCTGGCGGCACGAGGTCGGCACTCCTGCCGAGGCCGACGTGCTGGTCTTCCAGGAGGACGACGCGCGCTTCTGGACCGGCCTGGGCTCCTCGCGCGACGACCGCTTCGTGGTCATCGCGAGCGGGTCCAAGCTGACCACCGAGATCCGCCTGCTCGACGCCGCGACCCCGCTGGAGCCGCCGCGCGTCGTGGCGCCCCGCCGCGAGGGCGTGGAGTACGACGTCGAGCCCGCCGGCGACCGGCTGCTGATCACCCACAACGCCGACAACCCCGACTTCGACATCGCCCAGGCGCCGCTGGAGGCGACCGGCCCGGAGCAGTGGACCCCGTTCGTCGCGTCGCAGCCGGGGGAGCGGATCGTCGACGTCGAGGCGTTCGCCGGGCACGTGGTCGTGTCGTTGCGGCGCGAGGGGCTCACCGCCCTGCGGGTCCTGCCGCGCGACTCCTCACCGGCCGGCTTCGGGCCCGCCCGCGAGATCACCTTCGACGAGCCGCTCTACTCGGTGGGCACGGGCAACAACCCCGAGTACGACGCGACGGCGCTGCAGGTGGTGTTCGAGTCGCTCGTGACCCCGCGCACCATCTCCGACTACGACGTGGCGACCGGCGAGCTGACCCTGCTCAAGCGCCAGCCGGTCCTCGGCGGCTACGACCCGGCGGCGTACGAGCAGCGACGTGAGTGGGCCACCGCGCCCGACGGGACGAGGGTGCCGATCTCGCTGGTCTACCGCCGCGGGACCGAGCCGGACGGCACCGCGCCCGGGCTGCTCTACGGCTACGGCGCCTACGAGATCACCTACGACCCGTACTTCTCCGTGGCCCGGCTCTCCCTGCTCGACCGCGGCTTCGTCTACGCGATGGCCCACGTCCGCGGCGGCGGCGAGATGGGCCGCCGCTGGTACGACGACGGCAAGATGGACCGCAAGGTCAACACGTTCACCGACTTCATCGCCTGCGCCGACCACCTCGTCGAGACCGGCTGGGTCGCGCCGGACCGGCTTGTCGCAGAGGGCGGTTCGGCCGGCGGACTGCTGATCGGGGCCGTGGTCAACATGGCGCCCGACCGGTTCCGCGCGGTGCACGCCGCGGTGCCGTTCGTCGACGCGCTGACCACGATCCTGGACCCGTCGCTGCCGCTGACCGTGCCGGAGTGGGAGGAGTGGGGCAACCCGCTGCAGGACCCCGAGGTCTACCGCTACATGCGCTCCTACACGCCGTACGAGAACGTCACGGCGCGCGAGTACCCCGCGATCCTCGCGACGACCAGCCTGAACGACACGCGGGTGCACTACGTCGAGCCGGCCAAGTGGGTCGCGCGGCTGCGCGAGACGGTGACCAACGACGAGGTCAAGCGCCCGATCCTGCTGCGCACCGAGATGGTGGCCGGCCACGGCGGCCGCAGCGGGCGGTACGACGCCTGGACGCAGTACGCCTGGGAGCTCGCCTTCCTGATGGACCAGGTGGGGGTGCACTGACCGCCGGTGACGGCCGGCACGGGCCCTCGCCCTCCCGTGCCCGCCGCCCACGGCCCGCCGTACTCAGTCGCCCTTGACGTTGACGACCTGGCGCAGCGTGTGGCGGACCTCGACGAGGTCGGCCGCGTCGCGCATCACGACGTCGATGTCCTTGTAGGCGCCGGGGATCTCGTCCACGAAGGCGTCGGTGTCGCGGTACTCGATGCCGCCCATGGCCGCGCGCAGGTCGTCCTGGGTGAACGTCCGACGCGCCGCGGCACGGCTGTACTGCCGCCCGGCGCCGTGGGGTGCGGAGCTCAGCGCCACGGCGTTGCCCCTGCCGACCACGACGTAGGACCGCGTGCCCATGCTGCCCGGGATGAGCCCGGGCACCCCCGCTGCGGCGTCGATGGCGCCCTTGCGCGAGAGCCACACGTCCTTGCCGAAGTGCCGCTCGCGTGCGGTGTAGTTGTGGTGGCAGTTGACCGTCTCGCTGGCCACGACCTGCTGCCCGACCCACTTCTCGACGCAGGCCACCAGGCGGTCCATCATCTCCTCGCGGTTGAGCAGGGCGAAGTGCTGGGCCCACCCGAGGTCGCGCAGGTACGCCGCGAACTCCTCGGTGCCCTCCACGAGGTAGGCCAGGTCGCGCTCGGGCAGCGCGATCCACCACTGCCCGGCCAGCCGGCGCGCCACCTCGATGTGGTGCTGCGCGATCTTGTTGCCGACGCCTCGCGAGCCCGAGTGCAGGAACAGCCAGACCCGGTCCTCCTCGTCCAGGCTGATCTCGATGAAGTGGTTGCCCGAGCCGAGCGTGCCCAGCTGCAGCCGCCAGGTCCGCGCGTACCGGTCGGGGTCGACGCCCGCCTCCTGGGCCCGGTGCTCCAGGTCCGCGACCCGCGACGAGGTGTGGTCGCGGCTGACCGTGCGGTTGTAGCGGCCCGCCGAGAGCGGCACCGCGTCCTCGATCGCCACCCGTACGGCGCGCCGGTCGGCCGGCAGGTCCCGCGCGGTGAGCTGGGTGCGCAGGGCGACCATGCCGCAGCCGATGTCGACCCCCACGGCGGCGGGGATGATCGCGCCGAGCGTGGGGATGACGCTGCCGACGGTCGCCCCCTTGCCCAGGTGGGCGTCGCGGCATCAGGGCGACGTGGGGGTAGATGAACGGCATCCGGGAGGTGTTGAGGGCCTGCTCACGGGTCGCGGGGTCGAGGATGGAGGCCCAGCTCCTCAGCCGCGGGCTGATCTGCTCCATGGTGTGCTCCTCCGGTCGGCCGGCCACGCTAGCCGCCGGCGTGCGGCGCCACCACACGATTTGCCGTGCGCCCTCAGGTGCGCAGCTGCCCCCGGGCGACGAGCTCCAGGGTGGCCAGCACCGCGACCGACTGCACGAGCAGCAGGCCGACGAGCACCAGCAGCTGGACCGCGGCCGCCTGCAGCGGGGAGGCGCCGCCGAGCAGCATCCCGACGAACGCCCCCGGCAGGGTGACCAGGCCGACGGTCCGCGTCTGGTCCAGCCCCGGCAGCAGCGCCAGGGCCGCGTCGTCGCGGGCGACCAGGAGGGCGGCGTCCCGGTCGAGCAGGCCGATCGACAGCGCCGCCTCGTACTCACCCCGCCGGGTCCGCAGGGCGTCCAGCGACCGGCGCCCGGAGATGGTGGTGGCGGTCATCGCCCCGCCGATGAGGATGCCGACGACGGGCACGACCGCGATCGTCTGGCGGGGGACCAGCCCGCTCAGCACGAGGCCGGCCGAGACGGGCACCGCGGCGCCGACCACCGGCACGAAGGCCCACCACCACGGCCCGTCCCGCACCAGCCGGCGCCCGGCGGTGACCGAGGCGACGGTCAGCATCACCGCGACGAAGGCCAGCGTCAGCACCCAGGACCGCAGGACCGCGGCGATGACGAGGCCGACCACCGTGAGCTGGACCGTGGCCCGCACGGCGGCGACGATGTCGTCGCGGGCGTGCCCGAGGCGGCCCCAGTGGTTCAGCGCCGCGGCCAGCCCGGCGCAGACGACCACGACGACCGCGAGGCGGACGAGGCCCCCCGTGCCCTCGACGCTGACGAGCGCGACCGAGGGCACGGCGGTGGCTGAGGTCACGCCGCATTATCGGCATGGAGCCCGGCGGCGGCGGGAGCGCCCCGCGGGACGACCTAAACTGGGGGGGTGATGCCCACGATCGACCTGCGTGGCCGTGCGCTCGACGCGCGCTCGCTGCGACAGGCCCTGCCCAGAGCCGAGTACGACGTCGAGGCGGCCCTCGACGCGGTGCGTCCCATCTGCGAGGACGTGCAGCATCGCGGCGCCGAGGCGCTGCGCGAGCTCAGCGAGCGCTTCGACGGCGTCCGCCCCGCGCAGCTGCGGGTGCCGGCCGAGGTGCTGGCGGCGGCGCTGGACGGCCTCGACCCCGACATCCGCGCCGCCCTGGAGGAGTCCGCCCGCCGCGCGCGGCTCGTGCACGAGGACCAGCGCCGCACCGACAGCACGACGCAGGTCGTCCCCGGCGGCACCGTCACCGAGCGCTGGGTGCCCGTCGACCGGGTCGGCCTCTACGTCCCCGGCGGCGTCGCCGTCCTGGCCAGCAGCGTCATCATGAACGTCGTCCCCGCCCAGGCCGCCCGGGTGCCCTCGCTGGCCGTCGCCAGCCCGCCCCAGCGCGACAACCAGGGGATCTTCGCCGGCTACCCGCACCCGACCGTCCTCGCCGCGTGCGCCCTGCTCGGCGTCGACGAGGTCTACGCCGTCGGCGGAGCGCAGGCGATCGCGATGTTCGCCTACGGCGCCAGCGAGACCGGCGCCGACGGCACGCCCGGCGCCGGCGAGGTCGTCTGCGAGCCGGTCAACCTGGTCACCGGGCCGGGCAACATCTACGTCGTCGCCGCCAAGCGGCTGCTCAAGGGCCTGATCGGCATCGACTCCGAGGCGGGCCCGACCGAGATCGCGATCCTGGCCGACGACAGCGCCGACCCCGGCCACCTGGCCGCCGACCTCATCAGCCAGTCCGAGCACGACGTCCTCGCGGCCTCGGTCCTGGTCACCGACAGCGAGCCGCTGGCCGACGCGGTCCAGCAGGCGCTGGAGACGCGGGTCGCGGCCACCAAGCACCACGAGCGCATCCGCACCTCCCTGACGGCGCGGCAGTCCGGCATCGTCCTGGTCGACGACGTCGACGCCGGCCTCGACCGTCGTCAACGCCTACGCCGCCGAGCACCTCGAGATCCAGACGCGCGACGCGGCCGCGGTCGCGGCGCGGGTGACGCAACGGCGGCGCCGTCTTCGTCGGGCCGTTCTCCCCGGTCAGCCTCGGCGACTACTGCGCCGGCTCCAACCACGTGCTGCCCACCGGCGGCTGCGCCCTGCCACAGCAGCGGCCTGTCGGTGCAGTCGTTCCTGCGCGGCATCCACGTCGTCGCGTACGACGAGGCCGCGCTGCGCGACGTCGCGCGCCACGTCGTCACCCTGGCCGAGGCCGAGGACCTGCCCGCCCACGGCGAGGCGGTCACCGCCCGCTTCGGCGGCGACGCCTCGTGACCGTCGCTGGACCAGCTGCTGCGCCCCGACCTGCGCGGCAGGACGGCGTACGGCGCGCCGCAGCTCGACGTGCCGGTGCGGCTGAACACCAACGAGAACTCCTACGACGTCCCCGCCGAGGTCGTCGGCGCCGTGGTCGACGCCGTGGCCGAGGTGGCGGGCAGCCTCAACCGCTACCCCGACCGCGAGTTCACCGCCCTGCGCGAGGACCTGGCCGCCTACCTCGGTGCCACCACCGGTGTCCCCGTCACCCCCGAGCAGGTCTGGGCCGGCAACGGCTCCAACGAGGTGCTGCTGCACCTGCTGCAGGCCTTCGGCGGCCCGGGCCGCACGGCGCTGGGGTTCACCCCGGCGTACTCGATGCACCCGATCATCACCCGCACGGCCGGCACCACCTGGGTCGACGGCCTGCGCGGCGTGCCCGGCGGGGGAGCGTTCGACCTCGACGCCGACGGGGTCGCCGCCCAGGTCGCCGAGCACCGACCGCACCTGGTGTTCCTGTGCTCGCCGAACAACCCCACGGGCACCGCGCTCGGGCTCGACGTGGTGCGGGCCGCCTACGACGCCGCGCCGGAGGCGCATCGTCGTGGTCGACGAGGCCTACGCCGAGTTCGCCCGCCCCGGCACCCCGAGCGCGCTGACCCTGCTCGAGGGCCGGACGCGGCTCGTGGTGACCCGCACCATGAGCAAGGCCTTCGCGCTCGCCGGCGGCCGGCTGGGCTACCTCGCCGCCGACCCCGGAGCTCGAGCGACGCCCTGCGCCTGGTCCGGATGCCCTACCACCTGTCCTCGCCCACCCAGGCGGTCGCGCGGGCGGCGCTCGCCCACGCGGGCGCGCTGCTGGCGACGGTCGAGGTCATCAAGGGCCAGCGCGACCGGATCGTCGCGGAGCTGGCCGCGCTCGGCCTGGACCCGGTGCCCAGCGACGCGAACTTCGTCCTCTTCGGCGGCCTCGCCGACGAGCGCGCCACCTGGCAGGCCCTGCTCGAGCAGGGCGTCCTCGTCCGCGACGTCGGCATCGCCCACTATCTTCGTGTCACGGCGGGCACCCCCGCCGAGACCGACGCCTTCCTCGACGGCCATGGGCCGTCTCGCAGCCACCCACCGGCAGGAGCAGTCCGCATGACCGAGCAGGTCGCCGTCGACGAGACGGCGACGCGGCACCGCACCGCGTCCATCCGCCGCTCCACCTCCGAGAGCAGCGTCGAGCTCGACCTCGACCTCGACGGCACCGGCGAGTCCGACATCAGCACGGGCGTGCGGTTCTACGACCACATGCTGGCCAGCCTGGCCAAGCACAGCCTGATCGACCTGCGGGTCAAGGCCGTCGGCGACGTCGACGTCGACGCCCACCACACCGTCGAGGACGTCGCGATCGTCCTCGGCGACGCGCTGCGCGAGGCGCTCGGCGACAAGCGGGGCATCTCCCGGTTCGGCGACGCCACGGTGCCGCTGGACGAGGCGCTGGTCCAGGCCGTCGTCGACGTCGCCGGCCGCCCCTACGTCGTGCACGAGGGCGAGCCCGAGGGCCAGGTCTACGCCGTCATCGGCGGCACCTACACCGGCTCGCTGACCCGGCACGTGCTCGAGAGCTTCGCCTACCACGCCGGCATCGCCCTGCACGTGCGCGTGCTGGCCGGCCGCGACCCCCACCACCTCGTCGAGGCCCAGTTCAAGGCCGTCGCCCGCGCCCTGCGCGCCGCCGTGGCCAGGGACCCGCGCGTCGTCGGGCATCCCGAGCGCGAAGGGCAGCCTGTAGAGCCGTGACGGTGCCGTGGCGGGCCGCCCGGCACGGGCGGGGGATGCTGGTGACGCGGGGCCGTGCCGACGCCGTGGCGGCGTGGGCCGCGCGGGGGCTGGTGCCGGTGCACGTCGTGCCCTTCGGCGACTGGACCGTCGTCCAGCCGGCCGGGCCCTCACTCGGGCACGCGCCGTACGACGACGAGCTGCAGGTGCTCGCCGGCCGGCCGGTCCCGTGGCGGCTGCGGTCCACGATCGGGCTGTTCGCCGTCGGCGGCAACGCGGTCGTGACGATGCACCCGCACGGGTGGCGCGCCGTGCAGCGCTGGGTGGTGTGGGTGCCGCGGCAGCGGGGTGGTCTCGCCCGACCGGCTGGCGGCCGGGCGTCCCGGCGACCTGGCCCGCACGGCCGGCGCCGGCCCGCGCGGCGACGCGCTCGGTCGTGGACGCCCTGCGCGATCCCTCCGGTGACGCCGGCCGGGTCCTGGCGGACCTGTGCCACGCCCTGGCGCTTCCCGGCGCGCGGCTGCTGGACGGACGCGACCGACCCGAGGACATGGACGGCCACCGCCTGGTCCGAGCCCGGCGAGCAGCACGTCGCGCGGTTCCACGCGGCGGTGGACGAGGACGCCCGCCTGCGGGCGGAGATGGAGGAGGACTAGATGTCGCCCCGTGTGGTGGTGCTGGACTACGGCAGTGGCAACGTCCACTCGGCGGTGCGCATGCTGGAGCGCGTCGGTGCCGAGGTGGAGCTGACCGCCGACCCGGCCGCGGTGCTGGCGGCGGACGGGCTGCTGGTGCCGGGCGTGGGCAACTTCCACGCCTGCATGCGCGGTCTGCGCGCGGTCGGCGGTCCCCGGCTGGTGGAGCAGCGGCTGGCCGGCGGCCGGCCGGTGCTCGGGCGTCTGCGTCGGGATGCAGGTGCATGTTCGACGGGTCGACCGAGTCCAGCGTCGAGGGAGCCGAGCCGGGACTCGGCGCAGTGGCCCGGCACGGTCGACCGGCTCCCGGCCAGGGTCGTGCCCGCACATGGGGTGGTCCGAGGTCGACGTCCCCGCGGGCTCCCGGCTGTTCGCGGGTGTGGAGCGCGAGCGGTTCTACTTCGTCCACTCCTACGCGGTCCAGAGCTGGGACCTCAAGCCCGAGGGCGTCTTCGCCGCCGTCGCGCCCAAGGTCACCTGGTCCGAGCACGGCGCCCGCTTCGTCGCCGCGGTCGAGAACGGCCCGCTGTGGGCCACCCAGTTCCACCCCGAGAAGTCCGGCGACGCCGGCGCGCCAGCTGCTGCGCAACTGGGTCGCGATCGCTGTGACCTCCGGCCTGCAGCGGCCATCCGGACGCCGTGCTGCGCCTCCCCGCTCTGACCATCCGCAACCGCAAGGGAAACGATCTGCCGTGACCAACGCACCCCGCCTCGAGCTCCTGCCCGCCGTCGACGTGGCCGGCGGCCGCGCCGTCCAGCTGGTGCAGGGCGTCGCCGGCACCGGCGGTGAGTTCGGCGACCCGTGGGAGGCCGCGAAGGCCTGGCAGGACCAGGGCGCGGAGTGGATCCACCTGGTCGACCTCGACGCCGCGTTCGGCCGGGGCTCCAACCGCGAGCTGCTGGCGAGCATCGTCGGCCGGCTCGACATCTCGGTGGAGATGTCCGGCGGCATCCGCGACGCCGAGATCCCTCGAGGCGGCGCTCGCGGCGGGCTGCCGCCGCGTCAACCTCGGCACGGCGGCGCTGGAGGACCCGGAGTGGACCGCGGTCGCCATCGCCGAGCACGGCGACCGGGTGGCGGTGGGGCTCGACGTCCGGGGTACGACGCTGGCCGCCCGCGGCTGGACCCAGGAGGGCGGCGACCTGTGGGAGACCCTGGCGCGCCTGGACCGCGAGGGCTGCGCCCGCTACGTCGTCACCGACGTGAACAAGGACGGCATGCTCAAGGGCCCGAACGTCGACCTGCTGCGCGAGGTGTGCACCCGCACCGACCGTCCGGTCGTCGCCTCCGGCGGGGTGTCGACCCTGGAGGACATCCGGGTGCTGCGCACGCTCGTCGATGACGGGGTCGAGGGCGCGATCATCGGGTCGGCCCTCTACCGCGACGCGTTCACGCTGCCGGAGGCCCTCGACGTCGCGGGCCGGCCGTGACGTCCGCCTCGCCGGCGCGTCGGCGTCTGGGCACCGCCAACCCCTACGAGGAGCGCTACGGCTACTCCCGCGCCCTGCGGACCGGCGACCGCATCCTGGTCTCCGGGTGCACGTCCCTGCTCGACGGCCAGGTCCGCCATCCCGGTGATGCGGCCGCGCAGGCGCGGTTCGCGCTCGACACCGCGGTCTCCTCGGTGGTCGCCCTCGGCGGTTGCGCGGCGGACGTCGTCCTGACCCGCATGTACGTCGTGGACCGGGCGCACTGCGACGCGGTGGGCCTCGTCCACGGCGAGCTGTTCGCGGCGGTGCGCCCGGTGGCGACGATGGTCGTCGTCGCCGGGCTGGTGGACGAGCAGATGCTGGTCGAGGTGGAGCTCGAGGCCCGGATCGGCACCGGGACGCCGCTGGGCCGCCCGGCCCCGTCCGTCGGGCAGCCGGCATGAGCGCCGCACGGGGCCACCCCCACCGGCGGCGGGCACGACTCCGGCGGCCTGCCCTGGTCCGGCCGTGAGCTGTCCGGCACGGGGTTCGAGAACGACCGCGGCGCGGCGGACCCGCGCCTCCTGGCCGCGCTCGGGGACCCCGCACGGGAGGTCGAGCTCGTCGCGGCGGTCGCCGCGGCACGCCTGCTGGTGCCGATCGTCGCCGCGCCCGGTGAGGTCGACACCTCCGGCGACCTCACGGTCGAGAAGTCCACGGACATGGCGGTGGTGACGCTGACCTCCCCCGAGGGCCAGCGCGCCCTGCCGGTGTTCAGCAGCCTCGCGGCGCTCGCGCGGTGGGACGCCACGGCCCGACCGGTGCCGGTGACGAGCGCGCGCGCCGCGCAGGCCGCCGTCTCCGAGCGGTGCGACGTGATGCTCCTCGACCTCGGCGGCGACCACGCCCAGGTGCTGCGGCCCAGCATGGTGTGGGCGCTGGCCCAGGAGCGGCCGTGGCTGCCGGCGCACGAGGACCCGTTCGTGGCTGCGGCCCTCGCCCGGGCCGTGGAGCCCGAGCCGGCAGTCGTGACGTGTGCCGGCGAGGCGGGGCAGCCGGCGGGGTCCGGGGTCCTGCGGGTCGTGCTGACCCTGCGCCCCGGCCTGGCCGCCGAGGAGGTCCAGGCACTGGCCACCCGCGTCGGCGAGCGGATCGCCACCGACGGCGAGAGCCGGGCGCGCATCGACGCGCTGGCGTTTGCGATCCGCCAGGCGTAGCCACCACGGGCCGCGGTCGTCGGCCTCAGGCGTGTGGCGGGGGCAGGACGCGCGTCTCCACCACGGCAGCCACGTCCAGCGGCCCGTAGATGTGCGGGAACAGCTCCCCGGTCGCAGGGTCCCCGACCTCGAACCGCAGCGGTACGCCGAGGCACCCGGAGTCGATGGTCAGCAGCACGAGGTCGGTTGACAGGTCGGCGTAGAACCGCCGCCGTACCTGCGGCCACTGCTGGGCCGTCGAGGCGTGGAGGAAGCCCTCCTGCGCCAGGGTCCGGCCACGCGTCGACTGCGCGTAGCTGCCGGCGCGCACGGCGTCCGCCCAGTACGCCGGCTCGGCGAGGTGGTAGATCACGGCCATCGGCGGACGGTACCGGACCCCGGAGGTGGGGAGACGGTGCTTCTTGCGCGTCGCGGCGTGCCTCCGAAATGATCGCGACCACTGTCGCACCCGCGTGCCATGGTGAGCGGTATGCCCATCGGCCCCTACCGGCGCGTCCTCGCCATTCCCGCCCTGCGCCAGGCCCTCCTGCTCGGCCTGCTCGTCCGCATCCCGATCTTCGCCGGAGGCGTGGTCCTCACCCTGCACGTCGTGCAGTCCCTCGGGCGCAGCTACGGCGCGGCCGGCCTGGTCACCGCCGCCGCGACCGTCGCGATCGCCGTGAGCGGCCCGTGGCGCGGCCGGCTGCTGGACCGCAGGGGACTGCGCCGGGTCGTGCTGCCCTCCCTCGTGGTGACCGCAGCGTGCTGGTCGGTCGCACCCTTCGTCGGCTACTGGCCCCTGCTGGGTCTCGCGGCGCTCGCAGGCCTGTTCGTCGTGCCCACGTTCTCGATCATCCGCCAGGCCGTGCTGGCTGCGGCGCCCGAAGCGGACCGCCGCACCGCCCTCGCCCTCGACTCGGTCGCGGTCGAGATGTCGTTCATGGTCGGGCCGGTCCTCGGCGTGTGGGCCGCCACCATCTGGCCGACGTCCTGGGTGCTCTTCGGCATCGAGATGCTGGGCGTCCTCGCCGCGATCGGTCTGTGGGTGGCCGACCCAGTGCTGCGCGCAGAAGCCACCGACGGGGCCGACGGTTTCGACAGCATCGACGCAGGCACGGGGAGGGTGCCGCGCAGCGCCTGGTTCCGGCCGGGGTTCCTCGCCGTCTGTGCGGCGGCGGCAGCCACCACGGTGGTCCTGTCCGGGTCGGACATCGCGATCGTCGCCGCGCTGCGCGACCTGTCCGCGGCCGCGCTCATCGGCCCGGTGCTGGCGGTCTGGGGTCTGGGCTCGATCGTCGGCGGCCTGGCCTACGGCGCGTGGCACCGGCCGTTCCCGGCGTTCGTGCTGCTCGGCGGGCTGAGCCTGGCCACCATCCCGCTCGCGCTCGCCCCGAGTGTGTGGCCGCTGGCCGCACTGGCCTTCGTTGCCGGCCTGCTGTGCGCGCCGACGATCACCGCCACGGTCGACCAGGTCAGCCAGGTCGTGCCCGAGGCGGCCCGCGGCGAGGCGATGGGCTGGCACGGGTCCTCCATGACCGCGGGCTCGGCACTCGGAGCCCCCGTCGCTGGCCTGGCCATCGACCGCTGGGGCTGGGGCGGCGGCTTCGTCAGCGTCTCGGTGCTCGGCCTTGCCGTCGCGGTCGTCGGAGCCGCGGCCACACGGTCGCGCCGGCGCACGCAGGCGCGCCGGACGCTGGCGGACGCCACCCAGGCGGCCGACACCGGGCAGGTGGTCGACGCCCGGCAGGTGGTGGATGCCCCGCCGGTCGACGCCGGCTGACCGCCAGGGCTCAGACGACCGAGCCGGTGAGCTTCTCGCCCGGACCCTGGCCGGGCGGGTCGGGGATCACCGAGGCCTCCCGGAAGGCCAGCTGCAGCGACTTCAACCCGTCGCGCAGGGGAGCGGCGTGCTGGCTGCCGAGGTCGGGTGCCGCGGCCGTGACCAGGCCGGCGAGGGCGCTGATCAGCCGGCGTGCCTCGTCCAGGTCGAGGTGGTCGCGCGCGTCCGGTCCGTCCGCCAGGCCGCACTTGACCGCGGCGGCGCTCATCAGGTGCACGGCCGCGGTCGTGATCACCTCGATGGCGGGCACCTCGGCGATGTCGCGGGTCTCCTGCGGTGCTGGTGGGCGTGTGCGAGGGATTCGGTGTCTGGGGGTCCACGCTGGTAGCCTGTCAGATCGACCGGCTGTTTCCTCCATCCGCCCCGACCTCGTCGGGGTGAGCGGCAGGACGCAGCGTGCAAGAGAAGCATGAGCAGCAACCGCTTCCACCCGCGTCGACAGCCCGTGATCACGTCACGAGCCCGTCGCCGGGTCTCAGGTCCGCCCGCCTCGCGGTGCCGCAGCCTTCGGGACGCGACTCCACGAAGCGGCAGCTGCACACCGCGTGACATCACGCGGCGTGCCTGCGGTCCCTGACTGGTTGGGCTCCCCGGCTCCTCGCGCACCCACGGTGGCGAGGGGCCTTTCCTCGTCTCCGGGGCGGAGCCGAGACGGACAACCAAGGAGACTCACATCAGCGAGCCTCGCATCAACGACCGCATCCGGGTCCCGGAAGTGCGGTTGGTTGGCCCCAACGGTGAGCAGGTCGGCATCGTCCGCGTCGAAGACGCGCTGCGTCTGGCCGCCGAGGCCGACCTCGACCTGGTCGAGGTGGCCCCGATGGCCAAGCCCCCTGTCTGCCAAGCTCATGGACTTCGGCAAGTTCAAGTACGAAGCCGCCATCAAGGCGCGGGAAGCCCGCAAGAACCAGGTCAACACGGTCATCAAGGAGATCAAGCTCCGGCCCGAAGATCGACCCGCACGACTACGGCACCAAGAAGGGCCACGTCGAGCGGTTCCTCAAGGCCGGCGACAAGGTCAAGGTGACGATCATGTTCCGCGGGCGCGAGCAGTCGCGCCCGGAGCTCGGCTTCCGGCTGCTGCAGCGCCTGGCCGAGGACATCGGCGAGCTGGGCTTCGTCGAGAGCAACCCCAAGCAGGACGGCCGCAACATGATCATGGTGCTCGGCCCGACCAAGAAGAAGGCCGAGGCCAAGGCCGAGGCCAAGGCCGAGCGTCGTCGTCGCGACGAGGTTGCGCCGCATGCCGCCGAAGAGGGCACGAACGCCGCCCCGGTCGAGGCCGAGGCGGCGCAGGCTGCTGAGCCCGCTCCGCAGGCTGCTGAGCCCGCTCCGCAGGCGGCTGAGCCCGCTCCGCAGGCTGCTGAGCCCGCTCCGCAGGCTGCCGAGCCCGCTCCGCAGACCGCCGAGCCTGCTCCGGAGGCTGACGCCGAGCCCGCCCCGCAGGCCGCCGTGCCCGCACCGCGGCCGGCACCTGCGACGGCCACCCCGGCGGCGCCGCGTCCCCCACGACCGGCTCGTCCGACGCCCCCGGCTCCTCGGGCACCGCAGCGCGCCGAGTAGGGCGCGCCCGCACCACCAGACCTCAGCTCCACCACCGAACGACCGAAGGAGATCGGCCTCCCATGCCGAAGATGAAGACGCACAGCGGCGCCAAGAAGCGCTTCCGCATCACCGGGCAGCGGCAAGGTCATGCGCGAGCAGGCCGGCGGCCGCCACCTGCTGGAGCACAAGTCCTCGCAAGAAGACGCGCTCGCATCGCCAAGGACTCTGGTGCTCCCCGCGCCGCACGCCAAGAAGATCAAGAAGCTTCTCGGCAAGTAACCGACCACACCATCGCCAGAACCGGGCTCGGTCTGTCTCGGTTCAGCATTGACACAGCAAGGAGTACTCACGTGGCACGCGTGAAGCGGGCGGTCAACGCCCAGAAGAAGCGCAGGGTCGTCCTCGAGCGGGCCAGCGGTTACCGCGGTCAGCGCTCGCGTCTGTACCGCAAGGCCAAGGAGCAGGTCACCCACTCCCTCGGCTACGCCTACCGTGACCGTCGTGCGCGCAAGGGCGACTTCCGTCGCCTCTGGATCCAGCGGATCAACGCCGGCGCCCGCGCCAACGGCATGACCTACAACCGGTTCATCCAGGGCCTGAAGGCCGCCGAGATCGAGGTCGACCGCCGCATGCTGGCCGAGCTGGCGGTCAACGACGCTGCCGCCTTCACCGCGCTGGTCGAGATCTCCCGGGCCCACGTCCCGGCCCAGGCCGCGGTCGACGCGACCGACGCCGCCTGAGACAGCGCCTGCGACACCACGCGCCGGGGCAACCTCCGTGCTGACCAACCCGCGATCCGATCGCGTGAAGGCGGTACGGGCGTTGACCCGGCGCGCGGTGCGTTCCAGGGAGGGTCTCTTCCTCGCGGAGGGCCCGCAGTCCGTCCGTGAGGTCGTGGCCCACCGCCCCGGGCTCGTCCGGGACCTGTACCACTCCGCCGGAGGCCACGGCCCGGCACGCCGAGCGTGCTCGGTGCCGCGGTCGACGCCGGGGTCCTCGTCCACGAGGTGACGGCCGAGGTGCTGGCGGCCATGTGCGACACGCCGGCGCCGCAGGGCCTGCTCGCGGTCTGCCGGCCGCTGGACGTCGACCTCACCGCCGTGCTGGACCGGTCGCCCCGCCTGCTGGTGGTCCTGACCAACGTCCGCGACCCCGGCAACGCCGGCACCGTGATCCGCGGGGCGGACGCGGCCGGCGCCGACGCGGTGCTCGTGAGCGACGCCAGCGTCGACGTCTACAACCCCAAGGTCGTGCGCTCGACCGCCGGCTCGCTGTTCCACCTGCCGATCGTCACCGGGGTGCCCATCGCGCGGCTCCTCGGCTCCGTCCGCGCGGCGGGCGTGCGGCTGCTGGCCGCCGACGGCTCCGGGGCGGACCTGCTGCACGACGTGGACCTCGCGCAGCCGCACGCGTGGGTCATGGGCAACGAGGCATGGGGCCTGGAACCGGAGGTGCGCGACGCCTGCGACCAGGTCGTCCGGGTGCCGATCTACGGCAGCGCCGAGTCGCTGAACCTGGCGATGGCCGCGACCGTGTGTCTCTACACTTCCGCCACCGCGCAGCGACGTGGCGGAGTCAGTGGATAGAGTCGGGAGCATGGCGGTGGACCAGGGCACTCCAGGGGGCGCACGTGCCCTCGGGTGGGACGTCGACGTCCACGACCTGCACCCCGACGGGATGGTGGTCGCCGACGCGGACGCGCGCATCGTCTACGTCAACGCACGGGCGTGCCAGATCCTCGCGAAGTCGGCCGACAGAGCTCATCGGCACCGACATCCGCGTCTCGTTCCCCCTGCAGGACAACGACGGCCGGTCGTGGTGGACCTGCACCGACCCGTGGGGCGGCCTGGCCATCCGGACGGGGCACCGCGAGCGGCTGCTGATCGTCCCGAGCCGTGGCGAGGTCCTCGTGACCGCCCGCTACGTCCGCCCGGGTCGCAGCCAGCCGGTCAGCTCCGTCATCGTCGCGATCCGCGACGCCGAGGCTCGCCGCCGCGCCGAGGCCAACAGCGCCGCGCTGATCTCCACGGTGGCGCACGAGCTGCGGTCCCCGCTCACGTCGGTCAAGGGCTTCTCCTCCACGCTGCTGCGGCGCTGGGGCCGGTTCACCGACGACCAGAAGCGCCTGATGCTGCAGACCATCGAGGCCGACGCGGACCGGGTGACCCGGCTGATCACCGAGCTGCTCGACATCTCCCGCATCGACGCGGGGCGCCTGCAGGTGCGCAAGCAGCCGGTGGACGTGCCCGGCGTGATCGACCGGCACATCGAGCGCTTCGTGGCCAGCGGCCACGAGCGCGAGCGGTTCCACCTGACGACCCCGGCTGACGAGCTGCCGGAGACCTGGGCCGACCCCGACCGGCTCGACCAGATCCTCGCCAACCTGATCGAGAACGCCGTACGCCACGGCGAGGGCAAGGTCAGCCTCGAGGTGATGGCGACCCGTCCCGGCCCCGACCAGGCCCTCGTGGTGACCGTCGGCGACGAGGGCGAGGGCATCTCGCTCGAGCACTACCCGCTGGTCTTCACCCGCTTCTGGCACGGGTCCCGCCGTGGAGGGACCGGACTGGGCCTGTACGTCGTCCGTGGCCTGGTCGAGGCACACGGCGGCAAGATCGAGGTGGACCGCGCCCCCGGTGGCGGTGCCCTGTTCCGGTTCACGCTGCCGGCAGGCGTCCCGGCCCACAACGCCTGACCGGCTCCGCCGCGCCCGGCCCCCCTAGACTTCCCCTGCGACCTGCAGCCGCCGCGCACCGGCAGGACCCACGCGCGCGGGCTGACCGACCTCTCCGAAGTGAAAGCGATGTCTGGACCCAACACGCAGTACGACCCCGTCGAGGTGAGCGCCCTGGAGCCCGGCAGCGCTGGAGCAGGCCGTCCAGGACGCGCTCACCGCCATCGCCGCCGCCTCGACGCTGGAGGAGCTCAAGGCCGCCCGGCTCGCCCATCAGGGCGACCGCAGCCCGCTGGCGCTGGCCAACCGCGAGATCGGCGCGCTGCCGCCGACCGCCAAGGCCGAGGCCGGCAAGCGCGTCGGCGCCGGCCCGCGGCCGGGTGGCCAAGGCGCTGGCCACCCGACAGGCCGAGCTGGAGGCCGAGCGCGACGCCCAGCTGCTCGTCGCAGGAGTCGGTCGACGTGACGGCCGCCGTGGCCCGGCGCCGCGCGGGCTCGCGCCATCCCGCTCGAGCTGGTGTCCGAGCGGATCGCCGACATCTTCGTCGGCATCGGCTGGGAGGTCGCCGAGGGGCCGGAGGTCGAGTCCGAGTGGTTCAACTTCGACGCCCTCAACCTCGGCCCGGACCACCCGGCCCGCCAGATGCAGGACACCTTCTTCGTCGACCCGCCCGACGCCGGGCTGGTCCTGCGCACCCACACCTCGCCGGTGCAGGTGCGCTCCATGCTCGAGCGCGAGCTGCCGATCTACGTCGATCTGCCCCGGCAAGGTGTTCCGCACCGACGAGCTGGACGCGACCCACACGCCGGTGTTCCACCAGGTCGAGGGCCTGGCCATCGACGAGGGCCTGACCATGGCGCACCTGCGCGGCACGCTCGACCGGTTCATCGCCGAGCTGTTCGGCGAGGGCCTGGAGACCCGGTTGCGGCCGTCGTACTTCCCGTTCACCGAGCCCAGCGCCGAGCTGGACTTCCGCTGCTTCGTCTGCCGCGGGGAGGACGAGGCGTGCCGCACCTGCGGCGGCACCGGCTGGATCGAGTGGGGCGGCTGCGGGATGGTCAACCGCAAGGTGCTGCGGGCCTGCGGGATCGACGCCGACCGCTACAGCGGGTTCGCGTTCGGGATGGGGATCGAGCGCGGCGCTGATGCTGCGGCACGGCGTCCAGGACATGCACGACATCGTCGAGGGAGACGTGCGCTTCGGCGCGCAGTTCGGGATGGAGATCTGATGCGCGCGCCGATCTCGTGGCTACGCGACTACGTCGACGTGGCGCCGGGGGTGACCGGCCGCGACGTCGCCGCCAGCCTCGTCCGGGTGGGCCTGGAGGAGGAGGGGCTGCACGGCGGCGACGTCACCGGCCCGCTCGTCGTCGGCCGGGTGCTGGAGCTCGTCGAGGAGCCGCAGAAGAACGGCAAGACCATCCGCTGGTGCCAGGTCGACGTGGGCGAGCACGGCCAGAGGCTGACCGACGGCACCCCCCAGGGCATCGTCTGCGGCGCCCTGAACTTCGCCGTCGGCGACCTCGTCGTGGTCGTCCTGCCCGGCGCGGTGCTGCCCGGCGGCTTCGCGATCTCGGCGCGCAAGACCTACGGCCAGTCTCAGCAACGGGATGATCTGCTCCGCCCGCGAGCTCGGGCTCGGTGAGGACCACGACGGCATCATCGTGCTGCAGGAGTGGTTCGAGGGCGATGAGGAGGTGCTCGGCGCGCTCAAGCCCGGGGACGACGCGATCTCGCTGCTCGGCCTCGAGGACGAGGTCGTCGAGGTCACCATCACCCCCGACCGCGGCTACTGCTTCAGCCTGCGCGGCATCGCCCGCGAGTACGGCCACGCCACCGGTGGAGCCTTCCGCGACCCGGCGGGCCTCACCGTGGAGCAGGGCGATGGCCCCGGCTACCCGGTCGAGGTCGCCGACGAGGCACCGCTGCTGGGCCGCGTGGGCTGCGACCGCTACGTCGCCCGGGTCATCCGCGGCGTGGACGCCTCGAGGCCCTCGCCGCACTGGATGCAGAAGCGCCTCACCCAGTCGGGCATGCGACCGATCTCCCTGGCCGTCGACATCACCAACTACGTCATGCTCGCCCTCGGTCAGCCGCTGCACGCGTTCGACGTCTCGGGCCTCAGCGGCTCGATCGTGGTCCGCCGGGCGCGCCCCGGCGAGCAGCTGACGACGCTGGACGACGTCCGGCGCACGCTGTTCCCCGAGGACCTGCTGATCACCGACGGCGGGCAGGCGCCGCTGGCCATCGCCGGTGTCATGGGAGGTGCCGCCTCGGAGGTCACCGATGCCACGACCGACATCCTCGTGGAGTCCGCGCACTTCGACCCGACGACGGTCGCCCGGTCCTCGCGCCGCCACAAGCTGGTCACCGAGGCGTCCAAGCGCTACGAGCGGGGCGTCGACGTCGACCTGGCCGCGGCTGCCGCCCAGCTGGCCGTGAACCTGCTGCAGGAGCTCGGTGGGGGAGTGCCCGACGCGGGCGTCACCGACGTCGACCTGCGCCGGCCGCGGACCCCGGTCCGGCTCGACCCCTCGCTCCCCGCCCGGCTGGTGGGGCTGCCGTGGTCCGCCCAGGACGGTCGTCGACACGCTGCGCGAGATCGGCTGCGAGGTCGACGACACCGGCGACGGCGACCTCACCGTGCTGCCGCCCAGCTGGCGCCCCGACCTGCAGGACGGCGCCGACTTCGCCGAGGAGGTCGCCCGCCTGCGTGGCTACGACCAGATCCCGTCCGTGCTGCCCCAGGCCCCCGGCGGCCGGGGGCTGACCCACGACCAGCGGGTACGCCGTGTGGTCGCCACCACGCTGGCCCACCACGGCTTCGCCGAGGTGCTCACCTACCCCTTCGTCGGGCGAGAAGGTGCACGACCAGCTCGGGCTGGAGGCCGACGACCCGCGGCGCACCGCCCTGCGCGTGGCCAACCCGCTGTCCGAGGAGGCGCCGCTGATGCGGACCTCGGTGCTGTCCACCCTGCTGGAGGCGCTGCGGCGCAACATCTCCCGCGGGCAGCGTGACGTCGCGCTGTTCGAGGTGGGCCTGGTCACCCGTCCCGAGCTGCCGTTGCGGGTCGCGCCGGTCCCCGGCGTCGACGCCCGCCCCGACTCCGAGACGCTGCAGCAGATCCTCGCGGCCGTGCCGCACCAGCCGCGCCGGGTCGCCCTCGTCCTCGCCGGCGATGCCGACCGCGGCGGGTGGTGGGGTCCCGGACGGCCCGCCGACTGGTCCGACGCCGTCGGCGCGGCGCGCGCCCTGGGCGCGGCCCTGGCCGTCGACCTGACCGTGACCGCAGATGAGCACGCACCATGGCACCCCGGCCGGTGCGCGCGGATCACCCTGGCCGACGGGACGCTGGTCGGCCACGCGGGTGAGCTGCACCCCAAGGCGCTCGCCGCCCTCGGCCTGCCGGCCCGGACCTGTGCCGCCGAGCTGGACGTCGACGTGCTCAGCGCCGCCAGCGACACGGTGGTCGAGGCCCGCAGGCTCTCGACCTACCCCGTGGCGCACAGCGACGTCGCCCTCGTCGTCCCGGCGGACGTCCCCGCCGGCGAGGTCGAGGCGGCGCTGCGCCGGGGCACCGGCGACCTGCTGGAGTCCCTGACGCTCTTCGACGTCTACACCGGCGACCAGGTCGGGGACCAGCACCGGTCGCTGGCCTACCGGATGGAGTTCCGGGCACCGGACCGCACGCTGACGACCGAGGAGGTCAACGGCCTGCGCGACCGGGCCATCGCGAGCGCGGCGGCGGCGACCGGCGCCGTGCAGCGCGGAGCCTGACGTGAGCGCCGTCGCGCTGGTGACCGGCGCCTCGCGCGGCATCGGCCGCGAGATCGCGACGGCGCTCGCCGGTGCCGGCTACGCCGTGGCCGCCGTCGGTCGCGACACCGGTGCCCTGGCCACTCTCGAGCGCGACATCACGGCCGCGGGCGGGCGGATCCTCGTGGAGCGGGCCGAGGTGACCGACCCGGCCGAGGTCGACGACTGCGTGGGCGCGGTGATGGAGGCCTTCGGACGCCTCGACGTCCTGGTCAACAGTGCCGGCGTCATCGAGCCGGAGGTGCCGCTGTGGGAGGCCGAGGTCGAGCAGTGGTGGCGGACGATGACGGTCAACGTGCGCGGCCCCTTCCTGATGAGCCGCGCGAGCATCCCGCACATGATCGACGGCGGCGGTGGGCGGGTGGTCAACCTCGCCAGTGGCGCCGGCCTGCGGGAGCGGGGCGACCTCACGGCGTACAGCGCCAGCAAGTCGGCCCTCTCGCGGCTCACCGGCGGCATCCACGAGGCCGGCCAGGTCCACGGCATCCGGGCGTTCGACCTCTCGCCGGGAGTCGTGCGCACCGACATGACCGAGAGCATGCTCATGCACGTCGGCCGGACCGAGTGGACCTCGCCGCAGGACGTGACCGACCTGCTCCTGGCCCTCTGCTCGGGCGACTTGGACGCCTGGTCCGGTCGCTACGTCCGCGCGGGCATCGACACCGCCGCCTCGCTGCGGGAGCAGGCAGCCGGCGGCGTCGGTCCGGACGACCGCGCCCTGCGGCTGCACCCGTGGGGGCCGGACGACCCCCTGGCCTGACCCCCGATGTGCATAGATACAGGCCGCTCTGTATATTCATGCGCATGACGTCAGTGGCAGTCGCCGGAGCGAGCGGGTACGCCGGAGGGGAGATCCTCCGGCTGGTGCTCGCCCACCCCGACCTGCAGGTCGGCGCGCTCACCGCGGCCTCGAGCGCCGGCACCCCTCTCGGGCAGATCCACCCGCACCTGCACCCGCTGGCCGAGGAGGTCCTGCTCGAGACCACGCCGCAGACGCTGGCCGGTCACGACGTGGTCTTCCTCGCGCTGCCGCACGGCGCGTCGGCCGCCCTCGCGGCCCAGCTGCCCGAGGACGTCGTCGTGGTCGACTGCGGCGCCGACTTCCGCCTGACCGACGCGCGGGCCTGGACCGGTTTCTACGGCACCGAGCACGCCGGTTCGTGGCCCTACGGGCTGCCGGAGCTGCCGCTGCCCGGCGGTGCCTCCGGACGGGACGCGCTCGCGGGCCGGACCCGCATCGCGGTGCCGGGCTGCTACCCGACGGCCTGCAGCCTGGCGCTCGCGCCCGGCTTCGTGGCCGGGCTGCTCGAGCCGCAGGACGTCGTCATCGTCGCCGCCAGCGGCACCTCGGGGGCCGGCAGGTCCCTCAAGCCGCACCTGCTCGGCGCCGAGGTGATGGGGTCGATGTCGCCGTACGGCGTGGGCGGCACCCACCGGCACACCCCCGAGATCGAGCAGAACCTCGGCCTCGCCGCCGGCCGCCCGGTCACCGTCTCCTTCACCCCTACCCTCGCGCCGATGCCTCGCGGCATCCTCGCCACCTGCACCGCCAGGGCCACCGAGGGCGCGACGGCGCCCGAGGTCCGCGCCGCGTGGCAGAAGGCGTACGCCGACGAGCCGTTCGTGCGCCTGCTGCCCGAGGGGCAGTGGCCCCGGACGGCGGACGTCCTCGGCAGCAACGTGGTGCAGGTCCAGGTCGCCCTCGACGAGCGCACCGGGCGGGTCGTCGCCGTCGCGTCGGTCGACAACCTCACCAAGGGCACCGCCGGCGCCGCCATCCAGTGCGCCAACCTCGCCCTCGGCCTGCCCGAGACCACGGGGCTGCCGACCGTGGGGGTGGCGCCGTGAGCGTCACCGCACCGGCCGGGTTCCGCGCCGCCGGCGTCACCGCCGGGCTCAAGCCCAGCGGCCGGCCCGACGTGGCCCTGGTGGTCAACGACGGCCCCGACCACCACGCCGCCGCGGTCTTCACCGGCAACCGGGTCGAGGCCGCACCGGTGACGTGGAGCCGCCAGGTGCTGGCGGACGGCCGCGTCGACGCGGTGGTGCTGAACTCCGGCGGTGCCAACGCCTGCACCGGCGCCCAGGGGTTCGCCGACACCCACGCCACGGCGGAGCACGTCGCGCAGGCGCTGGGCGTCTCCGCCGGCGACGTCGCCGTCTGCTCGACCGGGCTGATCGGCGAGCTGCTCCCGATGGACCGGCTCACCGCCGGCGTGACCGGCGCGGCGGCCTCCCTGTCCGCCGACGGCGGCCCCGACGCCGCCGAGGCGATCTGCACCACCGACACGGTGAGCAAGCAGGTGCTGGTGGAGCGCGGCGGCTGGTCGGTCGGTGGCATGGCCAAGGGCGCCGGCATGCTGGCCCCGGCCCTCGCGACGATGCTCGTGGTGCTCACCACCGACGCGGTCGCCGACGCCGCCTCGCTGGACGCGGCGCTGCGGTCCGCCACCTCGACCACGTTCGACCGGATCGACTCCGACGGCTGCATGTCCACCAACGACACGGTGCTGCTGCTGGCCTCCGGCGCGTCCGGGGTCACCCCGACCCCCGACGAGCTCACCGACGCGGTCACCGCGGTCGTGCGCCTCCCTGGCGCGGCAGCTCATCGCCGACGCCGAGGGCGCCGCCCACGACATCGAGATCGAGGTGCGCTCGCGCCGCGACGGTCCCCGACGCGCTGGAGGTCGCCCGCGCCGTCGCCCGCAACAACCTGTTCAAGTGCGCCGTGTTCGGCGGCGACCCCAACTGGGGCCGCGTCCTGGCCGCGGTCGGCACCACCCGCGCCGCCTTCGAGCCGGCCGCCCTCGACGTCGCCATCAACGGCGTCCAGGTGTGCCGCGCCGGCGGCGTGGGCGAGGACCGCTCGCTCGTCGACCTCGGCCGGCGCGAGGTCCACGTGGTCGTGGACCTGCACGCCGGCGACGAGACCGCGACGGTCTGGACCAACGACCTCACCCACGACTACGTCCACGAGAACTCGGCGTACAGCACATGACCAGCCTTCGCGACCGGCGCGACCAGACGTCCCTCGACCGCTGCCTCGGCCAAGGCGCAGACCCTCGTCGAGGCGCTGCCGTGGCTCGAGCGCTTCCGGGGCGCGGTCGTCGTGGTCAAGTACGGCGGCAACGCCATGGTCGACGACGAGCCTCAAGGCCGCCTTCGCCCAGGACATCGTGTTCCTGCGCTACGCCGGCCTGCGCCCCGTCGTCGTCCACGGCGGCGGCCCGCAGATCGCGGCGATGCTCGACCGGGTCGGGCCTGACCAGCGAGTTCCGCGGCGGCCTGCGGGTCACCACGCCCGAGGTGATGGACGTCGTCCGGATGGTGCTGACCGGCCAGGTCGGCCGCGAGCTCGTCGGCCTGCTCAACCAGCACGGCCCGGTCGCCGTCGGCCTGTCCGGCGAGGACGCCGCCCTGTTCGGCGCCCGCAGGCGCTCGGTCGTGGTCGACGGCGACGAGGTGGACCTCGGCCTGGTCGGGGACGTCGAGACGGTCAACCCCTCCGCGGTGATGGACATCCTCGACGCGGGCCGGATCCCCGTCGTCTCCACCGTCGCGCCCGACCTCGACGACGAGGGCCAGGTCCTCAACGTCAACGCCGACACCGCCGCGTCCGCGCTCGCGGTCGCCCTGGGGGCGCAGAAGCTGGTCGTCCTCACCGACGTCGAGGGCGTCTACGGCGAGCTGGCCCGACCGCCGACTCGCTGATCTCGCTCCTGGCCGTCTCCGACGCCGAGGAGCTGCTGACGCCAGGTCGACGCCGGGATGGTGCCCAAGCTCGAGGCCTGCGTCCGCGCCGTCCGCCAGGGCGTCCCCCAGGCGCACGTCATCGACGGCCGCCAGCCGCACTCGCTGCTGCTCGAGGTGTTCACCAGCGAGGGCATCGGCACCATGATCGTGCCCGACTCCGAGACCGAGAGGCCCCAGCCATGACCGGCTCCACCACGACGCCGAGCGCCGCGCTGCTCGAGCGCTACGGGTCCGCCCTGCTCGGGGTCTTCGGCACCCCGCGCACGGTCCTCAGCCACGGCGAGGGCTGCTACGTCTGGGACGTCGACGGCGTCCGCTACCTCGACCTGCTCGCCGGCATCGCCGTCAACGCGCTGGGCCACGCCCACCCGGCGGTCGTCGAGGCGGTGAGCTCCCAGGCGGCGCGGCTGGTGCACGTCTCGAACTTCTTCACCACCACCGCGCAGGTCGAGCTGGCCGAGCGGCTGCTCGAGGTGGCGGCTGCGCCCGCCGGCTCGGCCGTCTTCTTCGCCAGCTCCGGCACCGAGGCCGTCGAGGCCGCGGTGAAGCTGGCCCGCCGCACCGGGCGCACCCGCATCGTGGCCGCCGAGGGCGCGTTCCACGGCCGCAGCACGGGCGCGCTGGCGCTCACCCACAAGCCGTCCTACCGCGAGCCGTTCGAGCCGCTCCTGCCCGGTGTCGTCCACGTGCCGTACGGCGACGAGGCCGCCCTGCGCGCGGCCGTCACCGACGAGGTCGCCGCGCTGGTGCTCGAGCCGATCCAGGGCGAGGCCGGCGTGATCGCCGCGGACCCGGGCTACCTGCGGCTGGCCCGCGAGCTCACCACCAGGGCCGGCGCGCTGCTCGTCCTCGACGAGGTCCAGACCGGGATCGGGCGGACCGGCTCCTGGTTCGCCTTCCAGCAGGCGGGGATCGTGCCCGACGCCATGACGCTGGCCAAGGGCCTGGGCGGCGGCGTGCCGATCGGGGCGCTGGTCACGTTCGGGCCCGAGGTGTCCGCCCTGCTCGACCCCCGGCCAGCACGGCACGACCTTCGGCGGCAACCCGCTGGCCTGCGCCGCCGGCCTCGCGGTCCTGGACACCATCGCCAAGGACGGGCTGCTCGAGCACGCCACGGCGATGGGGGAGCGGCTCGCCGCGGGCGTGCTCGCCCTGGGCCACCCGCTGGTCGCCGGGGTCCGTGGACGCGGCCTGCACCGGGCGATCGTGCTCACCGCCGACATCTCCGCGGCCGTCGCCGACCGGGCCCACCGGGGCGGCTTCATCGTCAACCCGGTCCAGCCGGACGCGCTGCGGATCACCCCGCCGCTGGTCATCACCGCCGCACAGGTCGACGACTTCGTCGCGGCGCTGCCTGCCCTGCTCGAGGGACCGGAGCCCTCATGACCCGCCACTTCCTGCGGGACGACGACCTGTCGGCGGCCGAGCAGGCGCACGTGATCGAGCGCGCCATCGCCCTCAAGGCCGACCCGTTCAGCGACCAGGTGCTGGCCGGCCCGCGGGCCGTCGCCGTGATCTTCGACAAGCCCTCGACCCGGACCCGGGTGTCCTTCTCCACCGGGGTGGCCGCGCTCGGCGGCTACCCCCTGGTCATCGACGGGGCGACCAGCCAGCTGGGTCGGGGGGAGCCGATCGCCGACACCGCCCGCGTGCTGGCCCGCCAGTGCGCCGCGATCGTGTGGCGCACCTTCGGCCAGGACCGGGTCGAGGCCATGGCCGCGGCCAGCTCGGTCCCGGTCGTCAACGCCCTGACCGACGACTTCCACCCGTGCCAGGTCCTCGCCGACCTGATGACGGTCACCGAGCACAAGGGGGCGCTCGCGGGGCTGAGCCTGGCCTACCTCGGTGACGGCGCCAACAACATGGCCCACTCCTACCTGCTGGGGTGCGCGCTGGCGGGCATGCACGTGCGCGTCGGCGCCCCGGAGAGCCACCTGCCCGACCCCGCCGTCGTGGCGCGCGCCGAGGAGCTGGCCAAGGCGCACGGCGGCTCGGTGCTCGTCACCGCGGACCCCGCGACCGCGGTCAGCGGCGCCGACGTCGTCGCCACCGACACGTGGGTGTCGATGGGGCAGGAGGACCAGAAGGGCGCGCGCGCCGGCACGGCCAACCCGTTCCCGCCGTACGCCGTGGACGACGCAGCCATGGGCCTGGCGGCCGCCGACGCGATCGTCCTGCACTGCCTGCCGGCCTACCGCGGGCTGGAGATCTCCGCCTCCGTCATCGACGGGCCGCAGTCCGTGGTCTGGGACGAGGCCGAGAACCGCCTGCACGCCCAGAAGGCGCTGCTGTCCTTCCTCCTGGAGCAGCCGTGATCGCCCAGACCCGCGCCGCGCGGCACCAGCGGATCGCCGACATCCTCACCCGCCACCACGTGCACTCCCAGGGCGAGCTGCTCGAGCACCTGGCCCAGGACGGGCTCGAGGTCACCCAGGCCACGCTCTCGCGCGACCTGGTCGAGCTCGGCGCGGTGAAGGTCCGGGAGGGTCGCACCCTCGTGTACGCCGTGCCGGGCGCCGGTGGCGACCGCACCCCGCGGGCCGCCGTCGGTGCGCACGAGCTGTCCGCGCGGCTGCGCCGGCTGTGCGAGGAGCTGCTCGTCACCGCGGAGGCGTCGGACAACCTGGTCGTCGTGCGCACCCCACCGGGAGCGGCCGGCTACCTCGCCTCGGCCATCGACCACGCCGACCAGGGCGACATCCTGGGCACCATCGCCGGTGACGACACGATCATGATCATCACCGTGGGCGACCGGGCGGGTGAGGCGGTCGCCAGCCGGCTGCTCTCCCTGGCCGGGTCCCGGGAGGACTGAGCCGTGCGACGGACCGACCCGGCAGCACCGACCCACCTGACCGACCATCCACATCCCCCGCACACCCCGCACACCGAGGAGTTCTCGTGACCGAACGCGTCGTTCTTGCCTACTCCGGAGGCCTTGACACCTCCGTCGCCATCGGATGGATCGCCGACGCGACCCAGGCCGAGGTCGTGGCCGTCGCCGTCGACGTGGGCCAGGGCGGTGAGGACCTCGACACGATCCGCCAGCGAGCCCTGGACTGCGGTGCGGTGGAGGCCTACGTCGCCGACGCCAGTGACGAGTTCGCGCAGGAGTACTGCCTGCCGGCCATCCAGGCCAACGCCCTGTACATGGACCGCTACCCCCTGGTGTCGGCGCTGTCCCGCCCGGTCATCGTCAAGCACCTGGTCGCCGCCGCCAAGCAGCACGGCGCCACGACGGTCGCCCACGGGTGCACCGGCAAGGGCAACGACCAGGTCCGCTTCGAGGTGGGCATCGCCTCCCTCGCCCCCGACCTGAAGTGCATCGCACCGGTCCGCGACCTCGCGCTGACGCGGGACAAGGCGATCGACTACGCCGAGAAGCACGGCCTGCCGATCGAGACCACCAAGAAGAACCCCTACTCCATCGACCAGAACGTCTTCGGCCGCGCCGTCGAGACGGGGTTCCTGGAGGACATCTGGAACGCCCCGGTCGAGGACCTCTACTCCTACACGAAGGACCCGGCCCGTCAGCACGACGCGGACGAGGTGGTCATCACCTTCGAGGCCGGCGTCCCCGTGGCCATCGACGGGGAGAAGGTCACCGTCCTGCAGGCCATCCAGAAGCTCAACCAGCGGGCCGGCGACGCCGGAGTCGGCCGCCTCGACATGGTCGAGGACCGCCTCGTCGGCATCAAGAGCCGCGAGGTCTACGAGGCGCCCGGCGCGATCGCGCTCATCACCGCCCACCAGGAGCTCGAGAACGTCACCGTCGAGCGCGAGCTGGCCCGCTTCAAGCGGGGCGTCGAGCAGCGCTGGGGCGAGCTGGCGTACGACGGCCTGTGGTTCAGCCCGCTGAAGCGGGCCCTGGACACGTTCATCGCCGAGACGCAGCAGGACGTCACCGGGGACATCCGGATGACCCTGCACGGCGGCCGCGCCGTGGTCACCGGCCGCCGCTCGGCCAGCAGCCTCTACGACTTCAACCTGGCGACCTACGACGAGGGCGACACCTTCGACCAGAGCCAGGCCAAGGGGTTCATCGAGCTGTGGGGCCTGTCCAGCAAGATCGCGTCCGGGCGCGACCTGCGGCAGGGCCGGTGACGGCGCAGGGACCTGCGGGCGCGACCGGGCGTGAGCCTGTGGGGCGGCCGGTTCGCCGGCGGCCCTGCCGACGCCCTGGCGGCCCTGTCCAAGTCGACCCACTTCGACTGGCGGCTGGCGCCGCACGACATCGCCGGGTCCCGCGCCCACGCCCGGGTGCTGCACGCGGCGGGCCTGCTGGACGACGCGACGCTGGCCGCGATGCTCGACGGGCTGGACCGGCTGGCGGAGGACGTCCGCACGGGCGCGTTCCTGCCCGCCGAGGGCGACGAGGACGTCCACACCGCGCTCGAGCGCGGCCTGATCGAGCGGGTCGGGGCCGACGTCGGCGGTCGGCTGCGCGCCGGCCGCTCCCGCAACGACCAGATCGCCACGCTGTTCCGGATGTACCTGCGCGAGCACGCCCGCCAGGTCTCCGGGCTGGTCCTCGACGTCGTCGACGCGCTGGTGGCGCAGGCGGGCCGGCACGTCGACGTGGCGATGCCGGGCCGCACGCACCTGCAGCACGCCCAGCCGGTGCTGCTGGCCCACCACCTGCTGGCCCACGCCTGGGCGCTGCTGCGGGACGTCGACCGGCTGCAGGACTGGGACGACCGTACGGCGCTGTCGCCGTACGGCTCGGGAGCGCTCGCCGGCTCCTCGCTGGGGCTCGACCCCGAGGTGGTGGCGGCCGAGCTCGGCTTCGCCGGCGCCGGTGGAGAACTCCATCGACGGCACCGCCAGCCGGGACTTCGCCGCCGAGTTCGCCTTCGTCGCGGCGATGACCGCGGTCGACATCTCGCGGCTGGCCGAGGAGGTCGTCCTCTGGGCGACCAAGGAGTTCTCCTTCGTCACGCTCGACGACGCCTACTCCACCGGGTCGAGCATCATGCCGCAGAAGAAGAACCCCGACGTCGCCGAGCTGGCCAGGGGCAAGGCGGGGCGCCTCGTCGGTGACCTCACCGGCCTGCTCACCACGCTTGAAGTCGCTCCCGCTGGCCTACAACCGGGACCTGCAGGAGGACAAGGAGCCGGTGTTCGACGCGATCGACACCCTGGAGGTCCTCCTGCCCGCGTTCTCGGGCATGGTGGCGACCATGGTCTTCGACACCGAGCGGCTGGAGGCGCTGGCGCCGCAAGGGTTCTCCCTGGCCACCGACATCGCGGAGTGGCTCGTCCGCCAGGGCGTGCCGTTCCGCGTGGCGCACGAGGTGGCCGGCGCGTGCGTGCGCGAGTGCGAGTCCCGCGGCATCGAGCTGTGGGACCTGACCGACGCCGACCTCGCCGCCGTCTCCGAGCACCTGACCCCGCAGGTCCGCTCGGTCCTGTCGGTGCGCGGCTCGCTGGAGTCCCGCAACGCCAAGGGCGGCACCGCGCCCGAGCGGGTGCGCGAGCAGCTGGAGCTGGTCCGCGGGCGGGTGGCGCAGGGACGCCTCTTCGCCTGACGACGGAGCGCCGGGGCGGGAGAGCGGGCCGGCGGCGGCCGCCGCGACGGGACTTCAGCGAAGTTGTCGCGGCGGCCGCGGTTTGTCCCTAGGGTGATGAACCAGCACCCTGTCGCCCTGCGGCACGCCGGGCGCAGCTCTCACGGGAGGTGCGATGAGCGTCAAGGACGACCTGACGTCGGCAGCAACCCATGTCGCCGGACTGCGGCACGCGGTGGCCGCGCTGCGCGAGGACCTCGGCACGACGATCGACGTGCAACGGCTCCGTGACGACGTCGCCCGGCTCGCCGACGACGTCGACCTCCTGGCCCGCGCCGTCGGCATCGGCAGCGGCGAGCGGGTGGGTCAGCCCGGCGAGATCGTGTTCATCCCCGACGACGACTACGACCCGGCGCTGTGGTCGGACGCCGAGGACGAGGGCGTCGGACCACGACGGTCGGACTGAGGATGGCCGGCACGGCGCCACCCACGGGCGTCGGCGCCCCGGGCCGGGCGAGCATCGCCGCGGGCACGCTGCGCCAGGACCGGTGGTGGCTCCCGCCGCTGGCCACGGCCGTCGGACTCATCGCGTGGCTGGTCTACGCCACGGTGCGGGCGGCCTCCCAGCGCTACTACTGGGTGCACGACTACCACTACCTCACACCGTTCGCCTCGCCCTGCCTCTCGACCTCCTGCGCGCCGGGCTCGAGCCACTTCGGCACGCCGTTCGGCGACTTCCCGCCGCTGGTGCCCTACGCCATCCTCACCCTGCCGTTCCTGCTGCTGTTCCGGCTGACCTGCTACTACTACCGCAAGGCCTACTACCGCTCGTTCTGGCTGTCGCCGCCGGCCTGCGCGGTCGCCGAGCCGCACGCGCCGCTACACCGGCGAGACCCGTTTCCCGCTGGTCCTGCAGAACGCCCACCGCTACTTCTTCTACGCCGCCGTCCTGATCTCGCTCATCAACACGTACGACGCGCTGGTCGCCTTCCACGGCAAGGACGGGGGCTTCGGCTTCGGCCTCGGCAACCTCGTCCTGCTGGTCAACGTCCTGCTCCTGTGGGCCTACACCATCTCGTGCCACTCCTGCCGCAGCATCATCGGCGGCCGGCTCAACCACTTCTCCAAGCACCCGGTCCGGCACTGGATGTGGGGCCAGGTGTCCCGGCTCAACGGGCACCACATGGGTCTGGCGTGGACCACGCTCGCGTCCCTCGTGGTCACCGACGCCTACGTCGCGCTCGTCGCGGCCGGCACGATCTCCGACCTCAGGTTCGTCGGATGAGCACCACCTCGCCCGCCACCACCCGCCGGGAGCTCCGCACGTGACCGACCTCGAACGCCACCAGTACGACGTCGTCGTCATCGGCGCCGGCGGTGCCGGCCTGCGCGCCGCCATCGAGGCACGCGAGCACGGGATGCGCACCGCGATCGTGTGCAAGTCGCTGTTCGGCAAGGCGCACACCGTGATGGCCGAGGGCGGCATCGCCGCGTCCATGGGCAACGCCAACGCCCGCGACAGCTGGCAGGTCCACTTCCGCGACACCATGCGCGGGGGCAAGTTCCTCAACCACCCGCGCATGGCCGAGCTGCACGCCATGGAGGCACCACAGCGGGTGTGGGAGCTCGAGACCTACGGCGCGCTGTTCGACCGCACGGCCGACGGGCGGATCAGCCAGCGCAACTTCGGCGGCCACGAGTACCCCCGCCTGGCCCACGTCGGGGACCGCACCGGCCTGGAGCTGATCCGCACCCTGCAGCAGAAGATCGTCTCGCTGCAGCAGGAGGACCTGCGCGAGCACGGCGACCTCGACGCCCGGCTGCGGGTGTTCCCCGAGCTGACGATCACCGAGCTGCCACGCACGGCCGGCCGGGTGGCCGGCGCGTTCGGCTACTGGCGCGAGTCGGGCCGCTTCGTGCTGTTCGAGGCGCCGGCGGTCATCCTGGCCACCGGCGGCATCGGCAAGTCCTTCAAGGTCACCAGCAACTCCTGGGAGTACACCGGCGACGGCCACGCGCTGGCCCTGCGCACCGGTGCCGGCCTGGTCAACATGGAGTTCGTCCAGTTCCACCCGACCGGCATGGTGTGGCCGCCCTCGGTGAAGGGGATCCTCGTGACCGAGTCGGTCCGCGGCGACGGCGGCGTCCTGCGCAACTCCGAGGGCAAGCGGTTCATGTTCGACTACGTGCCGGAGGTCTTCCGCGGCCAGTACGCCGACACCGAGGACGAGGCCGACCGCTGGTACGACGACCCCGAGAACAACTTGCGCCCACCCGAGCTGCTGCCACGCGATGAGGTCGCCCGGGCCATCAACACCGAGGTCAAGGAGGGGCGCGGCTCGCCGCACGGCGGGGTGTTCCTCGACGTCTCGACCCGGCTGCCGGCGGAGGAGATCCGGCGCCGGCTGCCCTCGATGCACCACCAGTTCAAGGAGCTCGCCGACGTCGACATCACGGCCGAGCCGATGGAGGTCGGCCCCACGTGCCACTACGTCATGGGGGGTGTGGAGGTGCACCCCGACACGGCGGCCACGTCGGTGCCCGGGCTCTTCGCGGCGGGTGAGGTCGCCGGTGGCATGCACGGCTCCAACCGGCTCGGCGGCAACTCGCTGTCCGACCTGCTGGTCTTCGGCCGGCGGGCGGGCGCGGGGGCGTCGGCCTACGTCGCCCTGCTGGGCGACCGGCGCCCGGTCGTGGCCGAGGTGGACGTCAGCGCCGCGGCGGAGGTGGCGCTGGCCCCGTTCGCCGCGGACACCGGGGAGAACCCCTACACGCTGCACCAGGAGCTGCAGCAGACGATGAACGACCTCGTCGGCATCATCCGGCGTGAGGGCGAGATGAAGGAGGCGCTGAGCCGCCTCGCCACCTTCCGCGAGCGCCTGGACCACCTCAGCGTGGAAGGCCACCGACAGTTCAACCCGGGCTGGCACCTGGCGCTGGACCTGCGCAACATGCTGCTGGTGTCCGAGTGCATCGCGCTGGCGGCGCTGGAGCGGCAGGAGAGCCGGGGCGGCCACACGCGCGAGGACCACCCCGGCATGGACCCGACCTGGCGCGGCGTCAACCTCATCTGCCGGCTTCCCGACCCCGCCGACCCGGCCGCGGCGGTCACGCTGACCCGCCAGCCGGTCCCGGCGATGCGCCGCGACCTGCTCGAGCTGTTCGACCGCTCGGAGCTCGGCAAGTACTACACCCCGGCCGAGCTGTCCGTGCTCGACACCCCCGCTGCTCCGGACAGCTCCCGGGAGGACCAGCCATGACGTACGACGCGAGCTTCCGCGTGTGGCGCGGCGACGCCGGGGGTGGGGCGCTGGTGAGCTTCGCCGTGGAGGTCAACGAGGGCGAGGTGGTGCTCGACATCATCCACCGGCTGCAGGCGACGCAGGCCCCGGACCTGGCGGTGCGCTGGAACTGCAAGGCCGGCAAGTGCGGCTCGTGCAGCGCCGAGGTCAACGGCCGACCGAGGCTGCTGTGCATGACGCGCATGAGCACCTTCGCCGAGGACGAGACGATCACCGTGACGCCGATGCGGACCTTCCCGGTCGTTCGCGACCTGGTCACGGACGTGTCGTTCAACTACGACAAGGCCCGGGAGGTGCCGGCGTTCTCCCCACCTGACCTCGCGCCGGGCGACTACCGGATGGCCCAGGTCGACGTCGAGCGCTCGCAGGAGTTCCGCAAGTGCATCGAGTGCTTCCTGTGCCAGGACGTCTGCCACGTGGTCCGCGACCACGAGGAGAACAAGCCTGCCTACTCCGGGCCCCGCTACCTCATGCGCATCGCCGAGCTCGACATGCACCCCCTCGACCAGCTCGACCGCCGGGCCGCGGCTCGTGAGGAGCACGGCCTCGGCCAGTGCAACATCACCAAGTGCTGCACCGAGGTCTGCCCCGAGCACATCAAGATCACCGACAACGCGCTGATCCCCCTGAAGGAGCGGGTTGCCGACCGCGCCTACGATCCCGTGGTGTGGCTGGCACAGACGATCCGGCGCCGGGGCCGACCCCGCGGCTGACGCACCCCTTCTTCGAGCGCCCGGTCCTCGAGGTGGCACCGGCCCTGCTCGGCGCGCACGTCTCGCACCGGGGGGTCACGATCCGCCTGAGCGAGGTCGAGGCGTACGACGGGCCGAACGACCCGGGCTCGCACGCCTACCGGGGGCTCACCCCGCGCACCGGTGTGATGTTCGGGCCGCCAGGCGCGCTCTACGTCTACTTCAGCTACGGCATGCACTGGTGCGCCAACCTCGTCTGCGGGAGCGAGGGCACCGCCAGCGCGGTCCTGATGCGGGCCGGCGAGGTGGTGGAGGGCGTCGAAGTGGCGCGTGAGCGTCGCGGGGGAGTGGTCGACCGTGACCTCGCGCGCGGCCCGGCCCGCCTGGCGCAGGCGCTCGGCCTCTCCCGCGAGCAGAACGGCCTCGACGTCACCGCGCCGTCCGGCCCGTTCGCCGTCATGGCCGCGCCGCAGCCGGCGCCGGCGCTGGTCCGGTCCGGCCCGCGCGTCGGCGTCAGCGGCACCGGCGGCGACGCGGCGAAGTACCCGTGGCGGTTCTGGCTGGACGGCGACCCCACCGTCTCGCCGTACCGCGGAGCGAAACCCCGTCGTCCCCGCGCACAGCGGTAAGGCAGGCTGGGACCTGACCGTCCGACCACCGAAGGGAACGAACCACCGTGAGCGACATCCTCGACGAGCTGCACTGGCGTGGCTTGGTGGCCCAGACCACCGACGAGACCGCGCTGCGCAAGGCACTCGCCGACGGGCCGATCACGGCGTACTGCGGGTTCGACCCGACCGCCCCCAGCCTGCACATCGGCAACCTGGTGCAGCTGGTGGTGCTGCGCCACCTGCAACGGGCCGGCCATCGCGTGCTGTGCCTGGTCGGCGGCTCCACCGGGCTGATCGGCGACCCCAAGCCCACGGCGGAGCGCCAGCTCAACCCCCGCGAGACGGTGGCGGAGTGGGTGACCCGGATCCAGCGTCAGGTGCGCCCGTTCCTGGACTTCGAGGGGGACAACGCCGCCGTCATGGTCAACAACCTGGACTGGACGGCGCCGCTCTCGGCGATCGACTTCCTGCGCGACATCGGGCGGCACTTCCGGGTCAACACGATGATCAAGAAGGATGCCGTCGCCGCGCGTCTCGCCAGCCAGGACGGCATCAGCTACAGCGAGTTCAGCTACCAGGTGCTGCAGGGCATGGACTACCTGCACCTGTTCCGCGAGTACGGCTGCACGCTGCAGACCGGCGCGGTCGACCAGTGGGGCAACATCCTCGCCGGCTCCGACCTCATCCACCGGGTCGAGGGTGAGTCGGTGCACGTGCTCACCACCCCGCTGGTGACCAAGGCCGACGGCACCAAGTTCGGCAAGACCGAGGGCGGCACCGTCTGGCTGGACGCCGAGCTGATGTCTCCCTACGCCTTCTACCAGTTCTGGATCAACGTCGAGGACGCCTCCGTCCTCAGCTACCTCAAGATCTTCACCGACCGCAGCCGTGCGGAGGTCGAGGAGCTGGAGCGGCAGGTGCGCGAGGAGCCGTTCCGGCGCGCCGCGCAGCGGGCACTGGCCGCAGATGTCACCACGCTGGTGCACGGGGCGGCGGCAACCGAGGCGGTCCAGGCCGCCAGCGAGGCCCTCTTCGGCAAGGGCGACCCCCACGCGCTCGACGTCGGCACGCTGCGGGACGCCACCGCCGAGCTCCCCGGTGCGTCGGTCCAGGCCGGGACCCCGCTCGTCGAGGCGCTCGTGGCCTGCGGCCTGGTGGACAGCCGCAACGCGGCGCGGCGGGTGCTCGGTGAGGGCGGAGTGTCGGTCAACAACGTCAAGGTCAGCGATCCCGAGGCACAGCTGGAGGACGGCTCCTTCCTCCACGGGGAGGTGGCGCTGCTCCGCCGCGGGCGCAAGTCGCTCGCAGCGGCCCGGCGCGCTGCCTGACCGTGCCGCCGGCCTCTCCGGGGCCGGCGGCGCGCCCCTCCGGAGGGGCGCCCCTCCGGCGGCGCCTGCCGCGCGCTCATCCGGCGCACAGCGCCCTGGGCGAGGGGGCCGGAGGCCGCTGACCAGCGGATTTGTCTTTTGGCCCCACGGCGACCTACTGTTCTCTTCGTCAGCCCGACAGGGAGGAACGGACACCACTGAAGCGGACGCGCAAGCGTCGCTCGACGTTGGCCGGTCCCACGGATGACACCACGAGCGGCTCCTGTTTGGAGCCGCCCGGCCCCCGACAGGGAGTTGGAGCACGGCGAACAGCCTGCTAGAGTGGATAGCCGATCACGACGCCAGCGCGACAAGCGCAGCACCTTCTCTGGTGCGGCCGGTTGGTCGACGAACAAGACGATGAGCCCCGGATCCGAGTTAGCGCTTGGTGGTGGTGCGTGTCCGACACTTGAGAACTCAACAGCGTGCCAAAAATCGATGCCAAGTTTGGTTGTCGGCCCTGGTTGCTTGAGCCCTTTGTGGTTTGGGTGGGTTGGGTTGGCGATGTTTTTCTTTGGTTGATTGATGGATTCAAGTCCAGCGGGCTTGGTTCTGTATTCAGCTGGAATCAGTGACCCTTCGGGGTTTGTTTTTCCTGCCGCCCTTTTGTGGTGGTGGGCAAGACATCTACGGAGAGTTTGATCCTGGCTCAGGACGAACGCTGGCGGCGTGCTTAACACATGCAAGTCGAACGGTGATCTGGGTGCTTGCACCTGGTGATCAGTGGCGAACGGGTGAGTAACACGTGAGTAACCTGCCCTTCACTCTGGGATAACTCCGGGAAACCGGGGCTAATACCGGATATGACACCAATCCGCATGGGTATGGTGTGGAAAGTTTTTCGGTGGAGGATGGACTCGCGGCCTATCAGCTTGTTGGTGAGGTAATGGCTCACCAAGGCGACGACGGGTAGCCGGCCTGAGAGGGCGACCGGCCACACTGGGACTGAGACACGGCCCAGACTCCTACGGGAGGCAGCAGTGGGGAATATTGCACAATGGGCGAAAGCCTGATGCAGCGACGCCGCGTGAGGGATTAAGGCCTTCGGGTTGTAAACCTCTTTCAGCAGGGAAGAAGCGCAAGTGACGGTACCTGCAGAAGAAGCACCGGCTAACTACGTGCCAGCAGCCGCGGTAATACGTAGGGTGCGAGCGTTGTCCGGAATTATTGGGCGTAAAGAGCTTGTAGGCGGTTTGTCGCGTCTGCTGTGAAATCTCAAGGCTCAACCTTGAGCTTGCAGTGGGTACGGGCAGACTAGAGTGTGGTAGGGGAGACTGGAATTCCTGGTGTAGCGGTGAAATGCGCAGATATCAGGAGGAACACCGATGGCGAAGGCAGGTCTCTGGGCCACTACTGACGCTGAGAAGCGAAAGCATGGGGAGCGAACAGGATTAGATACCCTGGTAGTCCATGCCGTAAACGTTGGGAACTAGGTGTGGGCCTCATTCCACGAGGTCCGTGCCGCAGCTAACGCATTAAGTTCCCCGCCTGGGGAGTACGGCCGCAAGGCTAAAACTCAAAGGAATTGACGGGGGCCCGCACAAGCGGCGGAGCATGCGGATTAATTCGATGCAACGCGAAGAACCTTACCAAGGCTTGACATATACCGGAAAAGTGCAGAGATGTGCTCCCCGCAAGGTCGGTATACAGGTGGTGCATGGTTGTCGTCAGCTCGTGTCGTGAGATGTTGGGTTAAGTCCCGCAACGAGCGCAACCCTCGTTCTATGTTGCCAGCACGTGATGGTGGGGACTCATAGGAGACTGCCGGGGTCAACTCGGAGGAAGGTGGGGATGACGTCAAATCATCATGCCCCTTATGTCTTGGGCTTCACGCATGCTACAATGGCCAGTACAAAGGGCTGCGAGACCGTAAGGTGGAGCGAATCCCAAAAAACTGGTCTCAGTTCGGATTGGGGTCTGCAACTCGACCCCATGAAGTCGGAGTCGCTAGTAATCGCAGATCAGCAACGCTGCGGTGAATACGTTCCCGGGCCTTGTACACACCGCCCGTCAAGTCACGAAAGTTGGTAACACCCGAAGCCGGTGGCCTAACTCGTAAGAGGAGGAGCCGTCGAAGGTGGGACTGGCGATTGGGACTAAGTCGTAACAAGGTAGCCGTACCGGAAGGTGCGGCTGGATCACCTCCTTTCTAAGGAGCACTGGCACCCGCCTGTCCGGTCGCGCTTGGCCGGCGGGTGGGAGGTCGGGTGTCCAGGTGGCCCCGTCACGGGCGAGTGTTCGTGGGGGTTGCTCACGGGTGGAACATCGATTAGTTGGCGCCGTCACTTCGTGCCGGCTCACCAGTACAGGCCTGCCTCGCCTTCGTGGGGGGTGGGTCGTGGACCGTGGGTCGGGCGGGGGTGGGCGGTGCCTGGCACGTTGTTGGGTCCTGAAGGGTCGGGCGCGAGCTCGAGCCTTTCGGACCGTCACGCCACCGGCGGCCGCTCTCCTTGGGGAGGCGGGTGCTGGTGGTGGGTCGGTTGGGCCTGGTCCTGGTCATACCGCATCCGTTGCGTGGGTGTGGGTGCCAGTTCGGATCGGGTCGCCGCCTGTATGTTGAGAACTACACAGTGGACGCGAGCATCTTTGTGGCCAAGTTTTTAAGGGCACACGGTGGATGCCTTGGCACCAGGAACCGAAGAAGGACGTAGGAATCTGCGATAAGCCACGGGGAGTCGATAACCAGACTGTGATCCGTGGATTTCCGAATGGGGAAACCCGGCTGGAGGCAAGTCCAGTCACCCTCACCTGAACACATAGGGTAAGTGGAGGGAACGTGGGGAAGTGAAACATCTCAGTACCCACAGGAAGAGAAAGCAACCGCGATTCCGTGAGTAGTGGCGAGCGAAAGCGGATCAGGCTAAACCGGGCATGTGTGATAGCTAGTAGGCGTTGCATGTCCGGGGTCGTGGGACTTTCCCGCCCTTCCTACTAGGAGGGCAAGGAGTGAGAAATTCATCGTATAGTCGAAGGATCTTGAATGGTCCGGCACAGAGGGTGCGACCCCCGTAGACGAAATGCGTTGAACTCCTGGGAAGTATCCCAAGTAGCACGGGGCCCGAGAAATCCCGTGTGAATCTGGCGGGACCACCCGCTAAGCCTAAATATTCCCTGGTGACCGATAGCGGACAAGTACCGTGAGGGAAAGGTGAAAAGTACCCCGGGAGGGGAGTGAAATAGATCCTGAAACCGTGTGCCTACAATCCGTTGGAGCCTCCTTGTGGGGTGACAGCGTGCCTTTTGAAGAATGAGCCTGCGAGTTAGTGCTCAGTGGCGAGGTTAACCCGTGTGGGGAAGCCGTAGCGAAAGCGAGTCCGAACAGGGCGTTTGAGTCGCTGGGTCTAGACCCGAAGCGGAGTGATCTACCCATGGCCAGGTTGAAGCGCGGGTAAGACCGCGTGGAGGACCGAACCCACTTAGGTTGAAAACTGAGGGGATGAGCTGTGGGTAGGGGTGAAAGGCCAATCAAACTCCGTGATAGCTGGTTCTCCCCGAAATGCATTTAGGTGCAGCGTCACGTGTTTCTTACCGGAGGTAGAGCTACTGGATGGCTAATGGGCCTCACCAGGTTACTGACGTCAGCCAAACTCCGAATGCCGGTAAGCCAGAGCGTGGCAGTGAGACTGCGGGGGATAAGCTCCGTAGTCGAGAGGGAAACAGCCCAGACCACCATCTAAGGTCCCTAAGCGTGTGCTAAGTGGGAAAGGATGTGGAGTTGCTGTGACAACCAGGAGGTTGGCTTAGAAGCAGCCACCCTTTAAAGAGTGCGTAATAGCTCACTGGTCAAGTGATTCCGCGCCGACAATGTAGCGGGGCTCAAGCACACCACCGAAGCTGTGGCATTGACACTTTGCCCGGCACCGGCCCTTGTGGTCGGGTGTCCAAGCGTGTCGATGGGTAGGGGAGCGTCGTGTGGCGGGTGAAGCGGCGGAGTGATCCAGCCGTGGACGCCACACGAGTGAGAATGCAGGCATGAGTAGCGAATGACGGGCGAGAAACCCGTCCGCCGAATAACCAAGGGTTCCAGGGTCAAGCTAATCTGCCCTGGGTAAGTCGGGACCTAAGGCGAGGCCGACAGGCGTAGTCGATGGACAACGGGTTGATATTCCCGTACCGGCGAAGAACCGCCCATATCGAACCGTGTGATGCTAAGCGCCTGAAGCCGTGCCCTGGCTCTTCGGAGTAGCGGGTGCGTGTGGAGCGCGCGACCCGAGCACGTAGTAGGTAAGCGATGGAGTGACGCAGGAAGGTAGCCTCCGCGTGGCGATGGTTGTCCACGTCTAAGGGTGTAGGGCCAGGTGTAGGTAAATCCGCACCTGATATAAGCCTGAGACCTGATGGTGACCGCATTTGCGGGAAGAGGGTGATCCTATGCTGCCGAGAAAAACTTCTAGCGAGGTTCGAGCCGCCCGTACCCCAAACCGACTCAGGTGGTTAGGTAGAGAATACCAAGGCGATCGAGTGAATCGTGGTTAAGGAACTCGGCAAAATACCCCCGTAACTTCGGGAGAAGGGGGGCCCCGATCGTGACCCCACTTGCTGGGTGAGCGTGAGTGGCCGCAGAGACCAGGGAGAAGCGACTGTTTACTAAAAACACAGGTCCGTGCGAAGTCGCAAGACGATGTATACGGACTGACGCCTGCCCGGTGCTGGAACGTTAAGGGGACCGGTTAGCCTCACGGCGAAGCTGAGAACTTAAGCGCCAGTAAACGGCGGTGGTAACTATAACCATCCTAAGGTAGCGAAATTCCTTGTCGGGTAAGTTCCGACCTGCACGAATGGCGTAACGACTTCTCCACTGTCTCAACCACGAACTCGGCGAAATTGCACTACGAGTAAAGATGCTCGTTACGCGCAGCAGGACGGAAAGACCCCGGGACCTTTACTACAGCTTGGTATTGGTGTTCGGTACGGCTTGTGTAGGATAGGTGGGAGACTGTGAAGCGGGCACGCCAGTGTCCGTGGAGTCAACGTTGAAATACCACTCTGGTCGTTCTGGATATCTAACCTCGGTCCGTGATCCGGATCAGGGACAGTGCCTGGTGGGTAGTTTAACTGGGGCGGTTGCCTCCTAAAAGGTAACGGAGGCGCCCAAAGGTTCCCTCAGCCTGGTTGGTAATCAGGTTTCGAGTGTAAGTGCACAAGGGAGCTTGACTGTGAGACAGACATGTCGAGCAGGGACGAAAGTCGGGACTAGTGATCCGGCGGTGGCTTGTGGAAGCGCCGTCGCTCAACGGATAAAAGGTACCCCGGGGATAACAGGCTGATCTTGCCCAAGAGTCCATATCGACGGCATGGTTTGGCACCTCGATGTCGGCTCGTCGCATCCTGGGGCTGGAGTAGGTCCCAAGGGTTGGGCTGTTCGCCCATTAAAGCGGTACGCGAGCTGGGTTTAGAACGTCGTGAGACAGTTCGGTCCCTATCCGCTGTGCGCGTAGGAAACTTGAGAAGAGCTATCCCTAGTACGAGAGGACCGGGATGGACGAACCTCTGGTGTGTCAGTTGTCCTGCCAAGGGCACCGCTGATTAGCTACGTTCGGAAGTGATAACCGCTGAAAGCATCTAAGCGGGAAGCACGCTTCAAGATGAGGTTTCCATACCCCTTGTGGGTGAGAGGCTCCCAGCTAGACCACTGGGTTGATAGGCCGGATGTGGAAGCACAGCAATGTGTGGAGCTGACCGGTACTAATAAGCCGATAACTTGATACAAAGATGCTACGCGTCCACTGTGTGGTTCCCGAGATACAGTCGGGAAACAAAACCACAACACCAATACTTTTGCTTGTTGCTGGTAACCCGCACCCCAGCACACGGTTGGGTCGGTGTATCTCCCTAGGGTTACGGCGGTCATAGCGAAGGGGAAACGCCCGGTCCCATTCCGAACCCGGAAGCTAAGCCCTTCAGCGCCGATGGTACTGCACTGGGAACGGTGTGGGAGAGTAGGACGCCGCCGGACAAATGTTCACGAAACGCCCCACCCGGCTTCCCCGGGTGGGGCGTTTCTGTTTGCCCGTCCGTGCCGCGCATGCCGGTCGGGACATGTGCGCGGTCCCGCGCGAGAATGAGTGTGGACCGGGCGCACCACCACGAACCCGAAGGAGTCTTCCCATGCCCGATGACCAGTTCCCCCGTCGAGAGCGCGACGGCCAGGCCGGCAGGGGTGGGCAGGGTTCGGGTCCATCGCGTGGGCGGCAGCCGACCGGACCGGGGCGGCGCTCCGTGACGCCGTGGCGAGGGCGGCCGCGGCGCGGGACGCGGCGGAGCGTCGGAGCGCCGGCGGATCGGCCGATCGCGGGGCGCGGGGCGCCGGAGGACCGGCCGACCGCGGTGGCCGCCGGGACGCGGTCGGCCGGGCAGGGTGGGCACGCCCCGCGTGGGGGACGGGAACGCCGTCCCGGGCAGGCCGGCGCTCCGGAGGAGCGCGGCGGCACCCGCCTGACGCCGAAGTCGCCGCGGCTGCCGGAGCCGGCGATACCTGAGGGCATCACCGGCTTCGAGCTGGATCGTTCCGTGAAGAACCAGCTGCGGACGCTGAGCAAGGAGAATGCGGTCGGAGTCGGTCAGCACCTGGTGATGGTGGCCATGCTGCTGGACACCGACATCGTCGGGGCCCAGGCCCATGCCGAGACGGCGGTGCGTCGCGCGGGCCGTGTTCCCGCGGCGCGCGAGGCGCTTGGGCCTGGTGGCCTACCGCAAGGGGGACTGGGCCCTCGCGCTGAGCGAGTTCCGCACGGCTCGACGGCTGTCCGGCTCGTCGCACATGCTTCCGCTGATGGTTGACGCCGAGCGTGGACTGGGCCGTACCGAGCGGGCGCTCGACCTGGCCAGCTCGCCGGAGGCCCGGACGTTGCCCCTCGACGAGCGCATCGAGCTGGCCATCGTGGTCTCGGGCATTCGTCGTGACCTCGGGCAGAACGAAGCGGCGGTCGTCGGCCTGCAGATTCCCGAGCTGCGGGCCGGATCGAAGAAGCCGTGGGCCGCCCGGCTCTACTACGCCTATGCCGAGGCGCTGCTGGCGTGCGGTCGCGAGGACGAGGCCCGGACGTGGTTCGCGCACGCGGTGGATGCCGACGAGATGCGGCGAGACGGATGCGGACGAGCGGCTGGCCGAGCTGGATGGCGTGGTGATGACCGACCTCCTCGAGGGGGAGGATGACGACGCGCAGGCCACCGACACCGAGCAGCCGCTGAGCGGTCGCACCATGGGGCGATCCCCACAGGGGGTGACGTACCGCCCCACCGTCCACAGGCGGATGGCCCGCACTCCCGAGCCGCCCCAGGTGCCGCCACGCTGGTGGCACGCGGACAACGAAGGGTGGGCGCATGGGCGGGGAACGCTTGGATGAGGCGGCCGAGGTGGGCGCCAACGAGGTGTTGTTGACCGGGCGGGTCAGCGGTGAGCCGCAGGAGCGGGAGCTGCCCAGTGGCGACCACGTGGTGCAGTTCCGGGTCGTGGTGCGGCGGGCAACCCCACACCCGGCTGCAGGCGGCTCGAAGGCCAGCGTGGACACGATCGACGTCTCGTGCTGGACCAAGGCGCTGCAGCGCAAGGCGCTGCGCTGTAGCCCAGGCGACGCAGTCACCGTGCACGGGGCCCTGCGCCGGCGGTTCTGGCGCGCGCCGGGAGGCCCCGCCAGTCGTTACGAGGTCGAGGTGACTGCCCTGGAACGGCACCGGGCGGCCGGCAGAGCGTGAGCACTCTGGACAATGGTCGCGTGACTCCGGATGCGCCCACGACCTGCCCGCTCTCTTCCACCGTGCGGGGCGTGGTCTGCGACCTTGACGGTGTGGTCTACCGCGGGCAGGCCGCGGTGCCGTACGCCGTCGAGGCACTCGAGCGCGTGAGAGCTGCCGGACGCCGTGTCGTGTACGCGACGAACAACGCCTCCCGCACGCCACAGGAGGTCGCGGAGCAGCTGATCGGGCTCGGGCTGAGTCTCACCGCAGGCGACGTGGTGACCAGCTCGCAGGCCGGGGCCGCCACCTTGGCGGAGCTGGTGCCCGCCGGTTCCGAGGTTCTGGCGGTCGGCGGGGAGGGCGTGGCCGAGGCCCTTCGCGGTGTGGGTCTGGTCCCCCTGCGAACGGCCGCCGTCGCAGCGCGGGTTGGTCAGGACCACGCCCAGCCGCCCGCGTCGGACCCCGGGGTCGTAGCGGTGTTGCAGGGATACGGCCCCGAGGTCGGCTGGGCAGACTTGGCCGAGGCTGCCTACGCCGTGCAGTCCGGCGCCGTCTGGGTGGCCACCAACGTGGACGCGACGCTCCCGACGGCCAGGGGGATGGCTCCGGGCAACGGCACGCTGGTGGACGCCGTACGACGGGCCACCGGCAAGCAGCCGTTGGTCGTGGGGAAGCCCCACACGCCGCTGTACGACCTGAGTGCCCGGGTGCTGGGGGTCCGACCGCAGGAGACGCTGGCGATCGGCGACCGGCTGGACACCGACATCGCCGGAGCCCGCGCTGCGGGCATGCCGTCGTTGCTGGTGCTCACCGGGGTGCACGGACTGAGGGAGGTGGCGTGGGCCGACGCCTCCGAGCGTCCTCGCTACATCGCCATGGACCTGCGGGCGCTCGATGCGCCGTACGTCGATCCCGTGGGTGACGGGGGCGCGTGGACCTGTGGTCGAGGCCCGGGTCGGAGTCGAGGATGGTGGCGCCGTCACGGTGGCGCGAGCCGGCTCGGCCGAGGAGCGGCTGCGCTGCGTCGTGGCCGGCGTTCTGGAGCCTGCGTGATGACGGTGGGCAGGTGCCCTGCCACGAGGACGAGGCCTGGGACCGGATCACGGAGCAGGTGATCGGGGACCGTGGGTAGCGGGCAGGGCCTGGCCCCGCCAGGTGTGCACAGAGCCCAAGGGGGCGGGCCGTCCGCCACGGAGGGTGCTGGGGTGCAGGCAGGCGCACGGAGGGTAGTGGGGGTGTGGGCCGCCGCACGGAGGGACCGGGGCGTGAGTCGATGGAGGGAGCGGGGCGCCCGTGTGAGTGAGGCTGAGGGAGCGCGGTGGGCGTGGACGTGAGACGACCAGCACGGTCGCCGAAGCACGGGACGAGGGCCGTCGGTGGACCAGGGCAGGTGTGACACTCTCGTCACGGCAGTAGCGTTAGGGCTTCACCGCCGCTCTCAGGAGGATCCATGGCTTTCGAATCGGTACGCGGCTACGTCCAGCTCGCCTCGGGCCTGGGCGAGCTGACCCGGGCGCGCGCACTCGAGGCGGCGCAAGGGTCTGCTGGCGTTGCCGAGCATGGCGGGGACCACCGGCAAGGTGGCGGGGCAGGTCGGCGCGCTGGCTGAGGAGATCCTGGCTGCCGCCTTCGCCAACCGCGAGAACCTCACGGCCCTCGTGCGTGGTGAGGTGGACGTTGCCGTCTCCCGGCTCGGTCTGGTGCCTGCTGCCGACCTCGAAGGAGCGCGCGACGAGGTGGCGCGGTTGCGCGCCGAGGTGAGCCGCCTGCGCGAAGCCACGGCGGCCGCAACACAGGCGGACTCCGGGGCCGGAACGGCCGGGCGCAGGGCCGGCTCCCCGGTCGCCGAAGGCACATCGGATGTCGCGACGCCGCGAGCGGGCAGGCGGGGACGGGCATCCGCGGCGTCCAAGAAGGCCGCTCGCACGGACGATGCCGGGTCGTGGTGCCGAGAAGGCGGCCGGGGCCCGTGGCGGCGAGCTGCGCACCCCCGGCGCCGAGAAGGCGGCCGCGACCGTGCGGGGCGAGGCACGGACCCCCGCGGCCGCGGCGTCGGGTGTCTCGACCGAGCCGGTGACGGTGCCGGGCACGCTGTTCGCGGATGTCGAGACCGCCGAGCCGGCCGGCGGTACGTCCACCTCGGAGGGCGCCGAGGCCAGGACCGCGACCGGTGCCGGCGGGACCCGGAAAACCGGGACGAGGAAGGCCGCTGCAGCCACGACATCGCCGGTCAAGGCGGCCGCGAAGAAGGCCGCGGCGGCAAAGGCGACAGCCCGCAAGTCCGCGCCCGGCAAGACTGCGGCAGGGGCGTCGGTGGCTCCGACGCCTCAGTCTGCTGCGACGACGTCGGCGGGGGACACGCCGGCCGCCGCCTCGACGACTGCTCCGGGAGAGACGGCTGCGCCGGGAGAGGCGCCTGCGGCCGGTGGGAGCGCGCCCGGCGAGTCGGTTGCGCCTGCTGGGAGCGCGCCCGCCCGGACGGCGAGGAAGTCCGGCGCCAAGGCGGCCGCTGCCAGGAGAGCTTCCGGGAAGGCGACAGCGGGGAGCAGTACGGCCACGACGGCTGCGACGAGGAAGACCGCGGCGAGGAAGATCGCGACAAGGAAGACCGCGACGACGAAGTCCGCGACGAAGTCCGCGGCGAAGACGGCTGCGACGAGGAAGTCCGCGGCGAAGACGGCTGCGAAGACGGCTGCGACGAGGAGAACCGCGGGAGCGACCACGGCGAGGAAGACCTCGGCGAAGAAGACCGCATCCTCCAGCTCGTCCGCACCGACAGGGACCACCGCGTCCGCAGGCCCCGGCACGTCGGCGTCCGCGGGCCACGGCGAGGTCGCCGGCACCGCCCAGGGCACCGCATGAGCGAGCGCCCCTTGATGCCCAGGCCCGGGCCGCCGTCCGGTTCCGGCCCGGCCTCTGGGTCGGGTCCTGCTGCAGGCCCGGTCCCGGGGCCCCGCCCGGCGGCACCGCCAGACGGGGGCCACGGGGACGGCACCGTCCTCGTCCCCGGCCCGGCGGCACCGACGTCGCGGCCGGGGGAGCCCGGCACGGGGCAGGGGGCGACGACGGCAGACGACGACGTGTCACGCGGACCCGCGCTCACGAGTCCGCAGGAGCAGCCCGGCGACCGCCGGGCGAACCGTGCGGATCGGACCCCCACCGGTGATGTGGTGGTGGACCGCGCGCTGGACGAGATCGACTCCCTGCCGGGGCAGCCGCTGGACCGCCACATCGAGGTCGGCCAGCAGGTGCACCGCACGCTGCAGGCGCGCCTGGCCGACATCGGGCGAGAGTGAGCGGTACCTCCCGGCGGCTCGACGTCGAGCTCGTGCGCCGCGGCCTGGCGCGTTCGCGCGGTCAGGCGCGCGAGCTCGTGGACTCCGGGCTCGTGCTGCTGGACGGACGGGTCGCGGCCAAGCCAGCCATTCCCGTGGCCGAGGAGCAGGACCTCACCATCTCCGGCGGTGCGCAGACGTGGGTGAGCAGGGCGGCGTACAAGCTGCTGGCGGCGCTGGAGGCTTTCGGGCCTCGCGGTCTGGAGGTGCGGGGCCGTCGCTGCCTCGACGTCGGCGCCTCGACCGGCGGCTTCACCCAGGTCCTGCTGCACCACGGTGCCGACCACGTCATCGCCCTCGACGTGGGACACGAGCAGCTGGCGCCTGAGGTGGCGCAGGACCCCCGCGTCACCGAGCGGTCCGGGGTGAACGTGCGCGGGGTGCGCCCCGAGGACCTCGGCGGTCCGGCCGACCTGGTGGTGGCCGACCTCAGCTTCATCTCCCTGCAGGTGGTCCTGGGGGTGCTGTCCACGCTGACGACACCGCACGGCGACCTCGTCGTCCTCGTCAAGCCGCAGTTCGAGGTCGGGCGTGACCGGCTGGGGCACGGCGGCGTCGTCCGTTCGGCCAGCGAGCGCGCCCGCGCCATCGTCGAGGTGGCGACCGTGGCCGAGGCCTCGGGCCTGCACCCGCTGGACGTCCGTGCCAGTCCCCTCCGGGGGACGACCGGGAACGTGGAGTACCTACTCTGGTTGACACCGCGCGCCGGGGAAGGGCTCGCCCCCGACCGGGTCGCGGCCCTGGCCGCCGAGCTCTCTGCAGAGGGGACCGCATGACCCGTCGCATCCTGCTCGTGGCGCACCCACGCCGTACCGAGGCCCTGCACGTGGCCCGGGACGTCGTGGCGCGGCTGGTCGCGGAGGGGATCCAGGTCGCTCTCATGCCGGAGGAGGCCGAGGCCGTCGGGCTGCGCACCGACAGCTCCGTCATCGAGGCCGACCCTGACGCGCCGGCCCGCGACTGCGAGCTGGTGTGCGTCCTCGGCGGCGACGGCACGATCCTGCGTGGCGCGGAGATGTCCCGTGGCACCGACGCACCGCTGCTCGGGGTCAACCTCGGCCACGTCGGTTTCCTGGCCGAGGCCGAGCGGGAGGACCTCAGGGCCACCGTCGAGCGGATCGTGACCCGCGACTACACGGTCGAGGAGCGGATGACCCTCGATGTGCGCGTCGCCAGGGACGGCGAGGTGGTGGCGCGGTCGTGGGCGCTGAACGAGGTCAGCGTCGAGAAGGCCTCCCGCGAGCGGATGCTGGAGCTGGCGCTGGAGATCGACGGACGGCCGCTGTCGACGTTCGGCGCTGACGGCATCGTGATGGCCACGCCCACGGGGTCCACGGCCTACGCGTTCTCGGCGGGCGGACCGGTCGTGTGGCCCGACGTCGAGGCCATGCTGATGGTCCCCATCTCCGCCCACGCGCTCTTCGCACGACCGCTCGTGATCGGGCCGGGCTCCAAGATGGCGGTCGAGGTGCTGCCCGAGAACGAGGGGTCCGGCGTCATGTGGTGCGACGGCGACCGGATGGTCGAGCTGCCGCCGGGTGCGCGGATCGACGTGTGGCGCAGCCAGATGCCGGTGCGCCTGGCCCGGCTGACGACCTCCCCGTTCACGGACCGTCTCGTGGCCAAGTTCGACCTGCCGGTCCAGGGCTGGCGTGGCGTCGCGCGGCGCAACGGCGCGGCGGGCTGGGACACCGGCGTGGCCCCCGAGCACGGCATGGGGCGGATCGGCCGTGGCCCGCACCGCGTGCAGGGCACCCCGCGCCCGGCGGGGAGCTGACGCGCGACGGCCGCGCCGGCGAGATGGCGGCGCCGCGGGGGATGGCTACCGACGCTGTTGCGGACGGCATACCGACGCTTTCGCGGACGGCATACCGACGCCCTTTCGGACGGCATACCGACGCCCTTGCGGGCGGGATCGGCTACCGACGCTGTTTCGGACGGCATACCGGCGGCTGCGGGGTCGGTCCGGGCGGCGGCGCACGCCGCGGGCGGGGACGGCCGGCGCGGGCTGACAGACCCGGTCCCTAGGCTGGCCCCATGCTGCGTGAGATCCGGATCCAGAACCTCGGTGTCATCGACGACGCCGTCCTGGAGCTGAGCGCCGGCCTCAACGTCGTCACGGGGGAGACGGGTGCCGGCAAGACGATGGTCGTGTCCGGGCTGGGGCTGCTGCTCGGCGCACGCGCCGACGCCGCGCTCGTGCGCACCGGCGCCCGCAGCGCCGTGGTCGAGGGCACGGTCGACGTCGAGGAGACCCACCCGGCAGCTGCCCGCGCCGCCGACGCGGGGGGCGACGTGGCGGACGGGCTGATCCTGGCCCGCACCGTGTCGGCCGAGGGGCGCTCCAAGGCCCACGTCGGCGGCCGCACCGCACCGGTCAGCGTGCTCAGCGAGCTCGGCGAGATGCTCGTGGCCGTGCACGGCCAGTCCGACCAGTGGCGGCTGCGGCAGCCCGAGCAGCACCGGGTGGTGCTCGACCGGTTCGCCGGAGCCGGGGTGCAGACCGCCCTGGCCGACTACGCCGGCCGCTACGACGACTACCACCAGGTGGCAGCGGAGGTGGCCCGCCTGCGCGGCCTGGCCCGCGACCGGGCCCGCGAGGTCGACGTGCTGCGCGCGGCCCTGGAGGAGATCGAGGCGGTCGACCCCCAGCCGGGCGAGGACCTCGAGCTGCGGGCCGAGGACGGGCGGCTCGCCCACGCCGACGGCCTGCGGGCCAGCGCCGCCCAGGCCCACGCCCTGCTCTCCGGCGACGACGACGGGCTCGGTGCCGGCGCGGCGGGAGTCTCCGAGCAGCTGGCCGAGGCGCACGCCGCGATCAGCGGCATGGCCGAGCACGACCCGGCCATGCTCGACCTCGCCCGCCGCCTGCAGGAGCTGGGCTACCTCGCCGCGGACCTCGGGGGAGACCTCGCGGCGTACCTCGCAGGGGTGGAGGTCGACCCCGCCCGGCTGGCCTGGGTCCAGCAACGCCGCGCCGAGCTCGCACGGCTGCAGCGCAAGTACGGCGACACGATCGACGAGGTGCTGGCCTGGGCCAAGGAGTCCGCGGCCCGGCTGGACGAGCTCGAGGGCGCTGACGACCGCGCCTCGGAGCTCGAGGCGAGGCTGGAGACGCTCCGCGGCGAGCTCGCCGCGTCGGCGGGAACGCTCAGCGCGGCACGCCGGAAGGCCGCGGTGACCTTCGGCAAGCGGGTGACCACCGAGCTGTCCCACCTGGCGATGGGCAAGGCGGTGGTGCAGGCCGCGCTGGGCCGCCGTCCCGATGCTGACGGGCTGGTGCTGCCGGGAGCCGCGGAGCCCGTGCGGTTCACCCGCCACGGCGTCGACGACGTCGAGATCGTGCTCGCCGCCAATCCGGGCGCCCCGGCACGCAGCGTCGCCAAGGCGGCGTCCGGCGGTGAGCTGTCCCGCGTCATGCTCGCCCTCGAGGTGGTCACCGGCAGCGGCGACGTGCCGACGTTCGTCTTCGACGAGGTCGACGCCGGTGTCGGCGGCAAGGCCGCCCTGGACGTCGGCGCCCGCCTGGCCGCGCTCGCCGGCGGCGCGCAGGTGATCGTCGTCACCCACCTGGCCCAGGTCGCCGCGTTCGCCGACCAGCACCTGGTGGTGCGCAAGACCGACGACGGCCACGTCACGGCGTCCGGGGTGGTCGCCGTCACCGGCGAGGAGCGGCTGCGGGAGCTGGCCCGGATGATGGCCGGCACGCCCGACTCCGAGATCGCGGTCGAGCACGCCCGCGAGCTGCTCGAGCAGGCCCGCGCCGGCCGCGGACGCTGAGCGCCGGCGATGGCAGCGCGGCCGCGTCGCGCGCGGAGGGGGTGCCCGACCCGTGGCACGATGGTCGGCGATGTCCCTCTCCCTTCGTCGGCCACGCCGAGAGCCCGACCTGCCCGGTGTCCATGGGCACGGTGCGCGTCGACGCGCGCACCAAGGACCTCACCAAGCGGCTGCGCCCCGGCGACATCGCGGTGATCGACCACCAGGACATCGACCGGGTGAGCGCCGAGGCGCTGCTGGCCTGCCGGCCCGCCGCCGTCGTCAACGCCTCGCTGTCGATCTCCGGGCGCTACCCCAACCTGGGGCCGGAGATCCTCATCGACGCCGGCATCCCGCTGATCGACAACGCGGGCAAGGACGTGATGCTCCAGCTGCGCGAGGGGCAGGTCGCCCGGGTCGAGGCAGGCAGCGTCTACGTCGGCGACGACGTCGTCGCGACGGGGCGGCGCTACGACGCCGAGGCGGTCCGTACGGCGATGCACGACGCGCGGGCCGGGCTCGCCGTACAGCTGGAGGCCTTTGCGGCCAACACGATGGAGTACCTCCGGCGCGAGCGTGAGCTGCTGCTCGACGGTGTCGGCGTGCCCGACATCACGACCGAGCTCGAGGGGCGGCACGCGCTGGTGGTGGTGCGCGGCTACCACTACAAGCAGGACCTGCAGACGCTCCGGCACTACATCCGCGAGTTCCGCCCCGTGCTGATCGGGGTCGACGGCGGCGCGGACGCCCTGGTGGAGGAAGGACACCGTCCCGACCTGATCGTCGGCGACATGGACTCGGTGTCGGACGCGACGCTGACCAGCGGAGCCGAGGTGGTCGTCCACGCCTACCGCGACGGCAACGCCCCGGGGCTGGAGCGCGTCCGCAAGCTGGGCATCGACCCGGTCGTGTTCCCGGCGACCGGGACCAGCGAGGACGTCGCCATGCTGCTGGCCGACGACAAGGGCGCCACCATCATCGTCGCCGTCGGCACCCACGCCACGCTCGTGGAGTTCCTCGACAAGGGGCGGTCAGGGATGGCCAGCACCTTCCTGACCCGTCTACGCGTGGGCGGCAAGCTGGTGGATGCCAAGGGTGTCAGCCAGCTCTACCGCTCCCGCATCTCCAACCTGTCCCTGGCCATCATGCTGCTGGTCGGCCTGTTCGCCCTGTTCGTCGCCCTGGCCGCCACCCCCGGCGGCACCGCCATGCTGCAGCTGGTCGGTGCCCGGTGGGACGACGCGTGGTCCCTGATCGTAGGACTGTTTCCGTGATCGACTTCCGTTACCACCTCGTCTCCATCGTCTCCATCTTCCTGGCCCTCGCGGTGGGGATCGTGCTCGGTGCCGGTCCGCTGAAGGAGGACCTGGGCACCACGCTGACCCGCGAGCTCACCCAGCTGCGACAGGACAAGACCGACCTGCGCGGCGAGATCACCACCGCACAGCGGGGCATCGCTGCGCGCGACACCTGGGCCGAGGCGGTCGTCCCCACGGTGGTGGGCGGCAGCCTGACCGGCAAGACCGTCGCGGTCGTCGTCGCCCCCGGTGCCGACGGCGGCGTGGTCAAGGACACGGTGGCCACGCTGACGGCCGCCGGAGCCAAGGTCGGCTCGACCGTCACCCTGTCCGACGCCTGGGTCGACCCCGGCAAGCGGACGTTCCGCAACAACCTGGCGAACCAGCTGGGCGCGCTGGTCAAGGTGCCGGGCGGCGCCAGCAGCCCCGACTCCCTGCCTGGCGCGGTGCTGTCGCGGGCGATCCTCAGCGGCACCGACCGAGCGACGAGCCGTCTCGGCCCGGAGGCGAGCCAGGCGCTCGACGGTCTGCGGACGGCCGAGCTGCTCGACGTCAGCCCCGACCAGATCACGCCGGCGTCCGGCGTCGTGATGGTGGGCGGCCCGGTCAAGGGCGCCACGGCCGAGGACACGGCCTCCCGCCTCGCCGGCTACGTCCAGCTGGCCCGGGCGCTGGACTCCGGCGGTTCGGGTGCCGTCGTCGTGACGGCGACCGACAGCAGCGACCCTGCGGTCGCCGGGCAGCTGGTGACCGCGGTGCGCAAGGACCGCGACGCCACCAAGGGCGTGTCCACGGTCGATGACCCGGGCGTTCCCATGGGGCAGGCGACGCTGGCCAAGGCCCTGGCCGAGCAGTACGCCGGTGGTGTCGGGCAGTACGGCGTCGCCGCGGACGCCAAGGCGGTCCTGCCCGACCCGACTGCGCGATGATGGCCAGCTCCCGCAGCTCCCGCAGCTCCCGACCGGCCGTGGCCGCGCTCGGCGCGGCCGCGTCGACGACGGTGCTGCTGCGCGTGCTGCGGCAACGGCCGCCAGGAGGCGCGGCGCTGTGGACCCGCACCAACCATGCGGGCGCGCTGGTCACGCTGCTGGAGGGCCCGGCCTACGCCGCAGGCGCCGTGGTCGCAGCGCTGGCCACCGGTGGCGGGGCTGCCGCCCCGGCCGCCGTCGCGGGGCTCGGCGCCGCCGCGTTCGGTGCGCTCGACGACCTGGCCGGCGACTCGGGCAGCAAGGGGCTGCGTGGCCACCTGTCCGCCCTGGCGTCGGGCCGGGTGACCACGGGGGCGGTCAAGGTGCTGGGCCTCGCCCTCACCGGTGCGGTCGCGGCGGCCCTGTCCGACCGGCAGCGGCAGGACCGGCTCCCGGTGCTCGCCACGGTGGCCGGGGCTGCTGTGGTCGCCGGGGCGGCGAACCTGGCCAACCTGCTCGACCTGCGTCCCGGGCGCGCGCTCAAGGTCACGGTGCTCGCTGCCGCCCCGCTGCTCGGACCGGCTGAACCGCCGGCGACCCCCGCCGCGGCGGTGGCGCTCGGTGCCGCGCTCGGCGCGCTCCCGGGCGACCTTGCCGGCACGTCCATGCTCGGTGACACCGGCGCCAACAGCGCCGGTGCCCTGGTCGGTCTGGCGCTGCTCGAGCGCACCGGGCTGCGCGGCCGTGTCGCCGCGCTCGCCACGCTCACCGCACTCACCCTCATCTCCGAGAAGGTCAGCTTCACCGCGGTCATCGAGGCGACGCCGGTCCTGCGCGAGCTCGACGCGCTGGGTCGCCGGCCGGCCCGATGAGCGGCGGTCGCGACCCGCTCACCGTCCGACGCGGCCGCCCGGCCGCCGGCGGGATCGCCGCTGCCGCAGGCATGATCGCCGGAATCACCCTGCTGGCCCGCGCGACCGGCTTCGCGCGGTGGTTCGTCTTCTCCGGCGCCGTCGGCACCACGTGTGTCGGCAACGTGTACAACGCCGCCAACACCCTGCCCAACGTGCTGTACGAGGTCGCGGCCGGAGGTGTGCTCGCCGCGGTCGCGGTGCCGCTGATCGCCAGGGCGCTGAGCCGTGGCGACGAGGCCGTCGCCGACCGGATCGCCTCGGCGCTGCTGACCTGGGCCGTGACCCTGCTCGTCCCCCTGGCCGCACTGCTGTTCCTGCTGGCCGGCCCGATCAGCGAGCTGCTGCTGGTGCGCACGAGCCAGTGCCCCGGAGCCCAACAGCTCGGTGCCGACATGATCCGCGTCTTCGCGCCGCAGGTGCCGCTCTACGGCATCGGCATCGTGCTCGCCGGCGTGCTCCAGGCGCACCGCCGGTTCCTCGCAGCCGCGCTCGCCCCGTTGCTCTCCAGCCTCGTCGTCATCGGCGCCTACCTGCTGTACGGCGCGCTGGCGCAGGGCCAGGGCGACAACCTCGCCTCGCTGCCGCCGGAGGCCACCCTGGCGCTGACGGCCGGGACCACGCTCGGGGTCGCCGCGCTGAGCCTGCCGCTGTTCGGCCCCGTGCTGCGGGCGGGGGTCAGGCTGCGCCCGGCGTGGCGCTTCCCGGACGGCGTCGCGGGGCGCGCACGCGGGCTCGCCGGGGCGGGCCTGCTGGCGCTGGTCGCCCAGCAGGTGGCCGTGATGGTCACGGTGCTGCTGGCGGCCAACCACGGCGCCACGGGCAGCCTGACCGTCTACCAGTACATCCAGGCCGTCTACCTGCTCCCGTACGCCGTCCTCGCCGTACCGGTGGCGATCTCGACGTTCCCGGCGCTCGTGGCGGAGGACGTCGCCGGCGAGGAGGCCGCTGCCGGCGAGGAGGCCGCTGCCGGCGAGGAGGCCGCTGCCGGCGAGGAGGCCGCTGCCGGCGTGGCAGCACCACCGTCCTCCGTCGCTTCCGCCGCCCCCAACCGTGCTGCCCCGGCAACCGTGCTGCCCCGACCCTGGCGGCACCGACCCTCGCCCGATCCGCGCGTGCCGTGGTCCTCGCCATGGGGCTCGGGGCCGGCGTCCTGGTTGCGGTGGCCGGACCGGTCGCGTCGGTCTTCAGCGTCATCGACGCCGGCCGCTCGGCCTCGGCCGGGTCCACCGCGCTCGCCGCGATGCCCGAGGGCCTGGTGGCGTTCGCTCCCGGGCTGGTCGGCTTCGGGCTGATGGCGCTGCTGACCAGGGCCCTCTACGTCCGCGGCCGGCCGGCGCTCGCCGGACGGTGGGTCGCCGCCGGGTGGCTCGTCGCCGCGCTCGGCTCCCTGGTCGTGCTGGTCGGCGGCACGGTCAGCAGCCGCCGCCTCCTCGTGTCGCTGGGGGTCGCCAGCACCCTCGGGATGACGCTGGCAGCGGTGGGTCTGGTGCTGACGGTTCGCTCGGCCTGGGGCCCCACCGCGCTCGCGGGGCTGACCCGGTCCCTCGCCGCCTCCGTGGTCGGGGGCGCAGCGGCCGGGCTGGCCGGCGCCATGGTGGCCGGTGTGCTGCCGACGTCCGGCCTGGCCGCCTCCGTCGGCGCCGGCCTGCTCGCGGCCGCGCTGACCCTGGTGGTGTTCGTCGTCGTCGTCGCCGCGGGCGACCGCGACAGCGGGCGCCAGCTCCTGGGCCGGTTGCGCCGGAGCCAGGCATGAGAGTGGTCCTGCTGGTCGGTCGCAGCACCGGGGGCATCGGCACCCACGTCGGCCAGCTCGTGGCCGACCTGCGACACCTCGGTCTGGAGGTCGTCGTCGTGACGCACCCGCTCACGGCGCTGCGGTTCGGGTGGGGCGACGCGCGCACCTGGTGGCCCCGCGACCCCAGGCACCCCCTGGCCGCCGTACGGAACCTGCGACGGCTGCGATCCCTGGTGGCTAGTGCCGACGTCCTGCACGCGCACGGGCACCAGGCCGGCCTGCTCGCCACACTGCTCACGGTCGGGGCACCGCGACCGGCGATCGTGGTGAGCCAGCACAACCTCGTGCTTGCCGGCTCGGGGCTGCGCCGGGTCAAGGCCGCGGCGCAGCGTCTCGTGGCACGGCGGGCCGACCTGGTCACCGGTGCCAGCACCGACCTGGTGGAGCAGGCGCGGGACCTCGGCGCGGCGGACGCCCGGCTGGCCAAGGTCCCCTCACCGAAGGTGCCGGCGCTGCTGGCGCAGCCGGTGCTCGACGACGCGGAACGGGCCGCCCTGGCCGGCCGGCTCCTCGGCCCCGCCGCCGACCGGCCGCAGCTGGTCCTGACCGTCTCGCGCATCGCTGGGCAGAAGGACCTGGGAGTCCTCGTCACAGCGGCCGCAGCCATGCGCGCCGCGTGCCGCGTCGTCGTCGTGGGGGACGGCGACGCGGACCTGCGCATCCGCCTGGAGGAGCAGATCCGGCGCACCGGCGCCCCGGTCGAGCTGGCCGGTGCCCGCGACGACGTGGCACAGCTGCTGCGGGCAGCCGACGTCTTCGTCCTCCCGAGCGCGTGGGAGGCGCGGGCCCTCGTCGTCCAGGAGGCGATGGCCGCAGGCACGCCCGTCGTGGCCAGTGACGTGGGCGGGTTGCACGACCTGGTTGCCGGCTCCGGCCGGTTGGTGGCGGCAGGCGACGCCGCGGGCCTCGCCCGAGCGGTCGACGCGCTGCTGGCCGACCCGCAGCGGCGCGCGCAGGCCTCCCGTGCCGGTCGCGAGGCGGCCGCGGCGCTGCCCGGACGGTCCGTCCACCGCGCGGGAGTGGGTGCGCTGGTACGACGAGGTCGCGCGCTCGCGGCGGTCCGCTGCCAGATCCACGCCCCCGATGACGTAGAGTCAAAGCCCGTGGTGGAGCAAACGAAACACATCTTCGTGACCGGGGGCGTCGCCTCTTCGCTCGGCAAGGGCCTCACGGCATCCAGCCTCGGACATCTTCTGCGGGCCCGCGGCCTGCGCGTGACGATGCAGAAGCTCGATCCCTACCTCAACGTGGATCCGGGGACGATGAACCCGTTCCAGCACGGTGAGGTCTTCGTCACCGGCGACGGCGCCGAGACCGACCTCGACATCGGTCACTACGAGCGCTTCCTGGACGTCGAGCTGAACGGCACGGCCAACGTGACGACCGGTCAGGTCTACAACCAGGTCATCGCCAAGGAGCGCCGCGGGGAGTACCTCGGCGACACCGTGCAGGTCATCCCGCACATCACCAACGAGATCAAGGCGCGGATGCGCGCTGAGGCCGACGTCCACGGACGGGGAGCCCGGCCGGACATCATCATCACCGAGATCGGCGGCACCGTCGGCGACATCGAGTCGCTGCCGTTCCTCGAAGCCGCCCGCCAGGTGCGCCACGACGTCGGTCGCGACCACGTCTTCTTCCTGCACGTCTCGCTGGTGCCCTACCTCGCCCCGAGCGGCGAGCTGAAGACCAAGCCCACCCAGCACTCGGTCGCGGCGCTGCGCCAGGTCGGCATCCAGCCCGACGCCATCGTCCTGCGCGCGGACCGGACCATCCCCGAGAACGTCAAGCGCAAGATCTCGCTGATGTGCGACGTCGACACCGACGCCGTCGCCAGCTGCGTCGACGCGCCGAGCATCTACGACATCCCCAAGGTCCTGCACGGCGAGGGCCTGGACGCCTACGTCATCCGCCGCCTCGGGCTGCCCTTCCGCGACGTGGACTGGACCGACTGGGACGACCTGCTGCGCCGGGTGCACCACCCCGAGCACGACGTCGAGATCGCCCTGGTCGGCAAGTACATCGACCTGCCCGACGCCTACCTCTCGGTGACCGAGGCGATGCGCGCCGGCGGCTTCCACCACGACGCCAAGGTGCGCATCCGCTGGGTGGCCAGCGACGAGTGCGAGACCGAGGCCGGTGCCCAGAAGGCGCTCGGCGGGGTCGACGCGGTGCTGGTGCCGGGCGGGTTCGGCGTCCGGGGCATCGAGGGCAAGCTCGGCGCCCTGAGGTGGGCGCGCGAGCGGCAGGTCCCCACCCTGGGCATCTGCCTGGGCCTGCAGTGCATGGTCATCGAGTACGCCCGCAACGTCGCCGGCATCGCGGACGCGTCGTCCAGCGAGTTCGACCCCGGCACGGTGCACCCGGTCATCGCGACGATGGAGGAGCAGAAGGCCTTCGTCGAGGGTGCAGGGGACCTCGGCGGCACCATGCGCCTCGGCACCTACCCGGCGCACCTGACCGCAGGGTCGGTGCTGGCGCAGACCTACGGCACCACGCGGGTCGACGAGCGGCACCGCCACCGCTACGAGGTCAACAACGCCTACCGCGAGCAGCTCGAGGAGGCCGGCCTGCGGTTCGCCGGCACCTCCCCGGACGGCACGCTGGTGGAGTTCGTCGAGCTGCCCGCCGACGTGCACCCGTACTACGTCTCGACCCAGGCGCACCCGGAGTTCCTGTCCCGGCCGCACCGGGCGCACCCGCTGTTCGCGGGCCTGGTGGGTGCCGCGATCGACGCCCAGCGTGCCTCCCGGCTCGTCGAGGTCGAGCGCCCGGCGCCGGCCGAGACGGTGTCGGCGCCGTGACCCTCGGGGCGCCGACCGCGCGCGGCGAGGAGCTGGTGGACCGGCTGGAGCTTCGCCCGGTCGAGCACAGCGAGCGGGTCTTCGAGGGGATGGTCTGGGACGTCGTGCGCGACACCGTCGACCTCGGTGAGGGCGGGACGGTCCGCCGCGAGTACATCCAGCACCCCGGCGCCGTGGCGATCGTGGCCCTGGACGACCGTGACCGTGTGCTGTTCATCCAGCAGTACCGCCACCCGGTCGGCACGTTCGAGTGGGAGCTGCCGGCGGGCCTGCTGGACGTCGCCGGTGAGCCCCCGTGGCAGGCGGCGGCGCGCGAGCTGCACGAGGAGGCCGACCTCGAGGCCGGCCGCTGGGACGTCCTCATGGACTACTACTCCTCGCCCGGCGGGGTGAGCGAGGCGCTGCGGATCTTCGTGGCGCGCGACCTGTCCGACGTGCCGCACGGTGACCGGTTCACCCGCGACGGGCGAGGAGCTGGGCATGCCCACGCGCTGGGTCGACCTCGACGAGGCCCACGACGCCGTGCTGCGCGGTCAGCTGCACAACCCGGCCGCCGTGATCGGCATCCTCACCGCGCACGCCGCCCGGGCCCGCGACTGGTCCACCCTGCGACCGCACGACGCCTCCTGGCCCGAGCACCCGGCGTACCGGTAGGAGACTTCCGGCAGGAGCTCGCGCGCATCGTTTCCGGCGCCGCGGGTACGGCGCTGAGCATGAAGACACGAAACATCGGCAACCGGACCGTCTCCGCGATCGGCCTGGGCGGCATGCCCATGTCGATCGAGGGCCGTCCCGACCGCGACCGCTCCCTCGCGACCATCCACGCGTCGCTGGAGGCCGGCGTGACGTTCATCGACACCGCCGACGCCTACCACCTGCACGCCGACGAGGTGGGGCACAACGAGAGCCTCATCGCCGAGGCGCTGCAGTCCTGGGGCGGCGACGCCTCCCAGGTCCTCGTCGCCACCAAGGGCGGCCACCTGCGCCCCGGCGACGGCTCGTGGACCATCGACAGCTCGCCCCAGCACCTGCGCGAGGCCTGCGAGGCGTCGCTGAAGCGCCTGGGCGTGGACGCGATCGGCCTCTACCAGCTGCACCGCCCGGACGTCTCCGGCGTGCCCTACGAGGAGTCGGTCGGCGCGATCGGCGAGCTGCTCGACGAGGGCAAGATCCAGATGGCCGGCATCTCCAACGCCGACCCGGAGCAGATCCGCCTGGCCCAGGAGGTCCTCGGCGGCCGGCTGGTCAGCGTGCAGAACCAGTACTCCCCGTCCTACCGCAGCAGCGAGCCGGAGCTGCGGCTGTGCGACGAGCTGGGCATCGCCTTCCTGCCGTGGTCGCCGCTCGGCGGCATCAGCAAGGCCGGTGAGCTCGGCTCGACCTTCGCGCCGTTCCAGGAGGTCGCCGACGCGCACGGGGTCAGCCCCCAGCAGGTCACCCTGGCCTGGATGCTGGCCACCTCACCGGTGGTCATCCCGATCCCGGGGTCGTCGCGCCCCGAGACCGCCCGCGACTCCGCCGCCGCGGTCGAGCTGGAGCTGACCGCGGACGAGCTGCAGCGGCTCTCCACCACCGGCTGAGCCCGGTCCCGCACGACGCCGTACGTCGTCCTGCCGCGGGTGGGCGGGCAGGACGACGTACCGGCCGGGGGCGGCCGGACAACCGGTTCGAGGCGCGCGGCGGCGTTCCGTAGGATGGCGGGGCATCTCCGCACACCTACTCCGAAGAGGACATACCGTGCTTCGCACTCACGAGGCCGGCACCCTGCGTGCCGACTCCGCCGGACAGACCGTCACGCTGACCGGGTGGGTGGCCCGTCGGCGCGATCACGGCGGCGTGGCGTTCCTCGACCTGCGCGACGCGTCCGGGGTCTCCCAGGTGGTGGTGCGCGACGAGGTCCTCGCCAAGGGCGAGGCGCACGACCTGCGCAACGAGTACGTCGTCAAGGTGACCGGCGAGGTGCGCCGGCGGCCCGAGGGCAACGCCAACCCCGACCTGCCCACCGGTGACATCGAGGTCGTCGCGAGCGACATCGAGGTGCTCAGCGAGTCGGCGCCGCTGCCGTTCCAGATCGACGAGCGGGTGACCGTCGGCGAGGAGGCCCGCCTCAAGCACCGCTACCTCGACCTGCGCCGCCCCGCCCAGGGGGCCGCGATCCGCCTGCGCAGCAAGGTCAACGCCGCCGCCCGCGGCGTGCTCGCCGCCCGCGACTTCGTCGAGATCGAGACGCCGACCCTGACCCGGTCGACGCCCGAGGGCGCCCGCGACTTCCTCGTGCCGGCCCGCCTGCGTCCCGGCTCCTGGTACGCCCTGCCGCAGAGCCCCCAGCTGTTCAAGCAGCTGCTCATGGTGGCCGGCATGGAGCGCTACTACCAGATCGCGCGCTGCTACCGCGACGAGGACTTCCGGGCCGACCGGCAGCCGGAGTTCACCCAGCTCGACATCGAGATGAGCTTCGTCGAGCAGGACGACGTGATCGAGCTCGGCGAGGAGATCATCACGGCGCTGTGGCGCCTCATCGGCGTCGACATCCCGACCCCGATGCCGCGGATGACCTACGCCGAGGCGATGGCGCGCTACGGCACGGACAAGCCCGACCTGCGCTTCGGCCAGGAGCTGGTCGACTGCACCGAGTTCTTCGCCGACACCACGTTCCGGGTGTTCCAGGCGCCGTACGTCGGCGCGGTCGTCATGCCCGGCGGCGCCTCGCAGCCGCGCAAGCAGCTCGACGCCTGGCAGGAGTGGGCCAAGCAGCGCGGCGCCAAGGGGCTGGCCTACGTGCTGGTCGGCGAGGACGGCGAGCTGGGCGGCCCGGTGGCCAAGAACCTCACCGACACCGAGCGGGCCGGGCTGGCCGGCCACGTCGGCGCCCAGCCCGGCGACTGCATCTTCTTCGGCGCCGGCGCGGCCAAGAGCTCCCGGGCGCTGCTCGGGGCGGCACGCGTGGAGATCGGCCGGCGCTGCGGCCTCATCGACGAGAACGCCTGGGCGTTCCTGTGGGTGCTGGACGCGCCGCTGTTCGAGCCGACCACCGACGCCGAGGCCAGCGGTGACGTCGCCGTCGGCTCCGGCGCCTGGACCGCGGTGCACCACGCGTTCACCTCGCCCAAGGCCGAGTTCCTCGACACCTTCGACACCGACCCCGGCTCGGCCCTCGCCTACGCCTACGACATCGTGTGCAACGGCAACGAGATCGGCGGCGGGTCGATCCGTATCCACCGCGCCGACGTGCAGGAGCGCGTGTTCGCGGTGATGGGCCTGTCCGAGGAGGACGCCAAGGAGAAGTTCGGCTTCCTGCTCGAGGCCTTCGCGTACGGCGCCCCGCCGCACGGCGGCATCGCCTTCGGCTGGGACCGGATCTGCGCGCTGCTGTCGGGGGCGGACTCGATCCGCGAGGTCATCGCCTTCCCCAAGTCCGGCGGCGGCTACGACCCGCTGACCGCGGCGCCGGCGCCGATCACCGAGCAGCAGCGCAAGGAGGCCGGCGTGGACGCCACGCCGGAGCCGGCCCTGGAGCCCGCCACCTCGCAGGCCTGAGGGCCCGGGCCCGCTCGACCCCTCGACCCGCCCGCCGCCCGACGGTCGACCCGCTCGACGCTCGACCCGCTCGACCCGCTCACTCGACTTTGTGCCGGTGGCTCGGCGTCCGACCCCTCAGGGGACCCGGGTTCGCCGACCCACCGGCACAAGTGGTGGTGGAGCGCGGGGGACGCCGGGCCGGGCGGCCGCGGGGTCAGGCCACCTGGCGGCTGCACCAGGCGTGGGCGGTGACGTAGCCGAGGCCGTGGTAGAGCCGGCGGGCGACGTCGTTGCTGGCGAACATGCCGAGGGTGCAGACACCGTCGGCGTCGACGGCCAGGCGGGTCAGGTGCGCGGTCATCGCCCGGCCCAGGCCGAGCCCGCGCCGGGACGGGTGCACGGTGATCCCGGCCAGGTGCGGGCGTCCGGCGCCGTTGCGCTCCATCACCGCGCAGGCCACCAGCCGGCCGTCGTGTCGCGGCACCCACCCAGCGCTCGTCGCCGTGCTCGCCCGGGCGGGCGTGGGTCGTGGGGTTCCCGAGCTCGAGCAGCCGTTGCACCTGGGGGAGGTCGTCGGCCTCGAGGTCGACGAGGACCGACTCGCCCGGCGCCGGCGGGGGAGCCGTCGTCGTCCACATCCACTCCCAGTCGCCGCCGTCGCCGACCTCGAAGTGCTGGTGCAGCAACGGTTCTGCGTCGGCGGGGACCGACACCGAGGTGACCGCCAGGGCGGCCAGCTGCGCGGTGTCCTGCACGCCGGCCAGCAGCCGGTCGATCGCCTGTGTGGTGCCGATGCAGGCCATCGAACGGCGGCCGATCGGGTTCTGGCGCACGAACGCCACCGCCCCGGGGACCGAGAAGCCGGGCCCCCGGAACGACGGGCCGACCTCGTGCCGCACGAACGGGTCGCCGCCCGCGGCGGACAGCAGGTCGTCGTACGTCCGCAGGACGCGCACGGTCTCAGGCATCTGCCGGCACGCCCTCCTCGGTGATGCCGTGGCGCTCGTGCCAGCGGCGCAGCGGCGCCGGCGCCCACCAGTTCCAGCGACCCAGCAGCGTCATCGTCGCCGGGACCAGGAGCATCCGCACGAGCGTCGCGTCGACGGCGACCGCGAACGCCAGAGCGACGCCGGTCTCCTTGATCACCAACAGCTTTCCCGCGACGAACCCGCCGAACACGATGACGATGAGGATGGCGGCGGAGGTGATGATGCGCCCCGAGCGCTGCAGCCCCAGCACCACCGACTCCCCGTCGGAGCGGCCCTGCTCGTGCAGCTCGACGATGCGCGAGAGCAGGAAGACCTCGTAGTCCATGGACAGCCCGAAGCCGAACGCCAGCAGCAGCAAGCGGGATCGTCGACTCGATCGCGCCCACGGAGGAGAAGCCGATGAGCCACTCCAGGTGCCCGTGCTGGAACACCCAGACGAGCACGCCGAGGCTGGCTCCGAGCGAGACGACGTTGAGCAGCAGGGCCTTGACGGGCAGGACCAGCGACCCGGTCATGAGGAACAGCAGCACGAGCGTGGCCAGGGCGACCAGGCCGATGGCGATCGGCGCCCGTTGCCGCACCGAGGAGTTGAAGTCAGCCAGCGCCGCCGCCTGGCCGGTCACCCAGCTCGGGAACGGCGGCCGGTCGGCGCGCACCTCCGTGACCACGGCCCGGGCCTCGTCGCCGGTGGGCCCGGTGGCCGTGCGCAGGCCCACGGCGACCACGTCGGCGGACACCCGGCGCGGCGGGTCGACGCTGGTGACGCCGGGCAGGGAGCGGGCCGTGCGGGCCCAGCTCGCCATCTGCTCGAGCGAGGTGCGGCCGACGACGGTGACGGCCGGCGACGTCGCGGCCGGGTAGTCGCGGGCCAGGTCCTCGAAGAAGACGCGCTGGGTGTTGCCGACCGGCAGCAGCTCGGTGCCCGGAGGAGGTGGTCCGCAGCCCGAGGGCCGGGACCGCGGCGGCGAGCAGCAGCGCCACGACGGTGAGCACGACGGCCAGCGGGCGTCGTTGCACCCGGCGCGCGAGACGGCTGAACACGCCGTCGTCCGAAGGGGCCTCGGAGCCTCGACCCATGAGGCGGCGCGCGCTGACGGTGCACAGCGCCGGCACGAGGGTGAGCGCCACGAGCAGGGCGACCAGGACGACCGACACCCCGGCCGCGCCGATCGCCTTCATGAGCGGTGCGGTGAACACCATCAGCCCGGCCAGCGAGATGCCGACGGTGAGGCCGGAGAAGAGCACGGTGCGGCCGGCGGTGGCGACGGTGCGCGTGGTCGCCCGGCGCACCTGTGCGGACGTCAGCGCCTGCGCACCCACTCCCGGCGCGGCCCGGTGCAGCTCCTCACGGAACCGGCTGACGATCAGCAGTCCGTAGTCGATGCACAGGCCGAGCCCGAGCACGGTGACGATGTTGACGACCGTGGCGTCGAGGTCGATGACGTGGGAGAAGACCAGCAGGCTGGCCAGCCCGCCGCCGATCGCGGCGATCGCGCCGATGATCGGCATGCCGGCGGCGATGAAGCCACCGAAGACGAACACCATGACCAGCAGGCTCACCGGCAGCGCGATGCCCTCACCGACGCGCAGGTCCATCTCCACCTGGTGGTTGATGTCGTTGACCAGCAAGGGAACTCCGCCGGCGCGTGCGGTCGCGCCGGGCACCGTCGCCAGGGCCGAGGAGGCTGCATGCTGGATCCGGTCGATCGCGGCGAGCTGGGCGGCCTTGTCCAGCCCGGGGTCCAGCGTCGCCGTGACCAGGAAGCCCGGCCCGGAGGACGCCGTCGCGGACCGCACGAGCGGCGCAGCCGCGGGGGAGGTCGGGCCGCCGGGGACGAGGAAGGGGGACCGCACCGACGCGACGTCCGGTGTGGCCGACACCCGCTGCTGCAGCGTCCTCGCGGCATCGGCCGCGGCCGCGTCGCCGACGCCGGCGCCGGCCACCTGCACGAGCACCTGGGCCCCGGTCCTCGCCCCTGCGGACGAGCAGGTCCTGGCCGGTGCTCGACTCGCCGGGCACGCTGGGGTCGCCGGAGGACAGCCGGTCGAACAGGGACTCGCCGGTGACGCCCCCCACCGCGGTGGCGAACGCGAGCACCACCGCGACCAGCCAGACGCCGAGGACCCACCGGGCGCGGCGCGCGACGAGCGCCCCCAGGCGGTGCGTCAGGGCCGGGGTGGGGGCGCGGTGCCTCGCCGTGGGTCGTCTCACGCGGGATAGCCTGCCAGCCGTGACTACCGGCGACGACGACGACCTGTTCGCGGCATCCCGGGGCGGGGGCGCGGCGGCCGGCGGCGGACCTGGGGACGTCGACCCTGCCGCCGCTGGCGGCCCGGATGCGGCCGCGGTCGCTGGACGAGGTGCGCGGGCAGGGCGACGTGCTGCGGCCGGGCAGCCCGCTGCGCCGGCTGATCGACGGGCTCGGCGGGGGCGGCCGGCCCGTTGTCGGCGATCATCTGGGGACCGCCCGGCACGGGCAAGACCACCCTGGCCCACCTCGTGGCCACGGCCGGCGGCCGCCGGTTCGAGGAGCTGTCCGCGGTCACCGCGGGCGTCAAGGACGTCCGCGCGGTCATGGACCGGGCGGCGCGGGAGCGCGACCTGTACGACCGGCAGACGGTGCTGTTCCTCGACGAGATCCACCGGTTCACCAAGGCCCAGCAGGATGCCCTGCTCCCCGGCGTGGAGAACCGGCTCGTGATCCTCGTCGCCGCCACGACCGAGAACCCGTCCTTCAGCGTCATCGCCCCGCTGCTGTCGCGCTCGATGCTCATCACCCTGGGGCCGCTCGCCGACGACGAGCTCGACGACGTCCTCACCGCCGCGCTCGAGCAGGACCGGGGCCTGGCCGGGGAGCTCGCGCTCGAGCCCGAGGCGCCGGGCGCACATCGTCCGGATGGCCGGCGGCGACGCGCGGCGCGCCCTGACCGCACTGGAGGCGGCGGCCGGCGTGGCCCTGGACGCCGCGCCCGGCCGGGCGCACCGGCGACGCGCCGTTGCCGATCACGCTCGCCCAGGTCGAGCAGGCCGTCGCCCACGCGGCGGTGCGCTACGACCGGGCCGGCGACCAGCACTACGACGTGGCCAGCGCGCTGATCAAGTCGATGCGCGGCAGCGACGTCGACGCCGCGCTGCACTACCTCGCCCGGATGCTCGAGGCGGGGGAGGACCCCCGGTTCATCGCGCGCCGCATCGTCATCGCCGCCAGCGAGGACGTCGGCATGGCCGACCCGACCGCCCTGCAGACCGCCGTCGCGGCGCTGCACGCCGTCGCCCAGATCGGCATGCCGGAGGCGCGGATCATCCTGGCGCAGGCCGTGGTCCACAACGCGCTCGCGCCCGAAGTCGAACGCCAGCTACGCCGGCATCAACGCCGCGATCGCCGACATCCGGGCCGGGAAGGGCGGCCCGGTGCCGCCGCACCTGCGCGGCAGCGGGTACGCCGGCGCCAGCCCGCCTCGGGCACGGCGAGGGCTACCGCTACGCGCACGACGACCCCGCCGGAGTGGTCGCGCAGCAGTACCTCCCGGACGACCTCGTGCAGTCCGCGACGTACTACCGGCCGACCGGCCGCGGCTTCGAGGAGCGGCTCGGCCCCCGGTGGAAGTGGCTCCGGGAGCTGATCCGCGGTCGGTAACGATTTGCCACATAAGGGCTCCAGGTTGCTGGAATCCACCCGTGACGTGTGGCACATTTACGCCGTCTCGTGGAGAGGGCGTCACATCTCCGCACCTGGGGGACAGCTGTCGGACGACGTCCCGGCGCTGGGTCCCGGCGACCACACCATCAGGACGGAGAGCGCATGTCGCTCGGTTTCGACAGCACGGGCACGGCGGTGGCCACCGAGGGAGACCTCCTCGAGCCGCCGGCCCAAGCGGTGGAGGACAAGCGGCACGGCCGTTCGCCGTCACAGATCGCCTTCGACCGACTGCGCCACGACAAGGTCGCCATGGTCTGCCTCGCGATCGTGCTGTTCTTCGTCCTGGTCGCGGTCTTCGCGCCGCTGCTGTGCAAGCTCGAGGGCCAGAGCCCCGACCGCCTTCAACCAGGACCTGATCGCCGAGGACACGCTGCCCACGATCGGCGTCACCTCCGACCACTGGTTCGGCATCGAGCCGCGGCTCGGCCGCGACCTGTTCGCCCGCTGGGTGTACGGCGCCCGGCCCTCGCTGATCATCGGCTTCCTCGCCGCCACGCTCTCGACCATGGTCGGCGTGACGATGGGCCTGATCGCCGGCTACCTCGGCGGGGTCACCGACAAGGTGATCACCTGGGTCATCGACTTCCTGCTGAGCCTGCCGTTCCTGCTCTTCGTCCTCGCCCTGGTCCCGATCGCCGAGGCCCGGTTCGGCCCCGCGGGCGGCCTGTCGGCGGAGCAGACCTCCACGATCCGTTTCTGGGTCCTCATCTTCGTGCTCGTCATCTTCGGCTGGCTGGGCCTCGCCCGCCTCGTGCGCGGTGAGGTGATCGCCCTGCGCGAGCGCGAGTTCGTCCAGGCCGCCCGCGCGGTCGGCGTGCCGACCAGCAGCATCCTCTTCCGGGAGATCCTGCCCAACCTCGTCGGCCCGATCATCGTCTCGATGTCGATCGCGGTCCCGGCGTACATCGCCTTCGAGGCCACCTTGTCCTTCCTCGGCGCGGGCCTGGTCGAGCCCACCGCCTCCTGGGGGCGCACGATCGCGAACGCGCAGAACTCGTTCGCGTCCTACCCCCTCTACCTCTGGCCCCCGGTCATCGGCGTCTCGCTGCTCGTGCTGGCACTGAGCCTGCTCGGCGACTCCGTCCGGGACGCCTTCGACCCCAACACCCGTCGGTAAGAGCTCTCGCCCGTACCGATCACCAGCTCCGGGCACTTCGTCCGGGACTCGCACACAAGGGAGCAATACATGCGCTGGACCCAAGTCCTCGCCCTGGGGGCGGCGGCCTCGATCGCGGCCACCGCGGCCTGCGGTGCGCCGTCGAAGGACGCCGGCACCACCTCGGGCAAGAGCAGCACCACCGACGCGGCCGCACCGAGGCCTCGGCCGGCCTGATGCCCGACGCCAAGGGCCCGGCGCCCGAGGAGCCCGGCGCGAAGAAGGGCGGCACGCTCACCGTGTCGTACTCGACCGTCCCGTCGGGCATGGACCCGAGCTCGCAGTTCTACCAGGACAGCGCCGCCATCCTGAAGCTCACGAACCGCGCGCTCACCTCCTTCGCCCTGCGCGACGGCAAGAGCGTCCTGGTGCCCGACCTGGCCACGGACCTGGGCAAGGCCTCGGCCAACGGCCTGGACTGGACCTTCACCCTCAAGGACGGCCTGAAGTACGAGGACGGCAGCCCGGTCAAGGCCGAGGACGTCGCCTACGCCATCAAGCGCTCGTTCGCCCAGGAGGAGCTGCCCGGCGGCCCCACCTACCAGAACGACTTCTTCAAGGGCGGCGACACCTACAAGGGCCCGTACAAGTCCGGTGACAAGTTCGCGGGTGTGTCCACCCCGGACGACAAGACCGTCGTGATCCACCTGCGCAAGAAGTTCGAGACGCTGCCGTACTTCGTCTCCTTCTCGCAGTTCTCGCCGATCCCCAAGGCGAAGGACACCAAGCAGAACTACAGCAACCACCCGATCGCCACCGGGCCGTACATGTTCAAGTCCTTCACCCAGGGCACCAAGCTGGAGCTGGTGAAGAACCCGAACTGGGACGCCAGCACGGACCCGGTGCGCCACCAGTACCTCGACGGCTACACGTTCAACTTCGGCGTCGACTCGGTCAAGACCCAGCAGGCGATCCTGGCCAGCAACGGCCCCGACGCCACCACGCTGAACTGGGACCAGATCGACGCGCAGTTCGTCGACCAGGTCACCGGCGCCAAGAAGAGCCAGTTCGTCAACGGGCCGTCCTCCTGCACCGTCGCCATCAACCTGGACACCCGCAAGATGCCGCTCGCGGTGCGCAAGGCCCTCGCCGTCGCCTACCCGTTCGACCAGGTGCGCAAGGCCGCCGGCCTGACCACGCTGTCCGCGCCGCCGGCGCACACGCTGATCCCGCCGCAGGTGCCCGGTCACCTCGACTACACGCTGCCCGGCCTGAGCGGCACCGGCAAGGGTGACCCGGCCGCGGCGAAGAAGATGCTGGCCGACGCCGGCAAGACCGGCTTCGAGCTGAGCTTCTACTACACCAACGACGACCCGATCGCCCAGCAGACCAACCTGGTCCGCAAGCAGGCGCTGGAGGCGGCCGGCTTCAAGGTCCACGACATGGGTGTCGCCGGCAAGGAGCGCCGCTCGCTGATCGCCGACCCGAAGGCGCCGACCAACATGCTGCAGAGCCCCGCCGGCTGGTGCTTCGACTGGCCGAGCGGTGACGCGATCTTCCCGCCCACCGTTGCCAGCACGGTCATGAAGGCCGGCGGCACGGGCTGGGGCAACCTGTCCGACCCGAAGATCGACGCCGAGATCAACCGCATCTCGGCGCTGAGCATCGCCGAGCAGGGTCCGGAGTGGGGCAAGTTCGACAAGTGGCTCATGGAGACCTACCTCCCGGCGCTGCCGTACTACTGGGACAAGGGCAACTTCCTGTTCGGCACCAAGGTGCACGGCGTCGTCGACGACCCGAACCACGGCATGCCGTTCCTCGAGAACATCTGGGTCGACCAGTAACCAGCTGTTCCCTTCCGGTGGGGGGCACGGGCCACACCCTGTGCCCCCCACCACCAGCCCCACCCCAACCGTGAGGATCCTGCGTGGCTCTCTACATCGCCCGTCGCGCGGCCATGGCCGCCAGCGTCATCCTGGTGGCCATGATCGCGACGTTCGTGCTCTTCTTCGTCGGGCCCGCGGACCCGGCGCGGTCGATGTGCGGTGACCAGCGCTGCACGCCCGAGCGACTGGCCGACATCCGGCACAGCATGAAGCTGGACCGCCCGGTGCCCGAGCAGTTCACCGAGTACTTCAAGGGCGTCTTCGTCGGGCGCACGATCGTCAACGGCGGCTTCACCAAGCCGTGCTCGGCGCCCTGCCTGGGCTACTCGTTCCGCACCGACCGTGAGGTCAAGGGCGAGATCTTCTCCCGCTTCCCCGCCACGCTGTCGCTGGCGCTCGGCGCCATGGTCGTGTTCCTCACGATCGGCATCGGCACGGGCGTCTACAGCGCCCGGACGACGCGGGTCGCGGCTGGACCGCACCGTCGTCGGCTTCACGCAGGTGTTCGGGTCGATCCCGTACTACATCCTCGCGCTGCTGTTCGCGCTGTACCTCATGATCCTCAACCCGATCCTTCCCCGCAGCACCTACAACCCGCTCACGACCGCCGGGCCGCTGGCCTGGGCGGCCGGCCTGCTCGCGCCGTGGATCATGCTGGGCCTGGCCACCGCCACCGGCTACACGCGCTACGCCCGCGCCTCCATGGTCGAGACGCTGTCCCAGGACTACGTGCGCACGGCGCGCTCGAAGGGCATCTCCGAGCGGAGGGTCGTCTACCGTCACGCCCTGCGGGGCGCGCTCAGCCCGGTCATCACGATCCTCGGCCTGGACATGGCCGCGCTGCTGTCCGGCACCCTGATCACCGAGCAGATCTTCGAGATCGACGGCATCGGCCGGCTGGCACTGCAGTCCCTCAACAACGACGACCTGCCGATCATCATGGGCACGGTGCTGGTCGCGGCCACGTTGGTGGTCGTGCTGAACCTGGTGGTCGACATCGCCTACTCCTTCATCGACCCGCGAGTGAGGCTCTCATGAGCACCCAGCCCACCGTGCTGACCGACCTGACCGCCGACGCCGGAGCCTCCGCCGACGGCGACGTGGTCCTGAAGGTCCGCGACCTGAGTGTCCGGTTCCCCAGTGACGAGGGCCTGGTCAACGCCGTCAGCGACCTCAGCTACGACGCCCGCCTCGGCCGCACGCTGGCCATCGTGGGGGAGTCCGGGCTCGGGCAAGTCCGTCTCCAGCATGTCCGTCCTCGGCCTGCACAACCCCAAGCGCACGACGATGTCCGGCAGCATCCTGCTCGACGGGCAGGAGATCGTCGGCGCCTCGCCGAGCGAGCTGCAGAAGGTCCGCAGCAGCACGGTCGCGATGGTCTTCCAGGACCCGCAGTCCTCGCTGCACCCCTTCTACCGCATCGGCAACCAGATCGCCGAGGCGTACAAGGCCCACCACCAGGTGTCCAGCGCCGTCGCGATGAAGCGGGCCGTGGAGATGCTGGACCTGGTCGGCATCCCCAACCCCGACCGTCGCGCCCGCAGCTACCCGCACGAGTTCTCCGGCGGCATGCGGCAGCGGGCGATGATCGCCCTCGGCCTGGTCAACAACCCCAAGCTGCTCATCGCCGACGAGCCGACCACGGCGCTCGACGTGACGGTGCAGGCGCAGATCCTCGACCTGCTCAAGGACCTCCAGCGCGAGTTCGGCTCGGCGCATCGTGCTGATCACCCACGATCTCGCGGTCGTCGCCGAGGTGGCCGACGACATCCTGGTGATGTACGCCGGGCGGGCCGTCGAGCGCGGCCTGGCCAAGCAGGTCCTCGCCGACCCCCTGCACCCCTACACCTGGGGCCTGCTGCAGAGCCTGCCCTCGGCCTCGGAGGAGCAGGACCACCTGCGGGCGATCCGCGGTGCCCCGCCCAGCCTGGTGGCGCTGCCGACCGGCTGCTCGTTCCACCCCCGCTGCGACTTCCAGGCGGCGGTGGGCGGCGACGCCTGCGTCCGGACGCTGCCCGAGCTCACGCCCGCACCGGGGGACGACTCCCGGTTGACCCGCTGCCACCTGCTGGACCCGCGCGGCGTCCTGAACGAGGAGACCCACCCATGAGCGAGCTGCTCAAGGTCACCGACCTGGTCAAGCACTTCCCGGTGCGGGAGATGCAGGGCCTGAAGATGGTCCGCGGCGACGTGCGCGCGGTCGACGGCGTCAGCTTCACCGTCGACCACGGCCAGACCCTGGGGCTGGTGGGGGAGTCCGGCTGCGGCAAGTCCACCACCTCGCGGCTGATCACCCGGCTGCTGGAGCCGACCTCCGGCTCGATCCTCTTCGAGGGCAACGAGCTGGCCCACGCCAGCGAGGCGAAGCTGCGGCCCTACCGCCGCGACCTGCAGATCGTCTTCCAGGACCCCTACAGCTCGCTCAACCCGCGGCACACGGTCGCCACGATCCTGTCGACGCCGCTGCGCGTGCACGGGCTGGCCAAGGGCCGGGAGAAGCAGCGCGTGCAGGAGCTGCTCGAGCTGGTCGGGCTCAACCCCGAGCACATCAACCGCTACCCCAACGAGTTCTCCGGCGGCCAGCGCCAGCGGATCGGCATCGCCCGGGCCCTCGCCGTCGAGCCCAAGCTGATCATCGCCGACGAGCCGGTCTCCGCCCTCGACGTCTCGATCCAGGCGCAGGTGATGAACCTCCTCGGCACGCTGCGCCGCGAGCTGGACCTGGCCTTCATCTTCATCGCCCACGACCTCGGGGTCGTGCGCCACTTCTGCGACCGGGTCGCGGTGATGTACCTCGGCAAGATCGTCGAGCAGGGCGACCGGCAGCAGATCTACACCGCCCCGCAGCACCCCTACACGCAGGCGCTGCTCTCCGCGGCGCCGGACATCAACGTCGTGCGCGGGGTGCCGCCCAAGGAGCGGATCCGCCTCGTGGGCGACGTGCCCAGCCCGGTCAACCCGCCCAGCGGCTGCCGCTTCCGCACCCGCTGCTGGAAGGCCCAGGACATCTGCGCCGTCCGTCGAGCCGACGCTGGAGAGCGCGAACGGCGCGGCGGCCGGCCACACGCTGGCGTGCCACTTCCCGGAGGTCAAGACCGAGCTCACGGCCGAGGTCCCGGCCTGAGCTCGCGGCGGGGGTAAGGTCTCGCGGGTACGAGACCGTCGGGGTGTGGCCTGCGCCGCACCCCTGCTCCGTGAGGTGAGAATGTGACTCCCGTGTCCCTCGGCGACATCGCCGGTGTGATCGCCGCCCTGGCCTTCGCCTACCTGGTCCTGCGCCTCGGCAGCGTGGTCGGCAAGGCGGGCAAGGTCCTCGACGAGGCCCGGATCGGGGTGCGGGGGGTCTCGGAGCAGACCGTGCCGCTGCTGTCGCAGGTGACCGACACGGTGGCCGCGACCAACGAGCAGATGGTCCGCGTCGACACCATCACCGCCAACGTGTCCTCGATGACGACCAACGTCAACGCCCTGACGTCGCTGTTCGCCGCGACGCTGGGCTCCCCGGTGGTCAAGGTCGCGGCCTTCACCTACGGCGTGCGGTCCGCGCTCAGCGGCGCCGGCTCCTCCTCGCGGTCCACCCGCGGCCGCCGGCGCAGGGGCTGACCGGCATGCGACGACTCTTCTGGATGACCCTCGGCGCCACCGCCGGCGTCCTGCTGGTCCGCAAGGTCACCAAGGCCGCCGAGGCCTACTCGCCCACCAACCTGGCCGGCGGGTTCGCCGGCGGGCTGTCCGACCTCGGTGAGGGCCTGCGCGAGCTGGCCGACGCCGTCCGCGAGGGCATGAGCCAGCGCGAGGGTGAGCTGCGCAACGCGCTCGGCATCGACACCGGCACGCTGCCCGGCGGCGGCTCGCTCTCGGCCACGGAGGCCCAGGAGCTGATCGACCACCCCACCGCGCCCCGAGCTCGGTAGGGGCCGCGGCCCCCGCAACCGGCCCTGTCGCGCCGTCGCGACATACCCTTGTGCTCTGGCCTGCCCGGGTCCCGGACGCCGGAGCACTCCACCGCCGAAGGACACCCCCATCATGGAAACCGCCGAGATCAGGCGCCGCTGGCTCCGCTTCTTCGAGAGCAAGGGCCACGCGGTCGTGCCCAGCTCCCCCTGCTGTACGACGACCCGAACCTGCTGTTCGTCAACGCCGGGATGGTGCCGTTCAAGCCCTACTTCCTCGGCCAGGAGACCGCCCCGTGGAAGCGCGCCACGAGCGTGCAGAAGTGCGTGCGCACCGGAGACATCGAGGAGGTCGGCAAGACCAGCCGGCACGGCGACCTTCTTCCAGATGAACGGCAACTTCTCCTTCGGCGACTACTTCAAGGCCGACGCGATCCGCTTCGCGTGGGAGCTGCTCACCGGCGCCCGGTCCGAGGGCGGCTACGGGCTCGACCCCGAACGGCTCTGGGCGACGGTCTACCTCGACGACGACGAGGCCGCGCAGCTGTGGGTGGAGCTGACCGACATCCCCGCCGAGCGGGTCGTGCGCCGCGGGATGGCCGACAACTTCTGGTCCATGGGCGTGCCCGGGCCGTGCGGGCCCTCCAGCGAGATCTTCTTCGACCGCGGACCGGAGTACGGCGCGGAGGGTGGCCCGGCGGTCGACGAGGACCGCTACATGGAGATCTGGAACCTCGTCTTCATGCAGAACATCCGCGGCGAGGGCAGCACCAAGGAGGACTACCCGATCCTGGGCGAGCTGCCGGCCAAGAACATCGACACCGGCATGGGGCTGGAGCGGCTGGCCGCGGTGCTCCAGGGCGTGCGACAACCTCTACGAGATCGACGAGGTCTACCCGGTCCTCGACGCGCGCCGCCCAGCTCGCGGGCAAGCGCTACGGCGCGCACTCCCGGCACGACGCCGCGCACAGCCACCCCGACGACGTCCGGCTGCGGGTCGTCGCCGACCACGTGCGCACCTCCCTGATGCTCATCGGCGACGGCGTCACCCCCGGCAACGAGGGCCGCGGCTACGTGCTGCGCCGGATGCTGCGCCGCGCCGTACGGTCGATGCGCCTGCTCGGCGTCGAGCAGCCGTGCCTGCCCGAGCTGCTGCCGGTGAGCATGGAGCGGATGAAGCAGTCCTACCCCGAGCTGGAGAGCGACTTCGGGCGGATCTCCACGATCGCCTACGCCGAGGAGGAGGCGTTCCGTCGGACGCTCGCGGCCGGCACGACGATCCTCGACACCGCCGTGACGCGCGCGAAGACCGCCGGCCGGTCCACCCTGGCCGGCGACGAGGCGTTCGCCCTGCACGACACCTACGGCTTCCCGATCGACCTGACCCTGGAGATGGCGGCCGAGCAGGGCGTCGACGTCGACGAGGCGGGCTTCCGCCGGCTGATGACCGAGCAGCGCCAGCGGGCCAAGGCCGACGCCCGGGCGAAGAAGAGCGGGCACGGCGACACCTCCGTCTACCGCGCGGTCGCCGACTCCCTGGGCCGCAGCGTCGAGTTCACCGGCTACCAGGAGGTCATCTCCGAGGCACGGGTCTCCGGGCTGCTCGTGGACGGCGAGTCGGTCGCCTCCGCCCGCGCCGGCCAGGACGTCGAGCTGGTCCTGGACCGGACGCCGTTCTACGCCGAGGGCGGCGGCCAGCTCGCCGACGGCGGCCGGATCGAGCTGGACGGCGGCGCAGTCGTCGAGGTGCACGACGTGCAGTCCCCGATCAAGGGGCTGATCGTGCACCGCGCCAGCGTGCTGTCCGGCGAGGTCAGCACCGGCACCGCCGCGCACGCGCTCGTCGACATCGACCGGCGCCGGGCGATCTCCCGGGCCCACACCGCGACGCACATGGTGCACAAGGCGATCCGTGAGGCGCTGGGCGACACCGCGACGCAGGCCGGCTCGGAGAACGCGCCGGGCCGGTTCCGGTTCGACTTCAACGCGCAGTCGGCGCTGCCGGTGTCGGTGCTGTCCGACGTCGAGGCCAAGGTCAACGCGCTGCTGCTCGAGGACCTGCCGGTGCACGCCGAGATCATGACCCAGCAGCAGGCCCGCGACTCGGGCGCGATGGCGCTGTTCGGTGAGAAGTACGGCGACGCGGTGCGCGTGGTCTCGGTCGGCGACTGGGCGCGCGAGCTCTGCGGTGGCACGCACGCGCAGCGCTCCGGCCAGCTCGGCCTGGTCAAGCTGCTCGGCGAGGCGTCGATCGGCTCCGGCGTGCGCCGGGTCGAGGCGCTGGTCGGCACCGACGCCTACGACTTCCTCGCCCGCGAGCACGCGGTGGTCGGCCAGCTCACCGAGGCCCTGAAGGTGCGGCCGGAGGAGCTGCCCGAGCGCATCTCCAGCATCCTCGGCCGGCTCAAGGACGCCGAGCGCGAGATCACCACCATGCGCCAGCAGCAGGTGCTGGCCCAGGCCGGGGCGCTGGTCTCCGGCGCACGGGACGTCTTCGGGGTGAGCTTCATCGGGCACGACGCCGGCAGCGGCGTCGGCGCCGACGACCTGCGCGGGCTCGCCCTCGACCTGCGGGGCCGCCTGGGCAACGACCGGCCCAGCGTCGTCGCGGTGGCCGGCGTCGCCAAGGACCGGCCCGTGGTCATCGTGGCGACCAACGACCCGGCCCGGCAGTGGGGCGTCCGTGCCGGTGACCTGGTCAAGGTCGCGGCCCAGGCCCTCGGCGGCGGCGGCGGCGGCAAGGACGACGTGGCCCAGGGCGGCGGCACCGACGCGACCAAGGTCGCCGAGGCGCTGGCGCGCGTCGAGCACACGGTCGGCGAGCGCGTCACCGCAGGTCGCTGACCGGATGCGCACCGGCGTGCGGCTCGGGGTCGACGTGGGCAGCGTCCGCGTCGGCCTCGCCGCCAGCGACCCCTCCGGGGTGATCGCCACGCCGGTGCAGACGCTGCCGCGGGACCTCGGCGGCCGCTCGGACCAGCACGCCATCGCCGCGGCCGTGCGGGAGCGCGAGGTGCTCGAGGTGGTCGTGGGCCTGCCCCGGTCCCTCTCCGGCCTGGAGGGCAGGGCGGCGGCGCTGGCACGCGACTACGCCGTCGAGCTCGCCGCCCTGGTCGCCCCCGTCCCGGTGCGCCTGGTGGACGAGCGGCTGTCGACGGTGGATGCTTCAAGGACACTGCGGGACAGTGGTGTCGCCGGTCGCAAGCAGCGCGCCGTGGTGGACCAGGCGGCCGCCGTGCTCATCCTCCAGGCAGCACTGGATGGTGAGCGCAGCACCGGGACGCCGCCCGGCGAGGGGACGTGCGACCCGGCGAGGACGTGCAGCCCGGCGGGGGCGGCGGACCCCGCCGGCCCCGTAAACCCCGGCACAGGACAAGGGGCCAGGACCGATGAAGGACCAGCACCTCGAGAGCTCCATCTTCGGCGACTCCGTGGACGGGGGCGTCTCCTCCGCGGAGGCGTCGGGCGGGGTGGCCGGGGGACCGGGGGAGGAGGCGCTGACCGGGGGCGCCGGCCAGGTACGGTCGGGACGGGCCGGGGGGCCGGGTCGACGCCCCCGGGGCGCGGGCGGTCCGGGGCAGCTGACCCCGCAGGAGCGTCGCCGTCGACGGCGACGCCGGCGCACCCGCGGGCTGCTCGTGCTGCTGCTCTGCGTCGCGCTCGTCGGCGGCGCCGGCGTGGTCGCCGTACAGGTCCTGAAGCCCATGGTGGCCGGGCTGACCGCGAGCAAGGACTGGACCGGCACCGGCACGGGCCGGGCGACCGTGGTGGTGCACGCCGGTGACTCCGGGCGGACCATCGGGGTGGCCCTGCAGCAGGCGGGCGTGGTCAAGACGTCCAAGGCCTTCGCGGACGTCGCGGCCGACAACCCCCAGGCCGGCTCCATCCAGCCGGGGTCCTACGCCCTGCGCACCCGGATGAGCGCCACCGCGGCGCTCGACATGCTGCTCGACCCGGCCAACCGCACCGTGCCACGGGTGACCGTGCGCGAGGGGCTGTGGAAGTCCGAGGTGCTCAAGGCCCTGTCCAACGGCACCGGGCGGCCGCTGGCGGAGTACCAGGCGGCGCTGAAGAACCCCGCTGCGCTCGGCCTGCCGGCTGCGGCCAAGGGCAACGTCGAGGGATACCTCTTCCCGGCGACGTACGAGTTCGAGGCGGACGCCGGCGCCACGATCCAGCTGCGGACCATGGTCGCCAAGACGCTCGCCCAGCTGCGCGCCGCCGGTGTCGCCCCGGCGAACGCCCAGCGGGTGCTCACCGTCGCCAGCATCGTGGAGGCGGAGGCACGGCGGGACGTCGATCGCGGCAAGGTCGCGCGCGTGGTCTACAACCGCCTGGCCAGGAAGACGAAGCTGCAGATGGACTCCACGGTGCACTACGTGGTGCAGCGCCGCGGCGAAGTGGCCACCAGTGACGCCGAGCGCGCCAGGAAGAGCCCCTACAACACCTACTTCGTGACCGGTCTGCCCGCGGGGCCGATCGGCAACCCGGGCCGCGCCTCGATCACGGCCGCCGCCAGGCCGACGCCGGGCCCGTGGTTGTACTTCGTCGCGGTCAACCCCGACACGGGCGAGACGCGGTTCGCGACCAACGCCACCGCGCACCGGGCGAACGAGAAGCTCTTCAACGCCTGGTGCTCCGCGCACCAGGCCCGGTGCTGAGCGCGGTGCCACCTGCAGGGGGAGCGGCCCACCGGGCCGCGGTGCTGGGCTCGCCCATCGCCCACTCGCTGTCGCCGGCGCTGCACACGGCGGCCTACGCCGTCCTCGGCCTCGACGACTGGAGCTACACCGCGTCCGAGGTGACCGAGCACGACCTCGCCGACTTCGTGGCCGGGCTCGGACCGGAGTGGGCCGGCCTGTCGCTGACCATGCCGCTGAAGGAGGCCGCGTTCGCCGTCGCGCGGGAGGTGTCGCCGCTGGCGCGCGAGGTCGGGGCGGTCAACACGCTGGTGCGCAGGCCCGACGGAGGGTGGTCGGGCGACAACACCGACGTGCACGGTATGACGCGTGCGCTGCAGGAAGCAGGCGGGGTGGACGCGGTGGCGGCGTCGGGGCACGTGCTCGTGCTCGGCTCTGGTGCCACCGCGCGCTCGGCCGTGGCGTCGCTGGCAGAGCTCGGCGCCGCAGCGGGTCATCTTCGCCGTGCGCGGGGCTGCACGCGCGGAAACCGTGGCGCAGGCGCGAAATCGGGGGATGGGCGTGCAGGAGTGCCGGCTCGGCGAGGTGCCTGCGGTGCTGCCGGAGGTGTCGCTGGTCGTGTCGACGCTGCCGGCTGGCGCCGCGCCGGCGGGGGTGCTCGGAGACACCCCCGACCTGACGGGGCGGGTCCTGCTCGACGTGGTCTACGCGGGCTGGCCCACCCCGCTGGCGCAGGCGTTCGGGGACGCGGGGGGACGGGTCGTGTCGGGCCTGGAGATGCTGCTGCACCAGGCGGCGCGGCAGGTGGAGCTCATGACCGGGCACGCCGCGCCGGTCGCGGCGATGCGCGCCGCCGGCCTCGCCGCGATGGGGGACCGGTGAGCCTGACCGTCCCGGACGCCGCCGTACCGCTGTGGCTGGTGCTGGGACTGGCCCTGGCCGGCGGTGTGGTCGGGCTGCTCGTCGCCGGCCAGCTCGCCGACGGGCGCTACCGCCACCTCGACGAGCGCGGGCCGGCCCTGCCGCGGCACCGGACCGGGATCGCGCTCGCGACCGCGCTGGCCTGGGGCTCGCTGACGTGGCGCTTCGGTGACGCGGCGGGCTGGGCGGTGCTCCCGGCGTACCTGTACCTGGGCGTGGTGGGGGTGGCGCTGGCCTCGATCGACCTGGACGTGCACCGGCTGCCGGACGTGCTGGTGCTGCCGTCGGCGCCGGCGGTCCTGGCCCTGCTGGCGGTGGCGTCGGCCTCGCTGGGCCAGTGGTGGCCGCTCGGGCGGGCCGTCCTCGCTGCGCTGGTGCTCTTCGCCGGCTACTTCCTGCTGATGATCCTGTCCCCGGGGGGCGGCGGCCTCGGCTTCGGTGACGTCAAGCTCGCGCTCGTGCTCGGCCTGCTGCTGGGCTGGGTCGGCTGGGGCCCGGTGGTGGTGTCGGTGGCCGCCGCCTTCGTGCTCGGCGGCCTCGCCTCGGTGGTGCTGCTGGCGCTGCGCCGGGTCTCGCGGCAGTCCTCCATCGCCTTCGGCCCGGCCATGATCGCCGGGGCCTTCGTGGCGCTCGTCCTCCCGGTCCACGTGCTGACCGGCGCGTCGTAGCCGCGGCGGCGCGTGACAGGATTCCAGGCATGCTGCGTTGGTTGACCGCCGGTGAGTCCCACGGCCCTGCCCTGATGGCGACGCTCGAGGGGATGCCGGCCGGGGTCGAGGTCACCAGCGCCGACGTCGCTGCCGCCCTCGCCCGCCGCCGGCTGGGCTTCGGGCGGGGCGCCCGGATGAAGTTCGAGCTCGACGAGGTGGAGTTCCTCGGCGGCCTGCGCCACGGGCGTCACCCTCGGGTCGCCGCTGGCCATCCGGATCGGCAACACCGAGTGGCCCAAGTGGCAGACCGTGATGAGCCCCGACCCGGTGGCGGCCGACGCGCTCGCGGCCGCGGACGACGTGGGCGCGCCGCAGGAGGTGGCGCGCAACCGCCCGCTGACCCGGCCGCGGCCCGGCCACGCCGACCTGGTCGGCATGCAGAAGTACGGCTTCGAGGACGCCCGGCCGGTGCTGGAGCGGGCGTCGGCCCGCGAGACCGCCGCGCGCGTCGCCCTCGGCTGCGTCGCGTCGGCGTTCCTGGAGCAGGCCTACGGCATCCGGCTGGTCTCGCACACGGTGGCGATCGGCACCGCGGGAGTGGGTGACGACGCGGTGCTCCCCACGCCGGACGACGTGGACGCCCTGGACGCCGACCCGGTGCGGACGCTGGACGCGGCCGGCTCGGCGGCGATGGTGGCCGAGGTCGAGGCCGCCCGCAAGGACGGCGACACCCTGGGCGGCGTGGTGGAGGTCGTGGCCTACGGCCTGCCGCCGGGCCTCGGGTCGCACGTGCACTGGGACCGCCGGCTCGACGCCCAGCTCGCGGGGGCGTTGATGGGGATCCAGGCGATCAAGGGCGTCGAGGTGGGCGACGGGTTCCGCACCGCGGCCCGGCGCGGGTCCGCGGCGCACGACGAGATGGAGCGTGACGCGGGCGGGGTCATCCAGCGGCGGACCGGCCGTGCCGGTGGCACCGAGGGCGGCATGTCCACCGGCGGCATCCTGCGGGTGCGGGCCGCGATGAAGCCGATCAGCACCGTGCCGCGGTCGCTGGACACGGTCGACATCGCCTCCGAGGAGCCGGCCAAGGCGATCCACCAGCGCTCGGACGTGTGCGCCGTGCCGGCCGCCGGTGTCGTGGCCGAGGCGATGGTCGCACTCGTCCTGGCGCAGGCGTGCGTGGAGAAGTTCGGTGGCGACAGCGTGGCCGAGACCGCCCGCAACCACCGTGGTTACCTCGACTCGATCCCCGAGGCGCTGCGGTCATGGTGAGCGCACCCGGACGCCCGCGCGTGGTGCTGATCGGGCCGCCGGGGTCGGGCAAGACCACCGTCGGCCAGGAGGTGGCGTCGCTGCTCGGGCTGTCGCTGTACGACACCGACCGGGCCATCGAGCAGGCCGAAGGACGCAGCATCTCCGAGATCTTCGTCGAGGACGGGGAGGCGACGTTCCGCGACCTGGAGCGACGTGAGGTCGGGCGCGCGCTCGCGGGCCATGACGGCGTGCTCTCGCTCGGCGGCGGCTCGGTCCTGGACGAGGCCACCCAGGCCCTGCTGGCCGGGCACACCGTCGTCTACCTGCAGGTGGGGATCGCCGACGCCGCCAAGCGGGTCGGGTTCGACCGCAGCAGACCGCTGCTCGCGCTGCAGCCCCGCGCCGCGTGGGTCCGGCTGATGGAGGAGCGCCGTGGCACCTACGAGCGTCTGGCGGTGCACTGCGTCGACACGGCCGGGCGCACCCCCGAGGACATCGCCGCCGAGATCGTGACCCTGTTGGAGGACCCATCGTGAGTGACCAGACCCGCATCTCCATCGCCGGCGACACGTCGTACGACGTCGTCATCGGCACCGGCCTGCTCGGTGAGCTGCCCGGCCTGCTCGGCGGTGGTGTCGAGCGCGTCCTGGTGGTGCACCCTCGAGCGCTGCGCGCCACCGGCGAGGCGGTCCGGGATGACCTTGCCGCACAAGGGTTTTCGGCGTTCGTCGCTGAGGTGCCTGACGCGGAGGAGGCCAAGTCGGCGGAGGTCGCGTCGTTCCTGTGGGGGGTGCTGGGCCAGGCCGGCTTCACCCGCAGCGACGCCGTCGTCGGGGTCGGGGGAGGCGCCGTCACCGACCTGGCCGGCTTCGTCGCGGCCACGTGGCTGCGCGGGGTGAAGGTCGTGCACCTGCCCACCACGCTGCTCGGCATGGTCGACGCGGCGGTCGGCGGCAAGACCGGCATCAACACCGCCGAGGGCAAGAACCTCGTCGGCGCGTTCCACCCGCCCGCAGGGGTGCTGTGCGACCTGTCGACGCTGGAGACGTTGCCGCCCAACGACTTCGTGGCCGGGCTGGCCGAGGTCATCAAGTGCGGTTTCATCGCCGACCCGGTGATCCTCGACATCATCGAGGCCGACCCCGAGGCGGCGGCGCGGCCCGACGGCGCGTCCGTGCGGGAGCTCGTCGAGCGGGCCGTCGCGGTCAAGGCCAAGGTCGTCGCCGAGGACCTCAAGGAGTCCTCGTTGCGGGAGATCCTCAACTACGGGCACACGTTCGGCCACGCCATCGAGCAGGTGGAGCGCTACGCGTGGCGGCACGGCGCCGCGGTCAGCGTCGGCATGGTCTACGTCGCCGAGCTGGCCCGGCTCGCAGGGCGGTTGGACGACGAGGTGGTGGACCGTCACCGCAGCATCCTGCGCAGCGTCGGGCTGCCGGTGACCTACAGGGGGGACCGCTGGCCAGGGCTGTACGACGCGATGAAGCGGGACAAGAAGAACCGCGGGTCGCTGCTGCGGTTCGTCGTGCTGGACGATGTCGCGCGCCCGAACCGGTTGGAGGGCCCTGACCCCGCGCTGCTGTCGGCCGCGTACGCCGAGGTCTCCCGCGACTGAGGGCACGCCCCGCCTCAGCGCTGACAGGATGTGCGGGTGGAGTCGAACCTGGGGCGGTGGGACCCAATCACGCCCGCTGGGGCCGCGGATGTCCTGAGCGGACTGCAATGCCCCTGGTGGATCGCCGGCGGGTGGGCGATCGACCTCCACGTCGGGCACCAGACACGCGACCACGACGACATCGACGTGCTCATCCTCCGAGAGGACCAGCTGGCGCTCCAGCGTCAGCTCGCGGGGTGGGACCTGCACGCCGCCGACCCTCCCGGCGTCCTTCGGCCGTGGCGCCCGGGGGAGGTACTGCCGGCAGCTGTGCGTGACATCTGGTGCCGGCGCACTCCAACGTCGATGTGGTGCCTGCAGCTCATGATCGACGACGCGAAGGCTGGCGTCTGGACGTACCGGCGCGATGCACGGGTCCGACGGCCGGTCGCGGAGCTCCACGGGCGCCGCCTCAGATGCCGACCAACGGGTCCTCGCCCCGGAGGTGCAGCTGTTGCACAAGAGCCGCAGGCCGCGGCCGAAGGACGAGGCGGACCTGCTCGCCGTCCGTCCGCACCTGGACCTCGGCCAGAAGAGATGGCTCGAGGCGGCGCTATCTCTGGTCTCGCCTGGACACCCGTGGCTCGGATCCCTCTGACCACCGATGACGTCTCGGCGGGTTGCTCGTCTCGCCTCGTGTGGCGTCAGAGGACGAAAAGCGCCTGTGGATAACCATTTCCAGGCACAGAGGGCTTGTCGGTGGGCGCGGCTAGATTTGCTTCATGGAGGGGACCAGCTTCGAGGAGCGCCGGGCGGCGCTGGCGGCGTGCGTGCCGGTGGCGCGCGACCTGGTGGGCGGGGCACACCAGGTCGGCTCTGACGAGCTGGGGCCGTTGTTCGGCGAGATCGACCAGCTCCAGGCTGTGCTGGGCGCGTTGAAGGTCGCCCTCCTGGACCAGGCGCTGACCCGCGGGGACGTGCGGGCCTCGGATGCGGCGTCGTCGACCGGGTGGGTGCGGTCATGGGGGCCGTCCTACCGGGCCGGTGGCGCGGCTTCGTTGGTGAAGGTGGCCGAGGCGGTCGCCAAGCCGTGCAACGCCCCGCTGGCCGAGGCGGTCCTGGCCGCGCGGGTGCCGGTCGGCAACGCCGCGGTCGCGCTGGCGGAGATGGACAAGCTGTTGCCGCGGTTGACCCCGGCGTGCGCGGAGACGGTGCTGGGCGGGTTCGTGGCGATCGCCGAGACCGACGGGCCGGCCCAGATCCGGGCGCTGCGCCCGCGGGTGATCGCCAGGTATGGGCGGTGGGGTGAGTTCCAGCGCCGGGAGGACCTGCTCAAGCACGGCCGGTCGCTGTCCCAGCCGTACCCCGATGACGGGATGGCCGAGTACCGGCTGCGGCTGGACCCCGAGGGCCAGGCGGTGCTGGAGGCGATCCTGGGGCCGCTGGCCGCGCCGCAACCGTCGACGGTGACCGGGTCGGACCTCCGCACCAGCGACCAACGGCGGGCCGACGCGCTGGTGGAGGTCTGCCGGCGTGCCGCCGCGGCGGGCGGAGCGGCGCCGACCACCCCGAAGGCCGCGGTGGTGGTGACGATGGACTACCAGGACCTGAAGGACCGGACCGGGGCCGGGACGACGCTGACCGGGGACCTCCTGGCTCCCGAGACGGTCCGGCGGATGGCCTGCGACGCCGCCATCATCCCCGCCGTCCTCGGGACCAAGTCCGAGCTGCTGGACCTGGGCCGGACCAGCCGGTTGGTCACGCCCAAGCTGTTGATGGCGTTGTGCCTGCGCGACCGCGGCTGCACCTTCCCGGGGTGCTCGCGGCCGCCGGGCTGGTGTGACGCCCATCATGGCGTGCACTGGTGCGACGGCGGACCGACCGACCTGACGAACATGGCGCTGTTGTGCCCGCGGCACCACACGATCGTGCACCAGAAGGGCTACACCGCCACCGTCACCACGACCGAGGTCACCTGGCACCTGTAGCTGCCCCGCCCCGCGACCCGCCAGCACCCGGCGGGTCGCACCGGCACGCGTACGTCCGGACAGGGCACTTCGCCGGTCCACCGAGCCCTGTCGCGGCGCCTCATCGGGTGCGGGGCGGACGCCTAGACTCGCGCGCATGACAGCGCATCGCGTGATGGTCCTGAGCGGGCCCAACCTCAGCCGGCTGGGCAGCCGCGAGCCGGAGATCTACGGGTCCGAGACGCTCGACGACATCGCGGGCGCCGTGACGTCGCGAGGGTGACTCGCTGGGCATGACGGTGGACTTCCGGCAGAGCAACGACGAGGCCGAGCTGATCGGCTGGCTCCACGAGGCCGTTGACTCCGGGTCGCGACGTCGTGCTGAACCCGGCCGCCTTCACCCACTACTCCTACGCGATCCGCGACGCGTGCGCGATGGTCACCACCGGTGGTCGGCAGCTGGTGGAGGTGCACCTGTCCAACCCGGCCGCCCGTGAGTCGTTCCGGCACACGTCCGTGGTCGCCGGCGTCGCCACCGGCACCATCGCCGGCTTCGGCTCCCACTCCTACCTCCTGGCCCTGAGGGCGCTGGTGGCCTGAGGCCCGGGCCGCCCAGCGGCGCCGGGCGCGCGCGGTGTGCGCACGTGCGCACGGGACGAAGCCACGCGCATCAGCGGCCGCACCGATTACGATCGCGTCAGCCTCGATAAGGAGCTTCCATGGGCGAACGGGTGGACCTGTCCGGGCAGACCGACGTGGCCGGCACGTCACCGGCACTCCGGGGGTACGTCGCGCGCCCCACGACCCCCGGTCCGTGGCCGGGGGTCGTGATGGTGCACGAGATGTGGGGGGTGGACGACGTCGCCCGACGGCAGGCGGACCGGCTGGCGGAGACCGGCTACCTGACCGTGCTGCCCGACCTGTTCAGCGCCGGGGGAGCGATCCGCTGCCTCAAGGCGACGTTCGGCGCGCTCAAGGCCCAGCACGGCCGGGCCTTCCAGGACATCGAGGCGGCCCGGACCTGGCTGACCACGCAGCCTGACTGCACCGGTCGGGTCGGGGTCATCGGCTTCTGCATGGGGGGCGGGTTCGCGCTGCTCGCCGCGACGCGCGGGTTCGAGGCCAGCTCGGTCAACTACGGCATGCTGCCGGACGAGCCGGACGTCGCGCTCGAAGGTGCCTGCCCGGTGGTCGCGAGCTACGGAGCCAGGGACCGCGGGCTCAAGGGCGCCGCGGCCACGCTGGAGTCGACCTTGACGTGGCTCGGCGTCGAGCACGACGTCAAGGAGTACCCGACGGCCAACCACTCGTTCCTCAACCATGCCCCGAACGGGCCGCTCGTCCTGCGCCCGCTGCTGAAGATCGCGGGCATCGGCCCCGACCCGGTCGCGGCTGCCGGACGCCTGGGCCCGCATCGAGGCGTTCTTCGGCACGCACCTGCAGACCCGCCGCTGACCGGGCCGCGCGCGGCCCCGGCTCCGCTTGGTCAGCTCCGCGCGTCGGCTCCGCCGGCCGTAGCGGCGATGGCCCCGCGCTGGCCGCCGCATTCGGGGCGGGCGGCCTCCTCCCGCTACCATGGGCGGCGATCCTCTGCACACCTCCACGGGCGGGACCGCGCGCCGAGAGCGCCCGGCCGGTCAGCCCGTACGACGAAAGTGACATCCGCGTGGCTTCGACCAATGACCTGAAGAACGGCATGGTCCTCAACATCGACAACCAGCTCTGGTCGGTCGTGGAGTTCCAGCACGTCAAGCCCGGCAAGGGCCCCGCCTTCGTGCGGACCAAGCTCAAGGCCGTCCTGTCCGGCAAGGTCGTCGACAAGACGTTCAACGCCGGCACCAAGGTCGAGACCGCCAACGTCGACAAGCGCGACATGCAGTACCTCTACAAGGACGGCACCGACTTCGTCTTCATGGACGGTGACACGTTCGACCAGATCTTCGTCAGCGAGGCCGTCGTCGGCAAGGCCGCCGACTACATGCTGGAGAACCAGCAGGCGACCGTGGCCACCCACGACGGTGTGCCGCTGTACGTCGAGCTGCCCACCTCCGTGGTGCTGGAGATCACCTACACCGAGCCGGGCCTGCAGGGCGACCGCTCCACCGGCGGCACCAAGCCGGCGACGCTGGAGACCGGCGGCCAGATCGCCGTGCCGCTGTTCGTCGAGCAGGGCACCAAGGTCAAGGTCGACACCCGCGACGGCTCCTACCTCGGCCGCGTCAGCTGATGACGAGCCCGGTTCCTGCCTGATGGCGGCCCGCAGCAAGGCGCGCAAGCGCGCGCTGGACATCCTGTTCGAGTCCGAGCAGCGTGGCGTCAACGCCGAGACGCTGCTGGCGGAGCGCCTGGCCACCCCGGCCACCGAGACACCGCTGAACGAGTACACCGTCGAGCTCGTGCAGGGCGTGGTCGGCAAGTGGACCGCGATCAACGAGCTGCTCGCGACGTACAGCCAGGGGTGGTCGATCGAGCGCATGCCGGCGGTCGACCGGGCCATCCTGCGCATCGGCACCTTCGAGGTCATCTACAACGACGACATCCCCGACCCCGTGGCCATCTCCGAGGCGGTGTCGCTCGCGACGTCGCTGTCGACCGATGACTCCCCGGGGTTCGTCAACGGCCTGCTCGCCCGCCTCGCGGAGATCAAGCCCACCCTCGTCTGACCGGTGGACCACCGTGCGGGCCCTCGCGGCCCGCACGGTAGGCTCTGCCGAGCACGACTTCGACATCCTTTAACGACCCGTCCAGTGAGGCGGGGAAGGAGGTCCGGCGCTGTGACGCGTCCAGACTCTGTTGCACCCACAGCCGGTTCGCCTGACGAGCCGGCCCCCACCGCCTCCTCCGCGAGGGTGGTGATGACCTCCGGTGACGTCTCCCGGGCCCTGCGCCGCGTGGCGCACGAGATCCTCGAGCGCAACAAGGGCGCCGAGGGCCTCGTCGTCCTCGGCATCCCGACCCGCGGCGTATCCCTCGCCCGCCGCCTCGTGCAGGTGATGGCCGAGGTCGAGGGGGTCAGCGTCCCCGTCGGGGCCCTCGACATCACCATGCACCGCGACGACCTGCGCCGGCAGCCGGTCCGCGCGATCGAGCACACCGACATCCCGGCGCCCGGCATCGACGACCGCACCGTCGTGCTGGTCGACGACGTGCTGTTCTCCGGCCGCACCGTGCGCGCCGCGCTGGACTCCCTCGCCGACCTCGGCCGTCCGCGCGCCGTACGGCTGGCCGTCCTGGTCGACCGGGGGCACCGCGACCTGCCGATCCGCGCCGACCACGTCGGCAAGAACCTGCCCACCTCCAGCAGCGAGCGGGTCAAGGTGCTGCTGTCGGAGCACGACGGCGTGGACGAGGTCCGCATCAGTGGGGGGAACCGCTGATGCGCCACCTCCTGTCGATGGAGGACCTCAGCGCCGACGAGATCCTCGAGCTGCTCGGCACCGCCGAGTCGATGCACGACGTGCAGCGCCGCGAGGTCAAGAAGCTGCCGACGCTGCGAGGGCGCACCGTCGTCAACCTCTTCTTCGAGGACTCCACGCGCACCCGGTCCTCCTTCGAGATCGCCGGCAAGTGGCTCTCGGCCGACGTCATCAACATCTCGGGCAAGGGGTCCTCCACCAGCAAGGGCGAGTCGCTGCGGGACACCGCGATGACCGTTGCCGCCATGGGCGTCGACGGCCTGGTGATCCGCCACCACGCCAGCGGCGCCGCGCGGCAGGTCTCGCAGTGGGTCGACGCGGCCATCATCAACGCCGGTGACGGCACGCACGAGCACCCGACCCAGGCCCTGCTGGACGCCTACACGATGCGCCAGGCGCTCGGCGACCTCGCGCGGCCGCCACGTCGCCATCGTCGGCGACCTGACCCACTCCCGGGTGCTGCGCAGCAACCTGATCTGCCTGTCCCGGCTCGGCGCCCACGTCACCGTCGTCGCGCCGCCGACGCTGATGCCCAGCGGCATCGCGGCGTGGGCGGCCGCGGACGGCTTCGCGACGTCGTACGACCTGGACGCCGTGCTGCCGCAGGCGGACGCGGTGATGATGCTGCGGGTCCAGCGCGAGCGGATGAGCGGCGGCTACTTCCCCACGCCGCGGGAGTACACCGTCGGCTACGGCCTGACCCGCGACCGCCTGCGCCTGCTGCAGGAGCACACCGTCATCTGCCACCCCGGCCCGATGAACCGCGGCCTCGAGATCGCCGCCGACGCCGCCGACGCGGCCCGGTCGCTGGTCCTGGACCAGGTCTCGGCCGGTGTCGCGGTGCGGATGTCCGTCCTCTACCACCTGCTCGCCGGCGACGGCAGCGCCGATGCGGCCGCGCGGCCCGGATCGCAGCGCGGCGCCGAGCCGGCCGTGCACGAAGGAGTGTCATGAGCACCGGGACGACCCTGCTGGTCAAGGGAGCCGACCTCGCCGGAGCGGGCGCCGCGGACCTGCTGGTGCGCGACGGTGTCGTGGTCGAGGTGGGCACGGTGTCCGCACCCCGCGACGCCGAGGTCATCGACGCCGACGGCCTGGTGGCCCTGCCCGGCCTGGTCGACCTGCACACCCACCTGCGTGAGCCGGGCCGCGAGGACGCCGAGACCATCGCGACCGGCGCGGCCGCGGCCGCCGTCGGCGGCTACACCGCGGTCCTGGCCATGGCCAACACCACCCCGGTCACCGACACCGCCGAGGCGGCCGAGCGGATCGCCGAGCTCGGCGCCCGCACCGGCCTGGTCGACGTGCAGCCGATCGGGGCGGTCACCAAGGGCCTGGCCGGGGAGGAGCTGGCCGAGCTCGGGCTGATGGCCCGGTCGCGGGCGCGGGTGCGGGTCTTCTCCGACGACGGCCACTGCGTCCACGACGCGCGGGTGATGCGGCGGGCGCTGGAGTACGTCAAGGCGTTCGACGGTGTCATCTCCCAGCACGCGCAGGAGCCCCGGCTCGCCGACGGCGCCGCCTGCTGCCACGAGGGCGAGCTCTCCGGCCGGCTCGGCCTGCCGGGCTGGCCCGGCGTCGCCGAGGAGGTCATCGTCGCGCGCGACGTCATGCTGGCTCGGCATACCGGCTCCCGGGTGCACATCGCGCACGTCTCCACCGCGGGCTCGGTCGAGGTGATCCGCTGGGCCCGCAGCCAGGGCATCGCCGTGACCGCGGAGGTCACCCCGCACCACCTGCTGCTGACGACCGACCTGCTCGCGGGCTACGACCCGACGTTCAAGGTCAACCCGCCGCTGCGCCCGGCCGAGGACGTCGAGGCGCTGCGGGCGGCGCTGGCCGACGGCACCATCGACGCCGTCGCGACCGACCACGCACCGCACGCGCGGCACGACAAGGAGCACGCGTTCGTCGACGCGGCGTTCGGGATGCTCGGGCTGGAGACCGCGCTCCCGGTGGTCAGCGAGGTGATGGTCGGGTCGGGGCTGCTCGACTGGGCCGGCGTCGCCGCCGTGATGTCCGTCCGCCCGGCCCGGATCGCCGGGCTGGCCGGCCACGGTCGCCCCCTCGCGGTCGGCGAGCCGGCGAACCTGACCCTGGTCGACCCCCAGGCGCGGGTCACCGTCGACCGGGATGCCTCGCTGTCGCTCTCCCGCAACAACCCCTGGCACGGCCGGACCCTGCGCGGTGCCGTGCACGCCACCGTCCTGCGCGGCCGGCCGACCGTCCTGAAGGGAGCGCTGGCATGACCCGCACCGAGTCCGTCCTGCTGCTCGTCCTGCTCGTCCTGGTCGTCTACGCCCTGATGTACGCCGGGTGGCGCCGCCGCGCGCGCCGGCACCCCTCCGCCGCGGTCGCCACGAGCACGGTCGCCACGAGCACGGTCGCCGCCAGCGCGGCCGGTGCATGCCCGGCCAGGTACGGCGTCCTCGCCCGAGGAGCTGCGCGCCGAGGGCACCTACGTCAGCACGACCACCGTCGCCTCGCGGCTCGAGCGGGTCGCCGCAGGAGGCCTGGGCGTCCGCGCCCGCGCCACCATGGCCGTCGGACCGGGCGGCGTCCGCTGGGAGCGCCAGGGCGCCGCCGAGGTGCACGTCGGCCCGGAGCGGCTGACCGGCGTGGGCCGCGAGCGGGGCATGGCCGGCAAGTGGGTCGGCCAGAACCGCCTCGTGGTGGTCACCTGGCGCGCCGACGACGGCTCCGAGTTCGCCACCGGCTTCCTCCCGCGCGTCACCGCGCAGACCCAGGAGCTGGTCGACGCCGTCGAGCGGCACCTTCCCGGGGGCGTCGCCGGCAGCACGCCCGATGGCAACACCCCGGACAGCAGCACCCGTGACAGCAGCACCCCCGAGAGCAGTACCCGTGACAGCAGCACGTCCCCCCGCACCCAGCCCACCCCGGACGGAGACCAGTGAGCGCCGTGAGCACCCCCTCGGCCCAGCCCATCCAGCAGCAGTCCCGGCTGGTCGAGCGTGAGCCCGCCGTCCTCGTCCTGGAGGACGGCCGCACCTTCCGCGGCGAGTCCTACGGCGCGCTCGGTGAGACCGTCGGCGAGGCCGTCTTCTCCACCGGCATGACCGGCTACCAGGAGACGCTGACCGACCCCAGCTACCACCGGCAGGTCGTCGTGATGACCGCGCCGCACGTCGGCAACACCGGCGTCAACGACGAGGACGACGAGTCGCGCCGGATCTGGGTCGCCGGCTACGTCGTGCGTGACCCCGCGGTGCGGCCCTCCAGCTGGCGCTCGCTGCGCTCGCTGGAGGACGACCTGGTCGCCCAGGGCGTGGTCGGCGTCTGCGGGGTGGACACCCGCGCGCTGACGCGGCACCTGCGTGAGCGCGGCGCGATGCGGGTCGGCCTGTTCTCCGGCGCGGCGGCCGGTGAGGCGCAGGAAGCCCTCCTGGAGCGCGTCCGCGCGGCCGCCCCGATGACCGGGGCCGCCCTGGCCGCCGAGGTCACCACCGCCGAGCCGTACGTCGTGCCGGCCGTGGGCGACAAGCGGTTCACCGTCGCGGCGCTCGACCTCGGGATCAAGGCGATGACGCCGATCCTGTTGGCGCAGCAGGGGATCGAGGTCCACGTGCTGCCGGCCACCACGACCTTCGAGCAGATCACCGAGCTCGGCGTCGACGGGGTGTTCTTCTCCAACGGCCCGGGCGACCCGGCCAGCGCCGAGCACGAGATCACCGTGCTGCGGCAGGTGCTCGAGGCGCGGATCCCGTTCTTCGGCATCTGCTTCGGCAACCAGCTGCTCGGACGGGCGCTCGGCTTCGGCACCTACAAGCTCAAGTACGGCCACCGCGGCATCAACCAGCCGGTGCTCGACCGCGGCACCGGCAAGGTGGAGGTCACCGCGCACAACCACGGCTTCGCCGTCGACGCCCCGCTCGAGGGAGAGGTGGTGGCGCCCAGCGACGGTGCGCTCGGCACGTCGTACGGGCGGGTGCGCGTCTCGCACGTCTGCCTCAACGACGACGTCGTGGAGGGCCTCGAGTGCCTGGACCTGCCGGCCTACTCCGTGCAGTACCACCCCGAGGCGGCAGCCGGCCCGCACGACGCCGGCTACCTGTTCGACCGTTTCGTCGCGCTGATGGAACGCTCTGCCGCCACCGGTGCCCCCACCTCCACCGACCCCACCGCCGCCACCACCGACCAGGAAGGGCGCGCCTGATGCCTCGCCGCTCCGACATCTCCAGCGTCCTCGTCATCGGCTCCGGGCCGATCGTCATCGGGCAGGCCGGTGAGTTCGACTACTCCGGCACCCAGGCGTGCCGGGTGCTGCGCGAGGAGGGGATCCGGGTCATCCTGGTCAACTCCAACCCGGCGACGATCATGACCGACCCCGAGTTCGCCGACGCGACGTACATCGAGCCGATCATCCCCGAGGTGATCGAGTCGATCATCGCCAAGGAGCGACCCGACGCGGTCCTCGCGACCCTCGGCGGTCAGACCGCGCTCAACGCCGCGATCGCCTTGCACGAGCAGGGGATCCTGGAGAAGTACGACTGCCCGCTCATCGGCGCGAACGTCGAGGCGATCCAGCTCGGCGAGGACCGGCAGCTGTTCAAGGGCGTCGTCGAGCGCTGCGGGGCCGAGACGGCTCGCAGCCGGATCGCGCACACGATGGACGAGTGCCTCGAGGCCGCGGCCGAGCTCGGCTACCCGCTCGTGGTCCGGCCCTCGTTCACCATGGGCGGCCTGGGCTCCGGGTTCGCGCACGACGAGGCCGACCTGCGCCGGATGGCCGGGGCCGGCCTGCACGACTCGCCGACCACCGAGGTGCTCCTCGAGGAGTCCATCACCGGGTGGAAGGAGTACGAGCTCGAGGTCATGCGCGACCACGCCGACAACGTCGTGGTGGTCTGCTCGATCGAGAACCTCGACCCGATGGGCGTGCACACCGGCGACTCCATCACCGTGGCGCCGGCGCTGACCCTGACCGACCGCGAGTACCAGCGGCTGCGTGACGTCGGCATCAAGATCATCCGCGAGGTGGGCGTCGACACCGGCGGCTGCAACATCCAGTTCGCGGTCAACCCGCGCGACGGCCGGGTCATCGTCATCGAGATGAACCCGCGCGTCTCCCGCTCGTCCGCGCTGGCGTCCAAGGCGACCGGGTTCCCGATCGCCAAGATCGCCGCCAAGATGGCGATCGGCTACACCCTCGACGAGGTGCCCAACGACATCACCCGCGAGACCCCGGCCAGCTTCGAGCCGAGCCTGGACTACGTCGTGGTCAAGGTGCCCCGGTTCGTCTTCGAGAAGTTCCCCGCGGCCGACCCGACGCTGACCACGACGATGAAGAGCGTCGGCGAGGCCATGTCGATCGGGCGCAACTTCACCGAGGCGCTGCAGAAGGCGCTGCGCTCCACCGAGCGCAAGGGCTCGTCGTTCCACTGGCGCAAGGACGAGGACCCGTCCAAGGAGCAGGCCCGCGCCCTGCTGCACCAGGCGCAGACGCCGACGGATGGCCGGATCGTGTTGGTGCAGCAGGCCCTTCGCGGTGGGCTGTCGGTCGAGGAGGTCCACGAGGCCACCGGCATCGACCCGTGGTTCCTCGACCAGATCGCGCTGATCAACGAGCTGGCCGCCCGCATCGCCCGGGCGCCGCAGCTGACCGCCGACCTGCTGCGCCTGGCCAAGCGGCACGGCTTCTCCGACAGCCAGCTCGCCGAGCTGACGGGGATGCCCGAGGCCGTCGTCCGCGGCGTCCGGCACGCTCTGGGGGTCCGGCCGGTCTACAAGACCGTGGACACCTGCGCGGCGGAGTTCGCGGCCCTGACGCCCTACCACTACAGCTCGTACGACGAGGAGACCGAGGTCGCGCCGCGCGAGCGGCCGGCCGTGATCATCCTCGGCTCGGGCCCGAACCGGATCGGCCAGGGCGTCGAGTTCGACTACTCCTGCGTGCACGCCAGCTTCGCGCTGCGCGACGCCGGCTTCGACACGGTGATGGTCAACTGCAACCCCGAGACGGTGTCCACCGACTACGACACCTCCAGCCGGCTGTACTTCGAGCCGCTCACGCTGGAGGACGTGCTGGAGGTCGTCCACGCCGAGCGGGAGGCGGGGCCGATCGCCGGCGTCATCGTCCAGCTCGGCGGGCAGACGCCGCTCGGCCTGGCCAGGGCGCTCAAGGACGAGGGGGTGCCGATCGTCGGCACCTCGCCCGAGGCGATCCACCTCGCCGAGGACCGCGGCGCGTTCGGCCGCGTGCTGGCCGAGGCCAAGCTCCCGGCGCCGCGCCACGGCACGGCGTACAGCGGTGAGGAGGCGGTCGAGGTCGCCCGCGAGATCGGCTACCCCGTGCTGGTGCGCCCCTCCTACGTGCTCGGCGGGCGCGGCATGGAGATCGTCTACGACGACGAGACGCTGACCGGCTACGTCAACCGGGCCACGCACGCCTCGCCCGAGCACCCCGTGCTGGTCGACCGGTTCCTCGACGACGCGATCGAGATCGACGTCGACGTGCTGTACGACGGCACGGAGATGTACCTCGGCGGGATCATGGAGCACATCGAGGAGGCCGGGATCCACTCCGGTGACTCGGCCTGCGTGCTGCCGCCGGTGACCCTGGGGCCGGAGGAGGTCAACCGGGTGCGCGCGTCGACGCTCAAGCTGGCGCAGGGGATCGGCGTCAAGGGCCTGATGAACGTGCAGTTCGCCCTGGCCCAGGACGTCCTCTACGTGCTGGAGGCCAACCCGCGGGCGAGCCGCACCGTGCCGTTCGTGGCCAAGGCGACGAGCGTGCCGCTGGCCAAGGCCGCGGCCCGGGTGATGCTCGGCGCGAGCATCGCCCAGCTGCGGGAGGAGGGCGTGCTGCCGCCGCAGGGCGACGGAGGCACGCTGCCGGCGGACGCCCCCGTCTCGGTCAAGGAGGCGGTGCTGCCGTTCAAGCGGTTCCGCACCCGCGACGGCCAGGTGGTCGACAGCCTGCTCGGGCCGGAGATGCGGTCCACCGGTGAGGTGATGGGCATCGACACCGACTTCGGACCGGCCTTCGCCAAGAGCCAGCTCGGCTCGGTGACCGGGCTGCCCCGCCGCGGCACGGTGTTCGTGTCCGTCGCCAACCGTGACAAGCGGGCGATGATCTTCCCCGTGAAGCGCCTGGCCGACCTCGGCTTCGACCTGATCGCCACCAGGGGCACCGCGGAGGTGTTGCGCCGCAACGGAGTCCACGCGTCGGTGGTCCGCAAGCACAGTGAGGGGCCCGGGCCCGAGGGTGAGCCGACCATCGTCGAGCGGATCACCGCGGGCGAGGTCGTGATGGTGGTCAACACGCCGTCGGGCCGTGACGCCCGGGCCGACGGCTACGCCATCCGCGCCGCGACGACCAGCATGGACAAGCCGATCATCACGACGGTGCAGCAGCTCGGCGCGGCGGTGCAGGGCATCGAGTCGCAGATGACCGAGAAGATCCGGGTGAAGTCCCTGCAGGACCACGCCCGCGACCTGGACCTGTTCTCCCGCAAGGGCGGTCGTTCGTGAGCGTGGAGGCCCCGGTCAGCACCGGGCGCATCCCGCAGGTGTCCGGCGAGCTGGTCGCCACCCGGGCGGTCGGGGCCTACCAGCAGATGACGTTCGCCGCACCGGGCGTGGCCGAGCCTGGCCCGACCGGGCCAGTTCGTCGCGCTGGCCGTGGGCGGTGACACCTCCGCGACCCTCCTGCGCCGCTGCTTCTCGATCCACGAGGCGAGCCCGGGAGGGCCCGACGGTGGCACCGTCGATCTCGTGGTCGCCGCGCACGGTCCGGGCACCCGGTGGCTGACGCAGCTGCGTACCGGCGACACGGTCGACGTCCTGGGCCCGCTGGGTCGCCCGTTCCCCCTGCCGGCCGAGCCGTCGGCGTGCGTCCTGGTCGGTGGGGGCTACGGCAGCGCGCCGCTGTTCTGGCTCGCTGGCGCCCTGCGCGAGAGGGGCTGCCGCGTCGAGATGGTGCTCGGCGCGGCCACCGAGGACCGGCTCTTCGGCGTGGCTGAGGCCGGGCGCGCGGCCGACGGCGTCACCGTCACCACCGACGACGGCTCGCTGGGGACTCGCGGCTGGGTCTCCGACGTGCTGCCCGACGTCGTCCGTCGCAGCGGCGCGTCCGTCGTCTACGGCTGCGGCCCGATGGCCATGCTGCAGTCCATCACCCGGGTGGCCGAGGCGGAGGGTGCTATCGCGCACGTCGCAGTGGAGGAGTCGATGGCCTGCGGCGTGGGCGTCTGCATGACGTGCGTGATGCCCGTCGTCGGCGACGACGGGCGGACCCGCATGGTCCGCTCCTGCGTCGAGGGACCGATCTTCCGCGGCGACCGGGTGCGCTGGGACGCGTTCGAGTCGGGCTGGGGGCGGGTCCCGGACGACGCCGTCGGCGCACCACGGACCGGAGGCCACTGATGAGCACCGCACACGCCGCCACGGCGACCACGACCGTGAGCCACCCGGTGGCCCCCGAGGTCGACATGAGCGTCGCGCTCGGGCCCGCGCGGCTGCCCAACCCCCTGATGACCGCCTCGGGGTGCGCGGCCAACGGCAAGGAGCTGCACCGCTTCTTCGACGTCGCGGAGCTGGGCGCGTTCGTGACCAAGTCCGTGATGGCCGACCCCAGGTCGGGCCGTGGGACGCCGCGCATGGCCGAGACCCCGAGCGGCATGCTCAACTCGATCGGCCTGCAGGGGCCAGGCATCGGTGCGTTCGTCCGCGACGACCTGGCCTGGCTCAAGGCGGCCGGCGCCCGCGCGCTGGTCTCGATCGCGGGCAGCAGCAGCGAGGAGTACGCCGAGGTCGCCGCCACGTTGCGGGCGTCCGACGCCTTCGACGCCGTCGTCGGCGTGGAGGTCAACATCTCCTGCCCCAACGTCGCCAACCGCGGCCTGGTGTTCGCCTGCGACCCGCTGGCCTCGGCCCAGGTCATCGCGCTGGTGCGTGAGCAGCTGCCCCGCGACATCCCGATCTTCGCCAAGCTCAGCCCTGACGTCACCGACATCGTCGAGGTCGCCAACGCCTGCGTGGAGGCCGGCGCCGACGGGCTCACCATGATCAACACGTTGCTGGGCATGGTGATCGACACCGACCTGATGCGCCCGCAGCTCGCCGGGATCACCGGCGGCCTCTCCGGTCCGGCGATCCGGCCGGTGGCCGTCCGTGCCATCTGGCAGACGCGCGCGGCGATGCTCGAGGGCCGGCTCCCCACGGTGCCGGTCATCGGCGTCGGGGGAGTGCGCACCGGTGCCGACGCCCTGCAGATGGTGGCCGCGGGAGCGAGCGCCGTCCAGGTCGGCACGGCGACGTTCAACGACCCGAGCGCTCCGGTCCGGGTGAACCGCGAGCTCGCGGCGCTGTTGCGCGACAGGGGTTTTGCGCGGGTCGAGGATGCCGTGGGCGTGGCGCACACCAGGCTGGACCCCCGCCGATGAGGGCCGGCGAGGCGACGTACGGCGCGCGTCTGCACCGCGCGATGGCGGAGCACGGCCCGCTGTGCGTCGGCATCGACCCGCACCCCGGCCTGCTTGCCGCGTGGGGGCTGCCTGAGACGGTGCAGGGCCTGGAGACGTTCGCGATGACCTGCGTGGAGGCGTTCTCGGGGACGGTGGCCGCGGTCAAGCCGCAGTCGGCGTTCTTCGAGCGCTTCGGCTCGGCCGGCGTGGCGGTCCTCGAACGCGCGCTCGCCGGGCTGCGGGACGCCGGCACGCTGTCCCTGCTGGACGTCAAGCGTGGTGACATCGGCTCGACTATGACGGCCTACGCCCAGGCCTACCTCGGCTGAGGACAGCCCGCTGCGGGCCGACGCGATCACCCTCAGCCCCTACCTCGGCTACGGCTCGCTGCGTCCGGCGCTGGACCTCGCCCGTGACACCGGGCGGGGGGTCTTCGTGCTCGCGTTGACGTCCAACCCCGAGGGGGCGTCGGTGCAGCACGCCCGGCGCGGCGAGGACAGCGTCGCCGGCGCCGTCGTGGCCGGCGCCACCGCCGACAACGCGGGCGCCGCTCCGCTGGGGAGCGTCGGGCTCGTCGTCGGCGCCACCATCGGATCGGCCGTGCAGGAGCTCGGCCTCGACCTGGCCGGGGTCAACGGGCCGCTGCTGGCTCCCGGCATCGGCGCGCAGGGCGCTGGGGCCGAGGACCTGCGGGCGGTCTTCGGTGCGGCACTGCCGGCCGTGCTGGCGAGCAGCAGCCGTGAGGTCCTCGGCGCGGGCCCCGACGCGGCGGCCCTGCGGCGGGCGGCGCGTGTCACCGCCGGCCGGATGGCCGCGGTCACCGCCGGGCGCTGACGGGGCACGACGGGCGGCCGTCCTCGCCGACGCGAGCACGGCATGCGCTGGAGCGCCTTGGGCGGTCGGCCCTGTTTCCGGGCGAGGGGTTGGTAGCGTCGCCGTCATGGAGCAGACGGTGGATTCCACCGAGGTCACCCGGCAGTACGTCACCGAGAGCCGGCTGGACACCCGGCGCTCGGTGTGGCGGGACGCGGCCGACGGACGTAACCCCCAGGACGCCGCCGCGCAGGCAGTCGCTGGTGCGGCGCCCCGTTCGGTGCTCGAAGTCGGTTGCGGGACAGGCGTGTTCGCGGACCGGATGATGAGAGAGAACCCGCGGGCCGCGGTGGTGGCGACCGACCGGTCCGCGCGGCTCGTGGAGCTGACCGCCGCGCGAGGCGTGCGGGCGCTGCCGGCGGATGTGCAGCAGCTGCCGTTCGGCGACGCGCAGTTCGACGTGGTCGTGGCCCTGTGGATGCTCTACCACGTGCCCGACCTGCACCGCGGGCTCGCGGAGGTGAGGCGGGTGCTGAGACCAGGCGGACTGTTCGTCGCCGTCACCAACGGCGACGCCCACACGGCCGCGCCTGCGGGTCGACGCCGGGGGAGCGCCCCTGGTCACGCAGTTCAGCAGCGAGAACGGCGCCGAGGCGCTCGGGCAGCACTTCGAGCGGGTCACCCGCGAGGACATCGCCACCCGCGCGGTCTTCCCCGACCATGCCGCCGCGGTGGCCTACCTGGCCACGGTCGATGACGCCATGGCCGCCGGCCTGCCCTACTTCGACGGCCCCCGGGAGTACGCCGGCGCCACGACCGTCTTCCTCGCGCGCTGAGCCGGGCCGTCATCACGGGCGCAGAACCCCGAGGTCTGCTCGGCGAGTGCGCGCAGAAATCCCCAGGTTTGGGCAGTCGGTGCGCGCAGAACCCCCAGGTTTGTGCAGTGGGTGCGCGCAGAACCCCCAGGTTTGCAGGGATGGGTGCGCGGTCGGCGGGGGCCGCGGAGCTGCGGGTTGGGAGACTTCAGGCATGGTAGCCACCTCGCTGACCCAGCCGCACGACCAGGGCATGCTCGACGTCGGCGACGGGCACCGCCTGCACTGGGAGGTGTCCGGCAACCCCGAGGGCAAGCCCGCAGTCGTCCTGCACGGCGGGCCCGGTTCGGGCTGTACGCCGTGGAGCCGCCAGTGGTTCGACCCCGACGCCTACCTCGTGGCGCAGCTGGACCAGCGCAACAGTGGCCGCAGCACGCCATACGCGGGGGCGGCCACCGTCGACCTGACGGCCAACACCACGGCCCACCTCGTCGCTGACCTCGAGCGGCTGCGCGAGCACCTGGGCCTCGAGCGGTGGCTGGTGGCCGGCATCTCCTGGGGCACGACGCTGGCGCTGGCGTACGCCCAGGCCCACCCCGACCGTGTCACCGAGATGGTGCTCGTGTCGGCGGTGACCACGACGCGTGCCGAGGTCGAGTGGCTGACCCGCACCATGGGACGGGTTTTCCCCGAGGAGTGGGAGCGGTTCCGCGACGCCGTCCCGCCGTCGGACCGGGGCGGCGACCTCGCGGCGGCATACAGCCGGCTGCTGCACGACGAGGACCCGCAGGTCCGCGACCGGGCCGCCGCGGCCTGGTGCGCCTGGGAGGACACGCATGTCGGGACCTATCCCGGCCACCGGCCGAACCCCCGGTACCGGGACCCGGCGTTCCGGCTCTGCTTCGCCCGAGTGGTGACGCACTACTTCCGCCACGCCGGGTTCCTCGAGGACGGCGTGCTGCTGCGCGGGGCGACGCGCCTGGGCGGCATACCCGGGGTCATGGTCCACGGACGGCTGGACGTCAGCGGGCCGCCGGACGTGCCGTGGCGGCTGGCGCGCGCCTGGCCCGGCAGCGAGCTGATCCTGCTGGACGACGTCGGCCACGGGGCGACGCTCGGGGCGATCCGGGCAGCCACCGACCGGTTCGCGGCCCGCTGAGCCCGGCCGCACCGGTCCCTCCGGCCGCGCCCTGCTCGGGCGCACCCCCTCGTTGCGAGCCCGCGGGACGACTCGCTAGGTTCGGTCCACCCCGACATCCCCCGGCCGGACCTGCCGCGATGCCACCGAACGAACCAGACCGTCCCTCCGAGGAGACCGACCGTGGCCCTTCCCCCGCTCACCCCCGAGCAGCGTGCGCAGGCGCTGGAGAAAGCCGCCACCGCCCGTCGTGAGCGGGCCGCGGTGAAGAACCGCCTCAAGTACGCGCAGGGGTCCCTGGCCGAGGTCATCGCCGACGGCAAGAGCAACGACATCGTGGGCAAGATGAAGGTGTCGGCCCTGCTGGAGTCCATGCCCGGGGTGGGGCGGGTCCGCGCCCGCCAGATCATGGACGAGGTCGGCATCTCCGAGAGCCGGCGGGTCCGTGGGCTCGGCTCCAACCAGATCGCGGCCCTGCTGTCGCGGTTCGACCACTCCGCCTGAGCCGGTGGCGCGACCCCATGACCCCGTCCAGCCGACTGGTCGTCCTGGCCGGCCCCACCGCCGTGGGCAAGGGCACCGTCGCCGCTCACGTCCGCGCGCACTTCCCCGACGTCTGGCTCTCGGTGTCGATGACGACCCGCAAGCCGCGCCCGCGGGAGATCGACGGCGTCCACTACCACTTCGTCGACGACGCCGAGTTCGAACGCCTGCGCAGGGCGGGGGAGTTCCTCGAGTGGGCGGTCGTGCACGGCCGCGCCAAGTACGGCACGCCCCGCGGCCCGGTCGACCGGGCCCTGGCCGAGGGGCGCAAGGCGCTGCTCGAGATCGACCTGCAGGGCGCGCGGCAGGTGCGCGAGCGGATGCCCGAGGCGCTGTTCGTGTTCCTCGCGCCGCCCAGCTGGGACGAGCTGGTCCGGCGGCTGGTCGGCCGCGGCACCGAGACCGAGGAGGAGCGCGAGGTCCGCCTCGCCACCGCGCGGGAGGAGCTGGCGGCCCAGCGCGAGTTCGACGTGACCATCGTCAACGACGATGTACGGCGGGCCAGCGAAGAACTCGTATCATTGATGCGCGCCCCGAGCTCCACGGCGCCGCACGACGGGCAGCGACCCGTGACGACACCCCCGCACCCAACGAAACGAGACTGACCGTGTCCGGTACGCAGGCTGCCCCCGAAGGCATCACCAACCCGCCGATCGACGACCTGCTGACCGTGGCGGACTCCAAGTACGCCCTGGTCATCTACTCCGCCAAGCGCGCCCGCCAGATCAACGCCTACTACTCCCAGCTCTCCGAGGGCCTGCTGGAGTACGTCGGCCCGCTCGTCGAGACCTCCGTCCACGAGAAGCCCATGTCGATCGCGCTGCGCGAGATCAACGAGGGCCTGCTGACCTCCACGGCGATCGAGTCCTGACCCCGGCAGGAGACCGGGCAGACCGAGGACAGGGGGAGGACGCCGTGCGCATCGTCCTGGGTGTCAGCGGCGGCATCGCCGCCTACAAGGCCTGCCTGCTCCTGCGTCTGATGACCGAGGACGGGCACGACGTCACCGTCGTGCCCACCGAGGCGGCGCTGAGGTTCGTCGGCGCCCCCACCTGGTCGGCCCTGTCCGGCAAGCCGGTGGCCACCGATGTGTGGACCGACGTCCACGAGGTGCGCCACGTCCGCCTCGGCCAGCAGGCCGACCTGGTCGTCGTCGCCCCCGCCACGGCCGACCTGCTGGCGCGCGCCGCGCACGGCCTGGCGGGCGACCTGCTGACGACCACGCTGCTCACCGCCCGCTGCCCCGTGGTGCTCGCCCCGGCGATGCACACCGAGATGTGGGAGCACCCCGCGACCCGCGACAACGTCGAGACGCTGCGCGCGCGGGGCGTGCACGTCATCGAGCCCGCCTCGGGCCGGCTCACCGGCGCCGACACCGGGCCGGGCCGACTGCCTGAGCCCGAGGACATCTACGCCGTCTGCCGCGGGCTGCTGTCCGGTGCCGGGCCGACCCTGGCCGGGCGGCGGGTGGTCGTCAGCGCGGGCGGCACCCGCGAGCCGCTGGACCCGGTGCGCTACCTGGGCAACCGCTCCTCGGGCAAGCAGGGCTACGCGCTGGCTGCGGTGGCCGCGGCCCGCGGAGCCGACGTCACCCTCGTGGCGGCCAACACCTCCCTGCCGGCCCCGGCGGGCGTGGACGTCGTACCCGTCGGCACGGTCCTGGAGCTGCAGGCGGCCGTGACCGCGGCGGCGAAGGACGCCGACGTCGTGGTCATGGCCGCGGCGCCGGCCGACTTCCGCCCGGCGCGCTACTCCGAGGCCAAGATCAAGAAGACGTTCAGCCGGTCCCGACCCGGACGCCGACACCAGCGCACCCACCATCGAGCTGGTGCGCAACCCCGACGTCCTCGCCGGCCTGGTGGCGGCGCGGGGGAGCGGGACGACCCCGGTGATCGTCGGCTTCGCCGCCGAGACCGGCGACGCCACCCACACGGTCCTGGACCACGCCCGGGCCAAGCTGGAGCGCAAGGGCTGCGACCTGATCGTGGCCAACGAGGTCGGACCCGGCAAGACGTTCGGCCAGGACACGACCACCGTGCACATCCTGCGGCGCGGATCCGAGGCCGTCACGGATGCGGGGCCCGCCTCCAAGGAGGCGGTCGCGGCCACGGTGTGGGACGTCATCGAGGACGTCCTGCCGCCCCGATAGAATCGCCCGAACCGTCAGTCAGCAGCCGCTGCATTAAGGAGCACCGCACGTGTCACGCCTCTTCACGTCCGAGTCCGTCACCGAGGGTCACCCCGACAAGATCTGCGACCAGATCAGCGACACGATCCTGGACGCCATGCTGGAGCAGGACCCCCAGGCCCGCGTCGCGGTCGAGACCATGGTCACCACGGGGCTCGTGCACGTCGCCGGCGAGGTGTCCACCGAGCAGCTACGTCGACATCCCCAACCTGGTCCGCGACACGATCGTCGGCATCGGCTACGACTCCTCGGCCAAGGGCTTCGACGGGCGCTCCTGCGGTGTCTCCATCTCCATCGGCCAGCAGTCCTCCGACATCGCCCAGGGCGTCGACACCGCCTACGAGAACCGCACCGGTGGCGTGGACCCGCTCGACAAGCAGGGCGCGGGTGACCAGGGGCTGATGTTCGGCTACGCCTGCGAGGACACCCCCGAGCTGATGCCGCTGCCGATCCACCTGGCCCACCGGCTGTCCGAGCGCCTGACCGAGGTCCGCAAGTCCGGCGAGGTCGCCTACCTGCGCCCCGACGGCAAGACCCAGGTCACCATCGAGTACGACGGGGACCGCGCGGTCAGGCTCGACACCGTCGTGCTGTCCACCCAGCACGCCTCCGACGTGTCGCTGAGCGGCCTGCTCGAGCCCGACATCGCCGCCCACGTGATCAAGCCGGTCCTGGACGAGCTGGCGGCTGCCGGGACGGTGCTGGACACCAGCGACTACCGCATGCTCATCAACCCCACCGGCCGCTTCGAGATCGGCGGCCCGATGGGTGACGCCGGCCTGACCGGCCGCAAGATCATCGTCGACACCTACGGCGGCATGGCCCGCCACGGCGGCGGCGCCTTCTCCGGCAAGGACCCGAGCAAGGTCGACCGCTCCGCGGCCTACGCGATGCGCTGGGTGGCCAAGAACATCGTCGCCGCCGGGCTGGCCCGCCGCTGCGAGGTGCAGGTCGCCTACGCCATCGGCAAGGCCAAGCCGGTCGGCCTGTACGTCGAGACGTTCGGCACCGAGAGCGCCCCGCTGGACGCGATCCAGAGCGCGATCACCAAGGTGTTCGACCTGCGGCCCGCCGCGATCATCGAGGACCTCGACCTGCTCCGCCCGATCTACCAGCAGACCGCCGCCTACGGCCACTTCGGGCGCACCTCCGCGCCGGGGCTGCGGGACGGCTTCACCTGGGAGCGCACCGACCGCGTCGAGCAGCTGAAGGCCGCCGTCGCCGGCTGAGCCGTCCTCCGGTGCGGCACGGGCGATGACGCTTCACCGGACTGCCCGGCTGTCCCGCTGCGCCCGGTCGCGCGCCCGCCCTGTGGGCGCCGGGGGCAGCGGCGTCGGTGCCATGAGATAGACCTTGGAGCATGAGCAGCACGGGTGCCGGCACGGGTGAGCAGCTCTCGCTCGTGCGTGCCTCCACCCGTCGCAGCCGCAGCGCAGCCCCGGCGGCGGACCTGGCCGCGGTCGACCCCGTCGCTGTCGTCGCGGTCGACGTGGGGCTGGCCCACCTCGACCGCCCGTTCGAGTACTCCGTGCCCGAGACGCTGGCCGAGGCGGCTGTGCCGGGAGCGCGGGTCAAGGTGCGGTTCGCCGGGCAGGACGTCGACGGGTTCGTGCTCGAGCGCCGGGCCGAGGCCGAGCACGAGGGCCGGTTGGCGCCGCTGCGGCGGGTCGTCAGCCCCGAGGCGGTCCTCACGCCCGCGCTGCTGGCCCTCTGCCAGGCGGTGGCTGCGCGCTACGCCGGCACGCTCGGCGACGTGCTGCGGCTGGCGGTCCCGCCCCGGCACGCGGCGGCGGAGAAGGCGCTCGCTGCGGTCCCGGCCGGGCCGCCGCCGATGCCGCCGCCCGGCCCGTGGACGCGCTACCCGGCCGGGCCGTCGTTCCTGCGCCGGATCGCCACCGGGCAGGCGCCGGCAGCGTCATGGCTGGCGCTTCCGGGGCAGCACGCCGACCGGGCCGCCGCCTCTGGCGAGGAGCCGACGGGCGTCGCCGCTTCTGGCGAGGAGCCGACGGGTGCCGCCGCTGCCGGCGCCGACTGGCCGGACGCCCTCGCGGTCGCGGCCGGCACCGCGCTCGCGGCGGGACGCGGCGCCCTGATCGTCGTGCCCGACCACCGCGACGTCGACCGGGTCGACGCTGCCCTCAAGGTGGTCCTCGGCACCGGCCGCCACGTGCGGCTGACCGCCGGGCAGGGGCCCCAGGCCCGCTACACGGCCTGGCTGAAGGTCCTGCGGGGCTCGGTGCGCTGCGTCGTCGGCACCCGCGCGGCGATGTTCGCGCCCGTCCACGACCTGGGGCTGGTCGCCTGGTGGGACGACGGGGACGACCTGCTCACCGAGCAGCGCGCGCCCTACCCCCACGTCCGCGAGGTGCTCGCGCTGCGGGCCCGCACCGAGGGCGCCGCCCTGCTCAGCGGCGGCTTCACCCGCACCACGGCGGTCCAGCGCTGGGTGGACGCCGGCGACGTGCAGCCGGTCGTGGCCGCGCCGGACGCCGTACGCCGTGCCGCGCCCCGGGTGGTCGTGGCCGGCGAGGGCACCGAGGTCGAGCGGGACGGACCCGCCGCGATGGCGCACCTGCCGTCGGTGGCGTGGCGCACGGCCAAGGCCGCGCTCGAGCGCGGTCCGGTGCTGGTCCAGGTGCCCCGCCGCGGCTACCTGCCCTCGCTGTCATGCCAGACCTGCCGCGAGCCGGCCCGCTGCCCGCGCTGCTCGGGGCCGCTCGCGCTCACCGCTCCGGGCGCCCCGCCGTCGTGCCGCTGGTGCGGCACCGCCCCGCAGCAGTACCAGTGCCCACACTGCTCCGGCCGCGGCCTGCGTTCGAGCGTGGTCGGCGCCCGGCGCACCGCCGAGGAGCTCGGCCGCGCCTTCGCCGGGGTGCCGGTGCACACCTCCGGCTCCGGCGAGGTGCTCGCAGCGGTCGACGACCGCCCCAGCCTGGTCATCGCCACCCCCGGCGCCGAGCCGGTGGCGGAGGGCGGTTACGCCGCGACCCTGCTGCTGGATGCCTGGGCCTCGCTCGACCGGCCGACGCTGGACGCGGCCGAGGAGTCGCTGCGGCGATGGACGGCCGCGGCGGCGCTGACCCGTGCCGGTGCCGACGGCGGCGTCGTGGTCCTCGCCGGGGCGCCGGCCCACGCGACGCTCCCCGTCGTCGAGGCCCTCGTCCGCTGGGACCCCGCGTGGTTCGCCGCGCGCGAGCTCGCCGAGCGGGCCGAGCTGTCGCTGCCGCCGACCGTGCGGATGGCCCAGCTGGTCGGCAGCCGCCACGCGCTGCAGGACGCCCTCCAGCGCAGCGACCTGCCCGCCGACATCGAGCGCCTCGGGCCGTTGCCGCTCAACCCCGGCTCGGCTGCCGCTGGACGCGCAGCCGGTGCCGGACGCGGAGCCGGTGCCGGGCGTGGTGCGGGCGCCGGGCAGGGCGAGGACCGGCTGCAGGTCCTGCTGCGCTCGCCGCTGGAGGAGGGCGCGGTGCTCACGTCCGCCCTGGCCGCGATGCGTGCCGTCCGCAGCGCCCGCAAGGAGCGCGAGGCCGTCACCGTCCGCGTCGACCCCTCCGACGGCATGGGCTGAGCCGCGGGGCCGCCGGGACCAACAGCCGTCAGGCGGTGATCGTCCCCTTCTCGAAGCGTCCCCGTTGCCGGCCGTCGGGCAGGACCTTCACGTCCCCGGTCGGGTATCCCCACCGGCCGGTCTCGGCACCGTCGTGCAGCCAGCGCTGCAGGACCCGGCCGGTCACCGCGTGGGCCGGCCTGCCGGCAAGGGCCCACAGCTGTCCGCCGGTGAACGTCTGCCCCCGGCCGCGGTGGTCCCGGCCCCGCCGGCCGTCGTGCACGGGGTAGCCGAGCCGTCCGTGCTCCCGGTGCAGCGCGACCCACTTGACCCAGATCACGCCGTACACGGCGCTGGTGGTGGTCGCGGGGCTGTCGCAGACGACCCCGCGCTGGAAGTTCTGGCTCCACCGCTTCCGGTCGGCCGAGACCGAGCGCTCGCTGGTCGGGTAGCCGAGCGGCCCGCGCGGGCCGCCGGCGCGGCGCCAGGTGGAGCGCGCCGCGCCGGAGATCGCCCGTGCACCCGTGGTCCGGGTCCAGTAGATCGACCCGCCGCGGTAGTCGACGTAGCGGCCGTGACCGTCCCCGACCGACCGCTCGGGCCCGAGCGAGGCGCCGAGGTACGAGCCGTTGGCGCCCAGCGCGTCGTACCGGGTGAGGATCGCGCCGCAGCCCTGCAGGCAAGGCGCGCTCTGCTCCCCGGTCGCGTTGTCCACCAGCGCGGTCGTCGAGCAGCTGTCCCACCGGTACGGCGGGACGCAGCTCGCGACGCGGCAGGCCACGCCGCCGCTGCAGCGGACGTGGGTGTTGCACTGGCCGTAGCGGAAGGCGTTGCAGCAGTGCCGGCGCTGGTCACAGGTCCGGGTCGACCCGCTGCCGCAGGAGCAGTTCCAGCACGTCCGGTCGCAGATGTGGTCATCGGCGCAGCCGGTGGCGCACGAGACGCACCTGGCGTTGCAGTCGATGAAGTACCGGTAGCCCCCGCAGCACCACGAGGAGCCGGCCGCCTTCCACCAGCCCGCGGTGAATGTGCCCGGCGGGCAGGCGTTGACCCCGCGGTTGACGGTGCAGCAGAGAACGCTGTAGCCGTTGGCGGCCGTGTTGGCGGGGCCGCAGATCGTCGAGTACGCCCGCCGGGGGGTCAGCACGTAGCCCTTCGGGTCGACCACGAGCGCCGACCCGACGACGGCCGTCCGGGCGAGGAACCCGCGCCGGCTGAGGGTGCCCAGGCGCCGGGCGATGCGCTCGACGAGCCGCGCGCTCGGCCCCGCGTCGGTCGTGACCCGCTCCAGCGCCCTCATGGCATCGGTCCTCTCGTGAGCATCGTGGCCCGGTCGGTGACGGCGAAGCCGCCGACCACCTGCGCTGCCCGCGGCACCAGCGCCATCCGGCGTGCGTGGCTGCCGAGGACCACGAACAGGCAGAAGGCCCGGTCGCCGTCGGTGAAGAAGTGCTGGGCCCCGCTACGGCCGGGTACGACGCGTGGCAACCGGTCCGGTCCGAACTGCGAGGGGGCGAGGCGCGGCATGCCGAGCGGCGCGAACAGGCCCTGGCCCGCCAGCTCCGAACCGAGCTCGACCAGGGCGACGAACACGTCCTCGGGGCCGAGCACCTCCACCACGCCGCCGCCGAGGTCGCCGCGCTCGGCCGGCAACGGGCGGGTGCAGGCGTGCACGACCGGGTGGGTGTCCTCCCCGGCGCCGGCGTCACGGCGGTAGATCCTCGTGTCCCAGCCGGGACGGTCGGGTGCCTCGAGCCCGAACCTGGCGACCATGGCCTCAGCTCCTCCCGACGGCCGCGGCGACCAGCGCCGCGGCTCCCGTGACCAGCGCGGCCCGCGCCAGCCGCTCGGCGCTCGGCGCCCAGCGCTCCAGCCGGTGGAACACGCGGTGCAGCGCCGTGCGGTCATGCGTGCCGGCGAGGCCGAGGACGGGCAGGGCGCGCACCAGGCCGAACAGGACGCCCAGCGCCAGCCCCACCGGCGGGCTGCCGGACAGGGCGCACAGCAGCACGGTGGCGTAGACGGTGGCGCTGGTCACGATGGTGACGACGCCCAGGCCGAGCTGCACGCCGAAGCCGGCGCCGTAGACCCAGCCGCGGTAGCGCCCGAGCCAGGCCTCGTCCACCTGGCGGCGCCACGTCGGGAGCCGCAGCCCGGCCACCCGCGAGTCGAGGGGCAGCCCGGCCAGGAGCAGCGCCGCGACGAGGATGGCGGCTACCGGGGAGCCCCGCCACGACTCCGGCAGCAGCCCGCCCAGCGCGGCCGCAACCACGCCGACGGTGGCCCCACCCAGGACCGACCCGATGACGTACGCCGTCACGGTCACCCCCCAGCGTGAGGATCGGGCCCGCTCGCCGAGCGGGCTGATGCTGGCCAGCATCGACTCGCCTCAAGGGGACCAGGTCGAGCGCACGGCCGCGACCGCCGCCATGGGCAGCCCCACCACGAGCGAGACCGGTGCGGGGTTCATCGACCGGTGGGCCCGGTCCGGTCCTCCGGGCGCAGCGTGGGCTCGGGCGGGTCCGGCGGCTCGTAGAGGCTGGGGTGCCCCGGGTGGATCCCGGCGCCGAGCAGCTCACGGTCGATGGCGGCGAGGTCGTCGCGCCCCGGGCCGTTGCCGTTGCCGCCGGCCCGGGCGCGGTCGTCGCGGGCCGCCGCGGCGTCGTCCAACGCCTGGCCCATCAGGTCGCGGACCTGGGCCCACGTGGTCGAGGAGCCCTCGCCGGTGACGACGCCGTCCTCGACGTACACGAAGTAGGGCGAGCCCGGCACGCCGTAGTCGGTCCACGCGCCGGAGGACCGCACCACCTCCAGCCGGGGGCCCGCGAGCTGGCGCAGCCGGGAGACGCTCTCCTGCTCCGGCCCCTGTGTAACGGCCACGACCCGCGCCCCGCCCGGCACGTCGACGGCCCCGCTGGAGAGCTCGGACCAGAAGGTCCGGCACACGCTGCACCCGCTGGACAGGAACGCCAGCAGGATCCGCCGCCCCTCGTCGACCGCCACGTGCACGGGCGCGCCGTCCAGCGTGGTCCCGGTCAGCGCCGCGGCGCGAGTGGTCGCCGGCCGGGCCGGCGGCATGACACCGGGCTCGAGCTCCACCGGCACCGGCCCGGTCGTGCCGGACGCCGTGCCGGACGCCGTGCTGGACGCGCTGCCGGGCGCCGGGGCGGACGCCGCCTCCTCCAGCTCCAGCCCGGCCCCGAGCTCGTGGAGGGCGCGCAGGATCAGCGCGTGGCTGCGCAGCAGGCCCAGGACGAGCACGGCGAGCAGCGCGACGGCCACGCCCTCGGCGACGACGACGGCGAGCATGGAGTCACCCCTTCGGCAGGCCGCGGACGGCGGCGGCGGTCGTGGTCGGCAGCACGGCAAGGACGAGGTAGGCGAGGGCGCCCAGCAGCGCCGCGAACCCGGCGAGGGCGGCGGTCGACGCCGGCGCGGCTCCGCTCCACACCCCCGTCTCCGGTGGGAAGACGGCGAGCGCGGCCGCCGTCGCGGTCGCGCCGCCGGTGAGGACCAGGTGGGCCCTGGTCGCAGGCGTGTCGGGACGACCGAAGCAGCCACACGACGCGAGGACCCCGCCGCGGCGCAGGGTCAGCGCGACGAAGGCGGTGAACCCTGCGTAGGCCACGGCGACGAGCGCGGCTGTTCCCCGCCCGGGTGCGACCACCGCTGCGACGCCGAGGGCCACCTCGGCCACGGCCAGCGGCCCGCACCAGCGGACCGGAGGCGGGCAGGCCGGTCGTGCGCACGGCGCGGACGAGGGGGAGCGGGTCGCGCAGCTTGGGCAGGCCGGCGACGACGAGGAGACCGCCGGCCGCGAGGAACGGGCCGGCGAGCAGATCCCACATGCACAGGAAGGTACCGCCGGGAGAGGCTCCCGAGAAGGCTCCGCGGCGGTCCGACCGGCTCGGCACCCGGGCGTCGCGGCGTCGCCGTACCGGCACCATCCTCCCGCTGGCGGTGCTCCGCCCCTACCCGGCCGGGGCGGTTCAGGGCTGTCCGCGCGCTGTCGGGGGCGCTGGCTACAGTGCTGGCCATGGCCAGTCCCGCGCAGCCCGACGACCTCCAGCCCAGCCCCGTCGACGCCGTGGTGTTCGACCTGGGCAACGTGCTCATCCGCTGGGACCCGCACGCGGCGATCGCCCCGGCGGTGGGCCCGGAGGAGGCCACCCGCTTCCTGGCCGACGAGGCGTTCGCCTTCCCGGAGTGGAACCACGCGCAGGACGCCGGCCGCGACTGGCAGGAGGCCGAGGACGCCGCGGTCGCCGCGCACCCCCACTGGGAGCCGGCCATCCGCGGCTACCGGCAGAACTTCCCGGCCTCCCTGACCGGCCAGATCGACGACACGGTGGCCCTGCTCGAGGAGCTGCACGCCGCCGGGGTGCGCCTCTACGCCCTGACCAACTGGTCCGCGGAGCTGTTCCCCGCGGCGCTCGACCGGTTCGGCTTCCTCGACCTGTTCGAGGACATCATCGTCTCGGGGGAGGAGGCGGTGGCCAAGCCCGACCCCGAGATCTTCGAGGTCCTCGAGGACCGCATCGGGCACGCCCTGGACGACTGCGTCTTCATCGACGACAGCCCCCGCAACGTCGAGGCCGCGGCGGCCGCCGGCATGGACGCCATCCACTTCACCGACACCGGGCACCTGCGCGAGGACCTGCGCGTGCGCGGGCTGCCCGTGGCGCCGGTCCGGCCCGGCAGCGGCCCCCGCATAGACTCGGCGGTGCCCGAACGACCGCGAGATGCAAGGACCCACCAGTGTCGATCAAGGACATCCGGCTCTTCGGCGACCCGGTGCTGCGGACGCCCGCGGCCGAGGTCGTCGACTTCGACAAGGAGCTGCGGCAGCTCGTCAAGGACCTGACCGACACGATGCTCGAGGCGCCCGGCGCAGGGCTCGCGGCCCCGCAGATCGGGGTGGGGCTGCGCGTCTTCACCTACTACGTCGACAAGCAGCTCGGCCACCTGATCAACCCCAGCCTCGACCTGTCCTCGGACATGCAGGAGGGCGAGGAGGGCTGCCTGTCCTTCCCCGGCATCTACTTCGACACCCCCCGCGCGCTGCGCGTGGTCGCCAAGGGCTGGGACGAGCACGGCGAGCCGGTGACGCTCGAGGGGTCCGAGCTGATGGCGCGGTGCATCCAGCACGAGACCGACCACCTCGACGGCATCCTGTTCATCGACCGCATGGACCGGGCCCAGCGCAAGCTGGCGATGAAGGCCATCCGCGACGCCGAGTGGGCCGGTGAGCCGGCGCCCACGGTGCGGCTCAGCCCCCACTCGACCTTCGGCAAGGGCCTGTAGCCCGGTGCGGCTCGTCTTCGCCGGCACCCCCGAGGTCGCCGTGCCCAGCCTCGAGGCGCTCGTCGCCTCCTCCCACGAGGTCGTCGCCGTCCTCACCCGTCCCGACGCGCCGGTCCGGCCGCGGCCGCACCCTCGTCCCGTCCCCGGTCCGGGTGCGCGCCGAGGCCCTCGGCCTCGAGGTGCTGACCCCGCCGCGCGCCGGTGACCCCGGCTTCCGCGAGCGGCTGGCCGAGCTGGCCCCCGACGCCTGCCCCATCGTCGCGTACGGCGGACTGATCCCGCCCGCGGTGCTGGCCGTGCCGGCCGCCGGCTGGGTCAACCTGCACTTCTCGCTGCTGCCGGCCTGGCGCGGCGCCGCGCCGGTCCAGCACGCGGTCATGGCCGGTGACGAGGTCACCGGCGCCACGACGTTCCGGCTGGAGGAGGGCCTGGACACCGGCCCGACGTACGGCGTGATGACCGAGACGATCCGGCCCACGGACACCGCCGGCGACCTGCTGCAGCGGCTGTCGACGGCCGGCGCCGGCCTGCTGGTGGCGACGCTGGACGGCCTGCAGAGCGGCACGCTGCAGGCGGTGCCGCAGCCGGGCGAGGGGATCTCGCACGCCCCCAAGATCACCGTCGAGGACGCGCGCGTGCGCTGGGACCGACCCGCGCTCGCGGTCGACCGGCAGGTCCGCGGGTGCACCCCCGCGCCGGGCGCCTGGAGCACCTTCCGCGGCGAGCGGGTCAAGCTGCTGCCGGTGGCCCCCGTCGCCGACGGGCCGGCCGCCGGCCCCCGGTGAGATCGTCGCCGACCGGCGCTCGGTCCACGTCGGCACCGCCACCGGCGCCGTCCGGCTGGGCACCGTGCAGCCCCACGGCAGGAAGCCGATGGCCGCCGCCGACTGGGCCCGCGGCGTCCGACCCGACCAAGGAGAGAAGCTCGGCGATGACTGACCCGCACCAGCCCCGCCGGGGACCGCGCCGCCGCTCCGCCGCGGCGCCCTCGCAGCGGACACGCTCCACCGACCCGGCCCGCCTGGCGGCCTACACGGTGATGCGTGCCGTCGCCGACGGCGCCTACGCCAACCTGGAGCTGCCGAAAGAGCTGCGGGCCAAGGGAATTCGCGGGCGCGACGCCGGCTTCGCCACCGAGCTGACCTACGGCGCGACGCGGCTGCACGGCCTCTACGACCCGATCATCGCCGCGGCTGCCGGGCGCCCCGTCGCGCAGATCGACGACAACGTCCTCGACACGCTGCGCCTCGGCGCCCACCAGCTGCTCGGCATGCGCGTCGCCGCCCACGCCGCCGTCGACGAGACGGTCGGGCTCGCGCGGATGGTCAACGGCGCCGGTGCCAGCGGGTTCGTCAACGCGGTGATGCGCCGGATCAGCGAGAAGGACCTGCCGACGTGGGTCGCGCAGGTCGTGCCCACCGGCGACCCGATCGCCCGGCTGGCGACCCTGCACAGCCACCCCGAGTGGATCGTGCGGGCGCTGCGGGCGGCGCTCCTCGGCCACGGCGCGTCCACCGCCGAGACGGTCGACGCCGACCTCGAGGCCCTGCTGGTGGCCGACAACGCGCCCGCCCGGGTCTCCCTCGTCGCCCGGCCCGGCCTGGCCGACGTCGACGAGCTCGTCGCGGCCGGCGCCACGCGCTCGCTGCTCTCACCGGTCGGGGCGGTCCTGGACGGCGGCGACCCCGGCGGCGTCGCGGCCGTCCGCGACGGACGCGCGGCGGTGCAGGACGAGGGCTCGCAGCTGCTGGCCATCGCGCTGAGCCGGGCCGAGGTGGAGACCGGGTCGACGGCGGAGTCGCTGGCTGGACATGTGCGCCGGCCCCGGCGGCAAGGCGGCGCTGCTCGCCACGCTGGGCGCGCCGTCCGGCGCGACGGTGTTCGCCAACGAGATCAGCGAGCACCGCACCGACCTGGTCCGCCAGACCCTCAGCGGCGCGATCGACGCCGGCATCGAGGTCATGATCGGCACCGGCGACGGCCGGGAGATCGGGCGGGACGAGCCCGAGACCTACGACCGGGTCCTCGTCGACGCCCCGTGCACCGGGCTGGGGGCGCTCCGACGCCGCCCCGAGGCGCGCTGGCGTCGTACGACCGCGGACCTGGCCGACCTCGCCGGGCTGCAGCGTGCGCTGCTGACCTCGGCGGTCGACGCCACCCGGCCCGGCGGCGTCGTGGCCTACGCCACGTGCAGCCCGCACCTGGGCGAGACCCGGTTCGTCGTCGGCGACGTCCTCAAGAAGCGGTCGGACGTCAGCGTGCTGGACGCGCGGCCGCTGTTCACCGACGCGGCGGGCGCGCCGGTCCCGCACCTCGGCGAGGGGCCCTACGTCCAGCTCTGGCCGCATCTGCACGGCACCGACGCGATGTTCCTCGCCCTGCTGCGCAAGGCCTGACGGCAACGCCGTGGCCACGATCTACCATGTGCCCGTGCAGATCTCACCGAGCATCCTGGCCAGCGACTTCGCCAACCTGGAGCAGGAGCTGCGGCGGATCGCCAACGCCGACTGGGCCCACGTCGACGTGATGGACGGGCACTTCGTCCCCAACCTGACCCTCGGCCTGCCGGTGGTCGAGGCGCTGGCGCGGGTCAGCCCGGTGCCGCTGGACTGCCACCTGATGATCGACGACCCGGACCGCTGGGCCCCGCAGTACGCCGAGGCCGGTGCCGCCAGCGTCACGTTCCACGTCGAGGCGGCCTCGGACGCCCGGGCGCTCGCCCGCACCCTGCGCTCGGCCGGGGCCCGGGCCGGGATGGCGCTGAAGCCCGGCACCGCCTTCGCCCCGTATGCCGACCTGCTGCCGGACCTCGACATGGTGCTCGTGATGACGGTCGAGCCCGGCTTCGGCGGCCAGTCGTTCATGGCCGACCAGATGCCCAAGGTGCGCGCGGTGCGCGAGGCGGTGTCCCGCTCCGGCGGCAGAGATCTGGGTCCAGGTCGACGGCGGGGTCTCCGCCGACACGATCGAGCAGTGCGCCGAGGCCGGCGCGAACGTGTTCGTGGCCGGCTCCGCGGTCTACGGCGCCGACGACGCGGCGGCCGCGGTGGACGAGCTGAGAGCACTCGCCGCGCGGCACGTCCACGTGGGCTGACCGGCCGCCACCACGCGCGGGCTGACCGGCCGCCACCTCGCGCGAGCGGCCGACGACGCTCCCCGGCCCTCGGCGCGGATGTGGGGGCATCGGCGCGGGCCGGGGACGGTGGCATACTGGAGGCACGTGCTCCGGGGTCGGTGTAATTCCGAACCGGCGGTGAAAGTCCGCGACCCGGCCGCAGCCAGCGGCCGGTTGACCTGGTGGAACTCCAGGACCGACGGTGAAAGTCCGGATGAGAGGCAGCACGCGCGAAGGGCACCGGTCCGTCACCCCAGGTGACCGGCGGGAGCCCTTTGTTGTGGGACCGGCGTGCTCGCCGTCCGACGGGCCCACGGTCCGCGGCCGCCGGCACGGTCGCCGGACACGCCACAGCCCCGGAGCTCGCCCGAACAGGAGCCGAGCACGAGGGGCAGGACATGACCGGTCAGCTGCAGCACGAGCGCGACGTCGCGCTGGTGCGGGACCAGCGCGACGTCGCGCTGGTGCGGCGCGCCCTCTCGCTGGCCGTACTGGGTCCTGAGGTGGACCCGAACCCCCGCGTCGGCGCGGTCGTGCTCGACCGTGACGGAGCCGTGGTGGGGGAGGGGTTCCACCGCGGCGCCGGGAGCCCGCACGCCGAGGTCGAGGCGCTGGCCCAGGCGGCCGGGCGCGCCCGCGGCGGCACGGTGTACGTCACGCTGGAACCCTGCAACCACACCGGCCGCACCGGACCGTGCGCGCAGGCCCTGGTCGATGCCGGTGTGCGCCGGGTCGTGCACGCCCAGGCCGACCCGGGCGCCGCATCCGGTGGCGGCGCGGACACCCTGCGCGCGGCAGGGGTGGAGGTGGTCGGCGGCGTGCTGGCCGAGGAGGCGCTCGCGCTCAACCAGGCGTGGACCTTCGCCGTCGTCCACGGACGGCCGCGGGTGACGTGGAAGTTCGCGGCAACGCTGGACGGGCGGTCCGCAGCCGCCGACGGCAGCAGCGCCTGGATCACCGGGCCGCTCGCCCGAGCCGACGTGCACGACCTGCGGGCCGGGTGCGGCGCCGTGCTGGTCGGCACCGGGACGGTGCTGGCCGACGACCCCCACCTGACGGTCCGCCGGCCCGACGGCTCGCTGCCGGACCCGTCAGCCACTGCGCGCGGTGATGGGGCTGCGCCCGTTGCCCCCGCGAGCCCGCGTGCTGGACGACGCCGCGCCGACCGTGCTGCTGCCCACCCGCGACCCGGCGCGAGGCCCTGCGGTGGCTCGCCGAACGGAACGTCCGCTCAGTCTGGCTGGAGGGTGGCCCCACCCTTGCGGCGGCCTTCCTGCGCGCCGGGCTCGTCGACGAGGTCGTGAGCTACCTCGCGCCGGCCCTGCTCGGCTCCGGTCGCGCGGCGGTGGGCGACCTCGGCATACCCAGCATCGACCGGACGTTGCGGCTCACGGTCCGCGACGTCCGCACCATCGGCACGGACGTCCGCGTCCGTGCCACGACCTCCCAGGGAGAGCACTGATGTTCACCGGCATCGTCGAGGAGCTCGGCGAGATCATCGCCATCGAGCGTGGCGCCGACTCCGCCATCCTGCGGGTGCGCGGCCCGCTCGTGGTCAGCGACGCCACGCATGGCGCGTCGATCAGCGTCAACGGCGTGTGCCTGACGGTGGTCGAGCACGACGACGAGAGCTTCAGCGTCGACGTCATGGCCGAGACGCTCCACCGCAGCAGCCTCGGCGACCTCGCTGCAGGCTCGCCCGTCAACCTGGAGCGGGCGATGGCTGCCACCAGCCGTTTCGGCGGCCACATCGTGCAGGGGCACGTCGACGGCACGGCCCGGATCCTCGAGCGGACGCCCGGGGACCGCTGGGAGGTCGTCCGCTTCACGCTGCCACCCGAGGTCGCCCGCTACGTCGTGGAGAAGGGCTCCATCACGGTCGACGGCGTCTCGCTCACCGTGTCGGCGGTCGACGCCAGCTCGTTCTCGGTCTCCCTGATCCCCACCACGCTCGGCCTGACGACGTTGGGCTCCAAGGGCGTCGGTGACCCCGTCAACCTGGAGGTCGACGTGATCGCCAAGTACGTCGAGCGCCTGCTCACACCCGGCTCCGCCGGGTCCAGCACCACAGCACCGGAACCGGAGCACACGGCATGAACATCTTCGAACGGCTCTTCGACGCCCAGCTGAGCATCGCCGGCCACGCCATCTTCTGGCGCGAGGTCGTCGGCAACATCTTCGGCTTTGCGTCCGCGATCGGCGGCATGCGCCGGCGGGTGTGGGCCTGGCCGGTCGGCATCGTCGGCAACGCGATCCTGTTCACCGTCTTCTTCGGCGTCGCCTTCGCGAACCCGCAGGGGGAGACGCTCTACGGGCAGGCCGGCCGCCAGATCTTCTTCATCATCACCAGCATCTACGGGTGGTGGCGCTGGGACCGGATCCGCAGGCTGCGCGGCGGCGCCGGCGCGGACGTGCCGGCGGTCACCCCGCGGTGGGCCACGATGCGGGAGCGCGTGCTGTACCTCGGCGTTCTGGGTCGGCGGTGTGGTCGTCGTGCAGTGGCTGTTCTCCGAGATCGGTGCGGGATGGCCGGCTCCCCGGTGGTACTTCTGGTGTGACGCCTGGATCTTCGTCGGCTCGATCGTCGCGACCTACGCGATGGCGCGCGGGTGGAACGACTTCTGGCTCGCGTGGATCGCGGTCGACCTCGTCGGTGTGCCGCTGCTGGTGCACTCCGGCTTCTACCCCTCGGCCGTGCTGTACGCCGTGTACGCGGGTCTGGTGCTCTACGGCTTCGTGGTCTGGCTCAGGATCTCCCGGGCCGCGGCTCCCGAGCCTGAGCCGAGCGAGGTGCTGGCATGAGCGCCCTGGCCTCGGTGGAGGCGGCGCTGGCCGCCCTCCGCCGCGGCCAGCCGGTGCTCGTCACCGACGACGAGGCCCGCGAGAACGAGGGCGACGTCATCCTCGCGGCGGAGACGCTCGACCACCGAGTGGCTCGCGTGGACGGTGCGGCACACCTCGGGCATCGTCTGCGCGCCCATGCCCGGTGCCATGACCGACCGACTGGGGTTGCCCCCCATGGTGCTCCGCAACGAGGACCCGCGCGGCACGGCCTACACCGTGTCGGTGGACGCGCGGGTCGGCGTCAGCACGGGCATCAGCGCTGCGGACCGCGCCCACACGCTGCGCCTGCTCGCCGACCCTTCCACGACTGCCGCCGACCTGGCCCGGCCGGGACACGTGTTCCCGCTGCGGGCGCGCGACGGGGGAGTGCTGCAACGAGCCGGCCACACCGAGGCGGCCGTGGACCTCTGCCGCCTGGCGGGACTGGCGCCGGTGGGTGTCATCGCTGAGCTGGTGCACGACGACGGCTCGATGATGCGTCTTCCTGCGGTTCTGGAGCTCGGCGACGAGCACGACCTGCCGGTCATCACCATCGCCCAGCTGATCCACTGGCGGCAGCGCCATGACCGGGTCGAGCGGGAGGCGCGCACCCGGCTGCCCACTGCCGACGGCGTGTTCGACATGGTGGGCTACCGGGACCTGGTGACCGGCGCGGAGCACGTCGCGCTGCTCAGTCCCCTGGGCCACGACGGTCCGTCGCCGCTGGTGCGGCTGCACTCCGAGTGCCTCACCGGCGACGTCTTCGGCTCGCAGCGGTGCGACTGCGGCCCCCAGCTCGAGCGGGCGCTGGCCAGGGTGGCCGCGGAGGGCGGCGTCGTGGTCTACCTGCGCGGACACGAGGGCAGGGGAGTGGGGCTGCTGAACAAGCTCCAGGCGTACGAGCTGCAGGACCGGGGCTTCGACACGGTGGACGCCCAGATCGAGCTCGGTCTTCCCGTGGACGCCCGCGAGTACGCCGCAGGCGCAGCGATCCTCACCGACCTCGGCATACCGGCGGTGCGCCTGCTGACGAACAACCCCATGAAGGTCAACGCGATGCGCGAGTCCGGCATCGACGGTGTCGGCGGTGGAGAGGCTCAGCATCTCGCCGCTGCAGGACAACCGGGCCTACCTGCGCACCAAGCGTGACCGGCTCGGCCACGACCTGGTCATCGACACCACGGACCAGGGCGCGTCGGCGTGAGCGGGGACGGAGCACCGGACATCACCGTCGACGGCAGGGGCCTGCGGGTCGCCGTCGTCGCCGCGTCGTGGCACACCACGGTCATGGACGGCCTGGTCGCCGGCGCGCGCCGCGGCCTGGCCGACGCGGGAGTGGAGGACGTCGAGCTGGTGCGCGTTCCGGGCGCCTTCGAGCTGGCCGTGGCGTGCGCACGGCTCGCACCCCGGTACGACGCGGTCGTCGCGCTCGGCGTCGTGATCCGCGGTGGCACACCGCACTTCGACTACGTGTGCCAGGCGGCGACGGCGGGGCTGACGGACGTGGGGGTCCGCACCGGTGTCCCGGTCGGCTTCGGCCTGCTGACGTGTGACGACGAGGCGCAGGCGCTCGACCGGGCCGGCCTCGAGGGCTCGCGCGAGGACAAGGGGCACGAGGCCGCGACCGCCGCGGTCGCGACCGCGGTCACCCTGCGGGACGTCGCCGGGCCCGCGGAGCCGTCCCTGCGGCGGTGACATAGCCTTCGCGGATGGCGGACAACGCGATGCGGCGGGCGCTGGCCCGGGCCCGGGACGGCAAGGCGCTGGACGGGACGGAGTCGCTGGTGCTGCTCGGTGCCCGCGGCGCCGACCTCGAGAGCCTGTGCGTGTCGGCGACCAGGGTGCGGGACGCCGCGATGGTGGCTGGTGGTCGTCCCGGCACCGTGACCTACTCGCGCAAGGTCTTCATCCCGCTGACCCGTCTGTGCCGTGACCGTTGCCACTACTGCACCTTCGCCACGGTCCCGCACCGGGTGCCGGCGGCGTACCTGTCGCCGGACGAGGTGCTGGCGATCGCGCGCGAGGGTGCCGCGCAGGGGTGCAAGGAGGCGCTGTTCACCCTCGGTGACCGGCCCGAGGACCGCTGGCCGGCGGCGCGGGAGTGGCTGGACGCCCACGGGTACGACGACACGCTGGCGTACGTGCGGGCGATGGCGATCCGGGTGCTCGAGGAGACCGGGCTGCTGCCGCACCTCAACCCCGGGGTCATGAGCTGGTCGGACCTGCAGCGGCTCAAGCCGGTCGCGCCGTCGCTGGGCATGATGCTCGAGACCACGTCGACGCGGCTGTTCACCGAGCCCGGTCAGGCCCACTTCGGCTCCCCGGACAAGGATCCGGCGGTGCGGCTGCGGGTGCTGGAGGATGCGGGCCGGGTGGGTGTGCCGTTCACCACCGGGATCCTGGTCGGCATCGGCGAGGATGCGCAGGAGCGGCTCGACAGCATCCTGGCGATCCGCCGGGTCGCGCGCGAGTACGGCTCGGTGCAGGAGTGCATCGTCCAGAACTTCCGATCCAAGGACGACACGGCGATGCGCAGCACCCCCGACCTCGGCGAGGAGGAGTACCTCGCCACCATCGCGGTGACCCGGCTGCTGCTCGGCCCGTCGGTCTCGGTGCAGGCGCCGCCGAACTTGTCCGAACCCCAGTCGATCCCGCGGCTGCTGGCGGCGGGCGTGGACGACTGGGGCGGGGTCTCGCCCGTGACCCCGGACCACGTCAACCCCGAGCGTCCCTGGCCCGAGGTGGAGGACCTGCGCCGCTGGACGGCCGAGTCCGGGCTCTCGCTGACCGAACGGCTCACCGCCCACCCGCGGTTCGTCCTCGGTGCGCTCGAGCGCGACGAGGCGTGGATCGACCCGCGGCTGCACCCGCACGTCCGCGCGCTGGTCGACCCGGCGACGGGACTGGCCCGGGAGGACGCCCGCGCGACCGGGTTGGGATGGCAGGAGCCCGACGGTGGCATGGCGGCGGCCGGGGCGGGCACCGGGCGCGTGGACCTGCACCGTGATGTGGACGAGGGCGGCCGCAGTGCCGACCGGCGCAGCGACTTCGACGAGGTGTACGGCGACTGGCAGGAGGTCGCCTCACGGGTCGACGGACCTGTCGGTGCCACGGCTGGACACCGATGTCCGTGCGGCGCTGGGTCGCGCCCAGGACGACCCGGCGGGGCTGAGCGACGACGACTACCTGGCGCTGCTCACCGCCGACGGCGCCGACCTCGACGCGGTGGCCACGCTCGCCGACGAGCTGCGACGGGACGTGGTCGGCGACGACGTCACGTACGTCGTGAACCGCAACATCAACTTCACCAACGTCTGTTACGTCGGCTGCCGGTTCTGCGCGTTCGCCCAGCGCAAGACCGACGCCGACGCCTACACGCTCTCCCTGGACGAGGTCGGCAAGCGGGCGGCGGAGGCGCAGGCGCTCGGCGCGACCGAGGTCTGCCTGCAGGGTGGGATCTCCCCGGACCTGAACGCCACGGCGTACGCGGACATCGTGCGGTCGGTGAAGGCAGCGGCGCCCGGCATGCACGTGCATGCGTTCTCTCCCATGGAGATCGCGACCGCGTCGGCCAAGGCGGGCATGTCGGCGCGTGCGTGGCTCGAGGAGCTCAAGGAAGCCGGGCTGGACTCGATCCCCGGCACGGCGGCGGAGATCCTCGACGACGAGGTGCGCTGGGTCCTCACCAAGGGCAAGCTCCCTGCCGCCCAGTGGGTCGAGATCGTCGCCACCGCACACGAGCTCGGCATACCGAGCAGCAGCACGATGATGTACGGCCACGTGGACCACCCGCGTCACTGGGTCGGGCACCTGCGCACCCTGGCGGCGCTGCAGGACCGCACCGGTGGGTTCACCGAGTTCGTGCCGCTGCCGTTCATCCACACCAACGCCCCGGTCTACCTCGCCGGGCTCGCCCGTCCGGGGCCGACGCTGCGGGACAACCGGGCCGTGCACGCCGTCGCCCGGCTGATGCTGCACGGACGGATCCACCACGTGCAGACCTCCTGGGTCAAGCTCGGCGTCGACGGCACGCGGGCGATGCTGCAGGGCGGCGCCAACGACGTCGGGGGCACGCTGATGGAGGAGACGATCAGCCGGATGGCCGGGTCCGCGCACGGGTCGGCCAAGACGGTCGCCGAGCTGACCGAGATCGCCGGCGGCATCGGGCGGCCGGTCCGCCAGCGTACGACGACATACGGTCAGGCTCTGCCGGTCTGATTCCGCAGTGCCGTGTCAGACGCTCTCTGGTACGACGAATTGGGCTGTCGGGGAATGGTTTTCGGTTGTGGATGGGCTTCCCCTGGCGTGTTCGAACAGGTGTACGATGGGTGTCATGGTGGGGACCGGGGATGGGGAGCAGGTCGATGGATCGGAGCGGCTCGAGGGGGAGCGGCTGGAGGCGGAGCTGGCGGTGGTGTGTGGTGCGCTGAACCAGGTGTCGGCGCGGTTGGTGGTCGTTGACGGCGCGGGCGATCGAGTCCGAGGGGTGGGCGGGGGCGGGGATCCGGTCGGTGGAGCACTGGTTGGTGCTGCGGGCGGGGCTGTCGCCGGGGCGGGCGCGTCAGGTGGTGGTGATGGCCCGTCGGGTGGGGGTGTTGCCGGTGGTGATGGGCCAGTTCGCGGCGGGCCGGCTCTCGGTGGACCAGGTGGCGGTGGTGGCCCGGCACGCGCCCTCGCAGGTGGAGGCCTCGGTGGCCGAGCTGGCGGTGTCGGCGAGTGTGCCGCAGCTGGGGCGGGTGCTGTCGCGGTATGCCTTCGATCCGCCGACCGGGGACGACCCCGACCCCGTGTCCGGGGCTGAGCCGGACGCCGACGCTGAGCGCCGACCTGGTTCCCGGGGCGGTGCCGGTGGAGCCGGCGTTGGAGGAGGTGGGTCGGGCGGGGGAGCGGGCGGAGCTGTCGATGGGCACCCGGGAGGGTGGCCGGTTCGAGCTGCGGTTCTCCGCGCCGGCCGATGTCGGGGCGCTGGTCGAGGCGGCGGTGTCCGAGGCCCGCGACGCGCTGTTCGCGGCGGGGACCCGGAGGTGACGTGGGCCGATGCGTTGGTGGAGGTCTGTACCCGGTCGTTGGGGTCGGTGAGTCGCCCGGAGCCGGCAGGAGTCGTTTCGGGTGTATGTGCATCTGGATGTCGAGGGTGGCTGGTTGACCGGGCGGCCGCGGTTGCCGGGGCATCTGGTGGCCAAGCTGACCTGTGCGGGGACGGTGCAGCCGGTGTGGCAGCAGGGCGGGGTGCCGGTCAGTGTCGGGCGGGCGTTGCGGATCGTGCCGGAGCGGACCCGCCGGTTGGTGTTGGACCGCGACCGCGGGTGCCGTTTTCGAAGGCGACGTACACGAACCCGACCCAGGTCGGCACGTAGGTGATGTCGGCGACCCACCGGGTGTGTGGGGCGGGCGCTCGGTGAGGTCCATCAGGTGGTCCACTGGGCCGAGCGTCCTTGCCGGGGATGGTCGTGCGGGGCCGTTTGTGGTCCCCGGCGGTCGCCCCGCGCAGCCCCAACGCGCGCATCCGCCGCTCCACGGTGCACCGCGGCACCGGGTCGTACCGCCCTGCACCGAGGTTGCCGTGTTCGTCAGGGCGCTGCTGACGGTTCAGCGCCTTCCACATCTTCCGGACCCCGTACACCCGGTAGTTGTCCTCGAAGAGCGCCGTGATCCGCTCATCGAGCGCGGCATCAGCGACCGCGCGCCTCGACGGCGGACGGGCATGATGCGCGTAGTAGGTGCTCGGGGCGATCTTCGCGCCGGCCTGGGTCAGGACGGTGCGCGGGGGCCGGACGGACCTGGCGAACCTGGCCGGGTTGTGCCCGTTCCATCACGACGCCCACCACCGGGGTGAGTTCTCGATCGGCGGGGATGCGAACACGTGCGGCGGGTTGGTGTTCCTGGCCCGGGGCGGGTTCCCGATCGGGCCGGGCCCGATCTACGCACCGACACCGCTTCCGGACCGGGCGGCCGCCACGCAGGGGCTCGAGGCCGGGGTCGGCGGGGCAGGTGTGGACGATCGGTGTCTCGACCGAGCGCCCGGACGGTCTGGACCCGGCCAACGAGCTGAACAACCTCGAGGACCTCGGCTACCCCGACGAAGGCGACGACCCCGATGAGGGCGTCGAGCCCGAGCCGGACGAACCGGCCGGGCTGTGGCCCGGAGTCGGACCGCCGGTGGCCTACCAGGGCGCGACCGGGGAGAAGCTGCACAGCAAGTGGGTCACCTTCCACGAAGGCCAACCCCTGTCGATGTGACGCGTGCGGCCGGCAACGCGCGGGGAAGGCGGCTTGCTCGAGCCTGCGCTTGGTCGGAGGGTCCTCGTGGCGTACCGGCGGCTTGGCAGCCAACGACCGCCGGACCGCGTCAGCTCATGGCGGGGACGCGTGGACAGGACGGCCGATGCGGCACCGTAACCTTGACTCCCGTGAAGACCTTCGACCAGCTGTTCGCCGAGCTCACCGACAAGGCGGCGACCCGCCCCGCGGGCTCTGGCACCGTGGCCGAGCTGGACGCCGGCGTCCATGCGATCGGCAAGAAGATCGTCGAGGAGGCGGCCGAGGTCTGGATGGCGGCCGAGCACGAGGGACAGGCGCGCACGGCAGAGGAGATCAGCCAGCTGCTCTACCACCTGCAGGTGCTGATGCTCGCCTCCGACATCTCGTTGGACGACGTCTACGCCCACCTCTGACCGCCGTTCTCCCCGAAGGAATCCCATGCTTCGCATCGCCGTGCCCAACAAGGGCTCCCTCGCCGAACCAGCCGCGGACATGCTCCGTGAAGCCGGTTACCGCGGCCGCCGGGACAGCAAGGAGCTGATCCTGGCCGACGTCGACAACGACGTCGAGTTCTTCTTCTTGCGCCCGCGGGACATCGCGGTCTACGTCGGTTCGGGCACCCTCGACCTCGGCATCACGGGCCGGGACCTGCTGCTCGACTCGGGCAGCCGGGCCGGCGAGGTCATGCAGCTGGGCTTTGCCCGCTCGACGTTCCGCTTCGCCGCCCGCCCGGGCGTCGCCGACTCGGTCAAGGACGTCGACGGCCTGCGCGTTGCCACCAGCTACGCCGGACTGGTCGAGGCGCACCTGACCGAACAGGGCATCAGCGGTGACGTGGTCCGCCTCGACGGCGCCGTCGAGACCGCGATCACCCTGGGTGTCGCGGACGTCATCGCCGATGTGGTCGAGACCGGCACCACGTTGCGCAACCAGGGCCTGGAGGTCTTCGGTGAGCCGATCCTGCGCAGCGAGGCCGTCCTGATCGGCCGCGAGGACAGCACCAACCAGGCGGCCATCGACGTCCTGGTCCGCCGGCTGCAGGGAGTTCTGACCGCACGCAGCTACGTGATGATGGACTACGACGTCCGCGTCGAGCTGGTCGAGCGGGCCTGCGCCCTGACTCCCGGTCTGGAGTCGCCGACCGTGTCCCCGCTGCACGACAAGGGCTACGTCGCCGTGCGGGCCATGGTCCCCCGCGCGCGCACCAACCAGGTGATGGACGAGCTGTACGAGCTCGGCGCGCGAGCCATCCTGGTCACCGACATCGCCGCCTGCCGGCTCTGATGGCCCCCGCGCAGCAGCCGCCGACAACGCCGTTCAACGACCCGTATGCCGTGTTCCGGCCACGGCGGGGACGCAAGGTCTCGCTCGAGTGTGGCCGCTGCTGCCCTGGTGATCTTCACGGTCGGCGCGATCTCGTTGCCGCAGGGAGATCCCTTGTTCGGGGGCTGGAGCCTCATCGACCGCCTGGCGCTCGAGCTCATCGGGGTCGCCGTCGCCGCGGTGATGTGGCGCTTCGCCTCCATCCGCGCCGTGCCGAGCCGCGAGGGAATCGTCGTCCGCAACCTCTTCACCACGCGGCGCCTGTCCTGGGCTCAGATCATCCGGGTGCAGTTCGGCGGGGGCGCTCCCTGGGTCACCCTCGACCTCGACGACACCGACACCGTTGCGGTCATGGCGATCCAGAGGGCCGACGGCACGATCAGCCGCACCGAGGCCGGCCGGCTGTCCGCCCTCGTGCAGGTCCACGGAGAGCGGCCGGAGCCCCACCGGTCCTGATCCGGCTCACGCCCAGCGCGCGGCGGGTGTGCCGGCGCACGTCGCCGGAGGGATCCGGGCGCCCGGTGCGCCTGGAGGGGTGAGCGGTGTGCGTCGTGAGTGACAGGGGTCAGGGCGTCTGCGGCAGCGTGCGCCGGAACCGCGTCACCAGCAGGGTCTGCACCACGGCGAGACCGAGCAGCACGGCCCACACCGGGCGGAAGCCGCCGGTCGCGTCGCGCACGGCGCCCATGGTCGTGGGGCCCCACGCGGCCACGGTGTAGCTGACGAACAGCACCATCGCCGCGAGCCGTCCGCTGCCCTGCGGCGTGCGGGAGTAGTCGATCAGCAGCACCATGCCGAGGGAGAACGCCGGCCCCTGGCCCATCCCCAGCAGCGCCACCCAGAGCCACGGCGCCGCGCCGGGGGCGACGGCCAGGCCGAGCAGCCCGGTCGCGCCGAACACCGACGCCGACAGCAGCAGGACCCGCCGGTCGTGGATCCGGTCGGCGAGGAGCGGGCCGAGCAGCCCCGAGCACACCTGGACCCCGCTGAAGACGGACAGCAGGTAACCGGTGGTGGTCGCGTCCCAGCCGCGGTCCTGGAAGGACGGTGCCACCCACGCCAGGCACGAGTAGAACAGCCACGACTGCAGGGCCATGAACGCTGCCACGAGCCACGCGGTGCGGTGCCGCCAGGGCAGGCCGTGTCCGGAGTCGACCTCCGGGTTGGCCGCGCGGTGCCGGGCCGACCCCCGGTGACCGGAGCCCAGGCGAGCGCCCCGACGGCGGCGAGCAGGCTCCACGACGCGAGCGATCCCTGCCAGGACCCCAGCCGGTCGGCCAGGGGCACCGACAGGGCGGACGACACGGCGGCCCCGCCCATCATCGCCAGCATGTAGAGGCCGGTGACCAGGCCGGTCCGGTGCGGCGGGAACAGCGCCTTGACCAGGCCCGGCAGGAGCGTGCCGCCGATGGCGATGCCGACGCCCGCGAGGAAGGTCCCGGCGTACAGCACCCAGGTGGTGCCACCCCAGAGCCGGCTGCCGACACCCACGAGGACGATGAGTACGGCGAGCTGCACGCCGGTCGCGGCGCCGTGACGGCGGGCCAGCCGCTGAGCCGCAGGGGCGAACAGCCCCATGCAGAGGACCGGGAGGGTGGTCAGGGCGCCCATCGCGGCGTTGCTGAGGTGCAGGTCGGCGACGATGGTGTCGCGCAGCGGCGGCAGGCTGGACATCGCGACGCGCAGGTTGGCGGTGACGGCGAGGAGCGCCAGGGCAAGCAGGGGCACCGGCGGCAGCCCGGTGGCTGGGGCGTGGGTGCGCAACGGGGCTGGGGCAGTGGTCATCGTCGCCAAGTCTGGCACCCGCGCCCGAGCCGCGGCCGAACCCGCACCGGTCCCCGGCGCGCGGGCACGGCAGCGGACGCGGCCTACGGAGCAGCGTCGGTCGTCCAGGGTCGACGACCCGGCGCTCGTCGTCCTCGAGGGTCGGCGAACCGGCGTCGTGGTCGTCCACGGTCGAGGAACCGGCCGTCAGTGGTCGTCCAGGGCCGCGGAGGCCGGAACGCGCGCCCGCGCCTCGTCGTACGTCAGTCCGGTCAGCATGAGCAGGTCGACGACCGTCGAGCGCACCTGGGCGCGCATCACCTCGGCCGAGAGCACAGGATGCGGCGCCGGCGGTCCGGGCGCTGTCGCGCCCGATCGCGGCCAGCGGGTCGCGGGCGCCCACCGGGAGCCGCCGCTCCTTGAGCTCGGCGGCGATCTCGTCGGTGACGTCGGCCAGGTCGGAGATCAGCGTGACGTACGAGGGCGGCACCGGCTCCTCGCTCCAGATGGCCACGCTGGCCCGCCGGACCAGGACCCGGATGTTGCGGATCGCCCGGTCCAGCGGCTCGAGCAGGTCGGCGATGGCCTGCACGCCGGGCAGGTGCCGGCGGCGGAACGGTGACAGCCGCACGACCGCCACCCCCTCGGCGGACAGTGACCGCAGCACGTCCAGGCCGCGCTCGGAGTCCCGCGCCCGCTGCAGCGTGTCCCGGGCCAGCACGTCGTCGCGCAGCTCCAGCGCCCGGGCGGTGTCGTGCAGGACGGCGGCGATGTCGGCGACCACGGTCGCCGCCTGCGCACGCGGCTTGCGCAGGGGAGAGGCCGGGACGACGGTCGCCGCCACCAGGGCGACGGCGCCGCCGACGACGGCATCGAGCCAGCGCCCGAGCGCGGCGCCGGGCTGGGCGACCAGCGTCGTGATGATCACGGCCTGCACCCCGGACTGGGTGGTCATCAGGACCCCGGCCCCGAGCAGCGCCGCGATGCTCATCGACGCCATCGCCACGACGGCCACCTGCCAGACCCCGGAGCCGAACAGCTGCACGAACAGGTCCCCGATGAACACGCCGATGGCCACGCCGATCACGACCTCGGTCACCCGGCGCAGCCGCTGCCCGAACGACAGCCCGAGGGCCACGATCGCCGCGACCGGGGCGAAGAACGGCTGCGGGTGCCCCAGGAGGTTCTTCGCGATCCACCAGGCGATCGCGCCGGCGAGGGCGCACTGCACGATGAGGAAGCTGCGCTGCCGCAGCCGGTCCAGGCGCTCCCGGGCCGACCTGCGTGACCGCCGGGCCGCGCGCGGGCCGAGTGACGCGCTGCGGCTGCGCCAGTGGTCGAGGGACGTCATCGGTCAGCCGGGCCCGGGAGCACCCGGGGGGCCGTTGCCTGAGCCATGCGGCCATTCTGCCCATAGCGGGCGCGGGGGCGCGCGCTCGTCCACCGCGCCCTCATGGGTGCCGGTCCCCGGCGCGGGGCGGATCCGGGCCGTCCCGCCGGCCGCGGGTGTCCACGACCAGGTCGGCGCGCTCACGGGTCCGGTCGGCGCGGAACAGGGCACGCTCGGAGGCCGCCCAGCGCTCCCAGTTCGGCCGGTACGTCTCCCCGTCGCGGGCGATCGCGCGCACGTACCGCACCTCGGTGGGCGCATCGACCCAGATCAGGGCCGAGACGTAGGCGAAGCCGGGCCAGGCGCCCGCGCCGCAGCCCTCCACCAGCAGCAGCGGGGCGGGGCGGCACCTCGTGCTCCTCGGCGAACGCGCCCGCGTCCCAGTCGAAGCGCTGGTACGCCGCCCGCTCGCCGCGCGCGAGCGGTGCCAGGACCCGGTCATGCAGGATCGCCGGCGTGAGCGGCAGGCCGTCCCACCCGGGGTAGAGCGCGTCCAGGTGGAGCACCGGCGGACGGTCCAGGTGCCGGCGCAGGGCCCGGGTCAGGGTGGTCTTCCCTGCGCCGCTGGGACCGTCCACCGCGACGACCACCGTGTCGCCACAGCGAGGTTCGGCCGCCGAGATGAGCGCCAGGCACCGGGCCACGGCGTCGAGGTCCGGGCCGGTGGTCATCCCCCGACCGTAGCGACGGGCGGCCGCCGCCGCGTCGTTAGGCTTGGCCGCGTGAGTGTCGCCATTCGTGTCATCCCCTGCCTGGACGTCGACGCGGGCCGCGTCGTCAAGGGCGTCAACTTCGAGAACCTGCGCGACGCCGGCGACCCGGTGGAGCTCGCCCACCGGTACGACGCCCAGGGCGCCGACGAGCTGACGTTCCTGGACGTCACGGCAAGCAGCGGCGACCGCGACACGACGTACGACGTGGTGAGCCGCACCGCGGAGGAGGTCTTCATCCCGCTCACGGTGGGCGGGGGCGTGCGCTCGGTGGAGCACGTCGACCGGCTGCTGCGCGCGGGCGCCGACAAGGTGGGGGTCAACACGGCGGCGATCGCCCGGCCCGCGCTGATCGCGGAGGTCGCGGACCGGTTCGGCTCGCAGGTGCTGGTCCTGTCCGCGGACGTGCGCCGCCGGCGGACCGACTCCGGCGGGCTCGCCGACGACTTCGAGGTGACCACCCACGGAGGTCGGCGCGGGACCGGCATCGACGCGGTCGAGTGGTGCGCCCGCGCCGCCGAGCTGGGTGCGGGGGAGATCCTGCTGAACTCCATGGACGCGGACGGCACACGGGACGGGTTCGACCTGCCGCTGATCGAGCGGGTCCGTCGCGAGGTGGGCGTGCCGCTGATCGCCAGCGGCGGCGCGGGCGCGCTGAAGGACTTCGCGCCGGCGGTCGACGCGGGTGCCGACGCGGTGCTGGCGGCCAGCGTCTTCCACTTCGGTGAGCTGACGATCGCGGAGGTCAAGGGCGCGCTGCGGGCGCAGGGCCACCCGGTCCGCTGAGCGCGGTGCGCGTCGACGGGGCGCGTCAGCGGTCAGAGGCTGAGGTCGGTGTCCTGGAAGGCTGTGCGTGCGTCCGCGGGCCCCTCGACCGTGACCCGCGCGACGCGCTGCCGTCCCGAGGCGTGCAGGAGCAGCTCGCCGGGGGTGCCGCGCAGCACGACGGAGCCGGCACCCGAGGGAGGCGTGCGGACCAGCCGGCGGCCGTACGTGGGCGTGACCAGCACCACGCCCACGGGGAGCGGCGGAACAGCAGCCGGCCGGTGCGGGTCAGCACGGACCAGAGCCCCTGCTCGAGGTCGTCGGGGAGCAGCCGCGGCTCCCAGCCGGGAGCGGCCCGCAGCACGTCCTCGTGGTGGAGGAACATCTCGGCCAGGTTGACGACCGTGTCGACCGGCTCGAGCCGGGTCGGGGACCACGCCGGCGGCCCGGTGCGCACCCGCTCGACCAGCTCGGGCCAGCGCTCCGCCGCGTAGCCGTCCTGCACCCGTCGGGAGCGCTCGGCCAGCGGCGGCACGAGCATGCCGAGCGCCGCGTCGGGGCGTCCCTCCCGGATCACCAGGTGCGCCGCCAGGTCCCGGGTCCGCCACGGGGAGCACAGGGTCGGCGCGTCCGGCCCCACCGTCTCGAAGGTGTCGCACAGGGCCGACCGCTCGCGGCGCGCAGGTGAGGTCATGGCGCCATCCTGTCAGCCGGCGGCTCTCCGAGGGGGTGGTCCGGGCCGTGTGCCGGGCCGCGCCCGCAACACGGCAGAATGAGGCAGGTGTCAACCCCCTCCGCCCTCGACCCCGCGGTCGCCGGCCGCCTGAAGCGCGACGGCGACGGCCTGGTCTGTGCCGTCGTCCAGCAGTTCGACTCCGCCGAGGTCCTCATGGTCGGCTGGATGGACGACGAGGCGCTGCACCGCACCCTCACCACCGGCCGGGTGACCTTCTGGTCCCGCAGCCGCCAGGAGTACTGGCGCAAGGGCGACACCTCGGGCCACGCCCAGCTGGTCAAGGACGTCGCACTCGACTGTGACGGGGACGCCCTGCTGGTCCGGGTCGACCAGGTCGGGGTCGCCTGCCACACCGGGTCGCGGTCGTGCTTCGACGGCCGGGAGCTGCGCGTCCGCCAGGGACACCGCGATGCCTGACCCGACCGCCGTGCCCGAGACCGCCGAAGCGACGCCGGCGACGCCGGCGACGCCGGCGACCTCCGCGACGCCGCGACCTCCGCGACGCCAGCGACGCCAGACGCCGCGGCGAGCGCACCGACGCCGGACCTGCGCTACGGCCACACCTGGCCGACGCTGGCGACGTTCACCGAGATGGCGCGGGACCGCCGGGTGATCCCGGTCGTGCGCCGGCTGCTGGCCGATGCCGAGACCCCCGTCGGCGTCTACCGCAAGCTGGCCAAGGACCAGCCCGGCACCTTCCTGCTGGAGTCGGCCGAGCACGGCGGCGTGTGGTCGCGCTACTCGATCGTCGGTGCCGCCAGCCGGGCCACGCTGACCGAGCGCGACGGCGAGGTGCACTGGATCGGGCAGCCGCCGGTCGGCGTCCCCACGACCGGCAACCCGGTCGAGGCGCTGCGCGACACGGTCGCCGCCCTGGCGACCGACCACCTGCCCGGGCTGCCGCCGCTGACCGGCGGCATGGTCGGCGCGGTCACCTACGACGCCGTACGCCGCTGGGAGAAGGTGCCCGACGGCACACCGGACGAGCTGCACCTGCCCGAGCTGGCGATGATGCTGGCCACCGACCTGGCCGTCCTGGACCACGCGGACGGGTCGCTGCTGCTGGTGGCCAACGCGGTCAACTACGACGCGACCGACGAGCGGGTCGAGCAGGCCTGGCAGGACGCCGTCGACCGGCTCGACCGGATGACCGCCGACCTCAGCGGCATCCGCGCCCAGCACGGTCGCGGTCCTCGAGCCGACCGGCGCCCAGGCCACGAGCAACCACACCCCCGAGCAGTTCCACGCCATGGTGGAGGCCGGCAAGGAGGCCATCCGCGCCGGCGAGGTCTTCCAGGTCGTGCTCTCCCAACGGTTCGCCGTCGACTGCCCGGCCGACGCGCTGGACGTCTACCGCGTCCTGCGCGCGTCGAACCCCAGCCCCTACATGTACCTCCTGCGCCTCCCGGCCCCCGACGGCACGGCGTACGACGTGGTCGGCTCCAGCCCGGAGGCCCTGGTCAAGGTGACCGGCCGCCGGGCCATCACCCACCCGATCGCCGGCTCCCGGCCCCGAGGAGCCACCCCCGAGGAGGACGTCGCCAACGGCGAGGACCTGCTGGCCGACGCCAAGGAGCGCTCCGAGCACGTGATGCTGGTCGACCTGTCCCGCAACGACCTCCAGCGCGTGTGCGAGGCCGGCACCGTGGACGTGGTGGAGTTCATGACGATCCGCCGCTACAGCCACATCATGCACCTCGAGTCCACGGTCGTCGGCGACATCCGGCCCGGCCAGAGCGCGTACGACGTGCTGCGCGCGACGTTCCCCGCCGGCACCCTCTCCGGCGCACCGAAGCCCCGGGCGATGGCCCTGATCGACGAGCTCGAGCCCAGCCGGCGCGGCCTGTACGGCGGGGTCGTGGGCTACCTGGACTTCGCCGGCGACCTGGACATGGCCATCGCGATCCGCACCGCCGTCATCAAGGGCGGACGTGCGTACGTGCAGGCCGGTGGCGGCATCGTCGCGGACTCGGTGCCGCAGCTGGAGCGTGAGGAGAGCATCAACAAGGCCGCGGCCGCCCTGCGTGCCGTGGCGACCGCCGCCGGGCTGCGCGCGCCGTGATGGGCCGGCTGACCAGCAAGCGCACCGTCCTGCTGCTCGTCCTGCTCACCGCGGGGGTGCTGCTGGTCAGCGGGTCGCGGGTGTGGGTCACCGGGTCCGTGGACGACCCGGTGCTCGGCGCGGGGATGCTGCACGGCACCGGGTCACAGGTCGCCCGCGGCGTGCTCGCGGCGGCGCTCGTCGGCGCCGCGGCGGTCGTGGCCGCGGCCACCTCCGGGCGCCTCCTCCGCCGCCTGGCGGCGGCCGTCGTCGTCCTCGCCGGCGTGCTGGGGACGGCGGTCATCGTCTCGGTGGTCGCCGACCCGGACGGCGCGCTGGGCCGGGTCGCCGCCACCGGCACCGGCCGCACCGGCGACGTGCCTGCCCACGGCAGCGTGACCCCCTGGGTGTGGATCGCGGCGCTCGCGGGCGTGGGGATGACCGTGGCCGGCGTCGCGGCCCTGGCCGGAGCCGGCCGCTGGAGCGGCCTGTCCAGCCGGTACGACGCCCCCAGCGGCGGCGACCCCTCGGCTCCCGAGCAGGCGGCACGCCGCTCGAAGGAGTCCGCGTGGGAGCAGCTCTCCCGCGGTGAGGACCCCACTGCCGGAGCGGCCCGGAACGAGGACCCGCCCCGCTCCTGAGGGCGGCGCCGTTCCTGACACAATGGGCACCGCGGGCGCACCACAGACGCACTGCAGGACACCACGACGCGACATCGCGCCGCACCGGACACCACCGAGGAGAACCCATGGCAGAGCACGGTCACGGTCACAGCCAGGCGGCATGGACCGCCGTCACGATCCTGCTGGTCGGTGCCTTCCTGATCAGCCTGGCCGTCGTCGTGCAGAGCCTGTGGCTGGCCATCATCGGCATCGTGCTCGTGGTCGTGGGCCCGATCGCCGGCAAGGTCCTCTCGATGGCCGGCCTCGGCCAGGCCAAGCCCACCAACCCGCGCGGCACCACCGCGGTCCGCTGAGCCGAGCCGGGTCGTGTCCGCCGCCGCAACGACGACCCGGACCCGCCTGACCGCGCCGGCCCTCTGGGCCGGCGCCGGGCTGCTCGCCGTCGGCGCCCTCGCAGCACGCGACCCCCACGTCCACGGGACGTGGGGGTTCTGCGTCTTCCGCAGCATCACCGGCCTCCCGTGCCCCGGCTGCGGCGGGCTGCGGGCGGTCAACGACCTCGCCCACGGCCAGCTGGGGCCCGCGCTGGCGTCCAACGCCTGGGTCGTCCTCTCCCTCGCCGGGCTCGCCGTGTGGTGGGGCGCGTGGGTGGCCGCCCGCCTGCGGGGCGCGGCCGCGCCGCTCGGCGAGCACGCCGTACGCCTCTCGCTGCTCTGGGCCGGCGGCTTCATGGTGTTCGGCGTGCTGCGGCTGCTCCCGCCGTTCGTGGGACTCAGGCCCGCCCCTTAGCGCGATTTCGCACGGACCGCCACCCCGCAACCGGGGGCTGGTGCGGAGCATGTCCCGTGCGCGGATAGCCTTGGAGGGTGCCCAGCGTTCTCGATGACATCATCGACGGAGTCCGTGCCGACCTCGCCGTCCGCCAGTCCCACACGTCGCTGGAGGAGCTGCGAGCCCGCGCCGAGCGGCGCGACCCGGCCCACGACGCCCTCGCCGCCCTGCGCGACGGCGACGGGGTCAAGGTGATCGCCGAGGTCAAGCGCTCCAGCCCGAGCAAGGGGGCGCTCGCCATGATCGCCGACCCGGCCGGGCTCGCCGCCGACTACGCGGCCGGCGGCGCCAGCGTGATCAGCGTCCTCACCGAGCAACGCCGTTTCGGCGGGAGCCTGGCGGACCTCGCCTCGGTGCGCGCGGCCGTCGACGTCCCCGTGCTGCGCAAGGACTTCATGGTCTCGAGCTACCAGGTGTGGGAGGCGCGCGCCTGGGGCGCCGACGTCATCCTGCTCATCGTCGCGGCCCTGGACCAGCCCACCCTCATCGGGCTGCGCGAGCGCGCCGAGTCCCTCGGCATGACCGCCCTGGTCGAGGTGCACAACGAGGAGGAGGCCGACCGGGCCGTCGACGCCGGCGCCCGGGTGATCGGCGTCAACGCACGCAACCTCAAGACGCTCGAGGTCGACCGGTCGACGTTCGCCCGCGTGGTCCCGCGCCTGCCCGCAGGGGTGGTCAAGGTCGCCGAGTCCGGCGTCCGCGGCCCGCACGACGTGCTCGACTACGCCCGCTCGGGCGCCGATGCCGTCCTGGTCGGCGAGAGCCTGGTCACCGGCGGCTCGCCCCGCGACGCCGTCGCCGACCTCATCGCCGCCGGCGCCCACCCCGCACTGCGCAAGCAAGGAGCCCGATGAGCACCGACAGCCGCCCCCCGTACGGCGACCCGGCCGCGCCGCACCGCACGGGCCGGTTCGGCGACTACGGCGGCCGGTTCGTCCCCGAGGCGCTGGTCGCGGCGCTCGACCAGCTGGACGAGGAGCGGCTCAAGGCAGCCGTCGACCCCGCGTTCCAGGGCGAGCTCGACCGGCTGCACCGCACCTACACCGGCCGGCCGAGCCTGCTCACCGAGGTGCCCACCTTCGCCCAGCACGCCGGCGGCGCGCGCATCCTGCTCAAGCGCGAGGACCTCAACCACACCGGCTCGCACAAGATCAACAACGTCCTCGGCCAGGCCCTGCTGACCAAGCGCATGGGCAAGACCCGGATCATCGCCGAGACCGGTGCCGGCCAGCACGGCGTCGCCAGCGCGACGGCCGCGGCACTGCTCGGCCTCGACTGCGTGGTCTACATGGGGGAGAAGGACACCCGGCGGCAGGCGCTCAACGTCGCCCGGATGCGGCTGCTCGGCGCCGAGGTCATCCCCGTCAGCAACGGCAGCGCGACCCTCAAGGACGCGATCAACGAGGCCATGCGCGACTGGGTGACCAACGTCGACACGACGCACTACCTCATCGGCACGGTCACCGGCCCCCACCCGTTCCCCGAGATGGTGCGCGACTTCCACCGCATCATCGGTGTCGAGGCCCGCGGCCAGGTGCTCGACCTGGTCGGCCGGCTGCCCGACGCCGTGTGCGCCTGCGTCGGCGGCGGCTCCAACGCCATGGGCATCTTCCACCGCTTCATCGACGACGCCTCGGTGCGCCTGATCGGCCTGGAGGCCGGCGGCGAGGGCATCGACACCGGCCACCACGCGGCCCGTTTCAGCACCGGCATCCCCGGGGTCCTGCACGGCGCCTACACCTACGTCCTGCAGGACGAGGACGGCCAGACCCTCGAGTCACACTCGATCTCGGCCGGGCTGGACTACCCCAGCGTCGGCCCCGAGCACGCCCACCTGAGGGACTCCGGGCGCGCGGAGTACCGCCCGGTCACCGACACCGAGGCGATGGACGCCTTCGCGCTCCTGTGCCGCACCGAGGGCATCATCCCCGCGATCGAGAGCGCGCACGCGCTCGCCGGCGCGCTGCAGATCGGCCGCGAGCTCGGGCCGGACGGCGTCGTCCTGGTCAACCTCTCCGGCCGCGGCGACAAGGACGTGGACACCGCCGCTCGGTGGTTCGGGCTGCTGTCCGGCGAGGACCTCGTCGAGGCCGAGCAGATCAAGGCGGCCGAACCGGTCGAGGACGCGGAAGGAAGTGGCTGGTGAGGACTCCGGCACAGCACGGGCCGGGCGCACGCGCGGTGGCAGGGCAGGACGGCTCCCGGGGCTGCGGGGTGCCGGCATGACCGGCGTCGCGGCGACCCTGGCCAAGGCCCGGGGCGAGAACCGTGCGGCCCTGGTGGGATACCTGCCGGTCGGCTTCCCCGACGTCCCGGGGTCGATCGAGGCGATGGTGGCCATGGTCGAGTCCGGGGTCGACATCGTCGAGATCGGCGTCCCCTACAGCGACCCGCTGATGGACGGCCCCGTCATCCAGCACGCCGCGGAGGCCGCGCTGGCAGCGGGGGTCCCGCCTCGCCGACGTGTTCACCGCCGTACGCGCCGTGGCCGACGCGGGTGCGCCGGCCCTCGTGATGACCTACTGGAACCCCGTCGTGCGCTACGGCGTCGACCGGTTCGCCGACGACCTCGCTGCGGCCGGGGGAGCCGGGCTGATCACCCCCGACCTCATCCCGGACGAGGGCGAGGCGTGGATCGCCGCGGCCGAGCGCAACGACCTCGACCGGGTGTTCCTCGTGGCGCCGAGCTCGACCGACGCGCGCCTGGCCAGCACCGGCGCGGCCTGCCGCGGCTTCGTCTACGCGGCCTCGACGATGGGCGTCACCGGAGCCCGCACCAGCGTCGGCGACGCGGCCGGCACCCTCGTGTCCCGTGCCCGTGCGGCCACCGACCTGCCCATCTGCGTCGGCCTCGGTGTCTCGACCGGCGCCCAGGCAGCCCAGGTCGCCGCGTTCGCGGACGGGGTCATCGTCGGGTCCGCGCTCGTGCGCTGCCTGGTCGACGCCCCGACCCCGGCCGAGGGCCTGACCGCCCTGCGCGCGCTGACCACCGAGCTGGCCGCCGGCGTCCGTGCCGGTCGCTGAGCGGGTGGGGCTGCGCGACCGCGACCGGCTCCTCGACCTCGTCGGTCTGCTGGCCCGCCTCGTGCTGGGCGTCGTGCTGGTGGTCGCCGGCGCCCTGAAGGTGACCTCTCCGGCGTCGTCCGCCCTCGCCGTGCGGGCCTACCAGCTGCTGCCGTACGACGTGGCCGGCGTCGTCGGCCACGCCCTCCCGGTGGTCGAGATCGCGGTCGGGCTCCTGCTGGTGCTCGGCCTGTTCACCCGGGCGGCGGCCGTCGTGGGGGGCCTGCTCATGGTCGCCTTCCTCATCGGCATCATCTCCGCCTGGGCCCGCGGGCTGACCATCGACTGCGGCTGCTTCGGCGGCGGGGGAACTATCGCCGCCGCGCAGACGCATTACCTCTCGGAGACGCTGCGGGACGTCGGGCTCGCCCTGTGTGCGGGCTGGCTCGTCGTCCGCCCCCGCACCGCCCTCAGCCTCGACCGACGTCTGTTCTGACACCGTCTGTTTTCGACAGGAGCACCACACATGACCAGCGGCAGCAGCTCGCGCAAGGCCAAGGCCCAGGCCGCGGCCCCCCGGCAGGGGGCCAACAAGGCGGTCATCGCCGCCGTGGTGGCCGTGCTGGTCGTGGTCGCGGTCGTCGTCGCCGTCGCGCTCGGCGCACGCGGCAGCGGTACGGCGACACCCGGCGCGAGCTCCTCGACCGCCTCCGCCCTCCCGGTCGGCGCCACCGGTCCCGGGGGCGGCATCGTGGTCAACCCCGGCAAGGCCAAGCCGGGCGCTCCCACGCTGGACCTCTACGAGGACTTCCAGTGCCCCATCTGCGGCCAGCTGGAGAAGCTGTTCGGCGCCCAGATCCGCTCGCTGGCCGCGGCCGGCGACGTCAAGCTGGTCACCCACACCATGTCCTTCCTGGACGACAACCTGCACAACGACTCCTCGCTGCGGGCCGCGAGCGCCGCGGCCTGCGCGGCCGACGCCGGCCGGTTCGGCCCGTACCACGACGCGGTCTACGCCGGCCAGCCCGCCAAGGAGGGCCAGGGCTACACCGACGCCCAGCTCGAGGGCTTCGCGAAGACCGCCGGCATCACCGGCAGCGCCCTCAGCACCTGGCAGCAGTGCGTCAAGAGCGGCCAGCACACGGCGTACGCCAAGGCGGTCCAGACCCAGAGCGAGAAGGACGGCGTCTTCGGGACCCCCACCCTCAAGCTCAACGGGACGGTGCTGGACCTGCAGAAGCTCACCCCCGAGTACCTCACCGCACAGGTCAAGGCCGCGACGACGTGAGCGCCCTGACGACCGCCGCCGCCCTGCCGGCGACGATCCCCAGCCCCGCGCAGGGCGTCTGGTACCTCGGCTTCTTCCCCATCCGGGCCTACGCGATGTGCATCCTGGCCGGGATCGTCCTCGCGGTCTGGATCACCCAGCGGCGCCTGGCCGCCCGCGGCGGCGCGCCGGGGGAGGCGCTGGACGTCGCGGCGTACGCCGTGCCGTTCGGCATCGTGGGCGGCCGGCTCTACCACGTGATGACCACCTGGCAGCCGTACTTCGGGCAGGGCGGCCACCCGCTGAACGCGTTCAAGATCTGGCAGGGCGGCCTCGGCATCTGGGGCGCCGTCGCCCTCGGCGCGCTCGGCGCCTGGATCGGCTGCCGCCGCCGGGGGGTGCCGTTCCTGCGCTTCGCGGACTGCGCCGCCCCGGGCATCGCGGTGGCCCAGGCCCTCGGCCGCTTCGGCAACTACTTCAACAACGAGCTGTACGGCGCGCGCACGAACCTGCCGTGGGGCCTGCAGATCCACCAGTGGGACCAGGCGGCGGGCCACGCGGTCCGGGGAGCGGACGGTGCGGCCGTCGTCCTCGGCACGTTCCAGCCGACCTTCCTGTACGAGTCGATCTGGTGCCTGGTGGTCGCGGCGACGATCGTGTGGGCCGAGCGCCGGTTCGGCCTGGCGCACGGGCGGGTGTTCGCGCTCTACGTGATGCTCTACACCGTCGGGCGGGGCGTGATCGAGATGCTGCGCACCGACGAGGCCAACCACATCCTCGGACTGCGGCTCAACGTCTGGACCTCGGTCATCGTCTTCCTCGGAGCGCTCTACGGCTTCTGGCGGGCCGGTCGCCGCGCGTTACCGGGCGATGTCGGGCACGAGTCGGCAGACGACACAGCAGCACCAGCGTCTCAGTAAGCGGACCTCAGCGTCCCATCTGGCAGGATTTCCGGGGCAGGCGCTATCCTGCTCTGACCACGCTGGCCAGTGCTGTCCACCGCGGTTCCCGAGGTGTTTCTCTCGAGATCAAGGACGGTGCAGCCCCGTGGCTCCCACTCTCTTCTCCGCACAGCCAGCAGACCAGGGGCTCTACCGCTCCGAGCACGAGCACGACGCGTGCGGGGTCGCGCTCATCGCCACGATGCGCGGCAGCGCCGGGCACGACATCGTCGACCACGCCCTGACCGCCCTGCGCAACCTGGAGCACCGGGGCGCCACCGGCGCCGACCCGCTCGTGGGTGACGGCGCGGGCATCCTCACCCAGATCCCCGACGCGTTCCTGCGCGAGGTCGTCGACTTCGACGCTCCCCGCGCGGGGCGCGTACGCCGCGGGCATCGCCTTCCTGCCGGCCGGCGAGCAGGAGCGCGCCGCCGCGGTCGCGACGATCGAGTCCCTCGCGGCCGAGGAGGGCCTGAGGGTCCTCGGCTGGCGCGACGTCCCCGTGTGCACCGAGCTGGTCGGGCAGGTCGCCCGCGACTGCATGCCGGTCTTCCGCCAGCTGTTCGTGGCCTCCGCCTCCGGGCGCGTCGTCGGCATGGGGATGGAGCGGCTGGCCTTCTGCCTGCGCAAGCGCGCCGAGCGCGAGGCGCACGTCTACTTCCCGTCGCTGTCGGCCCGCACCATGGTCTACAAGGGGATGCTCACCACCGGCCAGCTCGAGCCGTTCTTCCCCGACCTGTCCGACCGCCGGTTCGCCACCGAGCTGGCGCTGGTCCACTCCCGCTTCTCGACCAACACGTTCCCGTCGTGGCCGCTGGCCCACCCCTACCGGCTGATCGCCCACAACGGCGAGATCAACACCGTCAAGGGCAACCGCAACTGGATGCGGGCCCGGGAGAGCCAGCTGGCCAGCGACGTCATCCCCGGCGACCTCGAGCGGCTCTTCCCGATCTGCACGCCCGAGGCCTCGGACTCGGCGACCTTCGACGAGGTGCTCGAGCTGCTGCACCTCGGCGGCCGGTCGCTGCCGCACGCGGTGCTGATGATGATCCCGGAGGCGTGGGAGAACCACGCCGAGATGGACCCGGCCCGCCGCGCCTTCTACGAGTTCCACTCGACCTTCATGGAGCCGTGGGACGGCCCGGCCTGCGTCACCTTCACCGACGGCACCGTCATCGGCGCCGTCCTGGACCGCAACGGCCTGCGGCCCGGGCGCTACTGGGTCACCGACGACGGGCCTGGTCGTCCTCGCCTCCGAGACCGGCGTGCTCGACCTCGAGCCGGGACGCGTGGTCCGCAAGGGCCGGCTGCAGCCCGGCCGGATGTTCCTCGTCGACACCGAGCACGGCCGGCTGGTCAGCGACGACGAGGTCAAGTCCTCCCTGGCCGCCGAGCACCCCTACGAGGAGTGGCTGCACGCCGGCGAGATCAGCCTGCCGGACCTGCCCGAGCGCGAGCACATCATCCACACCGCCGCCTCGGTGGCCCGGCGCCAGCAGACCTTCGGCTACACCCAGGAGGAGCTGCGGATCCTGCTCTCGCCGATGGCCCGCAGCGGCGGTGAGGCGCTGGGGTCGATGGGCACCGACAGCCCCATCGCGGTGCTGTCGGCGCGGCCCCGGCTGATCTTCGACTACTTCACCCAGCTGTTCGCCCAGGTGACCAACCCGCCGCTGGACTCCATCCGCGAGGAGCTGGTCACCTCCCTCGGCACGATCATCGGCCCCGAGGGCAACGCGCTGACCGCGACGCCGGCGCACGCCCGCCAGCTGCTGCTGCCGTTCCCGGTGCTCGACAACGACGAGCTGGCCAAGATCGTCCACATCAACGCCGACGGCGACCTGCCCGGCTACGCCACCTTCGTGGTCAGGGGCCTGTACGACGTCCACGGCGGCGCCGCCGCGATGGAGGCGCGGCTGGAGGAGATCTTCGCCGAGGTGTCCGCGGCGATCGCCGACGGCGCCCGGTTCGTCGTCCTCTCCGACCGCGACTCCGGGCGCGACCTGGCGCCCATCCCGTCGCTGCTGCTGACCTCGGCGGTGCACCACCACCTCATCCGCGAGAAGACCCGCACCCGGGTCGGCCTGCTGGTCGAGGCCGGCGACGTGCGGGAGGTCCACCACGTCGCCCTGCTGATCGGCTACGGCGCCGCGGCGGTCAACCCCTACCTCGCGATGGAGTCGGTCGAGGACCTCGTCCGCTCCGGGGAGCTGACCGGCGTCGCCGCCGACAAGGCCGTCGCCAACCTGATCAAGGCGCTGGGCAAGGGCGTCCTGAAGGTCATGTCCAAGATGGGCATCTCCACGGTGGCGTCCTACCGCGGCGCGCAGGTCTTCGAGGCGATCGGGCTGTCCCAGCCCCTGGTCGACCGCTACTTCACCGGCACCGTCTCCCAGCTCGGCGGCATCGGCCTGGACGTCGTGGCCGCCGAGGTCGCGGCCCGGCACGCGACGGCCTACCCGCCCGAGGGCGTCCGGCTGCCGCACCGCAAGCTCGACGTGGGCGGCGAGTACCAGTGGCGCCGCGAGGGCGAGCCGCACCTGTTCGACCCCGACACGGTGTTCCGGCTGCAGCACTCCACCCGCCAGCGGCGCTACGACATCTTCAAGCAGTACACCGCCAAGGTCGACGAGCAGTCCGAGCGGCTGATGACGCTGCGCGGCCTGTTCGGCTTCGCCAGCGACCGCGACCGCCGGTGCCGCTGGAGGAGGTCGAGCCGGTCAGCGCGATCGTCGCCCGGTTCAACACCGGCGCGATGAGCTACGGCTCGATCAGCCAGGAGGCGCACGAGACCCTGGCCATCGCGATGAACCGGCTCGGCGGGCGCTCCAACACCGGTGAGGGCGGCGAGGACGAGGACCGGCTGCTCGACCCCGAGCGCCGCTCCGAGATCAAGCAGGTCGCCTCCGGCCGGTTCGGGGTGACCAGCCTCTACCTCACCCAGGCCGGTGACATCCAGATCAAGATGGCCCAGGGCGCCAAGCCCGGTGAGGGTGGGCAGCTGCCCGGCCCCAAGGTCTACCCGTGGGTGGCCCGGACCCGGCACTCGACGCCCGGCGTCGGGCTCATCTCGCCGCCGCCGCACCACGACATCTACTCCATCGAGGACCTCGCCCAGCTGATCCACGACCTCAAGAACGCCAACCCGCAGGCGCGGATCCACGTCAAGCTCGTCTCCGAGGTCGGCGTCGGCACCGTGGCGGCGGGCGTGAGCAAGGCGCACTCCGACGTGGTGCTGATCTCCGGCCACGACGGGGGCACCGGCGCCTCGCCGCTGACCTCGCTGAAGCACGCCGGCGCGCCGTGGGAGCTCGGCCTCGCCGAGACCCAGCAGACGCTGGTGCTCAACGGCCTGCGCGACCGGATCGTCGTGCAGGTCGACGGCCAGCTCAAGACCGGCCGCGACGTCGTCGTGGCGGCGCTGCTCGGCGCCGAGGAGTTCGGCTTCGCCACCGCGCCGCTGGTGGTCAGCGGCTGCATCCTCATGCGGGTCTGCCACCTCGACACCTGCCCGGTCGGCATCGCCACCCAGAACCCCGAGCTGCGCTCGCGGTTCTCCGGCAAGCCCGAGTTCGTGGAGACGTTCTTCGAGTACGTCGCCGAGGAGGTCCGCGAGCACCTGGCTGCCCTGGGGTTCCGCTCCATCGAGGAGGCCGTCGGCGCGGCGTCGACGCTGGACACCACCGCCGCGGTCCAGCACTGGAAGGCCAGCGGCCTGGACCTCACCCCGATCCTCAGCGAGGTCGAGCCGTCCGACGGCGCGGCCCGGCACCACACGGTGGACCAGGACCACGGGCTGGAGAAGGCCCTGGACCACGTGCTCATCTCGATGAGCCAGGAGGCCCTGCAGGACCGCACCCCGGTGCGCATCGAGCTGCCGGTCCGCAACGTCAACCGCACCGTCGGCACCATGCTGGGTCACGAGGTCACCAAGCTGTACCCGCACGGACTGGCCGACGACACCATCGACGTCTCGCTGACCGGGTCCGCCGGCCAGAGCCTGGGTGCGTTCCTGCCCGCCGGCATCACCCTGCGCCTGTACGGCGACGCCAACGACTACGTCGGCAAGGGCCTGTCCGGTGGCCGGGTCGTCGTCCGCCCCGACCGCTCCGCCACGCTGCCGGCCGAGCACAACGTCATCGCCGGCAACGTCATCGGCTACGGCGCGACGACCGGCGAGCTGTTCCTGCGCGGCCAGGTCGGCGAGCGGTTCTGCGTCCGCAACTCCGGCGCCACCGCCGTCGTCGAGGGCGTCGGCGACCACGCGTGCGAGTACATGACCGGTGGCACCGTCCTCATCCTCGGGCCCACCGGGCGCAACGTCGCCGCCGGCATGTCCGGTGGTGTGGCCTACGTCCTGGACCTGCGCGCCGACCGCGTCAACACCGAGCTCGTCGGCCTCTCGCCGCTGCGCGAGAGCGACGAGAAGGTCGTGCACGAGCTGCTCGTGAAACACCGGCAGTGGACCGACTCCGCTGTCGCCGGAAGGCTGCTCGCGGACTGGGACGACGTCCGGACCCGCTTCACGCTGGTCCTGCCGCGTGACTACCAGCGCGTCCTCGACGTCCGCGCCCAGGCCGAGACCGAAGGACTCGACCCCGACGGCTCCCAGGTGTGGGAGCGGATCATGGAGGCCTCCCGTGGCTGACCCCCAGGGCTTCCTGCGCACCAGGGAGCGTGAGCTGCCGCAGCGGCGGCCGGTGCCCGTCCGGCTGATGGACTGGCGCGAGGTCTACGAGCAGCAGGAGATCGGGCAGGTGCAGCGCCAGGCCGGCCGCTGCATGGACTGCGGTATCCCGTTCTGCCACAACGGGTGTCCGCTGGGCAACCTCATCCCGGAGTGGAACGACCTGGCGTGGAAGGGCGACTGGCGCGAGGCGATCGAGCGCCTGCACGCGACCAACAACTTCCCCGAGTTCACCGGCCGGCTGTGCCCCGCTCCCTGCGAGACGGCGTGCGTGCTGGGCATCAACCAGCCGCCGGTGACGATCAAGCAGATCGAGGTGACCACCGTCGACCGCGCCTTCGACGCGGGCGCGGTGACGCCGCAGCCGCCGGACCGGCTCACGGGCAAGACGGTCGCCGTCGTCGGCTCCGGTCCCGCCGGCCTCGCGGTGGCCCAGCAGCTGACCCGGGCCGGCCACACCGTGGCCGTCTACGAACGAGCCGACAAGCCGGGCGGGCTGCTGCGCTATGGCATCCCCGAGTTCAAGATGGAGAAGGCCGTCATCGACCGGCGCCTGGCCCAGATGGAGGCCGAGGGCACACGGTTCCGCAGCGGAGTCGACGTCGGCGTCGCCATCACCGGGCAGCAGCTGCGCGACCGCTACGACGCGGTCGTGCTGGCCGTCGGCGCCACCGTGCCGCGTGACCTCCCGGTGCCGGGTCGGCAGCTGGACGGTGTGCTGCAGGCGATGGACTTCCTGCCGCCGGCCAACCGGGTGGCGCTGGGGGAGCCGGTCGACGGCCAGGTCACCGCGACGGGCAAGGACGTCGTCATCATCGGTGGCGGTGACACCGGCGCCGACTGCCTGGGCACCGCGCTGCGCCAGGGCGCCCGGTCCGTGACCTCGCTGGAGATCATGCCGCGGCCGAGCGACGAGCGCCCGGACAGCATGCCGTGGCCGACGTACCCGATGCTCTACCGCGTTGCGAGCGCCCACGAGGAGGGTGGCGAGCGCGTCTACGCGGTGAACACCAAGGAGGTCCTCGGTGACGAGGACGGCCGGGTGCGGGCCCTGCGGCTGGTCGAGGTCCGTCGCGGTGACCAGGGGTTCGAGGAGGTCGAGGGGACCGAGCGCGAGATCCCGGCGCAGCTGGTGCTGCTGGCCATGGGCTTCCTCGGGCCGCAGGGCGTCGGCGTGGTCGAGCAGCTCGGCGTCGAGCTGGACGAGCGCTCGAACATCAAGCGGGACAAGCACTTCATGACGTCGGTCCCGGGGGTGTTCGTGGCCGGTGACGCGGGCCGCGGCCAGTCGCTGATCGTCTGGGCGATCGCCGAGGGACGCTCGGCCGCCCAGGGCGTCGACGCCTACCTCACGGGGCACTCGGCGCTGCCACGACCGGTCAACCCCACGGACCGCCCGCTCATGGTGTGAGACGTGACCCGGCCCTGGTGGGCCGGGTCACGCCGGGGTCGCGCCGCGACCTAGAATCGGGGTCATGCGCCGCGCCAAGATCGTCTGCACCCTGGGTCCCGCCGTCTCCTCCCCGCACCGGCTCCGCGAGCTCGTCGCCGCCGGCATGGACGTCGCCCGCCTCAACCTCTCGCACGGCGCCTACGCCGACCACGAGGCCGTCTACCGCGACGTCCGCGCGGCCAGCGACGAGAGCGGCCACGCGGTCGGCATCCTGGTCGACCTGCAGGGTCCCAAGATCCGCACCGGCCGGTTCGCCGAGGGCCCCGTGACCCTCACCAACGGCTCGCGGTTCGTCGTGACCGTGGACGACATCCTCGGCGACCAGGAGCGGGTCAGCACGACGTACAAGGGGCTGCCCGGCGACGTCCGGCCCGGCGACATGCTGCTGGTCGACGACGGCAAGGTGGCGCTGCGGGCGGTCGAGGTGACCGCGAACGACGTCATCACCGAGGTCATCGAGGGGGGCGTCGTCTCCAACAACAAGGGCATCAACCTGCCCGGCGTCGCGGTCAGCGTGCCGGCCCTGTCCGACAAGGACGAGGCCGACCTGCGGTGGGGCCTGCGGCTGGGCGCCGACATGATCGCGCTGTCCTTCGTCCGGGACGCCAAGGACATCGTCCGCGTGCACGAGATCATGGACGAGGAGGGCGTGCGGCTCCCCGTGATCGCCAAGATCGAGAAGCCGCAGGCGGTCGACCACCTCACCGAGATCATCGACGCGTTCGACGGGGTGATGGTGGCCCGTGGCGACCTGGGCGTCGAGCTGCCGCTCGAGGAGGTGCCGCTGGTGCAGAAGCGCGCGATCGAGATCGCCCGGCGCAACGCCAAGCCCGTCATCGTCGCGACCCAGGTGCTGGAGTCGATGATCGAGAACTCCCGCCCGACCCGCGCCGAGGCCAGCGACTGCGCGAACGCCGTCCTGGACGGCGCCGACGCGATCATGCTGTCGGGGGAGACCAGCGTCGGCAAGTGGCCGATCGAGGCGGTGCGCACGATGGCCAAGATCATCGAGAGCACCGAGGAGCACGGCCTGGACCGGGTGGCCGAGCTCGGCACCAAGCCGCACACGACCGGTGGCGCCGTCACGGCCGCCGCCGCCGAGATCGGTGACCTGCTCGGGGCCAAGTACCTCGTCACGTTCACGACCTCCGGGGACTCGGCCAAGCGGCTCTCGCGGATCCGCAGCAAGCTGCCGATGCTGGCGTTCACGCCCAACCAGTCCACCCGCTCCCAGCTGGCGCTCACGTGGGGCATCGAGACCTTCCAGGTGCCGATGGCCAAGCACACCGACCAGATGGCGCGGCAGGTCGACGTGTCGCTGCTGGAGTCCGGTCGCTGCGTCGAGGGTGACACCGTCGTCATCGTCGCCGGTTCGCCTCCCGGCATCCCCGGCTCGACCAACGCGCTGCGCGTGCACCACGTGGGCGACGCGGTCAACAAGGTCGCCCCGGCCTACGAGGAGCTCGCCGGTCCCACCATCGGGTCCTGACGCGAGGGCTCTGCCCGTACGTTCCGACCGGTGGGGACGTACGGGCCGGGACGGACCTGGGCGCGGGGTTGGGTATGCTTTCGCCGCACCCTGCCGGGGTGGTGGAATGGCAGACACGGAGCACTCAAAATGCTTTGCCCGAAAGGGCGTGCGGGTTCAAGTCCCGCCCTCGGCACGAAGACTTGGGTCCCTGGCCTGCGGAAACGCGGAGCAGGGACCTTTGTCGTGCTGGCTCGTCCACCCGTCGTCCACGCGGTTGCGGAAGCCGCGGGCGATGCGGCGGTGGAGCTCGATGCGGCTGATCGCTTCGGTGCCGCCGTTGCTTGCTCCGCTGGTGTCGAGGTAGGCCGGGAACCTGGTGGGCCGGGTGGTGACTCATGCCGCACCTCCGCCGAAAGGACGAAAATTCCTGCGCGGCGTGCGATTCGTTGAGGTATGCCACTTCTGGGGCCGCGCGCGCGTGGCCAGACATGCCTCCTTCACTTGTCACGGGGGACCGTGTCCGCGATGGTGGACTTCTTTGCCCCAGGCGACAGGAGCGACAATGCGTTCTACGGTCCGTCCCGTCCTCGCAGCGCTGGCCGTGACCGCCGCGCTCGGCTGTTTCCCGCAGGAGGTCAGCGCTGCTGATCCGGCGAAGTCCGCCGATGGAGCGGGTGGCCCCGCCCCCGCAGATGCGGCCACCACCGGGGCCGCGGCAGCGTCGACCGGGGCAGTCCCGCGGCCCGACCACGTCGTGGTCGTGGTGATGGAGAACCGGTCCCTCAGCGAGATCGACGGAAACCCGGAGGCGCCGTTCATCAACGCCTTCGCAGCCGGTGGAGCATTGTTCACCCAGTCGTATGCCATACGCCACCCCAGCGAGCCCAACTACCTGGCGCTGTTCTCCGGCTCCACACAGGGGCTGACCGACGACTCCTGCCCGCACACCTACTCCACAGCCAACCTCGGTCGCGCCCTGCTCAACGCGCACCGGACGTTCGCCGGATACTCCGAGGGGCTTCCGTTCCCCGGGTCCAGCACATGCCGGTCCGGCGCCTACGTCCGCAAGCACAACCCCTGGGTCAACTTCCCGTCCGTGCCGGCGTCGGTCAACCTCCCGTTCACCTCGTTCCCCCGCGACTTCACCAAGCTGCCGAACCTGTCCTTCGTGGTGCCCGACCTCAACCACGACATGCACGACGGCACGGTCGCGGCTGGCGACCTGTGGTTGCGGAACAACCTTGGCGGCTACATCTCCTGGGCGGCGACCCACAACAGCCTCCTGGTCCTGACCTGGGACGAGGACGACCGCAGTCAGAGCAACCGGATCCTCACGGTGGTGGGCGGGGCACACGTGCGCCCCGGCCGCTACGCCGAACGAATCGACCACTACCGTCTGCTACGCACACTGGAGGCGTTGGAAGGCAGCGCTGCCGTCGGCCAGAGCATCTCCGCCACGCCGGTGACGTCCATCTGGACCCCATAGGCCAGCTACCCTGCGCGTCACAAACCCGGCGTCGGCGTCAAGGCCTGGTCCGGGGCTTCCGGGAGATGGATGTACGCGGCCAGGGCACGTGTGGCCGATGCAGACCAGCCCGCACGGGCCGCCGTCGGGATGGTTCTGGTGGCCCGGGGCGGCCCCGGTGTGCGGACTGCCGGAGGAGCCTGCCGTTCGGCGGGTCAAGGTCGGACCAGCGCAGCCCGACCGCCCCACCCCGGGGGGACGACACGTCCGCCCTGCGCGAGTAGCGTCGTTTCTCCACCCAGCGTCGGGAGAACCGGCGGCGCCGGGCCGCCTGTGACCCTCGCGGCAACACGAGGAGGGCTGTTCCATGGGCCAGCTGGATCGGAAGATCGCGCTGATCACGGGCGGGGAGAGCGGCATCGGACTGGCATCCGCTCGCCTGTTCGTGGCGGAGGGCGCGAGGGTGCACCTGCTCGGCCTCGACGAATCCCGGCTGAAGGCAGCGGTGGAGGAGCTCGGGAGCGACAAGGCGATCGCCTCGACCGTGGACGTGACGGATGAGGAGGCCGTGCGCGCCGCGTTCGAAGAAGGTGATGCCCACTACGGACAGCTCGACGTGCTGTTCAGCAACGCCGGCATCAGCGGAGCCATCAGCAAGATCGTCGACTACCCGAGCGACGTGTTCCACCGGACGCTGGCGGTGCACATCGGCGGCGCCTTCCATGTGCTCAAGCACGGTCTCCCGCGCGTGAGCGACGGGGGCAGCGTGATCATCACCTCCAGCGTGGTCGGTCTGATGGGCTTCGCCGACCTCAGCGGCTACGTCGCGGCGAAGCACGGACAGGTCGGCCTGATGCGTGCGGCGGCGAAGGAGGTGGCCGGTCGAAGGGTCAGGGTGAACACCCTGCACCCGGGCCCCACGTCAACCGCGTTCCAGGACGCCATCGAGATGACCATGACGGGCGAGTCCCAGGCTGAGGCAGCGGCCGCGTTCGACCGGCTGCTTCCGCTGGGACGCCACACCACACCGCAGGAGATCGCTCAGGCGGCGCTCTACCTGGCCTCGGACGCCAGCGCCATGGTCACCTCGACGACGTTCTCCATCGACGCCGGCCTCAAGGGATAACCGCAGGCAACCGCGTTCCGGGCGCCCCGGCGTGCTGGGTGGATGTCCCGGTTCGACCTGGAACGCGGCAGACAGGACCGTCCCGCGGACCTACCTTGGTAGAGCGACACCTGACGGACGTTCGGCTGCAGGAACCAGGGAGCACGCATGGGCACTCGCGAGAGAGCAGACCTGGTTGACCTCGAGGTGGTCCACCGGCTGACTGCGCTCGCGCACACCGCGGTCAGCGAGGGCCGGACCGAGGAGGGCCTGGCCTACCTGGCCTCGGTCCTGGACCGCACCAGTGGCGCCGCCGAGGACCCGGAGCAGGCCAAGGACATCGACCACGACGTCGTCAACGCCATGGCGGTGGAGGTGCTGCGCGTGCACACCGCGCTGCGCCGCCGCACCTGAAGCGACGGGTCGCCGCCGGGGGACGGGTCGCCGCTGGGCGAACGGGTCGCCGCCGGGGCCATCGGCGCGGACGGCTCTCACGCATGCGAGGGCTGCTCCGCGGCGGCCTGCACCCGGCTGAGCCGGACGGCCGCGACCGACAGCAGGGCCAGGCACAGCACCTCGGTGACCACCGACCCGGGGCCCGCCTTCAGCCGCTCGTCGTACACCCAGACACCGATGACCACGCTGAGCAGCGGGTCGACGGTGGTGATCGCCGGCAGGCTCGCGGACAGGGGCCCTGCCTGGAACGCCAGCTGGGTCAGCAGCAGGCCGGCACCTCCGGCGAGCAGGAAGAGGTAGAGCTGCCAGCTGGTCAGCAGCGCCACCAGCCCGGACGTCGCGACGTTCGTGCAGCTCTTGATCAGCGCGGCGCCGCAGGCGTGCACGGTCCCCACGGCGATCCCCATCAGGGCTGCGGCCCCGCCTCTGGGCAACCGCCGCGACGTCAGCACGCACGACGTGGCAAGGGTGAGGGCCAGCACGCCGGCCAGGATCGCAGGCACGCGGTCGGCGTGCTGGGCGTGCGGTGGGATGTGCGCGTGGACCGTGCCCGCGGCCAGCATGAAGCCGACGAGGGCGACCACCAGCATCGCGCCCCAGCGCAGCTCGCGGGCGCTGATGCGCGTGCCGGCGATGCGGTGGGCGGCGATGAGGGAGAACAGCAGCGCCGTCGTCAGCAGCGGCTGCACGACCGACAGGGCGCCGATGTGCAGGGCCAGCACCTGCAGCGCCAGGCCGACCGTGCCCGCAAGGATCGCGGCCAGGTAGAGCGGGTGGCGGGCGGTGGCCGTGGCGAACCGGGCGAGCTTGTGCGGCGCCAACCCGGTCGTCTCCGGCACGGTCGCGGTGCTCCGGTGCTTCAGGGCTGTGGACAGGGCATAGCAGGCGGTGGCGCCGACGCTGGCCGCGACGACCGCGAGCATGCTCATGCGAGGAGCTCCGGGCGCCGGGGTGGGGCGCCGGCCACCTGGTCCGCCGGTCCCCGCTCAGTGGCGGGGGACGTCATCCGGCGGCAGGACGGCGTTCGCGGTGGAGCCGGTCGCCCGCACGGGCGGCACCGCGGGGCGTCGTCCGGCCAGCCGGCCGAGGACCCAGCCGAGCGCCACGGCGAGGGCACCGCCTGCGGACGCGCGGCCCCTCTTGCTCTCGCGCGCTGCACGCAGCGCCGAGCTGATCGCCTGCCACCAACCCATGGGTCCTCCACGTGTGATCGTGCGAAAACGATGTGCCCGGCGCTGTGGACACCGGCCGATACAGCCCTTCCTTTCCCACGATTGCCGAACTCTATTCCGGGGTAAGCGCAAACGCTGTCTGCAGTCCAACGCTGATCCCCTTGTCTTCACAACGTCGTGAGGAGGCCCCGATGGCCACGTCCACATCCGGCACCGAGAGCAACGCCGGCATCCGCAGCACGATCCCGGCCAGGATCGACCGACTCTCGTGGGCGCCGTTCCACACCCGGATGGTCCTCGCCCTCGGCGTGGCCTGGGTGCTGGACGGCCTCGAGATCACCATCGCCGGCGGCGTCGGCGCGGTGCTGACCGAGAAGACCACGCTTGGCCTCTCCTCGGCCACGGTCGGGCTGATCGCCACCGTCTACCTCCTGGGCGAGGTGTTCGGCGCCCTCCTGTTCGGCAAGCTGTCCGACGCCCTCGGTCGCAAGAACCTGTTCATCATCACCCTCGGGGTCTACCTCGCGGGCAACGCGGCCACCGCGCTGACGTGGGGCAACAGCGGCCTCGCGGTCGCCTTCCTGTACCTCACGCGGTTCGTCGCCGGCATGGGCATCGGCGGGGAGTACGCCGCGATCAACTCGGCCATCGACGAGATGATGCCCGCCCGCTACCGCGGCCGGGTCGACATCGGGGTCAACGGCACCTACTGGGGCGGCGCGATCCTCGGCACCCTCGCCACGCTGTTCCTGCTGAACGTGCTCGACCCCTCGATCGGCTGGCGCCTCGGCTTCCTGATCGGCCCGGTCATCGGCCTCTGCATCTGGAACGTGCGCCGGCACCTTCCGGAGAGCCCGCGGTGGCTGATCATCCACGGCCGTGAGCGTGAGGCCGAGGACAGCATCGCCTACATCGAGCACGAGGTGGAGAGCTCCGGCCAGCAGCTCGAGCCGGTCGACGAGAGCCGGGCGATCGAGATCCGCCCGCAGCCGCCGGTCAACTTCCTGCACCTGGCCAAGGTCCTGTTCGCGCAGTACACCTCGCGGTCCATCCTGAGCGCGACGCTGATGATCACGCAGTCCTTCCTCTACAACGCCATCTTCTTCACCTACACCCTCGTCCTCACCAAGGTCTACAACATCCCGGCGACGTGGGCCCCGGCGTTCCTCATCGCCTTCGCGGTCGGCAACCTCGCCGGGCCGCTCACGCTGGGACGACTCTTCGACACGATCGGACGGCGCAAGATGATCGCCGGCACCTACATCGTCTCCGGTGTGCTGCTGGCCATCTCGGCAGGCATGTTCCAGGCCGGCCTGCTCAACGCCTACACCCAGACGGTGGCGTGGTGCATCATCTTCTTCTTCGCCTCCTCGGGAGCGAGCGCCGCCTACCTCACCGTCAGCGAGATCTTCCCGATGGAGATCCGCGCCCAGGCCATCGCCCTGTTCTTCGCAGTGGCGCAGTGCTTCGGCGCCTTCGGCCCGTGGTTCTACAGCAAGCTGATCGGCGACGGGAGCAACCACGGCCTGCTGACGCTGGGCTACCTCATCGGTGCGGCGGTCATGGTGGTCGGCGGCCTCGTCGAGGCGTTCCTCGGCATCGACGCCGAGGGCCAGTCGCTGGAGGACGTCGCCTCCCCGCTGTCCGCGGTGAGCCGCTCCAACGCCTGAGGCCCCACACCGCCAGGAGCACAGCGGTACGGCGCCGGGGCCCTCCCAGGAGGGCGCCGGCGCCGTACCTCCGCGGGAAGGACATCAGGACAGTGCGAGGTCGTGCAGCGCCGCGAGCTGGCCGCGGCGGACGACCGCGACCGGGCAGCGGGCGTGCTGCAGAACCTTGCGGCTCACCGAGCCCAGCAGCAGGCTGGCGAACCCGCCGCGCCCGCGGCTGCCGACCACCAGCAGCTCGGCCTCGGACGAGGCGGTCACCAGGGCGTCGGCCGTGCTCATGCGGGCGAGGACGCGGGCGACCTTGACCTCCGGGCACCGGGCTCTCCACGGCGCCAGGATCCCGTCGATGGCGCCCCGGTTGGTGGCGCCCACCTCGTTCCAGTCGACCGGCATCGAGGGGGCCAGCAGGACCGGGTCGACCCACCAGGCGTGCAGCGCCACCAGGCCGAGCCCGCGGGTGGCGGCCTGGGCGAACGCGAACCCGACGGCGTCCGCGGCCTCAGGGGAGTCGTCCACGCCGACCACGACCTGCCCGGCGAACAGCGCCGCCAGCGTCGGGGGAGGACCCTCGGACGCCGCGACCTCGATCTCGCCGCTCCCATCGGCGCCGGCCGCCGCGGCTTCCTCGGTCGGGGGCGAGGGTACGACGACCACGGGGCAGGTCGCGTGCGCGGCCACCGACAAGGACACCGACCCGTGGGAGGCTCCCCGTGGTGGGCGTTCGTGCCGGCCGACCACCAGCAAGGTCGCGTTCTGCGACGCCGTCACGAGTCCCGCATCGGGGCTGGTGCCGGCCAGCGTGGCGGTCAGCGGGAGCTCGGGATGCCGGGACCGAACCCGCTCCGCGGCCTCCTCCAGGAGGGTGGACGCGCGCGTCCGCATCTTGCCCTCGACGCTGGCCAGGTCGCCCACCGGCAGCGGGTACCCGTAGCCCCAGGGGTAGAGCTGCTCACGCGCGTAGGCATGCAGCACGCGGACGGGTGCCCCCCGGCGTGCGGCCTCCTGACAGGCCCACTCCAGGGCGTCGTCGCTGTCGTGGTCCTGGTAGCCCACCACGACGGGGCCCTGCGAGGTGGTGCTGGTCATGGGTCCTCCTCGGTGTCGGGGTCAACTGTGGGCCGGTGGTGTCGGACCCGCACGGGTCCTTCGTCCTACGTCGGCCGGGCCCGGGCCGGTCGACCGCGCTCGACGGTCAGCGGCCGCTCCAGGCCGCCCGTCCCGGTCCGTTGGCGCACTACGCTGTGCCCGTGACCGACGACGCCGCGACCCCGCCGCCCGTGTCCACCCCCCGCCCAGACGCGCCGGCGACCGGCGCGACCGGTGAGCCCAGTGCGACCGGACCGGACGACGCGACGTACGCCGTAGGCACTCCCGGTGGCGCCCGCATCGTGGTGGCTGAGGACGAGACGCTGATCCGGCTGGACCTGGCCGAGATGCTGGGCGAAGCCGGCTACGACGTCGTGGGCCAGGCCGGCAACGGCGAGCAGGCCATCGAGCTGGCCCGTGAGCTGCGGCCCGACCTCGTGGTCATGGACGTCAAGATGCCGGTGCTCGACGGCATCAGCGCCGCCGAGGTGATCGGCAAGGAACGCCTCGCCCCGGTGGTGATGCTGACCGCGTTCAGCCAGAAGGAGCTGGTCGAGCGGGCGCGCGACGCCGGCGTGATGGCGTACGTCGTCAAGCCGTTCACGGCGGCCGACCTCATCCCCGCCATCGACATCGCGCGCTCGCGCTGGCTCGAGGTGCACGCCCTCGAGGCGGAGATCGCCGACCTGGGGGAGCGCCTGGCGACCCGCAAGGCGGTGGACCGGGCCAAGGGAATCCTCATGGGGCAGCTCAAGATCACCGAGGCCGAGGCGTTCCGGTGGATCCAGAAGACCGCGATGGACCGGCGCCTGGGCATGCGCGAGGTGGCCGAGGCCGTCGTCACCGGCCTGCCGGCGCGCGGCAGCGGCGACTGAGGGCCGGCGCCAGGACCGCCCGACCCGGTTTGGTCACGACACGGACACCATTCCCCGCAAGGAGGTGCCGTGGGTCACGCCTCCCGGTCTAGTGTTCCCACTGATCCCCCGCTCGGGGGAAGACGGCGTCGTGTGCGCGGCGTCATCGGTGGCATCAGGAGGAGTTCGTGCGTTCTCTCATCAAGTACGGCGCGCCGGTCGTGGTCGCTGCACTGGCCCTGTCCGGGTGTGGCACCAAGGGCGGCAGCACCGCCTCCGGCGGCGGCAGCAGCAGTGCGAAGTGCGATGCCAAGATCGGCATGTTCGGCGCGCTGACCGGTCCGAACGCCAACCTCGGCATCTACATCCAGAACGGCGTCAAGCTGGCCCTCAGCCAGTACAACGACAAGAACGCCAACTGCAAGGTGACCCTGGCGAACTTCGACTCCCAGGGTGACCCGACGCAGGCCCCCGGCCTGGCGAAGACGGCCATCGACGACAAGACCATCGTCGGCATCGTCGGCCCGGCCTTCTCCGGTGAGTCCAAGGCCGCCGACCCGCTGTTCAACGAGGCCGGCCTGGTGACGATCACCCCCTCGGCCACCAACCCGACCCTGGCCGACAACGGCTGGAAGACCTTCTTCCGCGCGCTCGGCAACGACGCGACGCAGGGACCCGCGGCGGCGAAGTACATCAAGGACACGCGTCAAGTCGACCAAGACGTTCGTCATCGACGACGCCTCCGAGTACGGCAAGGGCCTGGCGGACATCGTCCGCAAGGACCTCGGTGCCCAGGTCGTCGGCAACGACAGCATCCAGCAGAAGCAGACGGACTTCGGGCCGTCCGTCACCAAGGTCAAGGCCTCCGGCGCCGACACGCTGTTCTTCGGTGGTTACTCCCCGGAGGCCGCGCCGCTGATCAAGCAGCTGCGCGACGCCGGCTGGAAGGGCACCTTCGTGGTGGCCGACGGCGTCAAGGACCAGTCGTTCATCGACAACGCCAAGAGCGCTGCCGAGGGCACGATCATCACCTGCCCGTGTACGCCGCCCAACGCGGCGCCGGAGTTCGCTGCCGCCTACAAGAAGGCGTACAACTCCGACCCCAACACCTACTCCGGTGAAGGGTTCGACTCCGCCCAGATCCTGCTCGACGGCATCGCCGCCGGCAAGGACCGCTCCAGCATGGTCGACTTCGTGAAGACCTACGACAAGAAGGGCGTCACCAAGCAGCTGAAGTTCGACGCCAAGGGTGAGTCGTCGGAGATCCACGTCTACGCCTACAAGGTCGCAGAACGGCAAGATCGTGCCGATCGGCGAGATCAAGTAGCACCGAAGAGCACGGCATCAAGAGGCGGTCGGGGCATCTGCTCCGACCGCCTCTTGACAGCCTGACCGGCGCCAGGCGCAGAGCGCCCTGCGCGGCCCGAGGAGGCCAGGAACGATGCAGTACCTGATTGACAACTTCTTCTCGCTCACCACGACCGGAATCACCCTCGGAGCGGTCTACGCACTGGTGGCACTCGGATACACGCTGGTCTACGGCGTGCTGCGGCTGATCAACTTCGCCCACTCCGAGGTCTTCATGTACGGCACGTTCGCGGCGCTGTGGGCCGTGATGGCGCTGGGCGGGCACTCGGGTGCGAGCGTCCCCTCCGTGGTCGGTTGGGTGGTGGCGATGTTCGTCGCCGCGATGGTGACGTCGGGGGCGATCGCGGTCGGGCTCGAGCGGTTCGCCTACCGGCCGCTGCGCAAACGCAACGCGCCCGCCGCTGATCGCGCTGATCTCGGCCATCGGCGCGTCGTTCGTGCTGTCTGAGCTGATGGGCCTGCGCGACAAGCTGTTCGCCGTCGTCGGCCTCGACCGCACGCTGGACGCCTACGTCGGCCGGGCCCGCAACAACGCCGGCCTGCCCGAGATCCTCACGCCAGCAGGCCGTGTTCCCGCTCTTCGACTACGAGGTGACCAACGTCGACATCCTCGTCGTCGTCGGCGCCATCGTCATGATGATCGTGCTCGACCAGTTCGTGCGGCGCTCCCGGCTCGGCCGCGGCATCCGCGCCGTCGCGCAGGACCCGGAGGCCGCCGCGCTGATGGGCGTCAACCGTGACCGCGTCATCCAGGTGACCTTCCTCGTCGGTGGCATCATGGCCGGCGCGGCCGCGGCGCTCTACATGCTGCGCATCAACATCACCCGCTACGACGCCGGGTTCCTCCTCGGCGTCAAGGCGTTCACCGCGGCTGTCCTCGGAGGCATCGGCAACCTGCGCGGGGCGCTGGTCGGCGGGTTCGTCCTCGGACTGGCCGAGAACTACGGGTCGGCGATCGTCGGGCACCCAGTGGAAGGACGTCGTCGCATTCGTCCTGCTGGTCGTGATCCTGCTGTTCCGGCCCACAGGCCTGCTGGGCGAGTCGCTTGGGAAGGGCACGGGCATGAGCGTCTTCACCACAGCCATGGACCGCGTCAGGGATCTGCCGAAGCCGGCCAGGATCGCCCTGTGGGCCGTCTTCGTCGTCTTCCTCTTCGTCCTGCCGCTGCTGAACATCCCGGTCATCACCACGCCGGACTCCGACTTCGGCGGCGTGCTGTTCACCGTCTCGACCTACGTCCTCGTGGCCCTCGGGCTGAACATCGTCGTCGGCTACGCCGGCCTGCTGGACCTCGGCTACGTCGGCTTCTACGCCATCGGCGCCTACACCGTCGGTGTCCTCGGGTCGGCGCACGCCAAGATCCCGTGGCTGCTGTGCGTGCCGATCGCGGTCGTCGCGGCGCTGATCTCCGGCCTCATCCTCGGTGCTCCGACGCTGCGGGTCCGCGGCGACTACCTCGCCATCGTCACGCTCGGCTTCGGCGAGATCGTCCGGCTGACGCTGGTCAACCGCCTGGCTCGGCGCGGCGGCCGGCATCACCGAGGTGCCCCGGCCGCCCGAGCGTGTCGCTGTTCGACGTACCGCGGCTCGACTGGTCAGCCGGGCCGCCGGTGGTCGACCTGGACAACCAGACCACGTTCCTGAAGTTCGGCATCAGCGACCAGATCCCTTACTACTGGCTCGCGCTCATGGTGATCATCGTCGTCATGTTCTTCGACAAGCTGGTCAAGGACAGCCGCGTCGGTCGCGCGTGGGAGGCCACCCGCGAGGACGAGGACGCCGCCGAGCTGATGGGCGTGCCGACCTTCCGGTTCAAGCTCCTGGCGTTCGCGATGGGTGCCTTCATCGGCGGGCTCTCCGGGGCGCTGTTCGCCGGCAAGCAGGGCTTCATCTCCCCGGACAGCTTCCCGCTGCTGCTGTCCATCCTGTTCGTCGCCGCGGTCGTGGTCGGTGGCCAGGGCAACCGCTGGGGCGCGGTCGTCGGCGGCATCGTCGTGGCCTACTTCCCGGAGCGGTTCCGCGAGTTCCAGGACTGGCGCGTGCTCGTGTTCGGCCTGGCGCTGATGGCGCTGGCCATCTTCCGGCCGCAGGGCCTGCTGCCACCCCGGCGTACCCTCAGGGCGAAGAAGGCCGACGACAAGCTCGAGGCGCTCGAGGAGGGCACCGCTCAATGTCTGAGGACATCCAGACCCAGCCACCGGCCGAGGTCGCGGCACCGACGGACAGGCGCAACCGCATCCTGGAGGTCGACGACGTCACCCTCCGGTTCGGCGGCGTGGTCGCCCTCAACGAGGTGAGCTTCCACATCAACGAGGGCGAGATCCTCGGCCTGATCGGGCCCAACGGCGCCGGCAAGACCACGTGCTTCAACGTGATGACCGGCGTCTACCAGCCCACCTCCGGCTCGGTGCGGTTCCAGGGCGAGCCGCTCGGGCAGCGCAAGAAGTTCGAGATCACCAAGCTCGGCATCGCGCGCACGTTCCAGAACATCCGGCTCTTCGCCAACATGACGGCGCTCGAGAACGTCATGGTCGGCGCCGACGCGCGCCACCGGACCGGTGTCGGCTCGGCGATGTTCCGCCTGCCGCGGCACCGCAAGGAGGAGGCGGAGGGCCGCGAGCGCGCGCAGGAGCTGCTCGACTTCATGGGACTCGGCCGCAAGGCGGACGAGCTCGCCCGCAACCTGCCGTACGGCGACCAGCGTCGCCTCGAGATCGCCCGCGCCCTGGCGACCGGCCCCAAGCTGCTGTGTCTCGACGAGCCGGCGGCCGGGCTTCAACCCGGCCGAGAAGCGCACCCTGATGGACCTGATCCGCAAGATCCGCGACCAGGGCTACACGGTGCTGCTGATCGAGCACGACATGAAGCTGGTGATGGGCGTGACCGACCGCATCGTCGTGCTGGAGTTCGGCCGCAAGATCGCCGAGGGCCTGCCTGCCGAGATCCGAGACAACCCGGCTGTCATCGCCGCGTACCTGGGAGTTGACGAAGAAGATGCTTCTTGAGGTTCGGGGCCTGTGCGTCAACTACGGGCGCATCGAGGCCATCCGCGACATCTCCTTCACCGTCGAGGAGGGGGAGATCGTCACCCTCATCGGGGCCAACGGCGCCGGCAAGACCACGACGATGAAGACCGTCTCGGGGCTGCGCCCCGTCCGGGCGGGCACCGTCGTCTTCCAGGGCAAGGACATCACGGACATGCCGGCGCACGAGCGTCCGGTGCTGGGGATCTCCCAGTCGCCCGAGGGCCGCGGGCTGCTTCGTCGGCATGACGGTCAACGAGAACCTCGACATGGGGACCTACGCGCGCGCCGACCGCAAGGACCGCAAGGTCATCGAGCAGGACCGCGAGCGGGTGTTCGACCTGTTCCCGCGGCTGAAGGAGCGCAGCAACCAGGCCGCCGGGTCGATGTCCGGTGGCGAGCAGCAGATGCTCGCCATGGGCCGCGCGCTCATGTCCCGGCCCAAGCTGCTGCTGCTCGACGAGCCGTCGATGGGTCTGGCGCCCAAGCTGATCAAGCAGATCTTCGACATCATCACCGAGATCAACAGCCAGGGCACCACGGTGCTGCTCGTGGAGCAGAACGCCGCCCAGGCGCTCAAGCGGGCGCACCGGGCCTACATCCTGGAGACCGGGGAGATCGTCCGCGAGGGCACCGGCGCCGAGCTCGCCGCCGACGACTCGGTCAAGGCGGCCTACCTCGGCGGCGAGGTCTAGCGTCTGACCCGCGGCTGCCCGCGGTGATCCCGCGGTGACCGCCGCCGGGCAGCACGGGCAGCCCTCGACGACTCAGCGCAGGGCGACGACCAGCTGGGTGAGCAGGGGAGCGACGAGCAGGGCGGGGAGCAGGTCGCCGACCGGGATGTCCCTGATCCGCAGCAGCCGCAGCGAGATGCCGACCAGCATCAGGCCGCCGGTGGCGGTCAGGGCGGCGATGTGCGCGTCCGGCAGCAGTGAGCCCAGGAGCACCCCGAGCAGGGTGAGCAGGCCCTGCACCACGAGCACCGACCCGGCCGACAGCAGCACGCCGATGCCGAACGACGACGCGAAGGCGATGGCGGCGAACCCGTCCAGCACCGACTTCAGCGTCAGCTGGTCGATGCCGCGGCCGAGCCCGTCGGACAGCGATCCCAGGATGGTGAGGGGCCCGACGCAGAACAGCAGCGACGCGCTCAGCCACCCCTCGATGAACCGCTCGCGCGCACGGTGGTCCTGCCCGGTCTCCTCGGCGCCGACCAGCGTGGGTCGCCGGGCGAGCCGGTCCTGGATCACCCCGGCCAGGCCCTCGAGGCGCTCCTCGATCCGCAGCAACGATCCGCCGATGCCGCCGATCAGCAGGCTGCCGAGGACGATCAGCACGGGAGCCCCGTTGCCCACCGACGCGGCGAACGACCGGTCGGTCACGCTCACCGCTGACAGGCCCGCCATGAGCAGCGTGGTGAGGCCCAGGCAGTCGGTGACCACCGACCGGGTGCGGTCCGGGAGCCGGTGACCGACCGCCATACCGAGCAGTGACCCGACCACGACGGTCGTGACGTTGATGAGGGTCCCGAGACCGGGGAAGGCGCCGTCCACCCAGCACACCCTAGGTGCAGGTTTCAACCAATCCGGCGGACCCCTTCACGGCGCGATCCGCCGGGCCCTAGAGTCTGGTCTTGGTCGCGCGTCCTTGATCGGTCCGTGACCTCCGGGTGGGGGCCCGGGCCACGTCGTGCCCAGCCAAGGAGGAGTTCGTGTCTCGTCCCCAGGTCAGCGTGCAGCCGGTCACCACCGAGCTGCAGCCCGAGTTCACCCGCCTCTGGACCACCGCTCGCGTCGAGGCCGGGTCGACACCGGACGCCGCCCAGCGCGCCGCCACCGAGGGCCGCATCGCCGACGCCCTCGCCCGCGACGACGTGATGGCCTACCTCGCCCTGACCGGCGGCACGGCCGCCGGCTTCATGGTGCTGACCACGAGCCCCCTGTCCGGCCTCATCGACGCCCCGTCCGTGTCCGTCGACCAGCTCTACGTCGTGCCGGAGTCCCGCCGCTCCGGGGTGGCCCACGCCCTCCTGGCACGGGCCGCCGGCTTCGCCGAGACCCTCGGCTGCGAGCAGGTCGCCACCTGCGTGCCGGCCCAGGCCCGCGAGGCCAACCGCTTCTTCGCTCGGCTCGGCTTCTCCTCCTCCGTCGTCCGCCGGGTCACCCCCACCAGCGCCCTGCGGCGCCGGCTCGCCCGCGAGGAGCCCCGCGCCGGCCTCGACCAGGTGCTCTCGCGTCGCCGGTCCCTGCGCGCCCGCGCCGCCCGCGGGACGTCGCACCTGATCGGCGGCTGACCCGGCCGGGTCCGCCCTCCTCTGTCCGGGCGGACTGCCTCAGGCGCCCGGCGCCTTCGCGCGGATCATGCACGTGATCCGCGAGGTGCAGACCCGCGTCCCGTCCTCGTCGGTGATCGCCACGTCGTACGACGCGAGGGTGCGCCCCAGCGACAGGGCGGTGGCCTCGGCGGTCACCCAGCCCTGACGGGCGGCCCGGTGGTGGGTGGCGTTGATGTCCAGGCCGACCGCGATGCCGCCCTCACCGGCGTGCAGCGTCGCCCCGATCGAGCCCACCGTCTCGGCCAGGACCACGCTGGCTCCGCCGTGCAGCAGACCGAACGGCTGGGTGTTCCCGGCCACCGGCATCCGGGCCACGACCCGCTGTGGTGAGGCCTCGAGGAACTCGATCTCCATCCGCTCACCGAGCGAGCCCTTGCTCATCCGGTTGAGCTCGTCGACCAGCTCTTTCTGCCCTGCGTCGTCCATCGGCCTGCCCATCGGAGTGTCGGTTGCTGGGCCTAGGCTGCCATGCGTGAGCCGACTCCTCCTGATCGACGGTCATTCGATGGCCTACCGCGCCTTCTTCGCCCTGCCGGTGGCCAACTTCGCGACCACCACCGGGCAGCCGACCAACGCGGTCTACGGGTTCACCTCGATGCTCATCAACGTGCTGCGCGACGAGCAGCCGACCCACGTCGCCGTCGCCTTCGACGTCTCCCGGCAGACCTTCCGGATGGAGGAGTACGCCGAGTACAAGGCCGGCCGCAACGCGACCCCCGATGAGTTCCGGGGCCAGGTGTCGCTCGTGCAGGAGATCCTCGACGCGCTGCGCATCCCGTGGGTCCAGGCCGAGGGCTACGAGGCCGACGACGTGCTCGCCACGCTCACCACGCAGGCCACCGAGCAGGGCGTCGAGGTGCTGATCTGCTCCGGCGACCGTGACGCCCTCCAGCTGGTCCGCGACGACGTGACCGTGCTCTACCCCGTCAAGGGCGTCTCCGAGCTGGCCCGGATGACCCCCGAGGCGGTCCAGACCAAGTACGGCGTCCCGCCCGAGCGCTACAGCGACCTCGCCGCGCTCGTCGGCGAGTCCTCCGACAACCTGCCGGGGGTGCCCGGGGTCGGCCCCAAGACCGCCGCCAAGTGGATCAACCAGTACGGCGACCTCACCGGCGTGGTCGCCCACGTCGACCAGATCAAGGGCAAGGCGGGGGAGTCGCTGCGCGAGCACCTCGACGGCGTGCTGCGCAACCGGCGGCTGAACCAGCTGGTGAGCGACGTCCCGCTCGAGGTCGCCGTGCCCGAGCTGGCCCGCCAGGTGTGGGACCGCGACCGGGTGCACCAGGTCTTCGACGGCCTGGAGTTCCGGGTGCTGCGCGACCGGCTCTTCGACACCCTCGAGTCGGTGGAGGAGGAGGCCGAGTCCGGCTTCGAGGTCGACGGCAGCGTCCTGTCCGCCGAGGAGGTGCCGGCGTGGCTGGACGAGCACGCCGCGCCCGGCACGCGGGTGGGCGTCAGCGTGGTCGGGTCCTGGGCGCGCGGCACCGGCGACGTCGAGGCCGTCGCGGTCGCCACCGCGGCCGGTCCCGCCGCCTACATCGACGTCGCCGCGCTCGACCAGCCGGCGGAGGAGAGCCTGCGGGCGTGGCTCGGCGACGGCGGCCGCGCCAAGGCGCTGCACGACGCCAAGGGGCCGCTGCAGGCGCTGCGGGCCCGCGGGCTGCCGCTGGCCGGCGTCACCAGCGACACCGCGCTGGCGGCCTACCTCGTCCGGCCCGACCAGCGCTCCTACGACCTGGCCGACCTCGTGCTGCGCAACCTGCAGCGCGAGCTGCGCTCCGAGGCCGAGTCCGGCGGCCAGGGCGTGCTCGACTTCACCGCCGACGGCGACGCTGCGGCGGAGACGGCCATGGTGCGGGCCCGCGCCATCCTCGACCTCGCGGCCTCGCTCGACACCCAGCTCGAGGCCACTGGCGGCGCGGCGCTGCTCAGCCAGATCGAGCTGCCCCTGGTCGACGTGCTGGCCGGCATGGAGCAGGTCGGCATCGCCGCCGACGTCGAGGCGATGACCGCCCTCGAGGCGCAGTTCGCCGCGGCGATGCGCGAGGCCCAGGGCGACGCCTACGACGCGATCGGCGGCGAGCAGATCAACCTCGGCTCGCCCAAGCAGCTGCAGGTGATCCTGTTCGACACCCTCGGCATGCCCAAGACCAAGCGCACCAAGACCGGTTACACCACCGACGCCGACGCGCTGACCGACCTCTACGCCAAGACCGAGCACCCGTTCCTCGAGGCGCTGCTGCGCCACCGCGACGCGACCCGGCTGCGGGTCACCGTCGAGGGGCTGCTGAAGTCCGTGGCCGACGACGGCCGCATCCACACGACCTACCAGCAGACGATCGCGGCGACCGGGCGGCTGTCCTCGACCGACCCCAACCTGCAGAACATCCCGATCCGCACCGAGGAGGGCCGACGGATCCGCTCGGTCTTCGTCGTCGGGCAGGGCTACGAGTCGCTGATGTCGGCCGACTACAGCCAGATCGAGATGCGGATCATGGCCCACCTCTCCGGCGACGCCGGGCTGATCGAGGCGTTCCGCACCGGTGAGGACCTCCACCGCTTCGTCGGGTCGCGGGTCTTCGGCGTCGACCCCTCCGACGTCACGAGCGCGATGCGGTCCAAGGTCAAGGCGATGTCCTACGGCCTGGCCTACGGCCTGTCGGCGTTCGGCCTGTCCAAGCAGCTCAGCATCGCCACCAGCGAGGCGAGCGGGCTGATGGAGGAGTACTTCGCCCGTTTCGGTGGCGTCCGCGACTACCTGCGTGAGGTGGTCGCCCAGGCGCGGGTCACCGGCTACACCGAGACCATGCTCGGCCGCCGCCGCTACCTGCCCGACCTCACCGCCGACAACCGGCAGCGCCGCGAGATGGCCGAGCGGATGGCGCTCAACGCCCCGATCCAGGGCTCCGCGGCGGACATCATCAAGCTGGCGATGCTGCGGGTCGACGCGGCGCTGACCGAGGCGGGAGCCCGCTCGAGGACCCTGCTGCAGGTCCACGACGAGCTCGTCCTGGAGATCGCGCCCGGCGAGCGAGAGTCGGTCGAGGCGCTGGTCCGCAAGGAGATGGGCGCGGCGGTCGAGCTCGACGTCCCGCTCGAGGTCAGCATCGGCGTCGGCTCCTCCTGGCAGGACGCCGGCCACTGACCCGAGCACCTCGCGCACCCGCCGACCCACCGACCGACCCACCGAGCCGCCCCACCCACCCGCCACCCACCTGCCACCCACCCGTCTTTGTGCCGGTGGGTCGGCGAATCGGCGGCCCGCGGGTGCCGGGACGCCGACGCAGGAGCACACAGTGGGGGAGCGGCGGCGCGTGGAGCCAGGGCTTGCGGGTCAGGGCTTGCGGGTCACGAAGATGGCGGTGCCGGGGATCAGCGCCCCGCGCAGCGGGCTCCAGCCGCCCCAGACCTGGGTGTTGGACGCCGGCCACTCCGGCTCGACGAGGTCGACCAGCTGCAGCCCGGCCGCGGTCAGCTCGCGGACCCGGTCACCGAGGGTGCGGTGGTGCTCGACGTACAGGGCGCGCCCCTCGGTGTCCTCCTCGACGTACGGTCGTGCGGTCGAAGTAGGAGCCGCGCACGGTGAGCCCGGCCTCGCCCGGGTCGTCCGGCAGCGCCCACCGGAACGGGTGGGTGGTGGAGAAGGCGAACCGGCCACCGGGGCGCAGGACCCGGGCGCACTCGCGCATCAGCGCGGCCGAGTCCGCGACGAACGGCACCGCGCCGTAGGCGGTGAAGACCACGTCGAAGGAGGCGTCGGCGAACGGCAGGGCGGTCGCGTCGCACTGGGCGAGCGGCGCCGTCCGGCCGGTCGCGTGCCGGAACCGGTGGTTCAGCCTCAGGCCCTCCCGCAGCATCCCGAAGGACAGGTCCGTGGCGACCACCTGGGCGCCGCGGGTGGCGGCGTACCGGCTGCACTGCCCGGCGCCGGCACCGACCTCGAGCACCCGACGGTCCTCGAGGTCGCCGAGCAGTCGTGCCTCCTGCCTCACGCAGGCCCTCGGGGCCCCAGACGAAGTCCTCGTCGCCGAGGAACGCGCCGTGCTCGGCGTAGTACTCCGTGGCCTCCTCGTCCCACCAGGAGCGGTTGGCCCGCACGGTCTCGCCCTGGGCGGCCTCGCGCCGCGCCACCTGGGAGAAGGCTCCGATGTCGTCGCTCACAGGGGCATCCTGCCGTGCCCGGCCGGAGCCGCCCGCGCCCACCCGGGCCTGTGGACCGGCTTTGACCTGCCCGAGAGCCCCTCGGTAAGGTGGGCAGGCACATGCGTGTGCGCGTACATCCCATGTCCACCGTGGTCCTGCGTCCGATGCGCGGGTCCTTCAACTTCATGTCCACCCAACGGAGCCCCCACTACATGACTGCCAGCACGGCCGAGAAGGCCAGCCCCCAGATCGCGATCAACGACATCGGGTCTGAGGAAGAACTGCTCGCCGCGATCGACGCGACGATCAAGCACTTCAATGACGGAGACATCGTCGAAGGTGTCATCGTCAAGGTCGACCGGGACGAGGTCCTGCTCGACATCGGCTACAAGACCGAGGGTGTCATCCCCTCCCGCGAGCTCTCCATCAAGCACGACGTCGACCCCTCCGAGGTCGTTTCCGTGGGCGATGAGGTCGAGGCCCTGGTCCTCCAGAAGGAGGACAAGGAAGGCCGCCTGATCCTGTCCAAGAAGCGCGCGCAGTACGAGCGCGCCTGGGGCACCATCGAGAAGGTCAAGGAGGAGGACGGCGTCGTCACCGGCACCGTCATCGAGGTGGTCAAGGGTGGGCTCATCCTCGACATCGGCCTCCGTGGCTTCCTGCCCGCCTCGCTCGTCGAGATGCGGCGCGTCCGCGACCTCCAGCCCTACGTGGGCAAGGAGATCGAGGCCAAGATCATCGAGCTGGACAAGAACCGCAACAACGTGGTCCTGTCCCGCCGTGCGTGGCTCGAGCAGACCCAGTCCGAGGTGCGCACCACGTTCCTCAAGGAGCTGCAGAAGGGTCAGGTCCGCTCCGGCGTCGTCTCCAGCATCGTCAACTTCGGTGCGTTCGTGGACCTCGGCGGCGTCGACGGCCTGGTGCACGTCTCCGAGCTGTCCTGGAAGCACATCGACCACCCCTCCGAGGTCGTCGAGGTCGGCCAGGAGGTCACGGTCGAGGTCCTGGACGTCGACATGGACCGCGAGCGCGTCTCCCTGTCGCTGAAGGCGACGCAGGAGGACCCGTGGCAGCACTTCGCCCGGACCCACGCGATCGGTCAGGTCGTCCCGGGCAAGGTCACCAAGCTCGTCCCGTTCGGTGCGTTCGTGCGCGTCGACGACGGCATCGAGGGCCTGGTCCACATCTCCGAGCTGGCCGAGCGCCACGTGGAGCTGCCGGAGCAGGTCGTCAACGTCGGCGACGACATCTTCGTCAAGGTCATCGACATCGACCTCGAGCGTCGCCGCATCTCGCTGTCGCTGAAGCAGGCCAACGACGAGGGCAGCGCGGTCGCCGAGTTCGACCCGACGCTCTACGGCATGGCCGCCGAGTACGACGAGAAGGGCAACTACAAGTACCCCGAGGGCTTCGACCCCGAGACCAACGAGTGGCTCGAGGGGCACGAGGAGCAGCGCGAGAAGTGGGAGAAGCAGTACGCCGAGGCGCACTCCCGCTGGGAGGCGCACCGCGCCCAGGTCGAGCAGGCGGTCAAGGACGACGCCGAGGCTGCGGCCAACCCCGAGGCTGCGACGTCCTACTCCTCCGGCGGCCCGTCGACGAGCTCCTCGAGCTCGTCCTCGACCGGCGGCAGCTCGTCCTCGTCCTCGTCCTCGGACAGTGGCGCTTCCCAGGGTGGCGGCACGCTGGCCTCCGACGAGGCGCTGGCTGCCCTGCGCGAGAAGCTCACCGGCGGCTGAGCACTGGATGATCCGTACGACGTGACGCCCCTGTGAGCGGCGTGTCGACGCACGAAGGCCCGGACCACCTGGTCCGGGCCTTCGTGCGTCCGGGGCCGCCCCGCCCGCGGGCCGGCACCGGCGCGCGGGACGGGTGGCGCGGCGTACGGGCGCGCGACGGGTGGCGCGGCGTACGGGCGCGGGACAGGTGGCGCGACGGCGTACCGGCGCGCGTGACAGGCTGTGCGGCATGGCACGCACCATCGCAACCAACGACTCCGTCGACCGCGACCAGCTGCTGGACTTCGTCCGGCCGAGGCACCAGATGGTCCTCATCACGCGCCGTCGGGACGGCAGCCCGCAGGCCAGCCCGGTGACCGCCGGCGTCGACGAGCAGGGACGCATCGTCATCTCGACCTATCCCGAGCGCGCCAAGACCGCCAACGCCCGCCGCGACCCGCAGGTCAGCGTCCTCGTGCTGTCCGACGACTTCGGCGGTGCCTGGGTGCAGGTCGACGGCACCTGCGAGGTGCTGGACCTGCCCGACGCCCTCGAGCCGCTCGTCGACTACTTCCGCGCGATCTCCGGTGAGCACCCCGACTGGGACGAGTACCGCGCGGCGATGACCGCGCAGGGCAAGAGCCTGCTGCGGGTGACGCCGACCCGGTGGGGCCCGGTGGCCACCGGCGGCTTCCCGGCCCGCCTCGCGGACGCCTGAGGCCGTGCTGCAGGTCGGTCTCACCGGGGGCATCGGCTCGGGCAAGTCCACCGTCTCGGCCCGACTGGGCGAGCTGGGCGCCGTCGTCGTCGACGCCGACCGCATCGCCCGTGAGGTGGTGGCGCCGGGCACCTGCGGCCTCGCCGAGGTGCGGCGACGCTTCGGCCCGCAGGTGCTCGCTGCCGACGGGACGCTGGACCGGGCGGCGCTCGGCGCGCTGGTGTTCAGCAACCCCGAGGCGCGCGCCGACCTCGAGCGGATCACCCACCCGCTCGTGCGCGCCCGGACCGCCGAGCTGGTCGCGGAGGCACCCGCCGACGCGGTTGTCGTGCACGACGTGCCACTGCTGGTCGAGAAGCACCTCGGCCCGGCCTACCACCTCGTCGTCGTGGTGCACGCCGACGAGGCGACCCGGGTGTCCCGGCTGGTGTCCGCCCGGGGACTGGCCGAGACCGACGCCCGGGCGCGGATCGCGGCCCAGGCGGACGACGACCAGCGCCGTGCCGCCGCCGACGTGTGGCTGGACAACGAGGGCAGCCCGCGCCAGCTGCTCGACCAGGTCGACGCGCTGTGGCACGACCGGCTGGTGCCGTTCAACGACAACCTCCTGCGCGAACCGGCGCGCCACGCCGCCCGGACGTGCCGACCCTCGCCCCGTACGACGGGTCGTGGCCGGCGCAAGCGGAGCGGCTGGTGCAGCGCCTCGGGCACGCCCTCGGGCCGCGGGCGCTCCGGGTCGACCACATCGGCTCGACGAGCGTCCCCGGCCTGCTCGCCAAGGACGTTCTCGACCTGCAGGTGGGGGTGCGCGACCTCGCGGACGCCGACGAGGCCGCATTCGTGCGGGCCCTGCGGGACCTGGGGTTCCCCCGGTCCGAGGGCAACGTCCAGGACACGGTGCACGACTGGGCGCCGGACCCGGCCGAGTGGCAGAAGCGGTTCCACGGCAGCGCCGACCCCGGCCGGGTCGCGCACGTGCACGTGCGGCGGGTGGGCAGCCCGGGGCACGAGGTGGCCCTGCTGTTCCGCGACTGGCTGCGGTCCTGCCCTGAGGAGGCCGGCGCCTACGCCGACCTCAAGCGGGAGCTGGCGGCGACCCGGTCCAGCACCACCGACTACACGGCGGCCAAGGAGCCCTGGGTGGCTCTGGCGCTCGGCCGGGCGCGGGCGTGGGCGGGGAAGACGCAGTGGTCGACCTGACCGGAGCGGAGGGCCCGGGAGGTCCGGGGGACGGTGCGTCGGGCCGGGCGGACGGTCCGTCGGGGAGGGCGGGCGCCCTCGGAGCCGCAGCGGCGACCGGTGAGCGTCTACGGCCAGGGCGAGGAGCCCGACCCCCGCTTCAGCCTGGCCAACGAGCGCACGGCGCTGGCCTGGATGCGCACGGCCCTGGCCCTCGTCGGCGGTGGCGTCGCACTCATCTCCGTCGGCAGCCTGGCGACGCTGCCCCAGTGGTCGGCGCTCATCGGTGCGGCGGTCTGCGTCGGTGGTGCGCTGTTGGCGTGGCGCGCGGTGACGGGCTGGGCACGGGTGGAGCGGGCCCTGCGTCACAGCCAGCGGCTGCCGGCGCCGCGGGCCCTGGCCTGGCTGGCCGGAGGCGTGATCTGCCTGGCGATGCTGACCCTGGTGCTCACCATCCTGCAGCTGCTGCGTCGATGACGCTCGTCCCCGGCCGGAACGGCCTGCCGCGCGAGCGCACCGCACTGGCCTGGCAACGGACCGCGATCATCGCGGTCGTCGTGCCGCTCCCGCTGCTGCTGGTCGACGCCCGTCTCGGTGCCTGGCCGCTGGTCGTGCTGGGGTCCCTGTCCACGCTCGTCGCAGTGGCGCTGGTCGGCCGCACCGTGCCGCGGATCCGGCACCTGCACGGCCACCACGGCAGGCACGAGCGCCGTGGGCATCCTGACCGCCATGACCGCCATGACCGCCATGACCGGTGACGTGACCGCCTGACCGCCATGACCGCGATGACCAGCCCGCCCGCGAGCTTCCCTCGCCGTGGCCGCCGATGCGGGCCGTGGCCCTGGTGGCCTCCCTCGCGGCGGCCGGGGCGGTGGCGACGGCGCTCACCGTGGCTCTGTCCTGATCGGCCGCCGGGCCGTGCGAGTGACTGCCGGTGACCCCCTGTCGGTGCTGGCGTCTACGGTTGACTCATGCGGCCCACGACTGACCTCCAGCGCACGGTGGCACCCTTCCAGGTGGTCTCCGACTTCGAGCCCAGCGGTGACCAGCCCACCGCCATCGCCGACCTCGCCAAGCGGATCAAGGCCGGCGAGGAGGACGTCGTGCTGCTCGGTGCCACCGGCACGGGCAAGTCGGCCACGACCGCCTGGCTGATCGAGCAGGTGCAGCGGCCGACGCTGGTCATGGCGCCCAACAAGACGCTGGCCGCCCAGCTCGCCAACGAGTTCCGTGAGCTGCTGCCCAACAACGCCGTCGAGTACTTCGTCAGCTACTACGACTACTACCAGCCCGAGGCGTACATCGCCCAGACCGACACCTACATCGAGAAGGACTCCTCGATCAACGACGAGGTGGAGCGGCTGCGGCACAGCGCGACCAACTCGCTGCTGACCCGGCGCGACGTCATCGTCGTCGCCTCGGTGTCCTGCATCTACGGCCTCGGCACCCCGCAGGAGTACGTCGACCGGATGGCCCGGCTGCGGGTCGGCCTGGAGATCGAGCGCGACGAGCTGCTGCGCCGGTTCGTCCAGATGCAGTACACCCGCAACGACCTCGCGTTCACCCGCGGCACGTTCCGGGTGCGGGGCGACACGGTCGAGATCATCCCGGTCTACGAGGAGCTCGCGATCCGGATCGAGTTCTTCGGCGACGAGATCGAGCGGATCTACACGCTGCACCCGCTGACCGGCGAGATCGTGCGCGAGGAGAGCGAGATGTACGTCTTCCCGGCGACCCACTACGTCGCCGGTCCGGAGCGGATGGAGCGGGCGATCCGCGGCATCGAGCTCGAGCTCGAGGACCAGCTCGCGGCGTTCGAGAAGCAGGGCAAGCTGCTCGAGGCCCAGCGGCTGCGGATGCGCACGACCTACGACATCGAGATGATGCGCCAGGTCGGGTCGTGCTCGGGCATCGAGAACTACAGCCTGCACATCGACGGGCGCGCCCGTGGCTCGGCGCCCAACTGCCTGCTCGACTACTTCCCCGAGGACTTCCTCCTGGTCATCGACGAGTCCCACGTCACCGTGCCGCAGATCGGCGCGATGTACGAAGGGGACATGTCCCGCAAGCGCAACCTCGTCGACTTCGGCTTCCGTCTCCCGAGCGCGATGGACAACCGCCCGCTGCGGTGGGAGGAGTTCCTCGAGCGGGTCGGCCAGACCGTCTACCTCTCCGCGACGCCGGGGCAGTACGAGCTGGCCAAGTCCGACGGCGTCGTGGAGCAGATCATCCGCCCGACCGGGCTGGTCGACCCCGAGGTCGTGCTCAAGCCGACCAAGGGCCAGATCGACGACCTCCTGCACGAGATCCGCGAGCGCGTCGCCAAGGACGAGCGGGTGCTCGTCACGACGTTGACCAAGAAGATGGCCGAGGACCTCACCGACTACTTCCTCGAGCGCGACGTCCGCGTCCGCTACCTCCACAGCGAGGTCGACACCCTCCGGCGGGTCGAGCTGCTGCGCGAGCTGCGGATGGGCGAGTACGACGTGCTGGTCGGCATCAACCTGCTGCGTGAGGGTCTTGACCTGCCCGAGGTCTCCCTGGTCAGCATCCTCGACGCCGACAAGGAGGGCTTCCTGCGGTCGGCCCGCAGCCTGATCCAGACCATCGGCCGGGCGGCCCGCAACGTGTCCGGGCAGGTCCACATGTACGCCGACAAGATCACCCCCTCGATGGAGCAGGCGATCGACGAGACCAGCCGGCGCCGCGAGAAGCAGATCGCCTACAACCTCGCGCACGGCGTCGACCCGCAGCCGCTGCGCAAGAAGATCGCCGACATCACCGACCTGCTCGATCGGGAGGACGCCGACACCGAGGCGCTGCTCGGCAGTGGCCGGTCCCAGTCGCGCGGCAAGGCCCGTGGCGGCGCGGGTGGCCGCGGCGCCCTCGCGGCAGACGTCACGGTGTCCAGCGGCCGGCTGGCCGAGATGCCGGCGGCCGACCTGGCCAACCTCATCCAGGAGCTCACCACCCAGATGCACCAGGCCGCTGCAGACCTGCACTTCGAGCTGGCCGCGCGACTGCGCGACGAGCTCGGCGACCTGAAGAAGGAGCTGCGTCAGATGACCGCTGCGACCGGCTGACGGGTCGGGGCTTGGGGCAGGTGCACGCAGGTGCTGGTTACCTCCGGGCGACCGGCCGCGGGCCGACCGGCCGACCGGCCGCGGTGCAGCTGCCGGCCCGGGCGCCCGCCCCGACGCGGCCGTCAAGGCGGGGGACGCGGGCCGGCTGGAGCAGTGGGCTGCTGCACCACGCAGGCTGGGCGGCCCGGTGGACGACGACGAGGAGAGGAGAGACCGTCATGACGGTGGGAGTGCAGGTGTCCTTCGACGCCAGTGGCCCGGCACGGCTGGGAGCGTTCTGGGCCGAGCTGCTCGGATACGTCGAGCAGCCGCCGCCGGAGGGCTTCGGCTCGTGGCAGGAGGCGCTGGCGGCGTGGGGCGTGCCAGAGGACGAGCGCGACAGCGCCTACGCCATCGTGGATCCGGCCGGGGCGGGGCCGCGGCTGTTCTTCCAGCGGGTCCCCGAGGCCAAGGTGGCCAAGAATCGCGTGCACCTCGACGTCAACGTCGGCGCCGGGCTGCCGGCCGACGAACGGACGGCACACGTCCGCGCCGAGGCCGCGCGGGCCGTGGCTCTCGGGGCCACACAGCTCCGGGAGGCTGAGCAGCGTGGGGAGTTCTGGGTGGTGCTGCAGGACCCCGACGGCAACGAGTTCTGCCTCCAGTGAGCCCGGGCGTGGCGTCGGGCCCGCTCCCCGGAGCGGACCTCAGGGCCGGGTCAGGTGCGCGAGGTAGCAACCGGACGCATCCGAGGACGAGCCGTCGGCCTGCTGGGCGGTAGGCGGATCTGGTCGGCGACGGGGGGCCCAAGGGGGTGGGGTGTGAAGCGCGGAGCTGCGGTTCTTGCGGCGCTTGTCGTGCTGCTCGCCGGTTGTCGCCACGAGACGGGCAACGTCTCCATGGGGGAGACCGACATCTGCGGCCACCGTGTCGGCTACAACATGCTTGTCTCCGATGCGCGACTGCCACGACCACCCGTGGCCGTCACCAGTGTCACCACGGGTGATGTGGTGGCGCTTCAGGTCGCGGACTGCGACCACGGGATCGCGACCGAGCTCGACCCGAACGATGGCGCGGGCACGGTCGTTCAGGCCGTCCACGACGCGCGCGGCCGCGACGTTGCCCTCGTGGTCCGCCCGGTCCTGGGCAAGACGCTGCGCATCTCCACGAGCGGACCTGCCGGCCGCACACTCCTCGCGACGGTGAGCGTGCACGAACGGTGACAACGCGGCGGCCGCGACCGATGAGGGCTTGCGCGCGCCACGGACCTCATCCATGGTGTCCGGGTGGGCACCAAGGCGGCGGGCGGCGGCCCCGGGGCAGGAGCTTCGAGCCGTCGGCTCACCGGCGACCAGCTCCGGGCGCACTGCCTGTCGCTGCCCGGTGCCTGGCAGGACGAGCCCTGGGACGGCGACGTCGTCGCCAAGGTCGCTGACAAGATCTTCGCGTTCCTCGGCTCGGGCACGTCGGTCGGCGTGAAGTGCGGCGCCAACCGGGAGGAGGCGAATGAGTGGCTGTTGCAGTACCCCGCGCACGCCCGCGCGATGGCCTACATCGGCCGCTCCGGGTGGAACACCCTTGACCTCGGCGGGGCGATTCCGGACGTAGAGATCCTGGAGGCGGTCGACACCTCCTATGCGACCGTGGTGGCGAAGCTGCCCAGGAGCAGGCGCCCGGCCGCAGGCGGTTAGGCTTGACGGGTCGGCCGCGCTGCGGCCGCACCTTCTTGCAGGCCCTCACCCGGATGGATGTTCTTGTGTCGCTCAACCCCCGCGCCCTCTTTCGCACTGTGGCCATCGCCGAGGCGTTTTCGTGGGCCGGACTGCTCGTCGGCATGCTGTTCAAGCACGTACTCAAGGTGACCGACCTCGGCGTCCAGGTCTTCGGCCCGATCCACGGCGCCATCTTCGTCGCCTACCTGGTCAGCGTCCTCGTCGTCCGCCGGCCACTGCGCTGGGGCCTGAAGACGGTGCTGCTGGCGGCAGTCGCGTCCGTCCCGCCGTTCGCCACGCTGGCGTTCGAGGTCTGGGCGGACCGCCGCGGCCGGCTCACTCCCGCACCCGCCCGGGCACCGCAGCTGGAGACCATCACCGTCTGACCAGCAGGGACGACGCCCCACGGCGACCGGGGTGGCGCCCGTGCTTCCCCCTGTCCGAGTTATTCACCGGCGCCCCGAGCGGTCGATACGCTGCGAAGGTCCAGGGGCCGGCAGGGCCGACCAGAGGTGAGCGCCATGGCGTACGCAGTGATCCGGCACTACAAGGGGTCCGCCGAGCTGATCGACGAGCTGGGACGACGCTCCGGGGAGGTGGAGAACGTCATTCGGGGCGTTTCCGGCTTCCAGAGCTACTACTTGGCCCGCTCCGCGGAGGGCGGTTTCAGCATCAGCGTCTTCTCGGACCAGGCCGGTGCGGAGGAGTCCGTGCGGGCGGCCCGGCAGTTCATCCAGGACACCGTCTCCGATCTGGCGGGTGACCCGCCGGAGGTGCTGCAGGGCGAGGTCACCATCAGCTTCACCGGCGAGGGGTAGACCCGGCCCAGGTCGCGGGCGCATTTTGATCTCGCCGGGGGAGCGGCCGGTCCAGGCTGGTGCGGCGCTTGACGGCGTGGCCTGCGCGTGGAGGGTGCGTGGCTGCCGACCGGTCCGGTGCCGGCGTCGTCGACGATCTCGTGGCTGTCAGCGGCGGTGCCCGATTTGGGCGGACCCCGGGCGTCTGGGAGACTCGGGGTGACCACGGAGGGGAGTATCCCCACGCGGCTTCCTCGTCATCACGGACTCTTGCGCCTGCGTGGGTGTCCCGGGGGGCCGGTCCGCCACGTTGGGGCGGGAGAGACCTCCGGCCACCTGCCTGTGCGCCGGAACCGGAAGGCCTCCCGATCTCATGAACGTTCCCATCTGGCTGTGGATCCTCACCCTCGGGGTGACCACGGCGATCCTGCTCTTCGACGTCTTCATCATCGGGCGCAGGCCACACGTGCCGTCCAACAAGGAGACGGGGTCCGCGCTCGCGGTCTACGTCGGGTTGGCGGTCATGTTCGGCCTCGGGGTCTGGCACTTCGCCGGTGCCGACTTCGCCACCCAGTACTTCGCGGGCTGGCTGACCGAGTACTCGCTGTCGGTCGACAACCTCTTCGTCTTCCTCATCATCATGGCCAAGTTCGGGGTGCCGGAAAAGCTCCAGCAGTCGGCGCTGATGGTCGGCATCGTCATCGCCCTGGTCCTGCGCGGCATCTTCATCGCCGTCGGTGCCGCTGCGATCAACCAGTTCTCCTGGGTGTTCTACCTCTTCGGCGCGTTCCTCATCTACACGGCGGTCAAGCTGGCCCGCGAGGGTGACAGCGACGACGACGAGTTCGAGGAGAACCGCTTCCTGAAGTGGGTCGAGCGGCGCTTCCCCGCCACCAACCGAGTGGCACGGCGCCAAGCTCTTCGTGAAGGAGAACGGCAGCCGCCTGATCACGCCGATGTTCATCGTGATCCTGGCGCTCGGCACCACCGACCTGCTCTTCGCCCTCGACTCGATCCCGGCGATCTACGGCCTGACCCAGGAGCCGTTCCTCGTGCTGACCGCCAACATCTTCGCCCTGATGGGTCTGCGCCAGCTGTTCTTCCTCATCGGCGGCCTGCTCAAGCGCCTGGTCTACCTCGGCATCGGGCTGGCGATCCTGCTCGGCTTCATCGGCGTCAAGCTGATCCTGCACGCGATGCACGTCAACGAGCTGCCGTTCATCAACGGCGGCCAGCCACATCAGCGGGGCGCCGGACATCAGCATCGTCCAGTCGCTGGCCGTGATCGTCGGCATCCTGGCGGTCACCACCATCGCCAGCCTGCTCAAGACCCGCCGGGATGAGCGGTCTCAGGTCGGGGGCTGACGGCGGCGGCTGACGTCGAGTCGTTGCTGCGCGGGGCTGGGGCACGTGGCGGAGGCGCGCCGCCGGAGTCAGGCGGTCACGCCGGGCTCACGGTCCGGCGTGACCCCGGAACTGTCCCGCGAGCCCATCACCGAGGCGCTCGCCGCCATGACGCAGGCGAGCCCGAGCAGCTGCGGCCGGGACAGGGCCTGGCCGAGCACGACCAGGCCGGCGAGGGCGGCGACGGCCGGCTCCAGGCTCAACAGGACCCCGAAGACCCGGGCACTCAGCCGGCGCAGCGCGATCAGCTCCAGGGAGTAGGGCAGCACCGAAGACAGGAGCGCGATCCCGGCTCCGCGCCAGAGCGCGTCCCAGGTGAAGAGCGCGGTGCCGGCCGTCGCGAGCCCCAGCGGCGCCACCAGCACGGCCGCGATGGCCATGGCGATCGCCAGGCCGTCCAGCTGCGCGAAGTGCGTGCCGGTGCGCGCGCTGAGCAGGATGTACGCCGCCCAGCAGGCGCCCGCGGCCAGGGCGAGCAGGATCCCGGTGACCTGGAGCTGGTCCCGCGGGGCGGTCAGCGCCCCGGAGACCAGCACGACGCCGAGGGCCGCCGCGGCCACGGCCACGAGGTCGCGCAGCTGGCGTGACAGCGCGGTGGCCAGGACGAGGGGGCCGATGAACTCGACCGTCACCGCGACGCCGATCGGCAGCCGGGCGAGGGAGGCGTAGAAGCAGAGGTTCATCAGGGCAAGGACCACGGCGAACGCCGAGACGGTGATCCAGTCCGCCCGGCTGCGACGGCGCAACCGGGGGCGGGCCACCGCCAGCAGCACCGCCGCGGCCAGAACCAGGCGCAGGGCCACCGACCCGGCGGGGCCGATCCGGGGGACCAGCGTCGCCGCCAGCGCCCCGCCGAACTGCACCGAGACGACCGCGGCGAGGACCAGCAGCGGTGCGGGGATGCGTGCGGTCACCGCGGGTCGTCGGGCCCCGTGGTGAACCGCCCGACGCCACTGAGTGACTCCCGGCGTTCACGGGTCAGTGGCTCCTCCACGATCACGGCGCCGGTCTCCGGGGCGTGCAGCATGCGGCCGTCCCCGGTCGCGATGCCGACATGGTGGGCGGGCTGGCCGTCGCGGGCGAAGAAGAGCAGGTCGCCCTCCTGCACGTCCTCCGACCGGACGGGCGTCGCGGCCTCCTGCTGGTCGTGGGCGTCACGGGGGACGACCAGGCCCAGCGTGCGCAGGGTGAGGTGCACCAGCCCGGAGCAGTCCAGGCCGTACGTCGACATGCCGCCCCAGAGGTAGGGCAGCCCGAGGTGGTGGCGCGCCGTGGCGAGCAGTGCCGCGCCGGAGACCCGCGCGTCCGGCGCGGGGGCGGCGCCCGTCGGCGCCTCGGCCTCGCCGAGGTGTGCGGCGGGGATCCAGCCGGGGTAGCCGCGGGCGTCCACCGAGCTCGGCTGCCAGAGGCAGATGACCTGGCGCCAGTCCTCCCGGCTGCCGATGACCTGCACGGGCTCGCCCTGGACCAGCTGGCTCTCGACCCGACCGTGCAGACCGATCCGGCCGTCCTCGACCTCGTCGAGACCGCGGAGCCAGGCCGGCACGTCAGGGTGGGCGGTCACGGCCGGCGTGTCGACCTCGCGCGGGGACGTCGGCTCGACCCAGAGCATGGTCGCGGGCACGGTGACGATGGTGGCGGTCGGCATGTCGAGCATCCTCACATGCCGGGTCCGGCGCCGCTGACGGGCATACTCCGTTGCCATGGACCACCTCGCTGCCCCTCGTCCCACCGGGGGCCAGGGCGACCTGGCCGACCTGGCCGCGCCCCTGGCGGACCTGGTCGCCGCGGCCCCGGGGCACGTCTCGGTCGTGGTGGCGGACCCGACCGGCGTGCTGGCCGACATCGAGGGGAGCCGGGTGGTCCCGGCGGCGAGCACGGTCAAGGTGCCGGTCCTGGTAGCGGTGTTGCGGCAGGTGGCCAGGGGCGAGCTCGGGCTGGGCGATCCCGTCCGGCTGGGGGAGCGGCGCGTCGGCGGCAGCGGCCCCCTCGCGGCGCTGACGTCGGTGACCCGGCTGCCCGTCGGGGAGCTGCTCGACCTCATGATCACCCTGAGCGACAACGACGCCACGAACGCGTTGCTGGACCTCGTCGGCCTCTGCGCCGTGGACCGGCTCTGCCCGGCGCTGGGCATGGTGCGGACGTCGGTGCGCCGGCGGCTGATGGACCCGGAGGCGGTCCTCGAGGGGCGCGACAACACCACCTGCGCGGCCGACCTCGCGCGCGTCCTGGCGCTGCTGCGAGCAGGCGCGCTGCTGCCACCGGCCCAGACGGAGCTGGCCCTGCGTGTCCTGGCCGCGCAGCAGTTCCTCGACGGCTTGCCGGCGCTGCTGCCTGAGGGCGTCTGGCACGGCAACAAGACCGGCGAGCTGCACGGCATACGGCACGACATGATGCTGGTCGGAGCCGGCGGGAGCTGGGCCTCGGTGGCCGTCACCGCGACCGGCCTCGCCGATGACGTCACGGGAGCCGACCGGGGCTCCTTGGTCCTGCCGACGTTCGCGCGAGTCGGCGAGCTGGTGGCGTCCCGGCTGCACGACGCCTCCTGACCCCTTCGTCGCCGGTGCCCGGGCCACGGAACCGGCGCGCACAGCGACAGAGACAGAAGGGGTGGCCGGCCGGGTCGGCGTAGACCCGGAAGCCCCGGCTCTCGTCGCCCGTCGGGGCGCGCTGCGGGTCCAGGGGCACGGCGCCCAGCTGCACGGCGCGGGCGTGCGCGGCCGCCATGTCCGTCACCGTCAGGTCGAGGTGCATCTGCTGCGGCACGCCGTCGGGCCAGGAGGGGGCGACGTACCGCTCGGCGCGCTGGAAGGCCAGCGACGGCCCCGACCCGTCCCCGGTGAGGCTCTGCCAGGTGGCGTCGCCGCCCGGGTCGACCTGCCGACCCAGCAGCGCGGCGTAGAAGCGCGCCAGGGCGGCCGGGTCGGGACAGTCGAGGACGACCGTGTCGAGGCGCACCGGGACGGGCGCGTCGGATGGGGCGGTCACGCGATGCAGCCCATCGGCTGTCGCGCCGGGGCCGATCCGGCCTGCGGAGTCGGCGTGGCGGCGCGGCGAGCGCGACCCGGCCGGGGCGCGGAGGCGGACGCAACGGGTGTGGCGGCGGCGGCGCGGCGCAGGTGCAGGCGAACGGCGAGCACGGCCCAGCGCTGGCCCACGGGCGACGGGGGAGCGTCGAGACGCACGGAGCTGGCGGCGAGGCGGTGCAGGTCGCGGACATGCTGGTCGGCGAGGGCCCGGCTCATCTCGGGGTGGAACACGGTTCTCTCCTTCGGACGGACGCCGGTGACCCTGTGCGATAACCGGCAAAATCACTATGGCAGTTACCACATCGGGGCGCAACCACCCATCGCGCTACAGTGGTTACATGACCTCCTCCGGCCTTGTCCTGCTCGAGACATGCGGCGACCCCGCGGACCTGGTCGTGGCCTTCCTCAACACGCTGGACGTCGACGAGGGCACCGACGTGCTGGCGTCGACGCAGGAATGGGCTGGCTGGCTGCGGCAGCAGGGCCTGCACGGGTCCTTCGGTGAACCCGGAGCGGGGGACCTGGAGCAGGCGCGCGAGCTGCGCCGCGACCTGCGGGCCCGCGCCGAGGGGCAACCGTGCGCCGAGGTCCGCTCGGTCGGCATCCAGGTCGCGCTGACCGCGGACGGTGCGGTGGAGCTCAGCGCCTCCTCTCCGGTCGGGCTCGTCGCGGCGGCCGCCGCCAAGGTCGCCATCGAGCGCCGGCTCGACCGGGTCAAGATCTGTCCGGCCGACGACTGCCGGTGGGCGTTCTACGACACCTCCCGCAACCGGTCGCGCCAGTGGTGCTCGATGGAGGTCTGTGGCAACCGTGCCAAGGCGCGCTCGCACCGGCAGCGCGTGGCCTCCTCCTCGGCCTAGGGCGCACCGGCGCCATGTCCTGGCGACCCTGCGTGAACCCGCCGGTCCGAGCCGCAGGGCTGCCTGGACGCTGAGAGGGCGCTGGCCGCGCGACCGCGACGGTTGCGCCGGGGCCCGGCGGTGGGGAGACTGCAGCAGGGCCGACGGGGTCGCGGGCGACGCCGGAACGGGTGCCCTGTCGCCGGCTGCGGCCGCACGTGGAGGCCCTGGTTGGCCCCGGGCCGCCTGCCCTGCGGGGCAGGCCATTCCGGACCATAGGTTGCCGTTTCCGGCAAACAGGTCAAGGCTTGGTCAAGAACCGACAAGTCCTAGTCAAAAATGACTATGGTTCCAGCATTGTTGTACGCCTACGTTGGCTGGAGCAGACGCGGTTACGCCTCCAGGGGGAGTCGCTACCGCACCGGGCTCGAGACGGGTGAGGAACGATGACGACACGCAGACTGTCCGACACCGACCCCCTGCGCGACGCCGCCGGCGTCGACGCCGTACGCGCGCTGTGCCACGACCTCCGCCAGCCACTGTCGGCGATCCTGATGCTCGCCGAGTCCGGGGGCGGTGACCCCGAACGCAGGTTGGCCACCATCCGCGACGAGGCCCGCTGGCTCGCCTCGATGATCGACGACGTCCTCACCGACGCGCCGGTCGACCACCCCGACGTGGTCGACGTGCTGGATCTCGTCCGGGGCTGCGTCAACCGCGCCCGTCCCACCGCCGGATGCGCGATCGCGGTGGCCGGCCGATCCGGGGCCGTGGCGTTCGTGCCGCCCGTGGGGCTGGGCCGGGCCATCGGCTGCATCCTCGACAACGCCATCCGGGCTGCAGGCCCCGGCGGCCACGTCAGCATCGACGTGCACGAGCAGGCCGGCAGCATCCACGTCATCATCGAGGACGACGGCCCCGGGCTCGGCAAGGTCGCCGCGCACACCTCGATGGGGCTCACCATCACCGCGGCGCTGGTGTCCTCCAGCGGTGGCCAGTTCACGTTGACGCCCCGGTCCGGCGCGCCGCACGGGGCCGTCGCCCGGATCGTGCTGCCGGGGCTCGGCGCCCGGGCGGTGGCTTCATGAGGCTGGTGGTGTGCGACGACCACCGCCTGTTGGTCGACGCCCTCGCCCTCGCCCTCACCGAGGAGGGTCACGAGGTGGTGGCCACCCCCGGGCGGCCGGGCGACGCCGTCGAGGCCGTGCGCGAGCACCAGCCCGACGCCTGCCTGCTCGACGTGTCCTTCCCCGACGAGAGTGGGCTCAGCGCCATCGGCCTGATCCACGCCGCCTCCCCGACGACCAAGATCATCATCTTGTCGGGGTCCACCGACCAGACGGTCGTGGCCGAGGCCATCGGCAAGGGCGCCCACGGCTTCGTCAGCAAGGAGCGGCCGGTCACCGAGATCATCGCCGCCCTCGAACGCGCCCGCGACGGGCACATGGCCGTGGACTCCGACCTGCTCCAGCAGGTGCAGAGCTCGCGGGAGTCCACCGACAACCCGCTGTGGGTGCTGCGGTTCCTCACCGACCGCGAGTGGGAGGTGATGCGGTGCATCCTCGACGGCCAGACCACCGAGGAGATGGCACGCAACCTCGGCGTCCAGCGCAGCACCGCCCGCACCCACGTCCAGAACCTCCTCACCAAGCTCGGCGTCCACTCGCGGCTCCAGGTCGCCGCGCTGATGAACGCCGGCGGCGTGACGAACGGCCCACCCGTGCCTCAGGACTGAACCCGCACGCCCGCACCGGCACACGCACTGCAGGACCCGTTCGGCTGAGCAGCAGAACGGACACCACAGGATCACGCACCAAGGACGGTATGCATGAGCTCGACAGCAATCAGGGTGGCGGTCATCGACGACCACCAGGTCTTCGCCGACGCGCTGGCGAGTCGGCTGCGGGAGGAGCACGACCTCACGGTGGTCGGGACCGCGCGGGCGGCCAGCGACAGCTGGGAGCTGCTCCAGCGCAACGACGTCGACGTCATCGCGCTCGACCTCGACCTCGCCGGTGACGACGGGCTGCGCCTGGGCCGCGAGATCCTGGAGACCTGGCCCGACATCGGCATCGTCGTCGTCACCGGTGCCGCCGAGGAGGTCCCCCGCGTCCTCGAGGCGGTCGCAGATGGGCGTCCGCGGCTGGGTCGACAAGGCCGACACGGCTGACACGCTCGTCGCGGCGGTGCGCGCGGCGGGTCGCGGCGAGAGCCGGATCCCGTCCGACATGCTGACGAAGGCGCTGATGTACCTCTCCGCCGGCGGTCCGGCCGCGACCCCCGAGCAGGAGGCGATCGGCCGGCTCACCAACCGTGAGCGCGACGTGCTCTTCGGTCTGATGGACGGGCTGTCGCGCACGCAGATCGGCGAGCTGCTCAAGGTGTCGCCCAACACGGTCCGGACGCACGTGCAGAGCATCCTGTCCAAGCTCAACGTTCACTCTGCACTCGGTGCGGTGGCGCTGGCCCGCAAGGCAGGCGTGAGCCGGGAGTCCGCGGGCGCCTGACCGACGGCGCTTCCCTCAGCGGGTCAGCCCCAGGCCGGCAGGCTCGGTAGCGGCCCCTCGGCCGTCACCGCGTCCGCGCGGCCCCGGGCGATCCACAGCAGCAGGGCCGGCCCGGCTGCCGGTGACGGACGTCGCCCCGTCGCCGATCGACCACACGTCGCCCTCGTCGCTGCGGATCCGCAGCGACGGAGCCGTCGGGGCGTCCGCCAGCGTGGCGACGGCGCGGCGCAGGGTGCGCTCGACGAAGCCGGCGTCGGCGTCGGCGAGCGGAGTAGCCCAGGTCCAGGTCGACATGGTGGAGGACGACCTCGCGCAGCCGCAGCGTCGGCAGGTCACGGCCGGCCACCGTCCGGCCGCCGCGCACCTCCACCTGCTGCTCCTCGGCGGCACCCGCGAGCGAGGGCGCGATCTCGGCGAACCGGGCGGCGGAGGAGACCAGGTCGGCGACCTGCTCGGCGGCGGGCCGGCGGGCGCCCTCGGCGATGTCGGCGTCCCGCGCCTCGGGGGAGGCGTACATCGGCGTGCGGACGCCGGTGGTCGCCCAGCGCGCGAGGTGGCACAGGGCGTCGGCGTTGCGCGCCACGTGCGTCACGACGTGGGCGCGGGTCCATCCCGCGCACAGGCTCGGGGCGGCCATCGCCGCGTCGTCCAGACCGGGTCGCGGTGGCCAGGAGCGAGCGGGTCTCCGCCTCCAGCAGCTCGAGGTTCTCGAGCAGGTGGGAGCTCATGCGCCCAGCGTGACGGCGGCGCTGATCAGCGCGAGGTGGCTGAACGCCTGCGGGAAGTTGCCGACCATCCGCTCGCGCACGGGGTCGTACTCCTCGGCCATCAGCCCGAGGTCGTTGGACAGGGACACCAGGCGCTTCATCAGCGTGTGGGCCTCCGTCGTCGCGCCCGGCACCGGCGTACGCGGACACCAGCCAGAACGAGCAGGCGAGGAACGGGTGCTCGTCGCCGGTCAGCCCGTCCACGCCGCTGCCGGTGCGGTAGCGCAGCAGCAGCCCCTCGTGCATCAGGTCCTCCTCCACCGCCGCGGATGGTCCCGAGCACGCGCGGGTCGTCCGGCGGCAGGAACCCGACCGTGGGGATCAGCAGCAGCGAGGCGTCGACCTCCTTGGTGCCGTAGTGCTGGGTGAAGGTGCCCCGCTCGCTGTCGTAGCCGTGGGTCAGCACCTCCTGGCGCACCTCCTCCCGCAGCGCCCGCCACCGCTCCACCGGTCCGTCGAGGCCGTGCCGCTCGACCGCGGCGACGGCCCGGTCGAACGCGGCCCAGACCATGACGCGGGAGTGGGTGAAGTGCTGCTGCTCGCCGCGGATCTCCCAGATGCCGTTGTCGGGCTGCTTCCAGTGCTGCGCGAGGTCCTCGACCAGCGTGCGCTGCAGCGCCCAGGAGTCGGCCGAGTCGCGGATGCCGGCCTCGCGGGCGGCCTCCAGGGCGACCATCACCTCGCCGAGCACGTCGGTCTGGCGCTGGTCGACCGCGCGCGTTGCCGAGCCGGACCGGCCGCGAGTCGGCGTAGCCGGGCAGGTGCGTCAGCTCGCGCTCGGGCAGCTCGCGGGCGCCGTCCACGGCGTACATGATCTGCATGTCCTCGGGGTCGCCGGCGATGGCGCGCAGCAGCCAGCCGCGCCACAGGCGGGTCTCCTGGTCGAAGCCGGAGGCCAGCAGCGCCTCGACGGTCAGCGAGGCGTCGCGCAGCCAGCAGAAGCGGTAGTCCCAGTTGCGGCTGCCGCCGAAGTCCTCCGGCAGCGACGTGGTGGGGGCGGCGACGATGCCGCCGGTGCCGCCGTGGGTGAGCAGCCGCAGCACCAGCAGGGAGCGGGTCACCGCCGCCCGGTAGGGGCCGGCGTAGTCGCAGCCGGGCGAACCAGCGCTCGCTCGAGCGCGATCGTCTCGGCGATCTGGCGGTCGACGTCCACGGCCACGGGAACGGGCTTGTGCGAGGGGGACCAGGTGGTGGAGAAGGTGAGCTCCTCGCCCTCGTTGACGTCGAACTCGTCCTCGTGGCGCCCGTCGACGGCCCGCGGCAGCCGCGGCGCCGCGCAGGACCACCATGTCGGGGCCGGCGACGGCGGAGATGACCTCGTTGCCGCTGCCGTCGACGCGGCGCCGGACCCACGGCCGGACCTTGCCGTAGCCGAACCGCACCACCCACTCGTGCCGCATCCGGACCGTGCCGGAGACCCCCACGACGCGGCGCAGGATGTCGGCGCGGCCGTCCCGCAACGGCATGAGATCGGTCACCTTCACCACCCCCGTGTCGGTCTCGTGGGTCGTCTCCAGGACGAGGCTGTCGTCGCGGTAGCGGCGGGTCGTCGTCGCCCGGCCCACGGGTCCGATCAGCCAGCGGCCGTGCTCCGGCGTGCCGAGGAGCGCGGCGAAGCAGGCGGGAGAGTCGAACCGGGGCAGGCAGAGCCAGTCCACGGAGCCGTCACGGCCGACGAGGGCGGCGGTGCCCGTGTCGCCCAGGACGGCGTAGTCCTCGATCGGAAGTGCCATGACCGCACCGTATGCCCGGCGGCTGAGGACCGCCCGGCCGGCTTCGGGGAGGAGGGTGTCGGTGCGGGCACCTACGATTGTCGACGTGCCCGAAGGAACCCCTGCCCTGCCCAGCCACCAGCACGACCGCCTCGTCGTCCGCGGCGCGCGAGAGCACAACCTGCGTGACGTCAGCGTCGACCTGCCCCGCGACAGCCTCATCGTCTTCACCGGCCTGTCCGGGTCCGGCAAGTCCTCGCTGGCGTTCGACACGATCTTCGCCGAGGGCCAGCGCCGCTACGTCGAGTCGCTGTCGGCCTACGCGCGCCAGTTCCTCGGCCAGATGGACAAGCCCGACGTCGACTTCATCGAGGGGCTCTCACCGGCGGTCTCGATCGACCAGAAGTCGACCAACCGCAACCCGCGGTCCACCGTCGGCACCATCACCGAGGTCTACGACTACCTTCGCCTGCTGTTCGCCCGTGCCGGACGGCCGCACTGCCCGGTCTGCGGTCAGCCGGTGACCCGGCAGACGCCCCAGCAGATCGTCGACCAGCTGCTCGAGCTGCCCGAGCGCACCCGCTTCCAGGTCCTCGCGCCGGTCGTCCAGGCCCGCAAGGGCGAGTACGTCGACCTGTTCGCCGAGCTCCAGACCAAGGGCTTCTCCCGGGCCCGCGTCGACGGCGAGGTCATCTCGCTGACCGAGCCGCCCAAGCTGGAGAAGCAGAAGAAGCACACCATCGAGGTGGTCATCGACCGGCTCGTCGCCAAGGGCGACGACACCGGGGCCAAGCGCCGGCTGACCGACTCCGTCGAGACGGCGCTCGGGCCTCACCGGCGGCACCCTCATCGTCGAGTTCGTCGACCTCGACGCCAAGGACCCCGACCGTGAGCGCCGCTTCTCCGAGAAGATGGCGTGCCCCAACAACCACCCGCTGTCGATCGACGAGATCGAGCCGCGCTCCTTCTCGTTCAACTCCCCGTTCGGCGCCTGCCCCAAGTGCACCGGCCTCGGGACCGAGCTCGAGGTCGACCCCGAGCTGCTGATCCCGGACGAGGACCTGTCCATCCGCGACGGCGCGATCGCCCCGTGGGCGCAGGGCTCCGGTTCGGCCGACTACTTCCTGCGGGTGATCACCGCGCTGGCCGAGGACCTGAAGTTCTCCCTCGACAAGCCGTGGCACTCGCTGCCCGAGCGGGCCCGTGAGGCGCTGCTGTTCGGTCAGGACTACAAGGTCCACGTCAAGTACCGCAACCGCTACGGCCGCGACCGGTCCTACACGACCGGGTTCGAGGGCGTCGTGCCCTTCGTCAAGCGCCGGCACTCCGAGACCGACTCCGACTGGAGCCGCGAGCGCTACGAGGGCTACATGCGCGAGGTGCCGTGCCCCGAGTGCCAGGGGTCGCGCCTGAAGCCCGAGTCCCTGGCCGTCCTGCTCGGCGGCCGCAGCATCTCCGCGGTCTGCGCCCTGCCCATCGCCGACTGCGCGAAGTTCCTGCAGGAGGTCGACTTCACCACCCGCGAGCGGCAGATCGCCGAGCGCGTCATCAAGGAGATCGAGGCCCGGCTCGGCTTCCTGCTGGACGTGGGCCTGGACTACCTCTCCCTGGACCGGGCCGCCGGCACGCTGTCCGGCGGCGAGGCGCAGCGGATCCGGCTGGCCACCCAGATCGGCTCCGGGCTCGTCGGCGTGCTCTACGTCCTGGACGAGCCGTCGATCGGGCTGCACCAGCGCGACAACCACCGCCTGATCGAGACCCTGACGCGGCTGCGCGACCTGGGCAACACGCTGATCGTCGTCGAGCACGACGAGGACACGATCGCCACCGCCGACTGGGTGGTGGACATCGGCCCCGGGGCCGGGGAGCACGGCGGCCACGTGGTGCACTCCGGCACGGTCGCCGACCTGCTGACCCACCCCGACTCGGTCACCGGCGAGTACCTCTCCGGTCGCAAGGAGATCCCGACCCCCGAGCTGCGCCGCCCCCAGGACGGCCGCGAGGTCAAGGTCGTCGGCGCGCGGGAGCACAACCTGCACGAGGTCAGCGTCGGCTTCCCGCTCGGCAACCTGGTGGCGGTCACCGGGGTGTCCGGCTCGGGCAAGTCCACGATGGTCAACGACATCCTCTACACCGTGCTGGCCAACAAGCTCAACGGCGCCCGCCAGGTGCCGGGCCGGCACAAGACCGTCACGGGGCTGGAGCACCTCGACAAGGTCGTGCACGTCGACCAGGGCCCGATCGGGCGCACGCCCCGCAGCAACCCGGCGACCTACACCGGTGTCTTCAACAACATGCGCACGCTCTTCGCCGAGACGACCGAGGCCAAGATCCGGGGCTACATGCCGGGACGGTTCTCCTTCAACGTCAAGGGCGGCCGCTGCGACGCGTGCTCCGGCGACGGCACGATCAAGATCGAGATGAACTTCCTGCCCGACGTCTACGTCCCGTGCGAGGTCTGCCACGGTGCGCGCTACAACCGCGAGACGCTCGAGGTGCACTTCAAGGGCAAGACGATCGCCGACGTCCTCGACATGCCGATCGAGGAGGCGGCCGAGTTCTTCGCGGCCGTGCCGGCGATCTCCCGGCACCTGAAGACCCTCGTGGACGTCGGTCTCGGCTACGTCCGGCTCGGTCAGCCGGCGCCGACCCTCTCCGGCGGTGAGGCGCAGCGGGTCAAGCTGGCCACCGAGCTGCAGAAGCGGTCGACGGGGCGGACGATCTACGTCCTGGACGAGCCGACGACCGGCCTGCACTTCGAGGACATCCGCAAGCTGCTCGGCGTGCTGCAGGGGCTGGTCGACAAGGGCAACACGGTGATCGTCATCGAGCACAACCTCGACGTGATCAAGAACGCCGACTGGATCATCGACATGGGCCCCGAGGGCGGCAACGGTGGCGGCCGGGTGATCGCCGAGGGCACGCCCGAGCAGGTGGCCACCGTGGCCGAGAGCCACACCGGCCGGTTCCTCGCGCCGATCCTCGAGCGCAGCGCGCGCACGCCGGGACGGCCGACCGGCGTCAGCCCGACGCGGGCCCGGGCCGCCGAGCAGGCCGCCGCGTCGGCCACGGCCTCGGCGCCGGGAAAGAAGTCGGCGGCCAAGGCCGCGGCCAGGACGCCGGCGAAGAAGGCGACGGCCCGGGTGGCCGCGGCGACCACCGCGGCCAAGAAGACGACGGCACGGGCCTCGGCGACCAAGGCGGCGGCACCGCGCAAGGCGGCAGCGAAGTCGCCCAGGCGGGCGTCGTGACCAGGCGGGCGTCCTGACACCGCGCGGGTGCCTGACACCGCGCGGGTGCTGACACCGCGCGGGTGCTGACACCGGCGCGCGCCCTGACACCGGCGCGGCGTCCTGGCGGAAGGGCTGTACCCGTCCCCGGGTCAGGTGCTCGTCAGTAGGTGCTCTTGGCCGCCTCGCCGGCCGCGAGCGGCTGCGCCGGGATGATCTGCGGCTCGGTGGCCAGCAGGTGTCGCGTGCGCTCGAAGCGCCTCGGCGAGGTGGTCGGAGGCGAGGTGGGTCTCCAGGCTGTCCAGGGAGTCCCACTTCTCGACCGTGACGAAGACGTCGGGGTCGCGCATGCCCTGCTGCAGGCTGAAGAGCAGGCAGCCCGGCTCGGCGTGCGTGGCCGCCGCCAGGGTGCGCAGGGCCTGTTCGACGTCCGGCCCCGAGCCAGGCTTGGCGGTGATGATCACGACGGTGCTGATCTCGCTCATGCGGTGCTCCTCGGTGGGGGCGCGGAGGTCACGGGCGACCCTGTCGCATTCTGCACCCGGGGACCCCCTGCGGGGCGCGGTTCAACCCCCGGATGTCGCCCCTCGCGCTCGGGCCTCCCGCTCGGAGGTGGGCGGCGGGAGGTCGGGCGGCAAGAGGGTCCGGTCGCGGCCGGTCAGCGGGGGTCGTGCAGCCGCGAGCGGACCACGGCGCACGCGTCATACGGGAAGTGCGCGACGCGCTCGCGCAGCTCCTGCTCGGCCACGTCGAGCAGGAGCACCGCCGCCCGCGGCGTCGCCTTCGTGAGCGCGGCGTCGACCTGCCGTCCCAGGTCGGGGTGGACCGCCTCGAACCTGCGGTACGGGTCGAGGTCGTCCAGGAGCCCCGAGCGCGGGCTGGGCACGTGCCGCTCGAGCAGCACCAGCAGGTGCCGCAGCGCCTGCCCGTGCACGAGGTTGCGTCCGCTGGCGCGTTCGCCGCGCAGATGCCGGCCCACGCCGACCAGGAGCGCCGCGAGGAACAGCCCCAGCAGGGCCTCGTCGGTCGGCGCGCCCGTTGCTGACGCCTCGGCCGTCGCCTGCGCGACCGCGTCCATCCGGGGTGCCACGTCGGCCCGGTCCAGCAGGACGCGGTAGCGGTTGACGGAGGCGAGCGCGAGCTCCTCCGGTGCGAACACGGCCAGCTCGAGCAGGTGGCCGTCGTCGTACAGCACCTTCAGGCCGTGTGCCGTGTCCCGGAACGACAGCAGCACCCGGTCGCGCTCCGGTAGCCAGGACAGGTCCTCGCGCAGCCGCTCGGCAGACGGAGGCGCGGCGACGACGAAGAAGTCGTGGTCGGAGAACTCGTCCGGCTGGTAGTCCCGCCCGGCCATGGAGCCGAGGGCGACGAGCCCCAGGACGTCGGGACGACCGGCCAGCGATCCCTGCAGTGCTCCCGTGAAGGCGTCGTACGCTCCCGCGTCCATCCATCGCTCCCTGGTCGTCCCCTCCCGGCACACCCGGCAGCGCCAGACTCGCACAGTCGCCGGCGCCCCGGAGCCACCCGCCGCATCCGTCCGGACCCGACCCCTGGCGGGTGAACCTCCGGGGCGCGACGGACGTTCCCCCTTCCAGGAGCGGGGAGCCGACCCCGTCCGGGAAACGGAGGACCACCATGCCCTGTGCCGACCAGGACGCCACCGCAACAGGCCCCGACCGCCGCACCCTCATCCGCGGGGCGGGAGCCGTTGGCCTCGCCGCCGTCGGTGCCACCGCGCTCGCCGCGTGCGGCAGCGCCTCGACGGCGGGGACTCCCGCCGGCGGCAGCTCCAGCGGCGGCGCCAGCAGCGCGGCTACCTCGACCGCCGGCGGCTTGACTCCGGCGGCTCCGGTGACTCCGGCGGCTCCGGGGGCATCGCGAAGGCGGACGTCCCGGTCGGTGGCGGCACCATCGTCGCAGCGACCAAGACGGTGATCACGCAGCCGGCTGCGGGGGAGTTCAAGGCCTTCAGCTCGACCTGCACGCACATGGGCTGCCCGGTGGCGTCGGTCGCCGACGGCACCATCAACTGCAACTGCCACGGCAGCAGGTTCGACATCGCGACGGGCGCGGTGAAGCGGGGGCCGGCCACCAGGCCGCTCCCGGCCAAGACGGTCACCGTCAAGGGGGACCGGATCACCGTGACCTGAGCCGCGGGCGGCGGGCGGCCGCAGCTCCTGTCGGCAGGGACTTCTAAACTGGGACCGTGGCTGACCCGTCGTCGTACCGTCCCCGGCCGGGTGAGATCCCCGTCGACCCCGGTGTCTACCGGTTCCGCGACAGCTCCGGGCGCGTCATCTACGTCGGCAAGGCCAAGTCGCTTCGATCCAGGCTCTCGTCGTACTTCCAGGACATCTCGGCGCTGCACCCGCGGACGCGCTCGATGGTCACCACGGGGGCGAGCGTCGAGTGGACCGTCGTCAGCAACGAGGTCGAGGCGCTGCAGCTGGAGTACTCCTGGATCAAGGAGTTCGACCCCCGGTTCAACGTCAAGTACCGCGACGACAAGTCCTACCCCTACCTCGCCGTGACGCTGGGCGAGGAGTTCCCGCGGGCGCAGGTGCTGCGCGGCTCCAAGCGCAAGGGCACGCGCTACTTCGGGCCCTACGCCCACGCCTGGGCGATCCGCGAGACCCTCGACCTGCTGCTGCGGGTCTTTCCCATGCGCACCTGCAGCAGCGGCGTGTTCAAGCGGGCCGGCCAGGTCGGGCGGCCCTGCCTGCTGGGCTACATCGACAAGTGCTCGGCGCCGTGCGTCGGTCGCGTCGACGCCGACGAGCACCGCGCCATCGCCGAGGACTTCTGCGACTTCATGGCCGGCAACACCGGCAAGTTCGTCAAGCGGCTGGAGCGCCGGATGAAGGACGCCGCCGGCGAGATGGACTACGAGCAGGCGGCCCGCCTGCGCGACGACATCGGCGCCCTCAACCGCGCCCTGGAGAAGTCCGCGGTCGTGCTGACCGACGCCACGGACGCCGACGTGTTCGCCCTCGCCGAGGACGAGCTCGAGGCTGCGGTCCAGGTCTTCCACGTCCGCGGCGGCCGCGTCCGCGGCCAGCGGGGGTGGGTGGTCGAGAAGGAGGCCGAGAACACCGGCGAGGTCGTCGAGCACCTCCTGCAGCAGGTGTACGGCGGCGAGTCGCCCGAGGGCGTGCCGCGCGAGGTCCTCGTGCCGGTCCTGCCCCCCGACCCCGACCTGCTCGCCCGCTGGCTCAGCGGCCTGCGCGGCGCCCAGGTCGACCTGCGGGTGCCGCAGCGCGGCGACAAGCGGGCGCTGATGGAGACGGTGCAGCGCAACGCCGACCAGTCCCTGGCGCGGCACAAGGTCGCCCGCGCCGGTGACCTGACCGCCCGCAGCCAGGCGCTGCAGGAGCTGCAGGACACCCTGGAGATGGCCGACGCGCCGCTGCGGATCGAGTGCTTCGACGTCAGCCACGTCCAGGGCACCAACGTCGTCGCCTCGATGGTGGTGTTCGAGGACGGCCTGCCGCGCAAGTCCGAGTACCGCCGGTTCATCGTCCGCGGCACCGTCGACGAGCAGGGCGTCGTGCGCACCGACGACACGGCGGCGATGCACGAGGTGCTCACCCGCCGGTTCCGGCGCTACCTCGACGACCGCGCCGACGCGACCGACATCGAGGGGGTCGGCAGCGGCGCACCGGGCGCCGACGAGCGCGAGGGTGGCGAGCGGCTCGGGCCGGGGGTGACGGCGAGGACGACGGCGCGTCGGCGCCGAGCCGGATCGACCCGGACACCGGGCGCCCGCGCCGGTTCGCCTACCCGCCCAACCTCGTGGTCGTGGACGGCGGCCTGCCCCAGGTCAACGCGGCCCGCGCCGCGCTCGCCGAGCTGGGCGTCGACGACGTCGCCCTGGTCGGGCTGGCCAAGCGGCTGGAGGAGGTCTGGCTGCCCGGGCAGGAGTTCCCGGTGATCCTGCCGCGCACCAGCGAGGGCCTCTACCTGCTGCAGCGGGTCCGCGACGAGGCGCACCGGTTCGCGATCACGTTCCACCGCCAGCGCCGGTCCAAGGCGATGACCTCCAGCGCACTGGACGACATCCCGGGCCTGGGGGAGTCGCGGCGCAAGGCGCTGCTGCGGCACTTCGGCTCGGTCAAGAAGGTGCGGGCGGCATCGGAGGAGCAGATCCGCGAGGTTCCGGGCATCGGGCCCGCCCTGGCTGCGACCATTGCCCAGACGCTGGCGGCACAGGCGGCCCAGAGCGTGCCCGCCGTCAACGTCACCACCGGTGAAGTGCTCGACTAGGCAATCGACCAGGCGACCAGGAGCAAGACGATGACCGACCTCTCGGGGCACGTCCCGGCCGGTACGACGGCCACGACCGCGACCCCACGCGCCGGTGCCGGCGTGGACCCCGGGTCCACCGACCTGGTGATCCTCACCGGCATGAGCGGGGCCGGGCGCTCGACCGCGGCCAACGTCCTGGAGGACCTCGGCTGGTACGTCGTCGACAACATCCCGCCGCAGCTGATCCTGTCGATGGCCGAGCTGGCCGAGCACTCCCGCGGCGGGCGTCAACAAGCTGGCCGCCGTCATCGACGTCCGCAGCCGCAGCTTCTTCACGGCGTTCCGCGCGGCCCTGCAGGCGCTGCGCGACAAGGGCTGGGCGCCCGCGCGTCATCTTCGTCGACGCGACCGACGAGGCGCTCGTGCGCCGGTTCGAGAGCGTCCGCCGCCCGCACCCGCTGCAGGGCCAGGGCCGGATGCTCGACGGCATCACCGCGCGAGCGCACCCTGCTGGGCGACCTGCGCTCCGAGGCGGACGTGGTCATCGACACCTCCGGGCTGAACGTCCACCAGCTGTCGGCCAAGGTGTCGCAGATCTTCGCCGCCGAAGGCGGGTCCGCGGCTGCGCATGGCGGTGATGTCGTTCGGCTTCAAGTACGGCATCCCGCTGGACGCCGACCTCGTCTTCGACCTGCGCTTCCTGCCCAACCCGTTCTGGGTGCCCGAGCTGCGCTCCAAGAGCGGCAAGGACCCGGCGGTGGCCGACTACGTCCTGCGCCAGGAGGGTGCCGGGGAGTTCATCGACCGTGTCGTGGCGCTGATGGAGCCGATGGTGCAGGGCTACCTGCGCGAGGGGCGCCGCTACGTCACGCTCGCGGTCGGCTGCACCGGCGGCAAGCACCGGTCCGTCGCGGTCGCCGAGGCGCTGTCCCGGCTGGTCAGCGGCGGCGACGTCGCGACCATCCTCGTGCACCGTGACCTGGGGCGGGAGTGAGCCGCCCCGGGGTCGTGGCGCTGGGCGGCGGGCACGGCCTGGCGGCCTCCCTCGCCGCGCTGCGGCTCGTGACCGACCGGATCACCGCGGTCGTGACGGTCGGGGACGACGGCGGCTCCAGCGGCCGGCTGCGCGAGGAGTACGACGTCCTGCCACCGGGAGACCTGCGGATGGCCCTCGCGGCGCTGTGCGACGACAGCGAGTGGGGGCACCAGTGGCGCGACGTCCTGCAGCACCGGTTCGCCGGCGCGGGACCGCTCGGCGGGCATGCGCTGGGCAACCTGCTCATCGTCTCCCTCTGGGACCTGCTCGGCGACACCGTCGGCGGCCTGGACCTCGTCGGCCGGCTGCTCGGGGCCCGGGGCCGCGTGCTGCCGATGGCGGCCGAGCCGCTGCAGATCGAGGCCAGCGTCCTCGGCGCCGACCCGGCACGGCCCGACGACGGTCAGCACGGTGCGGGGCCAGGTGCAGGTGGCGTCCACCTCGGGGCGGGTGCTCGGCGTCCGGCTGCACCCGGAGGACCCCAAGCCGTGCGAGGAGACCATCCGCGGCGATCCACGACGCGGACTGGATCATCCTGGGCCCCGGCTCCTGGTTCACCTCCGTGATGCCGCACCTGCTCGTGCCGTCCGTCCGTGAGGCGCTGGTGGCCAGCCCCGCGCGCAAGGTGCTGACCCTCAACCTGGTCATGCACACCGGCGAGACCGACGGGCTTCTCGGCCGAGAACCACCTGGAGGTCCTCGCGGCCCACGCCCCCGAGCTGACGCTGGACGTGGTGCTGGCCGACCCCAGCGTGGTCGACGACGCGGCCGTGCTGCGCAGCGTCGCGGCCGGCCTCGGGGCCGAGCTGGTCGTCGCGCCGGTCGCCGAGCACGGCGCGCCGGGCCACCACGACTCGCTGCGCCTGGCCGCGGCGTACCGCGACATCCTCGGCTGAGCTCCGTCGCGGCGGAGGTCGCGGCTGGGGCCGCGGCGACCGGCGCCGGGCGCTTGCACCGCAGTGGCAGGATGACCCCCATGGCGATGACGGCGAAGGTCAAGGACGAGCTGAGTCGTCTCGAGGTCACCAAGCCCTGCTGCCGCAAGGCCGAGGTGTCGGCGACGTTGCGCTTCGCCGGCGGCCTGCACATCGTCGGGGGCCGGATCGTCGTCGAGGCCGAGCTCGACACGGCACAGGCCGCGCGGCGGCTGCGCAAGGAGATCTTCGACGTCTACGGGCACTCCAGCGACGTGATGGTGATGGCCGCCGGCGGCCTGCGCCGCGGCAGCCGCTACGTCGTCCGCGTCGTCCAGGACGGTGAGGCGCTGGCCCGCCAGACCGGCCTGATCGACACCCGGGGGCGCCCCGTCCGCGGCCTGCCGCCCCGTGTCGTCAGCGGCGCGGTCTGCGACGCCGAGGGGGCGTGGCGCGGCGCCTTCCTCGCCCACGGGTCGCTCACCGAGCCCGGCCGCTCCTCCGCCATGGAGGTGACCTGCCCCGGCCCCGAGGCGGCGCTCGCCCTCGTCGGGGCCGCCCGCCGGCTCGGCATCCAGGCCAAGGCCCGCGAGGTGCGCGGCGTGGACCGGGTGGTGCTGCGCGACGGCGACGCGATCGGGGCCATGCTCACGCGCCTCGGCGCCCACGACGCGGTGATGGCCTGGGAGGAGCGCCGGATGCGCCGCGAGGTGCGCGCCACGGCCAACCGGCTGGCCAACTTCGACGACGCCAACCTGCGCCGCTCGGCGCGGGCCGCGGTCGCCGCGGGGGCGCGGGTCGAGCGGGCCCTGGAGATCCTCGGCGAGGACGTCCCCGACCACCTGCGCGAGGCCGGCACGCTGCGCGTCGAGCACAAGCAGGCGAGCCTCGAGGAGCTCGGTCAGCTGGCCCAGCCGCCGATGACCAAGGACGCCGTCGCCGGCCGCATCCGGCGGTTGCTGGCCATGGCCGACAAGCGTGCGAGCGACCTGGGCATCCCCGGCACGGACGTCAACCTGACCGTGGACATGCTCGAGGCCTGACCCGCGTTTGCGGGGCACCCCGGGCTATCCCCTAGGGTCGGAGGTGTCGTACGACGGCGCGCGAGGTGGTCCCGACCGGGAGCCCGGCCCACGGGTGCCCACCATCGCGCCGACATGCTGGACGTGCTCCTCAGGAAGGCTGGATCTCCGTGACTGTTCGCGTTGGTATCAATGGCTTTGGCCGCATCGGCCGCAACTTCTTCCGTGCCGTGCAGGCGTCGGGTGCCGACATCGAGATCGTCGGTGTCAACGACCTGACCGACAACGCCTCGCTGGCGCACCTGCTCAAGTACGACTCGATCCTCGGCCGCCTCGACCAGGACGTGACCTCGACCGAGACCGACATCACCGTCGGCGGCCACACGTTCAAGGCGTTCGCCGAGCGCGACCCCTCCGCCCTGAAGTGGGGCGACCTCGGCGCCGACGTCGTCGTGGAGTCCACCGGCTTCTTCACCGACGCCACCAAGGCCAAGGTGCACGCCGACAACGGCGCCAAGAAGGTCATCATCTCGGCCCCGGCCAAGAACGAGGACGTCACCATCGTCATGGGCGTCAACCACGAGGACTACGACCCCGCGGCGCACACCGTCATCTCCAACGCCTCGTGCACCACGAACTGCCTCGGCCCGATGGCCAAGGTCCTGCACGAAGAGCTCGGCATCGTCAAGGGCCTGATGACGACCATCCACGCCTACACCCAGGACCAGAACCTCCAGGACGGCCCGCACAAGGACCTGCGCCGCGCCCGCGCCGCCGCCCTCAACATCGTCCCGACCTCGACCGGCGCGGCCAAGGCCATCGGCCTCGTGCTGCCCGAGCTCAAGGGCAAGCTCGACGGCTTCGCGCTGCGCGTGCCCGTGCCCACCGGCTCGGCCACCGACCTGACCTTCGAGGCCGGCCGCGAGACCACCGTCGAGGAGGTCAACGCGGCGATCAAGGCGGCCGCGGAGGGCCCGCTCAAGGGCATCCTGAAGTACACCGAGGACCCGATCGTCTCCACCGACATCGTCACCGACCCGCACTCGTGCATCTTCGACGCGGGCCTGACCAAGGTCCTCGGCAACCAGGTCAAGGTCGTCGGCTGGTACGACAACGAGTGGGGCTACTCCAACCGCCTGGTCGACCTGGTGACCTACGTCGGCTCCTCGCTCTGAGACCGGGGCGGCCGTGAAGACGATCGACTCCCTGGGGGACCTGCGCGGCAAGCGGGTCCTGGTGCGCAGCGACCTGAACGTCCCCCTGGACGGCGACGGCCGGATCACCGACGACGGACGGGTCCGGGCCTCGGTGCCGACGATCACCGGACTGGTCGAGGCGGGCGCACGCGTGGTCGTGTGCGCCCACCTCGGGCGGCCCGAAGGGCGCGCCTGAGCAGCGGTACTCCCTGCGCCCGGTCGCCGGGCGCCTGGGGGAGCTGCTCGACCGGCCGGTGGCGTTCGCGACCGACACGGTCGGCAGCTCCGCCCAGCAGGTCGTCGCCGGGCTGCAGGACGGTGACGTCGCCCTGCTGGAGAACCTCCGGTTCAACCCCGGCGAGACCGCCAAGGACGACGCCGAGCGGGGCGCCTTCGCCGACGCCCTCGCCTCGCTCGCCGACGTGTTCGTCAGCGACGGGTTCGGCGTCGTGCACCGCAAGCAGGCCAGCGTGTACGACGTCGCGACGCGCCTGCCGCACGCCGGCGGCGGCCTGGTCGCCACCGAGGTCGGGGTGCTCGAGCGCCTCACGCAGACCCCGGAGCGCCCCTACGCCGTCGTCCTCGGCGGCGCCAAGGTCAGCGACAAGCTGGCCGTCATCGCCAACCTGCTGCAGACCGCCGACCGGCTGCTCATCGGCGGCGGCATGGTCTTCACCTTCCTCGCGGCCCAGGGCCACGAGGTGGGCAAGAGCCTGCTCGAGGCCGACCAGCTCGAGGCGGTCAAGGGCTACCTCGCCGACGCCGCCGAGCGCGGCGTCGAGATCGTCCTGCCGACCGACATCGTCGCGGCCGACGCGTTCTCCGCGGACGCCGCCCACGACGTCGTGCCCGCCGACGCGATCCCGGCCGACCGGATGGGCCTGGACATCGGGCCCGCGTCCGCGCGGGCGTTCGCGCGAGCGGCTGGCCGACGCCCGCACGATCTTCTGGAACGGGCCCCTGGGGGCGTTCGAGATGGCGCCGTACGCCGAGGGCACCCGCGCCATCGCGCAGGCCCTGGTCGAGGCCACCGCCTCGGGCGCGCTCACCGTCGTCGGCGGCGGCGACTCCGCGGCCGCCGTGCGCCAGCTGGGCTTCCGCGACGAGCAGTTCGGCCACATCTCGACCGGTGGCGGCGCCAGCCTGGAGTACCTCGAGGGCAAGGCGCTGCCGGGCCTGACCGTCCTCGACGGCGAGGAGGGCTGACGTGGCGCAGGCAGCGACCGGGCGCACCCCGCTCATGGCCGGCAACTGGAAGATGAACCTCGACCACCTGCAGGCCACCCACCTGGTGCAGAAGCTGGACTGGACCCTGCGCGACGCGCGGCACGACTTCGGTGCGGTCGAGGTGGCGGTGCTGCCGCCGTTCACCGACCTGCGCAGCGTCCAGACGCTGATCGAGGGTGACCGGCTGCAGCTGCGGCACGGCGCCCAGGACCTGTCGCCGCACGACAGCGGCGCCTGGACCGGTGACGTCTCCGGCGCGTTCCTCGCGCGGCTCAAGTGCGTCTACGTCGTCGTGGGCCACAGCGAGCGGCGCGCAGCACCACCACGAGGACGACGCCGTCGTCAACGCCAAGGTGCAGGCGGCGTACCGGCACGGGCTCACCCCGATCCTGTGCGTGGGCGAGGGGCAGGAGGTCCGCCAGGCGGGCGGCCACGTCGAGCACGTGCCTGGCCCAGCTCGACGCGGCCCTGGACGGGCGTGCCGGCCGAGCAGGCCCGCAGCATCGTCATCGCCTACGAGCCGGTGTGGGCGGTCGGCACCGGCGAGGTGGCCACCCCCGCGGACGCCCAGGAGGTGTGCGCCGCGCTGCGCACCCGCCTGGCCGAGCTCTACTCCGGCGACACCGCCGACGGCATCCGGATCCTGTACGGCGGGTCGGTGAAGGCCGGCAACGTGGCCGCGCTCATGGCCGAGACCGACGTCGACGGCGCGCTGGTGGGCGGCGCCTCGATCGTGGTGGAGGAGTTCGCCTCGATCTGCCGCTACCGCGAGCACGTCACCGCCGGGTCCTGACCGTCCGCGGCCCCGCCCACCTCAGAGTCGGGGGGACGCCGACGCGCCCACCCGGCGGGCCGCGTCCTGACCGCGGTCCGTCGGGGCCTCAGGTAGGCTGGGAGAGACCTGTGGGCGTGCCCCACAGGGACACGCTGACAACGAGAATGGTGCACCAACAGTGGAAGCAGTGAAGATCGGCCTCCAGGTCGTCCTGGTCCTGGGCGGCCTGTTCCTGACCCTGCTCATCCTGCTCCACAAGGGCAAGGGCGGTGGACTGTCGGACATGTTCGGTGGCGGCATGTCCAGCACGATGGGCGGTTCGTCGGTGGCCGAGCGCAACCTCGACCGGTTCACCGTCGCCGTCGGCCTGGTCTGGTCCGCCGCCATCATCGGCCTCGGCCTGATCGAGCGCTTCTCCAGCTGACGACCCGCTGCGGCGCCCAGCGCCGTGTGGCAGGCCGCCTTCCCTGACTTTCCAAGGAGTAGACCGTGGCAAGTGGTAACGCGATCCGGGGCAGCCGTGTCGGCGCCGGACCCATGGGGGAGGCCGAGCGCGGCGACGCCGCCGCCCGGGTCTTCATCTCCTACTGGTGCTCCAACGGCCACGAGACCAAGCCCAGCTTTGCCGAGGAGGCCGGTGCCGGCATCCCCGAGACGTGGGACTGCCCCCGGTGCGGCCTCCCCGCCGGCCAGGACCAGCAGAACCCCCCGACCGCTCCCCGCGTCGAGCCGTACAAGACGCACCTGGCCTACGTCAAGGAGCGCCGCAGCGAGTCCGACGGCGAGGCGATCCTGGACGAGGCGCTGCAGACGCTGCGTGACCGGGGGCTGATCAGCTGAGCAGCGGCTGACCCCGCAACGAGAACGGACGTCCCCCGGCCCAGCGGCCGGGGGACGTCCTTTCTCGTTGCGGGCGGGGTGAAGCCCGCCGTTCAGGGGCTGGCTGGCCGCACCAGCGCCTGCGGCACGTGCGTGGCGGCGTCGCGGTCGAGCAGCCACGTCGTGGAGCGGGTGCCGGTGACACCGGCCGCCGGGGCCTGCATCTCGCCGGAGCCGGACAGCGCGAGGCCGACCGCGTTGGCCTTGTCGGCACCGGAGACCAGGAACCAGACGTCCCGGGCCGCGCACAGGGCCGGAAAGGTGAGCGACACCCGTACCGGCGGCGGCTTCGGGGCGCCCCGCACCCCGACCGTGCTCGCCGACCGCTCGTGCAGCGCCGGATGCTCGGGGAAGAGCGAGGCGACGTGCGCGTCGGGCCCGACCCCGAGCATGAGCACGTCGAACGCCGGGACGTCCTGCCCGCGACCGGCCGCGTCCGCCAGCTCCCGGGCGTAGCGGGCCGCCGCGGCGTCGACGTCCGGACCGTCGGGCCCGTCCAGCGCCGGCATCGGGTGCACCCGCGCCGGGTCGAGGTGCACGGCGTCGAGCAGCGCCGCGCGAGCCTGGGTCTCGTTCCGCTCGGCGTCCCCGGAGGGCAGGAACCGCTCGTCGCCCCACCAGATGTCCAGCTGGCGCCAGTCGATGGCGTCACGGGCCGCTGACCGGCCCAGCGACTCCAGGATCGCCGAGCCCATCGAGCCGCCGGTCAGCACGATGTGCGCCCGGCCGCGCGACGCCTGGGCGTCGACGATCGAGGTGACCAGCCGCGCCGCCGCCGCGTCGGCGAGCAGCTGCTTGTCGCGGTGGACGACGACGCCGGGCCCCGGCGCGCCGCGGGTCACGAGTCGGCCGGCGGTGCAGCTGCGGCGGCCTTGCGGGTCCGGGACGGAGTCGCCGTGCCGCCGGCCGTGCCTGCAGCCTTCTTCGCCGCCGAGGCCTTCTTCGCCGTCGCCTTGGCGGGTGCCTTCGCCGAGGCCCTCTTGGCCGGAGCCTTGGCCGCCGCAGCCTTCGTCGCCGGGCCCTTCGCCGGCGGCGAGGCCTTCGTCGTCGGACCCTTCCTCGCCGCAGCCTTCGTCGCCGCAGCCTTCGTCGCCGTACCCTTCGTGGCCGAGCCCGTGCCGGCCGAGGCGGTCACCCGGGTGGAGCGACGGCTCGTGGCGGCGGCCGGCGTACCGGCCTTGCGGGCCTCCAGCTTGCTGGACGCCGCTGCCTTGACCGCCTCGTCCGTGGTCTGGTCCGGGGGCGGGGAGGCGCTGACCATGACGTTGCTGCCCTGGCTGTGGTTCTTGCGCGCCGCACGGCGGGACTGCTTGCGGGCCTCCTCGATCGAGGGCGCCTCGCCCTCGGCGATCGCCTCGGTGGCGGTCACGGAGCTGCGGCCCACCTTGACCAGGCCCTTGGTGAGGGTCTCGGCGTAGATCTCGTCGGGGTCGAGCCGGCGCAGCTCGTCGGCCAGGCACTCGGCCAGCTGCCGACGCGACAGCGTGATCCGGCGCACGGGCTGCCCCGGCTGCACCAGGGTCGCGACGACGCCGTCGGGCCGCACCAGGTCGATGTCACCGCCGCGGCGCTCCAGCCGGACGCTGACCATGCCCGTGCCCGCCCGGGTCCTGGCCCGGGTGACCTGGCACTTCAGCGTCTGGGCCAGCCACGCGGCCAGCAGGTCGGTGGAGGGGGAGTCGCTGCCACCGGTGACGGTGGCGGCGACGACCGGCTCGTACGGCGGCTGGTCCAGCGCCGCCGCCAGCAGGCCGCGCCACAGCGTGACGCGGGTCCAGGCCAGGTCGGTGTCGCCGGGCGTGTAGGTCGCCGCCCGCCGCTGCATCTCCTTGTGCGGGTTGCGTGCCTCGGCCGCATCCGTGATCCGGCGCTGGGCCATCGCACCGATGGCGTCGGCCGAGACGTCGCCCGGCGCGCCCCGGGGCCACCAGGCCACGACGGGGGAGTCGGGCAGCAGCAGCGGGGTGATGACGCTGTCGCCGTGGTCGGCGAGGGCGCCGTACAGGCGGAGCACCACGACCTCGCTGGCGCCGGCGTCACCGCCGACCCGGATCTGGGCGTCGAGCCGGCTGGCGCCGCGCCTGTTGCCCGTCACGATCGCGATGATGCGGCAGGGGTGCTGCCGGCTGGCGTCGTTGGCCGCCTCGATCGCGTCGTCGGCGTCGCTCTCGTCGGCGACGATCAGCAGGGTGAGCACCCGGCCGAGGGCCATCGCCCCGACGTCGTTGCGCAGCCGGACGAGCTTCTTGCTCACCGCCGCTGTCGTGGTGCTGGGCAGGTCGACGATCACGGCATCCTCCACTTGCGGCCGTCACGGCTCATCATCTCGTCCGCGCTCTGCGGACCCCAGCTGCCGGCGGGGTAGGGCTCCGGGCGGGGTTGCTTGGACCAGAACGCCTCGACCGGGTCGAGGATGTTCCAGGACAGCTCGACCTCCTCGTGGCGGGGGAACAGCGGCGGGTCGCCCAGCAGGACGTCCAGGATCAGCCGCTCGTAGGCCTCGGGGCTGGACTCGGTGAACGAGCGGCCGTAGCCGAAGTCCATGGTCACGTCGCGGACCTCCATGGCCGCACCGGGCACCTTGGAGCCGAACCGCATGGTGATGCCCTCGTCCGGCTGGACCCGGATCACGATGGCGTTCTGGCCCAGCTCCTCGGTCGCCGTGTGGTTGAACGGCAGGTGCGGGGCGCGCTTGAACACCACGGCGATCTCGGTGACCCGCTTGCCGAGGCGCTTGCCGGTGCGCAGGTAGAACGGCACCCCCGCCCAGCGGCGGGTGTCGATCTCGACCTTGATCGCGGCGTAGGTCTCCGTGGTGGAGGACTTCCCGATGCCCTCCTCCTGGAGGTAGCCCTGGACCTTCTCCCCGCCCTGCCACCCGGCGGCGTACTGGCCGCGGGCGGTGGACTTGGCCAGGTCCTTGGGCAGCCGGACCGCCGAGAGCACCTTCTCCTTCTCGGCGCGCAGCTCCTGGGCGTCGAAGGAGACCGGCTCCTCCATCGCGGTGAGCGCGAGCAGCTGCAGGAGGTGGTTCTGGATCACGTCGCGGGCGGCGCCGATGCCGTCGTAGTAGCCGGCGCGACCGGCGATGCCGATGTCCTCGGCCATGGTGATCTGCACGTGGTCGACGTAGTTGGCGTTCCAGACCGGCTCGAACATCTGGTTGGCGAAGCGCAGGGCCAGGAGGTTCTGCACCGTCTCCTTGCCCAGGTAGTGGTCGATGCGGAAGACCGCGTCGGGCGGGAAGACCCGCTCGACGATGTCGTTCAGCTCACGGGCGCTCTTGAGGTCGTGGCCGAACGGCTTCTCGATGACGACCCGGCTCCACGCGCCGGCGGCCGGCTTGGACAGGCCGCTGCGGTCGAGCTGCTCGCAGACGGTGGAGAAGAAGCCGGGCGGGATGGACAGGTAGAACGCGTGGTTGCCGCCGGTGCCCCGCTCCGCCTCCAGGCTGCGGACCGTCTCGGCGAGCAGGTCGAACGCCTCGGGGTCGTCGAACGTGCCGGGCACGAAGCGGAAGCCCTCGGCCAGCTGGCGCCAGACCTCCTCGCGGAACGGGGTGCGGGCGTGGGCCTTGACGGCGTCGTAGACGACCTTGCCGAAGTCCTGGTCCTCCCAGTCACGGCGCGCGAAGCCGACCAGGCTGAAGCCCGGGGGCAGCAGCCCGCGGTTGGCCAGGTCGTAGATCGCCGGCATGAGCTTCTTGCGGGCCAGGTCGCCCGTGACCCCGAAGAGCACCAGGCCGCAGGGGCCGGCGATGCGGGGGAGACGCTTGTCGCGCGGGTCGCGCAGCGGGTTGGTGCCGTGGGCGACGCGAGCCGGGCTCATGCGTCTCCTTCCGGTGTGGAGGACGTGGGCAGGCGCAGGACGGCGGCCAGCTGGGCCAGTCCCTTGTCGTGGTCGGTCAGGTGGAGCCGCAGGACCGGTCGGCCGTGGTCGGCCAGCACCTGCGCGTCGCCACCGGCCTGCGCGGCGAGGAAGTCCCCGAAGGTGAAGTCGCGCCCGGGGACGGGCAGGTCCTGGTGCGGGGTCGAGGTGATCTGCAGGTAGACCCCGGTCGCCGGGCCGCCCTTGTGGAACTGGCCGGTGGAGTGCAGGAACCGGGGCCCCCAGCCGAACGTCGTGGGCCGTTCGGTACGCCGCGCCAGGGCCCGGCGGGCCGTGGCCAGTCGGGCGTCGGCGAGCCGGTCGAGGTAGGCCATCACGGCGACGTAGCCGTGGTGCGGGTCGAGCTGGTCGAACAGGGCGTCCAGCGCCGTGGCGATGGTGCCGGCCGAGCCGAGCCAGTCGCCGCCGAGGGTGCGGACCTCGATGGCGCCGTCGGTGAAGGCGGCCCGCGCCTGCGCGCTGCCGGCGGCGTCGAGCAGGCCGCGGGCGGCCTTCTTGGCGCTCTCGACGTCGGGCTGGTCGAACGGGTTGATGCCGAGCAGGCGGCCGGCGGCGGCGGTCGCGACCTCCCACAGCATCATCTGGGCGCCGAGCGCGCCGCTGACGTGGACCTCGGAGCGCGGCGGGTCGCTGTCGGGCGTCGTGGCCGAGGGCGCCTCGTCCTCGGTGTCGCCGACGAGCCGGACGACCGTCACGTCGGCCGCGGGCCAGCGCACCTCGGGGTCGTCGGGGTTGCCGACGACGACGGGCAGGATGCCGGTGCCCTGCTTGCCGGTGCTCTCGGCGATGAGCTGCTCGGCCCAGTCGGCGAAGCCGACGATGCCCGAGCCGCTGTCGATGATCGCCAGCTTGTCGCGCAGCGGCGACGTGCCGGCCATGGCGGCGGCCAGGCGCAGCCCGGGGTTGGCCTCGTCGTCCTCGGCGAGCAGGTCGGAGACCGACTCCGCCTCGTCCAGCAGGGCCTCGATGTCGGCGCCGGCCAGTCCGCTCGGGACGAGCCCGAAGGCGGTGAGCGCGGAGTAGCGGCCACCGACGTGGGGGTCGGCGTTGACGACGCGGTAGCCGGCGGCGCGGGCCTCCTGGTCCAGGGGGCTGCCGGGGTCGGTGACCACGACGATGCGGCCCGCGGGGTCGATGCCGGCCTCGGTGAACGCCGCCTCGTAGGCGCGGCGCTGGGAGTCGGTCTCGACGGTGGACCCGGACTTGCTCGAGACGACGACGACGGTGCGGTCCAGCCGGTCGGCCAGGGCCGCACGCACGACGTCGGGGGAGGAGGAGTCCAGCACCGTCAGCTCCACCCCGGCCGTGGCGCAGATGACCTCGGGTGCCAGCGACGAGCCGCCCATCCCGCAGAGGACGACGTGGTCCAGCCCCTGCTCACGCAGGTGGTCGCGCAGCGCCGCCACCTCGCCGACGAGCGGCCGCGAGGACCGGGGGAGCCCGGTCCACGACAGCCGGATCGCCGCCTCGGGCTCGGCCTCGGCACCCCACAGCGTGGCGTCCTGGGCGAAGAGCCTGCTGGCGAACCGGTCGTCGACCAGCGCCGGCACGTGCTGGCCGACCGCGTCCGCGGCCGGGCCGGCAGCGACGACGCCGAGGGCGACGTTCGTCACTTGCCCTCCTCGACGTAGGAGTCGTCGTTGGTGGCCTTGGTCAGCTCCTCCTGGACGTCGGAGAGCAGCTCGCCCCAGGACTTCTCGAACTTGTCGACACCCTCACGCTCGAGGACGTCGACGACCTCGGCGTAGGAGATCGCCGAGGCGCTCGAGGGCGTCGAGGACCTGCTTGGCGTCCTCGTAGCTCGCCGGTCACCTGGTCCCCGGCGATGTCGCCGTGGTCGGCGACGGCCTCGAGGGTCTTGGCCGGCATGGTGTTGACGGTGTTCGGCGCGACCAGGTCGACGACGTACATGGTGTCGCGGTAGGCCGGGTCCTTGACGCCGGTGGACGCCCAGAGCGGGCGCTGCTTGTGGGCACCCTCGGCCTCCAGCACCTGCCAGCGCGGGGTGGAGAAGACCTCCTCGTAGGCCTGGTAGGCCAGGCGGGCGTTGGCGACGCCGGCCTTGCCCTTGAGCGCCTTGGCCTCGTCGGTGCCGATCGCGTCGAGCCGCTTGTCGATCTCGGTGTCGACGCGGGAGACGAAGAAGGAGGCGACCGAGTGGATCTGGGACAGGTCCTTGCCGGCCTGGCGGGCCTGCTCGAGGCCGGTGAGGAAGGCGTTCATCACGCCGCGGTAGCGGTCGAGGGAGAAGATCAGCGTGACGTTGACGCTGATGCCCTCGGCCAGCACCTGCGAGATGGCCGGCAGGCCCTCGACGCTGGCCGGGATCTTGATGTGCACGTTGGGCCGGTCCACGCTCGCGCGCAGGGTCTTGGCCTCCTCGACCGTCTTGGCGGTGTCGGCCGCGAGGCGGGGGTCGACCTCGATCGACACGCGGCCGTCCTGGCCGCCCGTCGCCTCGTACAGCGGCAGGAAGATGTCGCAGGCGTTGCGCACGTCGTCGGTCGTCAGGGCGAACACCGACTCGTTGACGTCCTTGCCCTGCTGGGCGAGGTCCTTGACCTGGGCGTTGTACGCGTCACCCTCGGACAGGGCCGCGGCGAAGATCGAGGGGTTGGTCGTCACACCGACGACGGACCTGGTCTCGATGAGCTCCTGCAGCCGGCCGCTGGTGATCAGCGGGCGGTTGAGGTCGTCGAGCCAGATGGAGACACCGGCGTCGGACAGGGCCTTGAGGTTGTCGTTCTGGTTGGTCATGAGTTGCCTCCTGCTGCCTGGATGGATTCGGTGGCCGCTGCCACGACCGCCTCGGGCGTCAGCCCGAACTCGCGGTACAGGGTCTGGTAGTCGGCCGATGCGCCGTAGTGGTCGATGCCGATGACCCGCCCTGCGTCACCCACGACGTCGTGCCAGCCGAACGTGGTCGCGGCCTCGATGCTCACGCGGGCCTTCAGCGCCGGCGGGAGCACCTCGTCGCGGTAGGACTGGTCCTGCGCCGCGAACCACTCGCGGCAGGGCATCGACACCACGCGGGTCGAGACGCCCTGGGCCTCGAGCTGCTCGCGGGCGGCCACGGCGATGCTGACCTCGGAGCCGGTGGCGACCAGGACGACCTGCGGGTTGCCGTCGGCGCCGTCGATGAGGACGTAGGCGCCCTTGGCGGTGCCCTCCGCCGAGGCGAACGTCTCCCGGTCGAGGACCGGGAGCGCCTGGCGGGTCAGGGCCAGGCCGGCCGGCCGGTCGGTGTGGCCGAGGATGGTGCGCCACGCGACCGCGGTCTCGTTGGCGTCACCCGGGCGGACGACGTCCAGGCCCGGGATGGCGCGCAGCGCGGCCAGGTGCTCGATCGGCTGGTGGGTCGGGCCGTCCTCGCCCAGGCCGATCGAGTCGTGCGTCCACACGTAGGTGACCGGCAGCTGCTGGATCGCGGCCAGCCGCACCGACGGACGCATGTAGTCGGAGAACACGAGGAACGTGCCGCCGTACGGGCGGGTGAGGCCCTCGAGCGCGATCCCGTTGAGGATCATGCCCATCGCGTGCTCGCGGATGCCGAAGTGCAGCGTGCGGCCGTAGGGGCCGCCCTTCCACTCGGCGGTCTGGCGGTTGGTCGGCGACGAAGCTCTCGACGCCGCCCATCGTGGTGTTGTTGGACTCGGCCAGGTCGGCCGAGCCGCCCCACAGCTCGGGCATGGTGTCGGCGAGCGCCGTGAGGATCTTGCCGGATGCGGCGCGGGTGGCCACGCCCTTGGCGTCGGCGGGGAACACCGGCAGGGCCTCGTCCAGGCCCTCGGGCAGCTGGCGGGAGGCGACCCGGTCGAGCAGCGCGGCGCGCTCGGGGTTGGCGGCGCGCCAGTCGTCGTAGCGCTTCTGCCACGTCCGCGTGCGTCTGCTGGCCGCGGGTGATGACCTCGCGGGCGCGGGCGAGCACGTCGTCGCTCGACCTCGAAGGTCTGCTCGGGGTCGAAGCCGAGCAGCTTCTTGGTGGCCTTGATCTCGTCGTCGCCGAGCGCCGAGCCGTGGGACTTGCCGGTGTTCTGCTTGGTCGGCGCGGGCCACGCGATGATGGTCTGCAGCTTGATGAAGGTCGGCTTGTCGGTGACCTGCTTGCCCCGCTCGATGGCGTCCAGCAGCGCGTCGACGTCCTCGGTGTAGGAGCCGCCGTCCGCCGCGGAACCGCGCCAGTCGACCGTCTCGACGTGCCAGCCGTAGGCCTCGTAGCGCTTGGCCACGTCCTCGGAGAACGAGATGTCGGTGTCGTCCTCGATCGAGATCTGGTTGGCGTCGTAGATCAGCGTGAGGTTGCCCAGCTGCTGGTGTCCGGCGAGCGAGCTGGCTTCTGCCGACACGCCTTCCATGATGTCGCCGTCCGAGGCGAGCACGTAGACGTGGTGGTCGAACGGGCTCTGGCCCGGTGCGGCGTCCGGGTCGAACAGGCCACGCTGGCGGCGCTGCGCGAACGCCATGCCGATGGCGGAGGCCAGTCCCGAGCCGAGCGGGCCGGTGGTGATCTCGACGCCGTTGGTGTGGTGGACCTCGGGGTGGCCGGGGGTCTTGGAGCCCCACGTGCGCAGCGCCTTGAGGTCGTCCAGCTCGAGGCCGTAGCCGCGAGAGGTAGAGCTGGACGTACTGGGTCAGGCTGGAGTGGCCGCAGGAGAGGACGAAGCGGTCGCGTCCGAGCCAGTGCGAGTCGGACGGGTCGTGCCGCATGACGTTCTGGAACAGCAGGTAGGCGACCGGCGCGAGGCTCATCGCCGTACCAGGGTGTCCGTTGCCGACCTTCTGGACGGCATCGGCAGCGAGCAGCCGCGCGGTGTCCACCGCACGGACGTCGAGGTCGGTCCAGCCGGTCCGACCCACGACCGGTGCCGCCAGGGCTGCGTCACGGGTGCGGGTCTGCTCGTCCTGGGTGGAGGTCTGGTCGGTCACGAGATTTCACGACTCCTTTGTGCGGCGGCGGGTCGACCGCGGTCCGTGTGACCGCATCCGTCCCCGACGCCTGCGCCAGCGTTGATCACGACGGGATCGAGCCTAGCCCCGCAGGGTGACCCGAGTCGCATCGAGTCCAGCGAGAGGGCGTCCGTGCGGCAGCGGTAGACTCGGGACCGCCCATGGGCACCCGGTTCGACTCCGAGATCCGCCCCGACCGCACCGCACCAAAGGACACCGTGACCGCTCTGGAGCCGCGCACCGAGTCATCGGCAGCCGCACCCTCGGACCTCCGCGGGACCATCCGTTCGTACGTCGCGCTGACCAAGCCCCGCATCATCGAGCTGCTCCTGGTCACCACGTTCCCGACGATGTTCCTCGCCCAGCGAGGCGTCCCGTCGCTGTGGCTGGTCGTGGCCACCCTCGTCGGTGGCACGCTCTCGGCCGCCTCGGCCAACACCCTCAACTGCTACCTCGACCGCGACATCGACAAGGTCATGCACCGCACCGAGAACCGCCCGCTGGTCACCGGGGCGATCTCGCCGGCAGCGGCCCTGCGCTTCGGGGTCGTGCTCGGGGTCGCTGTCCTCGCTGTGGCTCGGGCTGCTGGTCAACTGGCTGTCGGCGGCCCTGTCCGTCGGCGCGATCGTCCTGTACGTCGGCTTCTACACGATGCTGCTCAAGCGGCGCACCTCCCAGAACATCGTCTGGGGCGGGGTGGCCGGCTGCATGCCGGTGCTGATCGGCTGGTCGGCGGTGACCGACTCGCTGTCGTGGTCGGCGCTCGTGCTGTTCATGATCATCTTCTTCTGGACGCCGCCGCACTACTGGCCGCTGTCGATGCGGTTCAAGGACGAGTACGAGGCGGCCGGGGTGCCGATGCTGCCCGTGGTGGCCCAGGACTCCTCGGTCGCGCGCCAGGTCGTCCGTTACAGCTGGGCGGTGCTCGCCACGTCGCTGGTGCTGGTGCCGGTCGCCGGCATGGGCTGGATCTACCTCGCCGCCGCCGTCGGCGCCGGCGTGGTGTTCCTGCTCGAGGCCTACCGGCTGCTCGCCCGGGCCAAGTCGCCGGAGAACCTCACCACCGCCTCGCTGAAGCCGATGCGCCTGTTCCACTTCTCGATCAGCTACCTCACGCTGCTCTTCCTCGCGGTCGCGATCGACCCGATCCTGCACCTGCCGCTCTGAGCGGTGGCCCCAACCGGGGGGATGGGAGAAGGTGGGCGTCCACCGACTCGCACGAGGAGCACCTGATGCCCACACGCACCGCACGCACGGCCTGGACCGGCACCCTCCAGGAAGGCTCCGGACAGGTGGAGCTCAGCAGCTCCCACGTCGGCACGTACGACGTGTCGTTCCCCAAGCGGACCGCGGAGGACGCCGGCGGCACGACCAGCCCCGAGGAGCTCATCGCCGCCGCGCACTCCTCCTGCTTCGCGATGCAGCTCTCCGCCCTCGTCGCCGAGGCCGGCGGCACCCCGCAGTCGCTGGAGGTGACGGCGAACGTCTCCCTGGGACCGGACCCGGCGGGCGGGTTCCGCCTCACCGGCATCGCCCTGGTCGTCCGGGGAGAGGTCGAGGGCCTGGATGCCGACGGGTTCGCCCGGGCGGCCCAGGCGGCCAAGGAGACCTGCCCCGTCAGCAAGGCCCTCACCGGTGTCGAGATCTCGCTGGACGCCTCCCTCGACTGAGGCTGCGCAGGTGCGCCGCACCCGTGCCGGCGTGGAGTGCTGACGCGGGGTGGCCGGCCGGTGCCGCGGCGGCCGGCGCCGGAGTCTCTGGAGGACGCCCGGGCCGGCAACCGCACCGCGGAAGGACCGGACCAGAGCCGGGCCCCACGACCACCCCGCTGACCTCCGGGATACCCGGCGGAGCCCTCCTCATGCGGCGGACGGGCCTGCTGCCTACTGGCGTACGTTGTCGGCATGCGGATCACTTCCCTCGGCCACGCCTGCCTCCTCGTCGAGACCGGCGACCAGCGGATCCTGATCGACCCCGGCACGTTCTCGCCGGGCTTCCAGGACCTCACCGACCTCGACGCGATCGTGGTGACCCACCAGCACGCCGACCACGTCGACGCCTCAGCGGCTGCCGGCCCTGCTGGACGCCAACCCCGAGGCCCGGCTGCTGGTGGAGCCGCAGACGGCCGGGCAGCTGGTCGCCGCGGACCTCGCGGCGCAGCACCTGACCTCGGGGGAGACGACGCACATCGGGTCCGTCGAGCTGACTGCGGTCGGCCAGCGGCACGCGGTCATCAACGAGTTCATCCCGCGCATCGACAACCTCGGGGTGGTGCTGCGGGCCGAGGGGGAGCCCACGTTCTTCCACCCGGGTGACGCCTACGACGCCGAACCGGGCGACGTCGACGTCCTCGCGCTGCCGCTGAGCGCCCCGTGGGCCGCGGCCCGCGACACCATCGCCTTCGTCCGGCGGATCGCACCCCGGGTCGCCGTACCGGTGCACGACGCCCTGCTCAGCGAGGTCGGACGCGGGCTGTACCTCTCGCAGGTGAGGACCTTCGGCCCCGACGGGATGGAGCTGCGGGACCTGGCCGGCGGCGCGCCCACCGACATGTGACCACGGCTGTCGCCGGTCGTTGCTAGCGTCGGCGCATGCAGACGGGGGCGACGCAGGCGGCACTGACGGTGCGCGGGCTGACCAAGCGGTTCGGGCCGACCCTCGCCGTCGACGCGCTCGACCTGCAGGTGCCGCGCGGGTCCTTCTTCGGGCTGGTGGGCCCCAACGGCGCGGGCAAGACGACCACGCTGTCCATGGCCACCGGCCTGCTGCGCCCTGATGCCGGCAGCGTCGAGGTGCTGGGGCACGACGTCTGGGCCGACACCGTCCGGGCCAAGCAGCTCGTGGGGGTGCTGCCCGACGGGCTGAAGCTGTTCGACCGGCTGAGCGGCACCGAGCTGGTCACCTACTCGGGCCTGCTGCGCGGCATGGAACGGGGGGTCGTCGCCGCGCGCACCGCTGAGCTGCTCGAGGCGCTCGGACTGGCCGACGCCGGCAGCATGCTCGTGGTCGACTACTCCGCCGGTATGACGAAGAAGGTGGCCTTGGCGTGTGCGCTCGTGCACGCCCCGCGGCTGCTGGTGCTGGACGAGCCGTTCGAGGCGGTCGACCCGGTCTCGGCCGGCACCATCCGCCAGATCCTCTCCGGCTACGTCGGGTCCGGGGGCACCGTCATCCTGTCCAGCCACGTCATGGACCTGGTCCAGCGGCTCTGCGACCACGTGGCGATCGTCGCCGCCGGCCGCGTCCGCGCCACCGGCACCGTGGACGAGGTCCGCGCGGGCGCGACCCTGGAGGAGCGGTTCGTCGACCTCGTCGGTGGCGGCACCGACGTCGGGGAGGGCCTGGCGTGGTTGCGCACCTCGTCCGACTGAAGCTGTCCCTGCTGCGCAACGGCCTGCGGCGCAGCGTGCCCCAGCTCGTGGGGATGGTGCTGGCGGCGCTCTACGCGCTCGGGGTGGTCGGCCTCGCCGTCGCCGGCCTGGTGGCCCTCCGGCTCACCCCCGACGTCGGGGCCGCCCGCTCGGTGGTCGTCGTGCTCGGCAGTGCGCTGACGCTGGGCTGGCTCGTCGTGCCGGTGCTGCTCGGCGGGGTCGACCAGACCCTCGACCCGGCGCGCTTCGCGACGTTCGCGGTGCCCCGGCGGCAGCTGCTGGCGGGCATGCTCGCCGCCGCGCTGGTCGGCATACCGGGGGTGGTCGTGACCGTGCTCGCGCTGACGACGACGGTCACCTGGTCGCGCTCGGCGCAGGCGGTCGCGGTGGCGCTGGTGGCCGCCGTGGTGGGAGTGCTGACCTGCGTCACCCTCAGCCGGGTGTCCACCTCGGGCCTCTCGGCGCTCGGCCAGAGCCGGCGCGGTCGGGAGATGGCCTCCGCCGCCGGGGGCCTGCTGTTCGTGGCGGCGGGGCTCGGCAGCGGGTGGATCGGCGAGCAGGTCAGCCGACCGGACCTGATGGGCTCCGCCGCCACGGTGCTGGGCTGGACGCCGTTCGGCCTGGCCTGGGCCGCCCCGGCCGACGTCGCGGCCGGCGCGCTCGGCACCGGGCTGGTGCGACTGGCGCTCGCCGTCCTCGTCCTCGCCCTGCTGCTCGGCCTGTGGGACGTGCTGCTGCGCCGGGCGCTGGAGAACCCCCGCTCGGTCAGTGTGCGCACCCGTGGCCGGGACGTCGGCGCCGGGTGGTTCGCCCGCCTGCCGGGCACCCCGACCGGCGCCGTCGCCGCGCGCGCGATGACCTACTGGCGCCGCGACGCGCGCTACGTCGTCGCGATCGGGATGACGCCGTTGCTGCCGCTGGTGCTGCTCGTTCCCGCCGCGGGCGGCAAAGAGACCTGGCTGCTCGGCATGGCACCGGTCGTGGGCTACCTGCTCGGCTGGGGCATGCACAACGACGTCGCGTACGACGGCACGGCGTTCTGGCTGCACGTGAGCACCGGTGCCCCGGGGCGCGCGGACCGGCTCGGGCGCCTGGCGCCCACCGCCGTGCTCGGGGCCGTCGTGGTTCCCGGCTACGCCGTCCTCAGCAGCGCGCTCACCGGGCGGTGGTCGATGCTGCCGGCCGACCTGGGTGCCGGCGCGGTGCTGCTCCTTTCCGGGATCGGCGTCGCCAGCGTGCTCAGCGCCCTGAAGCCCTACCCGGTGCCGGCCGCCGGCGACAGCCCGTTCAGCAGCCCACCGGGCGCCATGGGGCTCACGCTGTTCGTCCAGCTGGTCGCCGGGGCCGCCGTCACGCTGCTCGGGGCGCCGGTGCTGGGCCTGTGGCTCGTCGCCCTCGGCGGCCCGGCGTGGGCCGGGTGGGCTGCCCTGGTCCTGGCGCTCGTCCTGGGAGCGGCCTACGTGCTGGTCGGGGTGCGGCTGGGCGCCCGGGTCTACGACCGCCGGGCGCCCGACCTGTTGAGCGACCTCGCGCGGATCCGCTAGCGGCGGGCGGCGTCCACGGCGAGCCACGCCGCGCCGATGATGCCGGCGGAGTTCTGCAGCTGGGCCGCCACGATGGGGGCGCGCAGGTGCAGCAGCGGCAGGAACTTGTCCGCCTTCTTGGACACGCCGCCGCCGACCACGATGAGGTCGGGCCACAGCAGGTCCTCGACGTGTCCGTAGTAGCGCTGCAGGCGGACGGCCCACTGCTCCCAGGAGAGGTCCTCGTTCTCGCGGGCGCTGGAGGCGGCGCGGGTCTCGGCGTCGTGCCCGTCGATCTCGAGGTGACCCAGCTCGCTGTTGGGCAGCAGGACACCGCGGTTCAGCAGGGCGCTGCCGATGCCGGTGCCGAGAGTGGTCATCAGCACGAGGCCGTCGTGGTTGCGGGCGGCACCGTAGTGCAGCTCGCCGACCCCGGCGGCGTCGGCGTCATTGACCACGCTGACCGGGCGCCCGAGCTCGTCGCTGATCATCTTCTCGGCGTCGGTGCCGATCCACGCCTGGTCGATGTTCGCGGCGGAGCGCACGACGCCGTGCGTCACGACCGCGGGGACGGTGACGCCGATGGGGGAGTCGCCGGTCTCGTCGGCGAAGTGCTCGGCGATCTTCTTGACCAGCGCGGCGACGGCCTTGGGGGTGGACTCGGCCGGGGTCTCCAGCCGCAGGCGGTCCGCCGCGAAGGCGCCCTTGTCGAGGTCCACCGGAGCGCCCTTGATGCCGCTGCCGCCGATGTCGATGCCGAGGGGGTGGTGCGTGCGGGACATGGCTCGCCTTTCGCCGGGAACACGTGCTGCCCCGAACCTATGCCGTCCCGGCCGGCGGCGCAGCGTGCGGGGTGCCGCGCCGTCCCGCGCAGCCCGCCGGCTGTCCGCCCGCCACCGGCGCGACCGGGTGCCGCTGGGTCAGGGGAGGGTGAGGATCTCGTTGCCGGAGTCGGTGATGAGGATGGTGTGCTCGAACTGCGCGGAGCGCTTGCGGTCCTTGGTGACCACGGTCCAGTTGTCGGCCCACATGTCCCACTCGGGCGTGCCCAGGTTGAGCATCGGCTCGATCGTGAACGTCATGCCCGGCTTGATCTCGGTGGCGTAGCCGGGTGCCGCGTCGTAGTGCGGGATCACCAGCCCGGAGTGGAACGCCGCGCCGATGCCGTGCCCGGTGAAGTCGCGCACCACGCCGTAGCCGAAGCGCCTGGCATAGCTCTCGATCACGCGGCCGATGATGTTGATCTGCCGCCCGGGCAGCGCCGCCTTGATGCCCCGCATCGTGGCCTCGTGGGTGCGCTCGACCAGCAGCCGCGACTCCTCGTCGACGTCGCCGCAGAGGTACGTCGCGTTGGTGTCACCGTGGACCCCGCCGATGTAGCCGGTGATGTCGATGTTGACGATGTCGCCGTCCTCGAGCCGCCGGCTGTCGGGGATGCCGTGGCAGATCACCTCGTTGACGCTGGTGCACAGCGACTTGGGGAACGACCGGTACCCCAGGGTCGAGGGGTAGGCGCCGTGGTCGAGCAGGAACTCGTGCCCGACCCGGTCGATCTCGTCGGTCGCAACGCCGGGCGCGATGACCTTGGCGGCTTCTGCCATGGCCTGCGCCGCGATCCGGCAGGCCACCCGCATCTTCTCGATCGTCTCCGCGTCCTTGACCTCCGAGCCGGTGTACTTCTCCGGCGCCGGCTTGTCGACGTACTCCGGGCGAGCGATCGTCGAGGGAACGGGACGGCGGTCGGTGACCGTGCCGGGGGCGACACTGGCGTAGGTGAGCGGCATACCGGAAGTCTAGGCAGCGCGACGGCATACGGTGGACTGCGCTGGCAGCACCAGCACCCGCGAACACAGGAGGTCGGCAATGCCGTACTGGTACAACGTGACCACAGGCCAGGTCGAGGACGATGCGACCCGCAGCCGCGACGACGAGGTGATGGGTCCCTACGCCACCAAGGACGAGGCCGCGAACGCGCTGGCCCACGCCCGCCAGAACACCGAGCGCTGGGACGCCGAGGACCGCGCGTGGAACGACGCGGACGGCGAGGACTGACCCCCTGCCCACGCGCCCCGTGCCGGCTCGACGGCTCAGGCGGTGGCGGCGCTGAGCCGCTCGAGCGCCCGGGCCCAGCGCTGTCTGAGCGCGCCGGCGTCCGCGCTGCCGTCGAGGTGCTCCTGCCGCAGCGTCACGCGGGTGCCGTCGCCGTCGGCGGCGAGGTCCAGCTGCACCATCGTCGCGGGCGCGTCCGCGTCGGCGTGCCAGGAGAAGCGGACCTGCTCCAGCGGGTGATAGCTGCGCAGCACGCCGTGGGTGCCGTCCTCGCTGCTCCAGGGCTCACCCTTGCGCCCGAGCGTGGCGCCGGGGCCGAGGAGCGCCTCCGGCCCGTCCGGCCCTGCGAGCACGCGCCACACGTCCTCGACCGGCTTCTGCACGACCGTGTGCGCCTCGATGCTGCTCCCGTCGGAGCTGCCGGATCCCTCGTCGACTGCTGGTTCTGCCGTCATCGGTGGTGGTCTCCCTTGGTCCCCGTCGACGCCGGGCCGACGGTCGCGAGTGGTGGGACCCCCAGCGAATCAAGGCTGGGCCGAATGCACAATGCCTGCAGGGGCGTGAACGCTGACCGCGTAGCCGCCCCCGTCGTACGGCGCACCGTCCCAGGCCGCCAGCCGCCGGACCAGCCCCAGCCCGGCCGCGTCGCAGGCCGCGGTCGTACGCCGACAGCGGGGTCACCGGGCACCCGGGGGGCAGGTGGGCGGCGTCCAGCCCGAAGCCGCAGACCAGCAGCCCGGATGGAGCCAGCACCCGGGCGAGCTCGGCCACCGTCGACGGCAGGGTGCCGTCGGCCAGCAACGGAATGACGTTGCCGGCGGCGAGCACCAGGTCGTACCCGCCGGCCACTCCCGCGCCGACCTCCCGCAGCGCGCCCAGGTCGGCGAGGACCCAGGCGAGGCCCGGGTGCTCGCGCCGCGCGACGGCCAGCATGGAGGGGTCGACGTCCACGCCGGTGCACGCGTAGCCGAGCTCGGCCAACCGGGCCGCGACCCGGCCGGTGCCGCAGCCGGCGTCCAGCACCCGTGCCGGTGGCGGCACGAGCGAGGCGGCGTACGACGCCTCGCCGTGCACGTCCGCCCCGCTCGCGGCCAGCGCGGCGAACCGCCCGGCGTAGTCCTCACCGTCGGCTCCGCCGGTCAGCTGGGCCCAACGGGTCTGTCGGGAGCTCGCTCATGGGGCTCAGGCTAGGACGCGGCCTGCGCCGCGCGGACGGCGCGCTCCCGGACCGCGTGCCCGTCGGTGCGGTCGTCGTAGGACCAGAAGTCGCGCAGCGACGCCGACGAGGCCAGGACCCCGAGCACGCACAGGACGCCGCCGCTGGTGATCGAGGCGCGCACGCCCCAGCGGTCGGCCACCAGCCCGGCGCGGGCCGTGCACCTTCCATCGGGTTGTCCGGCGCGCGGCTAGGGTCGACCGGTGACCTTCCCCGCGCACCCCCGCTCCCTGGACGTCGTGGTGTTCGGCGCGAGCGGTTTCGTCGGCCGCCTCGTCGCGGCGCACCTGGCCACGGCCGCGCCGGACGGCCTCCGCGTCGGCCTGGCCGGCCGGTCCACCGACCGCCTCGCTGCCGTCCGCGACGGGCTGGGGCCGGTCGCGGCGCACTGGCCGCTGCTGGTCGCCGACACGGGCGACCGGGCGGCACTGGAGCAGATGGCGGCCGCGACCCGGGTCGTCGCCTCGACGGTCGGGCCCTATGAGCGGCACGGTGAGCCGGTGGTGGCGGCCTGCGCCGCGGCCGGCACGCACTACGCCGACCTCACCGGCGAGGTGCTCTTCGTCCGCCGCAGCATCGCGCGCTTCCACGACCTCGCGCGCTCGACCGGCGCGAGGGTCGTGCACTCCTGCGGGTTCGACTCGGTGCCCTCGGACCTCGGCGTGCTGCTGGCGCACGAGCAGGCGCAGGCCGACGGTGAGGGGCCGCTGGAGGACACCACTCTCGTGGTCACCGACCTGCGCGGCGGGGTCAGCGGCGGCACGGTGGAGTCGATGCGGCTGCAGCTGGAGGCGGCCCGTCGGGACGCGGCGACGCGCCGCATCTTGGCCGACCCCTACTCGCTCAGTCCTGACCGGCTGGCCGAGCCGGACCTCGGCCCGCAGCGCGATGCGGTGGGGGTGAGCCGGGACGCCGGGCGCGGGGAGTGGCTGGCGCCGTTCGTCATGGCGTCGTACAACACCCGCGTGGTGCGGCGCAGCAACGCCCTCACGGACTGGGCGTACGGGCGGCGGTTCCGCTACCGCGAGGTCATGGCCTTCCAGGGGGCGGTCACCGGCCCGGTGGCGGCCGTCGCGGTGACCGGCGGGCTGGCCGCCACGATGCTGGGGATGCGCTTCGGACCGACCCGTGCGCTGCTGGACCGGGTGCTGCCCGAGCCGGGCGAGGGACCGGACGAGAAGACCCGCACCCACGGCAGGTTCCGGGTCGAGGTGCGGGCCACGACCACCACCGGCGCGTCGTACACGGTGGTGGTCGCGGCCTCGGGCGACCCCGGCTACGCCGCGACGGCGGTGATGCTCGGGGAGAGCGCCGTGGCCCTGGCCCTCGGGGAGGACCTGCCCGACCGCGCTGGTGTGCTGACGCCCGCGACGGCGCTGGGGGACGCGCTCGTGGACCGGCTGCGGGCTGCCGGGTTCGAGCTGTCGGTGGTGGGTGTGCCCGGGGGCCGCGACCGCAGGGGCTGAGCCTCCTCGTCCGCGGCCGCCCGGGCACCAGCCCAGGTCAGGTCGGTCAGGTCAGCGGTGCAGCTTGGGCAGGACCTCGCGGCCGAAGACCTCGATCCACTCGGCCTGGTTGCGCCCGACGTTGTGCAGGTAGACCCGGTCGAAGCCGAGGTCGACGAAGCGCTGGATGTAGGCCCGGTGCTCCTCAGGGTCGGAGCTGATCACCATCCGGCCCTCGAAGTCCTCGGCGCGCACGAGCTTGGCCATCTGCTCGAACTCGAAGGGGGAGCGGATGTCCGCCTTGGGGAACTTCATCCCGCCGTTGGGCCACTCCACCATCGCGTTGGTCAGCGCCTCCTCGTCGGTCGGCGCCCAGGACAGGTGCAGCTGCAGGACCTTCGGCATCGTGTCGGGGTCCTTGCCGGCCTCGCGGGCGCCTTCCTCGAACTTGGCGAACAGCCCGCCGATCTTCTCCAGCGGCGCGCCGACGGTGATGATGCCGTCGGCGAACTTGCCGGTCTTCTTGGCGTTGATCGGCCCGGCGGTGGCCACGAGCACCGGGGGAGCGACCTCCGGCATGGTCCACAGGCGCGCGGACTCCATCTGGAAGTAGGTGCCCTTGTGCTTGACGTCCTTGCCGGCGATGGAGGCGTCGAAGAGCTTCTTGATGATCTCGATCGCCTCGAACATGCGGGCCGAGCGCTCGCCAGCCTCGGGCCAGTAGCCGCCGATGACGTGCTCGTTCAGGGCCTCGCCCGCGCCGACGCCCAGCCAGGAGCGACCGGGGTACATCGCCTCGAGCGTGGCGGCCGCCTGGGCGACCATCGCCGGGTGGAACCGGAAGGACGGGCAGGTGACGCCGGGGCCCATGTCGCCGGTGGTGCGCTCCCCGACGGCGGTCAGCACGTTCCACACGAAGGAGGCGTGGCCCTGCTGCGGCACCCAGGGCTGGAAGTGGTCGGCGGCCATGCAGCCGGAGAAGCCGTGCTCCTCGGCCAGCGCGGTCAGCGCGACCGCCTCGGTGGGGTGGAACTGCTCCAGCATGGCGGCGTAGCCGACGGTGAGATCGCTCATGGGGCCACGCTAGTACCGGCCGGTGGGGTGCTCGCCGGGCGCTGCCGAGCAGGGGTTGGTGGCGGCGTCAGCTGATGTCGAACTTGATGATCTGGCCGGTCGGGCCGCCGGGGTTCTTGGCCGGCATGACGCTCCAGTTCGAGACGTAGACGTCGTGGCCCCTGAAGGCGAACCCAGAGGGCGCGAACAGCTGCCCGGTGCCCCAGATGCTGCGGTGCCCGTTCCTTGCGATCTGCACCAGCGCGCCGATCGGGGAGCCGGATATCAGGCCGTGGGCGAAGATCTCGGTGGCGTAGAAGTTCCCGCGGGAGTCGAACCCGCACCCGTTGACGGCCGTGAGGCCTGTCTTCCACACCCTGGCGGTGCCGTGGCTGTACCGCCACACCCGGGCATGACCGGCGGTCAGGTAGCCGCCGAGGAGCTCACCGATGTACAGCGCTCCGTCCGGGCCCTTGGCCACGCAGGTCGGTACCGAGTCAACCGGCGCGCCCTTGGGGACGTTGAGGTAGGTCAGCACCTTCACCCTCCCGGTGGAGGAGACCCAGTCCAGTGTGTTGGCCCCGGCGTCTGCGACGTACGCGCCCCCGGTGGCCGCCAGGATGGCATTGGGGTTGGCGTCCGGGAACTGCGGGTTCAGCTTCTTGTGCGCGGCGCTCCAGAGGTAGTCGATGTCGCCCACTGGTGCCACCGGGGTGTACCGGCCGTGTGCGGTCAGCCGGATCTGTCGGCCCAGCTGCTGGCGGGCAGCCGTCAGCACCGGGCTCGTTGGCGTCTTCGGTGGAAGTCCGTGCGCGCTCTCGCCGATGAGGGCGTACACATGCCCGTGTCGGGCGGAGACCGACACCGGGCCTTCGGCCGACTGCCCCTTGGGGTCGGCTGCCGAGATCAGGCCGGTCACGAGGCGGACGACGCGCCCGTCGGAACGCACCCTGCTGACCGCCCCGGTGAGCCCGGCACACAGCGGGGAACCCTCCGGGCCCGGGCCCAGGCACACTGGCCCCCCGTGGCCCGCTTCGGCCACGTACAGCACGCCGCTGGCGCCGAAGCTCAAGCCCCGCGGGTTGTCCAGGTTCGAGGCGACGACCTTGCCCTTGGGCGCCGCGGCACCAGAGGCCACAGCGGGGGCCAGGCTCGTGCCCGACACGACCAACGCGCTGACGGCCCCCACGACACCGACACGGCCACTGACTCGCACTCGTCGACTCCGGTTCACGATTCGACGCTCCCTTGGGACCGGCGGTCGAGACGCTCGGGCCCCTGCGGCCGCGGTCTTTCGACGCTAGCGCGCACGGACCAGTGCGGACCACCCCCTAAACCGGCCCCAGCAGAGGCCATCGGCGATCGTGGTCCAGTCGACGGTTCGCAAAGGGACACCCGACCGTCAGCGTGGGCAGCGCGGGGGGACGTGGGGGCACCCGGGACCCGCGTCAGCCAGAGACCGCGGTGCCGAGGGAGTCTGCGCCCATGACCTTGGGTGCTCCCTTCTCGTAGAAGACGTCGAGCTCGGTGACGGTGAAGCCCGCGGCGGTGAGCAGGTCCACGACGGACCGGGTGAGGTGGCACCCGCCGACGAGCCGCTTCTGCAACGGCTCCAGGCGGTGCTGCCAACGCCGAACGTCCTCGTCGGGCGCCAGGCCGTGCTCGATGAAGTGCAGCGTGCCGCCCGGGCGGAGGACGCGTCGTACCTCACGCAGTGCGGCGGCCGGATGGGGGATGGTGCACAGCGTCCAGGTCGACAGCGCGGTGTCGAAGCTGTGCTCGTCGTACGGCAGGAGCTCCCCGTCCAGTGCGGACCGTTGCACCGGCACGCTGCTCGCCGCAAGGCGCTTGCCGGCGAGCTTCCAGCCAACGTCGGAGGGTTCGACGGCATCGACCGCGGTGACCCCGGCCGGGTAGTACGGGACGTTGAGTCCCGACCCGAACCCCATCTCCAGCACACGCCCGTGCAGCTGCTCGCAGACCCGTTGTCGCAGCGGCACCACGATCTTCGTGCCGCACGCCACGTCGATGACCCGCGGGAGCACCCGGTCGCCGTACCAGCCCATCACTGCTCCCCTCCTGGACCCAGACTGCCGCGCCAGGCCGCGCCGCGCCACGCCTCGTCCGCGACCGGGGGGAACGACGTCACCCAGGCGCCCGTTCAGCCCCGCTTGCGTAGCGGCCGGCCGAGCCCGCGTCCCGGATGCGGGAGCCGCGCCGTCACCCCCGAACCCACCACTCCACGGGACGCTGACAGCGCTCAGGCTGACGAGCGCCTACGGCGGGGCCGGCGCTTGACCGGTTGGGCGTCAGACCAGAGAGCCACGTGTCGGTCGAGGGTCCTCCGCGCTTGGACAGAGCGCATGGTGGTTCGGGCGTCGTCGAGGGGCGCGGATCTGTACGCCGCGCACATCGACAACCACCTCGCGCGGGCAGGCCCGCAGCAGCCGGCGCACCGCCCGGGCCAGTCTGGGTGCACTGCTGAGGTCCGGGGATCCAGCACGCCCAGGGCCCGGCCAGCTGCGGCGGTGCAGCAGCACCGGTGGAGAATCGACCCATGGACGTCTCGCCACTCAACCGACACCCCGGGCAGGACGCATCGACGCGCGCACCCGTCGACGCGCACGTGACAGGCCCACAGCCCGCGCACCCGGGAGCCGGCGAGGCGTCCGAGGCCGCAGCGGGGTCGGTGGGGGTACCGGTCGCCGATCAGATCGCCCAGGCCGATGCGGAGACCGTGCAGCTCATCGACGACCAGCGCTACGGGAACGTCGACGAAACCCTGGTCAACACACTGGGCCAACCGCTGAACCGGCGCTCGCCGTTCTACCTCGGCCTGATGGCGGGGCTCGGTCTCCTGGCGTCCTACGGGCTCGTGCACCTGTTGCTCCAGGTGACGCAGCTCATCACCTTCATCCTCGTGGCGCTCTTCCTCGCGCTGGGCCTCGAGCCTCTGGTGTCGCAGCTCGTGCGCCGGGGTCTGCGTCGCGGTTGGGCCGTGCTCGTGGTGATGCTCGGCCTGCTGGTCATCCTGGGCTTCATCGGATGGATGGTCCTGCCGACCTTCGTCACCCAGATCGCGTCCCTGATCAACAGGACACCCAGCTACCTCACCGACCTTCAGAACCAGGGCCTGGTTCATCGGCTCGACAACCGGTTCCATCTCGCGCAGCAGGTTCAGGCCCGGGCCCAGTCCAGCATCAACGCGGGCACCGTCACATCGGTCCTGGGAGGGGTCCTGGGAGCCGGAAAGGCGCTCGTGGACGGTGTCCTCGCCGTCGTCACTGTGCTCGTACTGACCCTGTACCTGATGATGGCGCTTCCCACCGTCAAGGCGGCCTGCTACAAGCTCGTGCCCCACCAACGACGCGTACGTGTGGTGTTCCTCGGAGAGCAGATCTCGCGGCAGGTCGGCGGCTACGTCCTGGGACAGACCGTCGTGGCCACCATCAACGGATTGCTGACGTGGCTCATGCTCACCGTGCTGGGGCTCCCTTTTCCCGTCGTACTCGCGGTGATGGCTGGGTTCCTGGCGCTGATCCCCATCGTCGGCACCATCGTCGGCGGCGTCATCATCACCCTGGTAGCGCTCACCGCCGGCTGGACCACCGCTCTGATCGCTCTGGGCTACTACATCGCCTACCACATCTTCGAGGCCTATGTTCTCTCGCCGCGGATCATGCACCGGGCCGTCAATGTCCCCGCCGTGGTCACCATCGTCGCCGTGCTGGCTGGCGGCACCCTCCTGGGAGTGGTCGGCGCATTGATCGCGATCCCCGTCGCTGCCGGCCTGTCCCTGATCTACGACCAGGTTCTGGTCCCACGTCAGCAAGGCCTCAAGGGCGGGGTACGCAGTCCCTCCGAGGGGACCGCTGTAGCTCGCCCCCCGGTCAGTTCTTGAGGGTGACGTCGTTGGGCGCGGGCAGGCTGCCGCCGCCGCGCAGCACGACCTCGGGGGTGGGCCGGCGCGTGCCTGGGGAGGGCGGGACCGGGTTCGGCGTGCGCGGCGGCGTCGGGGGCGCGGGCAGTGCGATCGGGGTGCCGGGCGCCGGGGGCGGAGGGATGCTGGCCGTGGTGGAGACCAGGTCGGCCAGGCCGGGGTCGTCGTCGACGCGGGGAACGCCGAGGGCGGGCAGCCCGAGCAGCTGCAGCGCGGTCTTGGGGACGGACACGTGGGAGCACCAGCGGGAGTCGACCACCGGTGGGACCGCGCCGCCGAACATCAGCAACGGCACCCGCGGGCCGTAGGCGATCTGCACCCCGTCGGCGGTCTGCTCCACGTTGGGGGTGGCCACGTGGTCATCCCAGCCGCCCCAGTCATCCCAGGTCAGCAGGAACACCGTCTCCTCCCAGCCGCCGCCCTTGACGACGGCGTCGACCGCCTGCTGGACCGCGCCCATCCCCACGGTGACGTCGGCCGGCGGGTGCTCATCCTCGGGGGAGTCGTGCCACAGGTAGCACAGCTGGGGCAGGTTCCCCGCCTGGGCGTCGGCGAGGAACGTCGAGGAGGGCACCAGGTTCGGGGAGCCGTTGAGCTGGGTGTAGAACCCGACCGGGTAGTCGTTGCTGGCGGTGTAGCAGCGCCAGGACACCCCGTGGTCCTGCGCGTGGCCGGGCAGGGAGGGCATGTCCCACACCGGGGGCGGCTGGTTGCGGGGTGGGTTACGCAGCGTCGGGGTCTGGCCACCGACCAGCAGCAGGTGGTTGGGGGTGGAGTTGGTCCCGAAGCCGGAGCAGTGGTTCTCCAGGAACGCCCCGTTCAGCGCCAACCAGGCGTAGTAGGGCAGCACCGCGTGGGTGTCGAACTGGGTGCGGGTCGCCGTGCCGGTGCCCTTGAGCCAGGCGCCGTAGGCGCGCCGGTCGTGCGGCTGGTCCTTGCCCGGCGGGTTCGTCTGGGTCGGCCAGTCGGTGGCCACGTTCGCGCCCCACGGCGCCAGGCCACGGAAGTAGTTGTCCGTGGTGTGGTTCTCCTGAACCATCACCACCACCCGAGTGACGTTGGGGTGGCCGCTGGTCGCCATGGGGTCACAATGCCCGGTGGCGTGGCTCGCCGCGAGAGAAGAGCGGCGGCCTCGCGACTCGCGAGCTGAGTCGCCTAACATGCGGCACAGCGCGTGTCCATCGCCCGCTGCGCCACGACCCGGCTCAGGACTCGAAGGAGTGCTCCGCCGCGGGGAACGTGCCGCCCGCGACGTCCTCGGCGTAGGCCCGGGCCGCGTCGGCGAGGGTGGTGCGCAGGTCGGCGTACCGCTTGACGAACCGCGGCGAGGTGCCGCCGCGCAGCCCGGCCATGTCCTGCCAGACGAGCACCTGGGCGTCGCAGTCGGGGCCGGCGCCGATGCCGATGGTGGGGATCCGCAGCGCCTTGGTCACCTCCGCGGCCACGGGTGCGGGGACCATCTCCATCACGACCGAGAACGCGCCGGCCTGCTCGAGCGCGAGGCAGTCCTCGACCAGCGTGGCGGCGGCGTCCCCCCGGCCCTGGACCCGGTAGCCGCCGAGGGCGTGCTCGCTCTGCGGGGTGAAGCCGACGTGCCCCATGACGGGGATGCCGGAGCGGGTGAGCAGCTCCACGGCCGGGGCCATGTGCCGTCCGCCCTCGAGCTTGACCGCGTGGGCCAGGCCCTCCTTGAGGAAGCGCGTCGCGGTGGCCAGCGCCTGCTCGGGGCCGGCCTGGTAGGAGCCGAACGGCAGGTCCGCGACGACGAGGGCTCGACGGGCGGAGCGGGTCACGGCGCGCACGAGCGGCAGCAGCTCGTCCACGGTGACCGGGATCGTGGTCTCGTACCCCAGCACGTTGTTGCCGGCGGAGTCGCCGACCAGGAGCACGGGAATGCCTGCGGCGTCGAAGATCTCGGCGGCGTACTGGTCGTAGGCGGTCAGCATCGCCCACCGTTCGCCCCGGTCCTTCATCGCCTGCAGGTGGGGGATCCGCACGCGCCGCACAGGAGCGGAGGCGGTGGTGCCGGTGCCGTACGGCGCGGGCTGCTCGGTCACGGGAAGGGCTCCTGGTGGCAGGGAGTGGCAGGGAAGGGCGGGGGAGGGACGGGCAGGCCGGACCGGTGTGCGGGTCGGGCGCGGCTCAGGAGTCCTGCTCGCGCCACCTGCTGGTGACCGGCAGCCGACGGTCGCGGCCGAACGCCAGGCGGGAGATCTTGGGGCCGGGGGCGAACTGCCGGCGCTTCCACTCGGCCCGGTCGACGAGGCCGACGACCTTGTCCACGACCGCCTCCTCGAAGCCGGCCGCGACGAGCTCGGCGCGGCCCTGGGCGCCCTCGACGTACGCGTCGAGGATCGCGTCGAGCACGTCGTACGGCGGCAGCGAGTCCTGGTCGACCTGGCCCGGGCGCAGCTCGGCCGACGGCGGCTTGCTGATGGTGTTGTCCGGGATCGGGGGCACCTCGCCGCGCCGCACCGCCTCGGCGTTGCGCCACCGCGCGAGCTCCCACACCAGCGTCTTGGGCACGTCCTTGATCGGGGCGAAGCCACCGACGCTGTCGCCGTAGATGGTCGAGTAGCCCACCGACAGCTCGCTCTTGTTGCTGTTGGCGAGGACGAGGTGGCCTTCCTGGTTGCTCAGTCCCATCCAGACCAGCGCCCGCACGCGCGCCTGGAGGTTCTCCTCCGCGACCCCGGACAGCTTCACGTTGTCCAGGAAGGCGCTGACCATCGGCTCGATCGGGATGACGCGGTAGTCCAGGCCGAGGCGCTCGGCGAGCTCCTCGGCGTCGTCGCGGGAGTGCTGGCTGGAGTAGCGGCTCGGGTTGGAGATGCCGACGACGTTCTCCCCGCCGATCGCGTCGGCCGCGATGGTCGCCACGAGCGTGGAGTCGATGCCTCCGGAGACACCCAGCAGCACCGAGCGGAAGCCGTTCTTGCGCACGTAGTCGCCGAGCCCGAGCGTCAGCGCCTCGTAGACCTCGCCGACGGGGTCCAGCCGCGGGGCGTGCGGCGCCGGCTCCGCGGCGTACGGCGCGATGGGCTGGTCGGACAGGGTGACGTGCACGACGCCCTCGGGCGGGCTGGCCGGGTTGACGGTGCTCTCGGCGAGGTCGAGGTCGACCACCAGCAGGTCCTCACGGAACTGCGGTCCGCGGGCGAGCACCGTGCCGGCCGCGTCCACGACCAGCGAGTCGCCGTCGAAGACGAGCTCGTCCTGGCCGCCGACGAGGTTGAGGTAGGCCAGGGCGCAGCCGGCCTGCGCCGCGCGGCGGGCGCACAGCTCCTGCCGGGTGTCGTCCTTGTCCTCCTCGTACGGCGAGCCGTTGATGACCAGGAGCAGCTCGGCGCCGGCCTCGCGGGTGAGGGCGACGGGGCCGCCCTCCTGCCACAGGTCCTCGCAGATGGCGACGGCCACGTCGATGTCGCCGACCCGGACGACGGTCAGGTCGGTGCCGGGGGTGAAGATGCGGTACTCGTCGAACACCCCGTAGTTGGGCAGGTGGTGCTTGGCGTAACGGGCCTTGACCCGGCCCTCGTGCAGGACGCCGGCGCAGTTCTGCGGCAGCACGTGCGTCGGGTCGCTGCCGGCGGTGCCGGTGCCGGCGTGGTCGAGGTAGCCGACGACCACCGGCAGGGAGCCCAGGCCGTCGGCGGCGAGGTCGGCCGCGAGCTGCTCGAGCGCGGTCCGCGAGGCGTCGACGAACGACGCCCGCAGCGCGAGGTCCTCCACGGGGTAGCCGGTCAGCACCATCTCGGGAAAGGCCACCAGGTGCGCGCCACGCTCGGCGGCCTGCGCCGTCCACCGGCGGATCATCGCCGCGTTGCCGGGCAGGTCGCCCACCGTCGCGTTGACCTGGGCCAGGGCGAGTCGCAGTTGCGCCATGCCTCCAGCCTAGACGGCGCCGCGCAGGCCGCCCGGTGGGGAACGGGTGGCCGGGTCCACTCAGCCGCGCGGTGAGACCAGCAGCGTCTGCGCGATGGTGCCGCAGGCTCCTTCGCGGTCGTGGATCGTCGTGGCGCACAGCCCGGTGCCGGTGGCCGCCAGGCGGGTGCGCGCGTCGAGCAGCAGCCAGTCGTCCTGCATCGGCCGGAGCAGGTGCAGGTCGAGGTCGACGTTGACGAACGACCACCGGTCCCAGTCCAGCTCGGCCGAGACGCCACTGCCGGAGTCGCCCACGAGCGCGGCCCGCTGCAGGCTGGTCGGGTGCTCGCCGGGGATGACCGGCACCCGGGGACGGACCCAGACCTGAGCGGGCCCCGGGCCGACGAGCGTGCCGCCGGCCGCTCGCCAGTCGAGGTGCCGGGCGTACGGGAAGTCCCACAGTCCTGAGGGGGCGAGCGTGTCGGGGTCCGGGTGCTCGGCGGCACCACCGGACACGGCCGGCGTGCTTCCCTCCGGTGCCCGCCGCAGCACCCACACCCGGCCGTGCAGCGCCGCCCGGCCGCCCTGGCTCAGGGTCACGTCGACGAGGGTGATGCTGCGGCCGGTGCGCACCACCTGGCCGACGACGACCACCGGGTCGGTGCTGACCGGACCCAGGAAGTCCAGGCTCAGCCGCAGCGCGTCGGCCGGCCCGCTGACCACGTCCGCGGCAAGCCGCTCCGCCTGCCGGACCATGAGCGCCGCCGGCGGGCCGCCGTGCTGGGACCCCGGGGACCAGGGACCGACCGTCGCCTCGGTGGGCTGCCAGGTGCAGGAGTCGCCGGTGGGGAGGAAGAAGCTGTCGCTCACGCGGGCACGCTAGCGGGGCATAGTCTCCCGGCGTGACGTACGACGACATCATCGTGGGCGCCGGACACAACGGGCTGACCGCCGCGGCGTACCTCGCCCGGGCCGGCCGCCGGGTCCTGGTCCTGGAGAAGGCCGACCACGTCGGCGGGGCCGCGGTCTCGGCGCCGGCGTTCGCCGGGGTGGACGCGCGACTGTCCCGCTACAGCTACCTGGTCTCGCTGCTGCCGCGTCAGGTGATGGCCGACCTCGACCTCGACGTGCGGCTGGTGCGCCGGCGCTACTCCTCCTACACCCCGCTGCCGGCCGCTCCGGGGACCGGGCTGCTGGTGGACAACGAGGACGAGGAGGCGACCGCGGCCGCCTTCACGGCGCTGACCGGCTCCGGCGCCGAGCACGAGGCCTGGACCGGCTTCTACCGGCGGATGGCGGCGCCTGGCCCAGCGGGTCTTCCCCACGGTCCTGGAGCCGCTGCGGTCCGCCGACGCCGTCCGCGAGCTGGTCGGCGACGACGAGCTGTGGCGGGCGCTGGTCGAGCGGCCGCTGGGGGAGACGCTGCGCGCGACGTTCGCCGACGACACGGTGCGCGGCATCGTGGCCACGGACGCGCTCATCGGCACGTTCGCCGACCTCGACGGGCCGTCCCTGGCCCAGAACATCTGCTTCCTCTACCACCTCATCGGCGGTGGGACCGGCGACTGGGACGTCCCGGTCGGGGGGATGGGCGCCGTCACGGACGGGCTCGCCCGTGCCGCCGTCGCCGCCGGGGCCGAGGTGGTGACCGGTGCCGACGTGGTCGCGGTCGACCCGGGCGGCGAGGTCTCGTGGCGTGCGCCGGGGCAGGGCCGCACAGCGGGCAGGGCCTGCGCAGCGCGCACGGCGCGACCGTCCTGTCGGGTGTCGCGCCCACCCTGCTCAACGACCTGCTCGCCACGGCGGGTGCTGCGCCGGTGGACACCGAGCCGGCACCCGAGGGGGCGCAGCTGAAGGTCAACATGCTGCTGTCCCGGCTGCCGCGGCTGCGTGACGAGCGGGTGGACCCCCGGGCGGCGTTCGCCGGGACCTTCCACATCAACGAGACGTTCAGCCAGCTGCAGGACACGTACGCCGCGGCCGCCGCGGGCGCGGTGCCCGACCTGGTCCCGTGCGAGATCTACTGCCACTCGCTCTCCGACCGCAGCATCCTCGGGCCCGAGCTGGCGGCCGGCGACGCGCAGACCCTGACGCTGTTCGGGCTGCACCTGCCGGCGCGGCTGTTCCGCGGGGACAACGAGGCCCGGCGCGAGGAGGCGCTCGCCGCCACGCTCCGGTCGCTGAACTCGGTGCTGGCCGAGCCGGTCGAGGACGTGCTGCTGCGCGGGCCGGACGGGCGCCCGTGCCTGGAGGTGCGCACGCCGGTGGACCTCGAGCAGGACCTCGGCCTGCCCGGCGGCAACATCTTCCACCGCTCGCTGCAGTGGCCGTGGGCCGAGACCCCGCAGCAGGTCGGCACGTGGGGGGTGGAGACCGTCCACGAGCGGGTGCTGGTGTGCGGGGCCGGCGCGCGCCGCGGGGGCGGCGTCAGCGGCATACCCGGTCACAACGCGGCGCAGGCGGTCCTGGCCGGGGCCCCGGCGCGCCCTGGTGCCCGCTCGTCGCGCGGGTAGGGCAGGATCGACGGCATGGATCGTCAGCAGGAGTTCGTCCTCCGCACCATCGAGGAGCGGGACATCCGCTTCGTCCGCCTCTGGTTCACCGACGTGCTCGGCCAGCTCAAGTCGGTCGCCGTCGCCCCGGCCGAGCTGGAGGGGGCGTTCGCCGAGGGCATCGGCTTCGACGGCAGCGCCATCGAGGGCTTCGCGCGGGTCTACGAGGCCGACATGCTCGTGCGCCCCGACCCCTCGACGTTCCAGGCGCTGCCCTGGCGCGGCGACAACCCCGGCACCGCCCGGATGTTCGGCGACATCGTGCTGCCCGACCAGTCGCCCAGCTTCGCCGACTCCCGCTACGTGCTCAAGCGCGCGCTGGCCAAGGCGGCCGACCTCGGGTTCACCTTCTACACCCACCCCGAGATCGAGTTCTACCTGTTCGAGCAGCCGATGTCCGTCGACGGCGCCGGTCCCGGTGGACCAGGGCGGCTACTTCGACCACGTGCCGCACGGCACCGCCCACGACTTCCGCCGGGCCGCGATCACCATGCTGGAGTCCATGGGCATCTCGGTGGAGTTCAGCCACCACGAGAGGGGCCCGGGCCAGAACGAGATCGACCTGCGTTACGCCGACGCGCTCTCCACCGCCGACAACATCATGACGTTCCGCACGGTGATCAAGGAGGTGGCGCTCGAGCAGGGCGTCTTCGCCTCGTTCATGCCCAAGCCGCTGGCCGACCACCCCGGCTCGGGCATGCACACCCACCTGTCGCTGTTCGAGGGCGACCGCAACGCCTTCCACGAGGCCGGCGCGCCGTACCAGCTCAGCCAGGTGGGCCGGCAGTTCATCGCCGGCCTGCTGCGGCACGGCGCCGAGATGACCGCGGTCACCAACCAGTGGGTGAACTCCTACAAGCGGCTCTGGGGCGGCGGCGAGGCCCCGGCCCACGTGTGCTGGGGGCACAACAACCGCAGCGCGCTGATCCGGGTGCCGATGTACAAGCCGAGCAAGGGCCAGAGCACCCGCGTCGAGGTGCGGTCGCTGGACTCGGCGTGCAACCCCTACCTCGCGTTCGCGCTGCTGCTCACGGCCGGGCTCAAGGGCATCGAGGAGGGCTACGAGCTGCCCGAGGAGGCCGAGGACGACGTCTGGTCGCTGACCGACGGCGAGCGCCGCGCGATGGGGATCCAGCCGCTGCCCTCGTCCCTGAGCGAGGCCATCTCGCTGATGGAGGGCTCCGAGCTGGTCGCGGACACCCTCGGCGAGCACGTCTTCGACTTCTTCCTGCGCAACAAGCGGGCCGAGTGGGAGGACTACCGCAGCCAGGTGACCCCGTTCGAGCTGCGCCGCTACCTGCCGCGGCTCTGACCGGCCGTGCCTCCTCGGTAGGTTGAGCCGGTGACCTCCTCCTCGCGGGCGACGACGAGCCGGGCGGGTCAGCTGGCGCGGCTGGGGTTCGCCGACGCCGCGCGCGCCGACCAGCTGCTGGACGACCCGGCGCTGGCCGGGCTGTTCGACCCCTTCGACGACGTCTTCGGCGACGGCGTCGTCGACGCGCTCGGCGCCGTCGCCGACCCCGACCTGGCCCTGCTCGGCCTGGTCCGGCTGATGGAGGCGCTGCGCAGGCTGGACGACGACGGCCAGCACAGCGTGCGCGAGCTCGTCGCCACCCTGCGCCACCGCGGACCCGGCCAGGACCGGCTGCTGGCCGTCCTCGGGTCCTCCGTGGCCCTGGGCAACCACCTGGTCGCCCACCCCGACCACTGGACGCTCGGTCACCACCGCGACGCGGCGTACGGCGGGCGAGCGCAGGGACGAGCTGGTCGCCGCCGTCGGCCCGCAGCGGCGCGGCGAGCGCACGGCGTACGACGCGCTGCGGGTCGCCTACCGGCGCGAGCTGCTCGGCATCGCCGCGCTGGACCTGACCGCGGCCCGGGCGGTGGACGAGCTGCCCGAGACGGCGGCGGCGCTGGCCGACCTGGCCTGCGCTGCCCTGGAGGCGGCCCTCGCCATCGCCCGTGAGGAGGTGGGGGAGGCCGCCGACGGCTGCCGGTTCGCCGTCATCGGCATGGGCAAGTGCGGCGGCCGGGAGCTCAACTACGTCAGCGACGTGGACGTGATCTTCGTGGTCGAGCCCGCGGACCGCGAGGACGGCGGGCCACCGGACGAGACGGCGACCGTGTCCGTGGGCACCCAGCTGGCGACCAGCCTGATGCGCGCCTGCTCGGCGTCGACGGCCGAGGGGACCCTGTGGCCGGTGGACGCCGCGCTGCGCCCGGAGGGCAAGAACGGCCCGCTGGTGCGCACGGTCGAGAGCCACCGGCAGTACTACGAGCGGTGGGCCAAGACGTGGGAGTTCCAGGCGCTGCTCAAGGCCCGCCCGATCGCCGGGGACCTCGAGCTGGGGGAGGCCTACCTGGCCGCGGTCCGCCCGCTGGTCTGGCAGGCGGCCAGCCGCGACAACTTCGTCGAGGACGTGCAGGCCATGCGCCGCCGGGTGGAGCAGCACGTGCCGGCGACCGAGGCCGCGCGCCAGCTCAAGCTGGGGCCCGGTGGGCTGCGCGACGTCGAGTTCAGCGTCCAGCTGCTGCAGCTCGTGCACGGGCGCGCCGACGAGGCCCTGCGCTCGGGCACGACCCTGGAGGCGCTCGCGGCGCTCAGCGACGGCGGCTACGTCGGCCGCGACGACGCCGCGGTGCTGGAGGAGTCCTACCGCCTGCTGCGCACGCTGGAGCACCGGATCCAGCTGTTCCGGCTGCGCCGCACGCACCTGATGCCCACCGACGAGGCGGACCTGCGCCGGCTGGGCCGCGCGGTCGGGCACCGGCGTGACGCGGCGAAGGAGGTGGTCGCGCAGTGGCAGGCCCAGGCCCGTGAGGTGCGCCGGATCCACGAGCGGCTTGTTCTACCGGCCGCTGCTGACCGCCGCCGCCCGGCTGAGCAACGCGGAGGCGCGGCTGACCCCCGAGGCCGCACGCGAGCGCCTGGCCGCGCTCGGTTTCCGCGACCCCGGCGGCGCGATGCGGCACATCGAGGCGCTCACCGCCGGTGTCAGCCGTCGCGCCGCGATCCAGCGCACGCTGCTGCCGGTGATGCTCGGCTGGTTCGCCGACGAGGCCGACCCCGACGCCGGGCTGCTCTCCTTCCGCACCATCAGCGAGTCCCTCGGCACCACCCACTGGTACCTCAAGATGCTGCGCGACGAGGGCAGCGCCGCCGAGCGGCTCGCGCACGTGCTGGCCCGCAGCCGCTACGCCGCCGACCTCCTGATCCGCGCGCCGGAGTCGGTGGCCATCCTCGGCGACCACGGGGGCCTGAGCCCGCGCCCGCGCGAGGCGCTGGCGGGCACCATGGCGGCGGCGACCCGGCGCAAGGAGTCCGCCGACGACGCGATGACGGCGGCGCGCGTGGTCCGCCGCCAGGAGCTGTTCCGCGTCGCCGTCGCGGACCTGACCGGTGCGCTGGACCTCACCGGGGTCGGCTGCGCCCTCACCGACCTCACCGCCGCCACGCTGCAGGCGGCCCTCGACATCGCCGTGCGCGGGGTCGAGGCCGACCGTGGCCCGCTCGAGGACCCGCCTGCTGGTGGTCGGCATGGGCCGGCTGGGGGGCGCCGAGATGGGCTACGCCAGCGACGCCGACGTGCTCTTCGTGCACCAGCCCGACCCCGGGGCCGACGACGCGGCGGCGCAGCAGGGCGCCACGCTGGTCGTCCAGGAGATGCGCCGGCTGCTCGGGGCCGCCGGCCCGGACCCGCAGCTCGGCCTGGACGCCGACCTGCGGCCCGAGGGCAAGAACGGGCCGCTGGTGCGCACGCTGCAGTCCTACCGTGCCTACTACGCGCGCTGGTCGCTGGTCTGGGAGGCCCAGGCGCTGCTGCGGGCCACGCCGATCGCGGGGGACGCCGACCTGGGCCGGGAGTTCCTCGACCTGGTCGACCCGCTGAGGTGGCCGGCCGGGGGTCTGGCAGCCACACGACGTGCGCGAGATCCGCACGCTCAAGGCCCGGATGGAGTCCGAGCGGCTGCCCCGGGGCGCCGACCCGAAGGCGCACCTCAAGCTGGGCCTGGGCGGGCTCTCCGACGTGGAGTGGACCGTGCAGCTGCTGCAGCTGCGCCACGGGTCCGAGGTGCCCGCGTTGCGGACGACCTCCACCCTGGAGGGGCTCGCCGCGGCGCGGGAGGCCGGCCTGCTGCCCGACGCCGACGCCGACGCCCTCGGGGCCGCATGGCAGCTGGCCTCCCGGCTGCGCAACGCCGGGGTGCTGTGGCGTGGCCGCCCTGTCCAGGCGCTGCCCAGCGACCTGCGCGACGCCGACGGCATCGGGCGGATCGTCGGCCGCGAGCCGGGCACCGGTGCGGCACTGGCCGAGGACTACCGCCGGCTGGCGCGGCGCGCGCGGGCAGCCGTCGTGTCGACCTTCTACGAGTCGGCCTAGGACTGTAACGTCGGCCCGGTGAACACCCAGGGGGCCCAAACGGGAGCGAACGCGGTCATGCCGTCGTACGCACAGCTTTTCCGCGTGCGCGCGTTCGTCGCGATCTTCGTCGCCAACGCCCTCTCGGCCTGGGGTGACCACCTGGCGCGGCTGACCGTCGCGGCGTTCGTGCTGGCCCGGTCGGGCTCGCCCCTGGCTGCCGCCACCACCCTGGCCGTCAGCCTCATCCCCTCGTTGTTCGGTCGCAGCCTGCTCGGCCCGATCGCCGACCGCTTTCCCTACCGCAACGTCCTGATCGCCGCGGGCGTCGTGCGCGCCGCGTTCGTCGGGCTCATCATCGTCGCGGTCGCAGGCGGGTGGTCCCTGGTCTGGCTGCTGTCGCTGCTGTTCCTCCTCGAGCTCGCCGGCGGGCCGGCCGTCACCTCGATGCGCATCCTGCTCACGGACCTGTTCGAGGACCGCCGGCTCTACACCCGCGCGCTGGGCCTGAACGGCCTCTCCGAGCAGGTCAACCAGGTCATCGGTCTCGGCGTCGGTGGCGTGGTCGTCTTCGCCGTCGGGGCCACCAACGCCCTCTGGTTCGACCTCGCCACGTTCCTGCTCGGCGCCCTCGTGGTGGCGCTGACGATCCGGCACCGGCCGGTGGTCGGCACGCCGAGCGCGGGGCTCGCGGGCTACTTCCGGGACATCGTCGACCGGTGGCCGCTACCTGGCCCACCACCGGGTGCTCGCCGCCATGCTGGCGCTGGGCCTGGCGACCTCCTGGGCGATCGCCGCGCCGGAGGCGGTGGCCCTGGCCTACGCCGCCGAGGCGGGCCAGGCGCGGTACGGCGGGCTGCTGATGGCCGCGCCGATGGCCGGCGCGGTGGTGGGCCTGCTGGTGCTGGGCCGGTGGCAGCCGCGGGACCAGAACAGCCGGATCATCACCATGGCGCTCCTGATGCCCGTCCCGCTCCTTGCCACCGTGTTCCAGCCGCCGCTGGTCGTCACCGGGCTGCTGTGGTTCCTCAACGGGGCACTGCAGGCCTTCATGCTGCCGCTGCAGGCGACGTTCTCCCTGCTGGTGACACCGGAGATGCGAGGGCGGGTCTTCGGGCTCGCCAGTGCGCTGACCGTCTCGGCGACCGGCATCGCGTTCCTGGTCAGCGGCCTGGTGGCCCAGCAGCTGACGGCCGCCGCAGCCGTGTCCGTGGCCGCGGTCGTCAGCCTCGGCGCCATCGTCCTGCTGGCCGTCCGCTGGCCCCGCCGGGCGCTCGCGCGGGCCGTCACCGAGGTCTACGAGTCCTGACCGCCAGGATCTCGGGCCGCGCGGGGAAGGGCCGGGCGTCGAGCCCGCGGCGGAGCGCGTGGTGGGCCTGTCCGTTGACCGCCCGGCCATGTTATTTTCTCGCTGTCCGACCCGGTCAAGGCACCAGCCCGCGACGTCGTGCGGTGGCCCTCGGAAGTCCCGGAGCTCGGAATGTCAGTAGTTGTTCCCACCCGCAGCGCCTCCCTCGTCGTCGCCACCCGCACGGCGCCCGCGGCGATGCCGCTGCCCCTGCCCGCCGGGCCGTGGGGCGCGGTGGAGGCGCTGGCCGCGCTCGATGAGGCGCGACCGCTCCTGCCGGTGGGTCTTCCCCACGCGACCGTGGTCAGCGCGCTCACCACGGTCGTCCTGCGGGCCGGCGACTGCGCCGTCAAGGTCTACCCGCCGGGCACCGACCCCGCCCACCTGGACCGCCTCGCCACCGCCCTCGCCGGATCCGCCACCGCGCACCTGCCCACGGCGCCGGCCGTCGTCACGTCGTACGGCGTCCTCACCGTCACGCCGTGGCTGCCCGGCACCGGCTCGGTGACCTGGCCGGAGCTGGGCGCGCTGCTGCGGGCGTTCCACACCGAGCACGCCGGCGCCGACGTGCCGCGCTGGACGCCGCTCTCGCGGCTGGAGTCCCAGGTCGCCGGTCTGCCTGCGGAGTGGGCCGAGGTGCTCCGAGCTGCCCGCGACGGGCTGCTCCGGGCCCTCGCGGAGGTCGACTCGTGGGTGGGGGAGGGCGCCATCCACGGCGACGTGTCACCGGCGAACGTGATGCGCACCCCGGAGGGTCCGCGGCTGATCGACCTGGACTGGGTGGCTCGCGCGCCGCGGGAGTACGACCTGGCCAGCGCCGCACGGCGCGTGCGCGCCGGTGAGATGTCGCGACGCGACTACGCGAGGTTCTGCACGGCGTACGGCGTGGACGTCCGGAGCTGGCCGGGCCTGCCGCTGATGGACCGGATCGCCGACCTCGGCGGCGTCGCGTTCCGGCTGTGGGACTGCCGGCACCACGGGCAGGACCTGGCCTGGGTGGAGCGGGAGCTCCGGGAGTGGACCATGCCGCTCTGAGCCGTCGGCACCGGGCGTGCGGCTCGGTCCTGCGGCGGGCGCCGTTCCTCAGGCGGGAGCGGGCAGGGACGAGAGCCAGGCGGCGAAGTCGTCGTTGTTCGCGACGCCGTCCCGCCGCGCCCGCACGTGGGCCAGGGCGTCCGCACCGGAGAGGCCGAGCAGCTCACGCACGACCAGCGTGGCGACCAGCCCGGAGCGGTTGCGGCCGAAGGTGCAGTGGACCAGCGCACGGTGGCCCTCACCGACCAGACCGGCGACCAGGCCCGCCAGCCGGAGCGTCACTGCGGGGTCGGGGACGTCGTCGCCGTCCACGAGCGGGCACTTGAGGTAGGTCAGCCCCTCGATCGCCTCGGCCGGCGGGAACGCGTCGGGGTCGGCCAGGTCGAGCACCACGTCGATGCCGGTCTCCCGCACCCAGTCGAAGTCCACCGGGCAGCCGCCCTGCCACAGCCGCCCGGGCACGAGCTCGCTCGGCGGGTCGGCGGGGTCGACGCCGGGCAGCTCCACGGGGTCGGTCGTCCAGTTCAGCTCGTCAGCGGTCTCGGTCACCCCCGGAGGGTATCCGGCGGTGTGCCCGCGGACGCTGCCCGGGCCGGCGGAACCTCCACGGCCGGTACGGCGGGTGCCGGTCCGCTCAGCGGGGCCGCGAGGCGCGGTGCACGGCGACGCCGATCAGCACGGCGGCGGCGACCATCACGATGACACCGGCCGCGACGAGCAGCGCGCCGACCCAGGCCAGCCAGGGCGCGGACACCCCGACGTCGATGCTCGCAGTGACGGGCCCGGTGCCGTCCGCATTCATGAGGACCATCGACCACCGCCCGGTGCGCGGCGTCCAGAAGACGTCCTGCTCACCTGGTCCGGTCGACTGCACCTGCCAGACGCCGGCTCCGTCCGGCGGCGTCGACGGCGCGGCGCCGGGCAGGTCGCGTGCCTCGCCGCCTGCCGTGCCGGGGAGGGTCCGGGCCACGCCGGCGAGGTAGGTGTCCACCGCCGCGGCATGGCCGATGCCGATGAACACCGGTGTCCCTACGTCCTGCGGAGTCGCCCGGACCCTCACGGTCCCGGCGACCTGCGCCGGCACGGTGGGGTCCGCGGCCGGGCCCTGCAGGAGGACGTCCCCGACCACGACGGCGTAGCCGGCGCTGGAGAACGACTGGGCGGGGCTGGTGAGGTAGCCGTTGTCGCGCATCGTCCGGGTCGCCACCAGGACGGCGGTGCCACCCACGAGGAGCAGCATGGCGACCACGGCCAGCAGTGAGCCCGCGACGACGCTGATCGACCGGCCCGCGTTCCATCCCCGGTCGTCGGTGACCGCGGCCGGCTGGTCGCCTGCGGCCGCCCGGCCGCCGGCGGAGGCGCCCTCGGGCCCGGCGAGGGAACCGGCCGACGGCGTCACGACGGCGAGGGGGCGGTGTCGGTGACCGGTGGCTGCGGCGGGGAGCCCGGCAGCTGCAGCGCGGCGGCGGGGTCCTGGCCGCCCATGTCCAGGCGGAACGGCGGGTACTCGTCGGTCATCAGCGACACGTAGGCCGCCACCCGCAGGACCCAGCGGTTCACCCCGAGCAGCAGGTCGTACAGCGGCCTCGGGTAGCTGCCGGTGAACGCCAGCAGCACCGCGGCGACCAGCACCAGGATCCCGAGGAGGCCGCCGCCCCATACCTGCTGCCACTGGCCGTTGGACTGTTGGACCGCCCAGGTGCCCGACCCGAGGAACACCCCGACCACGATGTACTGCGGGATCGCCAGCAGCCACCACTTCACCAGCACCAGCCCCCGGGACAGGTGCTCGGGGTAGTCGACGTCGAAGTGCGCGGGGTAGTCGGCCTTGTCGTGCAGGCTGAACGGCGGGTAGCGGTCCGTGGCCAGCGCGCCGTAGGAGTAGTAGGCGACCCGCCAGGACCAGCGCAGGACGCCGACGTTGAAGTCGAAGATCGCGCGCGGATAGCGGCCGGTGATGAGGATCGCGACGAGCGCCACGATGCTGAGGACCGTAAAGGCGATCCACAAGAACGCCAGCACGATGTAGTGGGGAATCGCCAGCAGCCACTTGACCAACCACAGCCAGCGAGACGCGACGGGCTGCGGAGCCGCCTGCACGTGGACGGGGTAGCGGCGGGAGATGGGGCCGACGGGTGCGTCTGCAACTGCCATGGTGGGACCCTCCAGCGTGGTTGCCTGCACCTGAGGTTCTCGGGGCCCGTTCCGCCGAGGACAGGGCCGTTGGTCCCTGTCACCCCGGCCGCGCGCGTACGACGAGCCGCCGCAGCCCCGTTCGGGGCGCCGGTCACGCCAGCGTCGCCGCGTGGTCGGGCACCTCGGTCTGCAGCCAGCGCTCCGTGCGGACGTAGCCGGTCGGTGCCGGTCGTCGCGGCAGCTTCAGCGTCGGTGGCGGCACCTTCTGGTAGGGGATGCTCGAGAGCAGGTGGGCCATCATGTTGATCCGGGCGCGGCGCTTGTTGTCACTCTCGACGACCAGCCAGGGCGACTCGGGGATGTCGGTGTGCACGAACATGTCGTCCTTGGCGCGGGAGTAGTCCTCCCAACGGGTCAGCGACTCCAGGTCCATCGGGGAGAGCTTCCACTGCCGCATCGGGTCCTTGAGCCGCAGGTGGAACCGGCGCTCCTGCTCCTCGTCGCTGACCGAGAACCAGTACTTGCGCAGCAGCATCCCGTCCTCGACCAGCAGCCGCTCGAAGATCGGGCACTGGTGCAGGAACTCGCGGTGCTGCTGCGGCGTGCACAGGTGCATCACCCACTCGACACCGGCGCGGTTGTACCAGCTGCGGTCGAACAGGACGATCTCACCGGCCGCGGGCAGCTGCTCGACGTACCGCTGGAAGTACCACTGTGAGCTCTCGCGCTCGGTCGGGCGGGGCAGCGCCGCGATCCGGGCGATCCGGGGGTTGAGGAACTGCGTCACCCGCTTGATGGTCCCGCCCTTGCCGGCGGCGTCCCGGCCCTCGAACACGACCACGACGCGCTGGCCCTCGGTGCGCACCCACTCCTGGAGCACGACCAGCTCGCCCTGCAGCCGCAGCAGCTCCTTCTGGTAGACCGCCTTCTTCATCCTCACCCCCTCCCTGCCCCGTACGACACCGGTCGCCTCACGCGGAACCGGCCGGTCGTCGCCGTGCTGGCGTGCTCACATGCTGTCCTCTCGCCCCCGCTCACCTGTCGGCGACGCTACGGGGCCGTCCGCACACCGGGCACGGGTCCTAGGTCCCGCTCGTGGAACGGCACGCCGCACACGGGTCTGTGCCCACCAGCTGGGGTGGCTGTTGACCGGAGGGGGAGGGCGCGCAAGCATGCCCGGAGGTCCGTCCCTCGCGCGAGGTGCGGGCGGCGCTCCGTGAGGGAGGTGACATGGTCGAGGCCGCACCGGGCTCAGGGGCCCCCGGACGTGCGATCAGCCCCGCCAGGGCGCGCGCGGCCGGGATCTACGGGACGATCGTGACCGCAGCCGTGCTGGCGACAGGAGGGGGCCGGGTCGGGGTGGTGTCGTTGGCGCTGCTGGTGTTCGGCACGCTGGTCGTCTACTGGATGGCCGAGCTCTACGCCGAGGTGCTGGGCGAGCACGTGCACGAAGGACGACTTCCCCGCGGGTCCGAGCTGCGTTCCCTCGTCGCCTCGTCCTGGCACATGGTGACGGCTTCCTACGTGCCCCTGGTGGTGCTGGTCGTGACAGGGCTGCTGGGCCTGTCCGTCACGGCCGCGAGCTATGCGGCGCTGGCCGCGACCGTTCTGCTGCTGCTGTTCCACGGTCACTCCGCGAGTGTGGACGCGGGACTGTCCGGTTGGCGGCTGTTCGGCGTGACGGCCCTGGCGGGGGCGCTGGGCATCTTGATGGTCGTGCTGAAGATCGTCATCTCCCACTGACGGCCAGTCGACGTGCGACCAGCCTGGTCCCGGTGCCCAACCCTGCGCCGATCAGCGCGCCGATGACCACATCACCGGGATAGTGCACCCCCGTGTGCACCCGTGAGTAGGCGACGGTGGTGGCCATCAACCGCAACGGCGTTGCCAGAGAAGGGATCTCGGCGCCGAGCGCGGAGGAGAAGGCGAACGCCGAGGCGGTGTGGCCGGACGGGAACGAGTGGGACTCGGGCATGCGGACACGGTGCGTCCGGCTGGACTCCGTGCGCTGCGGCCGGCCGCGGCTCAACGCGGGCTTGATGGCGAGGTTGCTGATGGCCGAGGTCGCTCCCACGGCGGCGAGGGCGACCAACGCGGATCGGCGCTGATCCTTCCCGAACAGGCTCACCACGCCGGCCGTGACGATCCAGAGCCGGGAGTGGTTGGCAGCGTTGGAGACCCGCGCGAGGCCGGCGTCGATCGTGGGGGAGGGCGTGCTGGCCACGGCGTCGTACACGGCGAGGTCCAGGGCGCCCAGCTCGCGCCGTACCCGCTCCAGCGTCGCAGCGAGCCCTCCGTGTGGTGCCGGCTCGGCCCCGGCGGTGGGTGTCGTCATGCGTCGTGCCGTGGGAGTCGGTGGAAGGACGCCAGCCGGCGCAACCGCACCCAGCTGAGGGCCGGCCGCGGCGGTGGCACACCGGGGCGGTCGCGGGGGACGCGGACGCGCAGGGCGCCGGGGCGGATCGAGCACGTGACAGGGGTGGGCAGCATCACGGCCTCGCCGTCGATCCCGACCGGGATCTGCGGGGTGTCGGCGCTGACGACCACCTCGGGTGTCTCCAGGACGGTCAGCCCGTTGTCGCGGGTGTGCCGCAGCAGGCCGACGGCCTGCCGGGCGCTGTCGACCGAGATGGCGACCATGCCGAGCCGCCCCGTGTCGAGCCGAGCGCGCCGCCCGAGGCCCGCCAGGTCGCTCAGCTGGTAGGGATTGTCGCTGACCAGGACGGCCTGAGGACCGGGGGCGGTGACGCCGTCGGCCTGTGCCACGAGCCGGGAACCGGTCTGTCCCTGCAGCAGGTCGGGCAGGATCTCCAGGGTGGTGCGGGTCTTGTCGTCCCGGTAGGCCGGGCTCTGCACGACGGCCGCGTACGCGCCGAACGAGGCGTTGTTGACGAACGTGCGCCCGCCGATGACGCCGAGGTCGACGCGCAGCTCGACCGCGTCGTCGGTCAGCGCGGCCAGGCAGGTGGACGGGTCCTCACGGTCCAGGCCGAGGTCGAGGGCGAAGTGGTTGCGCGTGCCGGCGCTGATGACCATGAACGGGACGTCGTGCTCGGCGGCCACCCCGGCCACGAGTGCCTGGGTGCCGTCGCCACCGGCCACGCCGAGCAGGTCGGCGCCGCGCGCGAGAGCCTCGCGCGCCACCGCCTCGACGTCGATCCTCTCCGGCCCCTCCAGCAGGAGCACCTCGGCGCCGAGGGCCTCCGCCTTCTCCTTCAGCCCGAATCGGGTCACCTTGCCACCGCCCGAGCGGGGGTTCATGACGACGAACGGACGCTGCGGCGGTGGGAACTCGTGCTCCGGCATGCCGGTGGGGTGGGCCTCGCGGGCGAGCGCAGTCTTGCCGAGGCCCCCTGCGGCGGCGACCAGCGCCAGGACCACGAGCGCCACCCACAGGAGGTTCGCCCGGATGAACAGCCAGGCGACGACGACGGGGGTGAGCACGACCAACGCCAGCGCCAGCCACCGCAGGATGCCGCGCACCGCAAGGAACCACCAGGCCGACCCGACCACGACGACGAGGCCGAGCGCAGCCACCAGGAGCAGGCGGACACCTCCGTTGAGGCTGAAGGCGACCAGCACCACCGCCGCGGCGACGGCGGCGGCGAACGCGCCGCGGGCCAGCCAGCGCGCCGCCGGTGGCGCCATGGCATGAGGAGACGTGGTCCGGGCCCGCGACGGCGGGACCTCAGCCGGCCCCGCGCCCGGCTCCTCGACTCCGGGGTGGCGACCGCGCCCCGCGTGGTCCTCGGCTGCGGCGCCCATCGGCGGCTCCTTCGGTCGCGCCCCCGCTGCCGGTGCCACCGGTCCGGCACCAGCACTCCACCTTCGCCGCCGGGACACCCGCGGTGCGTCACCCCCGGGGGGTGAAAAGGGCCGGCCCGTGTGTCCCGAGGGAGGCGACCGTCCCGCGCCGGCGAGGACCAGCCCCGCGCCGCCCACGGCACCTCGTGCCGCCGACGGCACCTCGTGCCGCCGAAAAAGTGCCGTGTCGCGCTGCCGTGGAGGACGATGGCCGGGAGCGTCACGGTCGACCGTGCGCCGCCGGCCATCGACACAGACGGGGGACCGCCATGGGTACGGGTGAGGACCTGTCCGGCGCCTCTCCGGTGGCCGGCGAGCGCCAGGTGCTGCCCGCCGCGTCCCCGGCAGCTCCCTCGCAGCCGTCGGTCCCGGTCCCGGTCCCGGTCCCGCCGCGGCCCCGGCCCGCACCGGACGACGCGGTTCCCTACGGCCTGCGCGTGACGGCCGGCTACGCCTGGCGCCTGGTGGTCGTGGCCCTCGCCGTCTACCTCGTCTTCGTCGTGCTCGGGACGCTCACCTTCGTGGCCGTGGCGGTTTTCGCGGGTCTGGTGATCACCGCGCTGCTGCGGCCGGTTGTCGACCTGCTGGGGCGCGCCGTACCGCGAGGTGTTGCCGTCCTCACGGCCCTGCTGCTCACCCTGCTGGCCCTCGGCGGGGTCGTCACGTTCATGGCGAACTCGGTGGCGGGGCAGTCGGCCCGGCTGAGCGCCCAGTTCGCGCACGGCCTGGCCGACCTCGAGACCTCCCTGGCCGGGGCGCCGTTCCACCTGCGAGCGGTCGACCTGGGCCGTCTGGGCGAGCAGGCGCGCGGCTGGGTCAGCGCCAACACCGCCTCCCTGGTCGGGTCGGCTCTCGGTGGTGCGGGTGTCGCGGCGGAGCTGCTCACCGGCCTGGCCCTCGCCGTCTTCTGCTCGGTGTTCTTCCTGGCCTCCGGCGAGCGCATCTGGGCGTGGGTCACCGTCCAGCTCGGCGCCCGACGCCGCCGCTGGGACACGGCGGCACGAGCGGGCTGGACGACGTTCGCCGGTTACACCCGCGGCGTCGTGGTCATTGCCGCGACGAACGCCGTCCTGGTGGGGGTCGCCCTCCTGCTGTTGCGCGTGCCCCTGGCGCTGCCGCTCGCGCTGCTGGTCTTCTTCGCGGCGTTCGTGCCGCTCGTCGGCGCGCCGATCGCCCTGGCCGTCGCCACGCTGGTGGCGCTGGCCGCACGCGGTCCGCTCGTCGCGATCCTGGTGGTCGTGCTCACCGTGGCCATCGGACAGGTCGAGGGGCACATCCTGCACCCGCTGGTCATGGCCCGCGCCGTCAACCTGCACCCGCTGGCGGTCGCGCTGTCGGTGGCGTCCGGGACCGTCCTCGCCGGGGTGATCGGCGCCGTCGTCGCCGTGCCGCTGGTGGCGGTGGCCTGGACCGTCTGGTCGGCCCTGAGGGCCACGCCCCCGGCGGGCGCCCCGCGACACGTCGCCCGAGGATGAGCCGCCCCGGTTCCTCACCGTAAGGTGTCCGGAGCCGACGGAGAGGACCCCATGGAATCGCAGCGGATCGCGGGCCGCTACCTCGTGCTGCGCGCCATCGGTCGCGGCGGCATGGGCGTGGTCTGGCTGTGCCGGGACGAGGTCCTCGGGCGTGAGGTGGCGGTCAAGCAGATCGGTGGCCTGCCCGGGGAGCCCGAGGTCGAGACCATGCGCGCCATGCGCGAGGCCCGGTCCGCGGCCGCGCTCAACCACCCCAACGTCGTGGCCGTGTACGACGTCGTCAACCATGACGGCCGTCCGTGGCTGGTGATGGAGTACGTCGACGGGCGGACCCTCGCCGAGATCCTGGCCGACGAGGGCCGCCTGCCCCCGCAGCAGGTCGCCGGGATCGGTGCCCTGCTGGCCGACGCCCTCGACCGCGCCCACGAGCGCGGGATCGTGCACCGCGACGTCAAGCCGGGCAACGTGCTCGTCGACCGGGGCGGGCGCCCCAAGGTCAGCGACTTCGGCATCGCCCGCGGGCACGGTGACGACCAGCTGACCCAGACCGGCTTCGTGTCCGGCACGCCCGGCTACCTCTCGCCCGAGCTCGCCCGAGGTGGTGACCCCGACCCCGCCTCGGACGTCTGGGCCCTGGGCGCCACCTTGTACGTCGCGGTCGAGGGCCAGCCGCCGTACGAGGGCCGGTCCAACCCGCTCGCGCTGCTGCGCGAGATCGCCACCGAGCCGCCGCGTCCTATGCAGCACGCCGGCGCGCTGGCGCCGGCGATCGCCGCGATGATGGACCAGGACCCGGCCCACCGCTGGGACATGGCGACCGCCGCACGGCGCCTGGGTGAGATCTCCCGCGGCGACACCACCTTGCTGGAGGCGACGCAGGGCTCCGCGGCCGACGGCGACAGCACCCAGCTGCTGACCACCGCGGCGCCGTTGGAGGCCACCCAGCGGATGGCCGTCCCACCCGCGGCCGGGGCGCCCGGCCCCGTGGCGGAGTCGCCGCAGCCGGCGTCGTCGCACCCCGAGTCCCAGCCCCCGTCGTCCCGGCCAGAGTCGCACGCCGGCGCGGTGCCGCCGCCGGTCGCACCGCCTGCCACCCGCCCGGCAGGGGGGCGCTCCCGCCGGTGGGTGCCGGTCGTGCTCGTCCTCGTCCTGCTGGCCGCGCTCGGCGCCTACCTGGTCAGCCAGATGGGGCAGGACCCCTCGGGCACGGGCACGCCCGCGGGCGCCGGCACGCCGACGGCGCCGCGCGCGAGCGTGCAGACGCCGAGCAGCAGCCCGTCGACCACCAGCGCGCCGAGCAGCACCACCGCGAGCAGTGCGCCGACGACCGCCGCCTCACCCAGCAGCAGCGCCCCGACGACGAGCGCGCCGAGCAGCACGGCGCCGACGACCAGCGCCCCCTCCACCAGCTCGCCGTCGTCGGCCGGAGGCGTCGCCGGCGGCGACAAGGCCCTGGCGGGGTTCGTGGCGTCGTACTTCGCCGACGTGACCAAGGACCGTGACCGCACGTGGCGGCTGCTCACGCCGGCCATGCAGGACGCAGCAGGTGGCCGCAGCGGCTACGACGGGTTCTGGGGCTCGATCGACTCGGTCAGGACCTCGCGGACCAGAGCGGACGCGAAGGGCAAGGAAGCCGACGTCACGCTCACCTACACCCGCGCGGACGGCACGACCTCGACGGAGAAGCACCGGCTCACCTTCACGACCAAGGACGGTGGCTACCTCATCGACAGCGACCGCGCGGCGCGGTAGCCGAGTCGTTCCCCGGCCGGCCGGCGCCCTGCCGTCCTCGCAGGCGGCCCGCTACCGCACCGGGGCGGAGGCCGTCCGCCGGAGCCGGAGGACAGGTCGGCATACTTCCTGTCGTGCGGCACGGCAGCGACGACGTCCAGCGGGCACCCCGCGGCCGGCCGGCGGCACTGGTGGTCCGGCCCCGCAGCACCAGGATGGGTGCCGCGGCCGGCTCCGCCCTCGCGATGGGGCTGCCGCTGCTCGCGCTGGTCCTGGCCGGTCGGCCGCAGGCGGCGGTGTTCGCCGCCTTCGGGGCGTTCACCGGGCTGTACGGCGCCGACCGTCCCTACCGGCTGCGTGCCCGGACGCTGGCCGGGGTGGCGGTGGGCTTCGTGGCTGCCGTCGCGCTCGGGAGCGCCGGCGGCATGGTCCTGGAGCACTGGTGGTGGGTGGCGGCGGTCGCGGCGGTCGCGGCGGCAGCCACGTGGAGCTGTGACGCGGCCGGGATCGGCTCGCCGGGTGCCTGGATGTTCCTGTTCGCGTTCGCCGCGTCCACGCAGGTGCCGGCGCAGCCGGGCGAGGTCGTGACGCGCTCGCTGCTGGCCGGAGGCGGCGCGGCGGTCGCGTGGTCCGTGGCGATGCTCGGTGTCCTGTCCGACCCCCGTGGCCCGGAGCGCCGCGCGACCGCCGCCGCGCTCACGGCGACCGCGCAGGTGCTCCGGCTGGGGGAGGGCGCCACCTCCCGGCACTGGCACCTCGCGCACGCGGCGCTGCGACGTGCGGAGCGGTATGCCGCAGCCGCTCCCTCCGCCGTCGCCCAGCCGCTGCGAGGGCGGCTGGTCCGCGCCGAGGTGCTGCTCACTGATGCGGTGCTCGCGCCGGCCGCGCCCGCGGTCGCCGCCCAGGGGGACCGGCTCCACGCCGAGAGCCGGGCCCTGAGCCGAGAGCGTGGCCGGTGGCGGCGCCGCGAGGCCGGGTCGGCCGCAGGCGGTCCGCCCGCGGGCGGTCCGGCGCGGGACGCCCGAGCGCCGGGCGAGACGGCAGCGGGAGCCGCTGCGCCGCTGCCGGTGCAGGTGCTGCGGCGCCAGCACGCCCGTTCCCTGGCCGTCTTGCGGCTGGTCAGCTCCGCACGGGTGCTGCTGGGCGCCGCAGCGGCCGGCGCGGGGGCGGTGCTCCTCGGGCTGGGCCACCCGTACTGGGCGCCGGTGTCGGCCGCCGCGGTGTTGCAGGCCACGCACGTGCGGATGACCTGGCACCGCAGCATCCAGCGCGGGCTGGGGACGGCGGCAGGGCTCCTCCTCGGTGCGCTCCTGCTGCAGGCGCACCCGGAACCCTGGGTGATCGCCGTTCTCGTGGTGTTGATGCAGCTGGGTATCGAGGTCTTCCTCAGCCGCAACTACGCCCTCGGCGTCGTGTTCATCACCCCGATGACCATGCTGCTGAGCGACCTGCTGGTGCCGTCCTCGGCGTACGTCCTGGTGCGGGACCGGCTGGGCGGGGTCGCGCTCGGCATCACCCTGGGGCTCGCGGCCGCGCTGCTCGTGGTGCACCCGCGGGCGGGCGCGACCCTGCGCCACGCCGTCGAACGGTGCCGGGGAGCGATGGCCTGGGCCGGTTCCGCGGCAGGCAGCGCCACGCTCATGGCGGTGGAGGAGCTGCGCGACGCGCTGGTCGAGCTGAGGGTGGCCGAGGACGTCGCGCGGGGAGAGACGTGGCCGGCCGGCATCCCGCAGGCCGACGTCGCCGACACCGAGCGACGCGCCTACGTCGCCCTGGCCGAGCAGCGCCGGGCGCTGCGCGGCTGACCGGCACGTCAGGTGGCGGACCGCCAGGCGTTGACGCCGGCTGAGGTGGCCGCTTTGGCCTGGGCCAGCTGGCGTCTCGCGAGCTCGCTCGGTGGGGTCTCGAGCTGGGCGACCCATCGCCGGGTCGCCTGGAGCAGGGCCACGGTGGTGATCGCCGCACCGGCCGTCAGCAGCAGCCCGCCGACGCTGACCAACGCGACGCCGGTGACGACCGCGCCCCGGTTGACCACGAACACAGGCCCAGAACCAGCTGTCATGTCTACCTCCACACCGAGGGGGTGCGGGTAGCCGAGCCGGTGACGGCGCCAGCGCCCCGCACCGGGGTCTCCCGATCCTGCGGGGCGCGCGCGATGACGTCCTCATCCCCCCGGGATGGCCCCCGAGGCCGCGTCGGGCGGAACGTCATCAGTTCGGACGAGGCGACCGGACCGGCCGGCCGCTGCCGCACTACGTCAGGTGGAGGTGGAGCGTGCCGACCACCCGCTACTACGTTCTGCGCAGGGACAAGGGGACAGGGGAAGCACCATGGCACCTCACTGGTACGACGGCAGGACCATCACCTGGGCGCGGGTCAACCCCCAGCGCTGGCAGAGTGAGCAGGAGGTGGACGGGGTGCCGGTGTTCGTCGCCACGAGGTCGCGCGGCACCTGGCGGCTGCGGCACCACCGATCCCCGCGGGTCATCGGGGGCTTCCGCACCATCGAGGAGGTGCGCGCCTACGCACCGCGCCTGCTGACCGCCGCCGCCTGAGCGGAGGCCCCGCGGCGGGGCGGTGAGCCGGGGCCGGCCCGGGGTCAGCCGCCCAGCGCGGACTTGGCGATCCTGGCCAGGGTGACGGCCCCGACGGCGCGGAACGGGTGGACCGGATCCGGAGCCGTCGAGCCGGTCGGCCCGCCGAGCTCGGTGTGGGCCAGGGCGCTCATGGTGACGTAGGCGTCCTCGCGGGAGAACCCGTGCTCGTCGACGAGGACCGCGAAGAGGGACTCGTACGCCATGGTGATCGAGTCCTGCACCGGGTCGCCGAGGCCGACACAGATGATGTCGGCGCCGGTGTCGATGCGGGGGGCGCGCAACGACAGGCCCTTGACGAGGTCCACGCTCACCGTTGCGCTCCCTGCTGCCTCGATCGCCACGAAGGAGGACTCGCCGCGGCTCATGACCGCGTGGATGTCACCGATCGACAGCAGCGCCCCCGCCACCTGCACGGGCAGGTACACCGTCGACCCCGGCGCGGCGTCGGTCAGGTCCATGTTGCCGCCGGTGGGGTAGGACGGCATGACCGTCGACATCTCACCGTCGGCAGGGGCCACGCCCATGCAGCCGATCATGGGGGCGACCGGACAGGTCAGGCCGTCGGTGAGGTGCACCCGTCCGTCGCGGATGGGGATCCTCCGGACGAACCAGCTCTCGCCCATCGGACCGCTGAGGGCACCCGCTCCGGGGATGTAGACCGACCAGCCCTGCTCGGGCAGCTCGATGTCGTGCACCGTGACGGCGAGCGCGTCGCCGGGCTCGGCGCCCTCGACGTGGACGGGGCCGGTGACCGGGTTCATCGTCGCCGTCACCTTCGACAGGTCCCGGAGCTCCTCCATCTGGGCGTAGGCGAGGTCGTCGGTCTCGAACGTGATCCGCTCGCCGGTGCCCGGGGTGATCCGCAGGGCGACCTCGTGCTTGGCGGAGAACCCGGCGGTGGCCTGGTCCTTGGACAGCCGGTGGTCGGTCATGCGCGTGCCTCCTGGGAGTCGAACGGGTCGGTGTCGACGGACTGGGCGGCGTGCTCGGGCAGGACGCCGGTGCCGCGGGAGGTGTAGTACCAGAGCACGAGAACACCCACGGCCAGCCAGATGAGACCGCCGATCTTGGCCGCCGCCTCGGCGTTCCAGAGCACGTAGCCGATGATGAGGAACCCGAGGACCGGCGCGATCCAGTGCAGGAAGACGTTCTTCGACCGCTGACGCACGCCGTAGTAGGACATGACCGACAGGTGCAGCAGGAGGAAGCTCGTCAGCGCGCCGAAGTTGACCAGCGAGGAGATGGTCCCGATCTGACCGACGAAAACGAGCCCGAGCAGCAACGTCAGCCCGCCCACCAGCAGGATGGCCCGCTCCGGCACCCGGGTTCTGGTGTTGATGTGCGCAAGGAACCGGGGCAGCCGTCCGTCCCGGCTCATCGAGAACAGCAGCCGGGACGTCGCGCTCTGGGCGGCCACGGCGTTGGCGATGCCGACCGCCAGGGCGTTCATGGCGAGGAACGCCACCTCCCACCCGTGGCTGCTGATGCTCTGGACGATGCCGAAGAAGGCGTTGTTGACCTCGGCGTCCCCGAACGAAGTCTTGTCCGGGACGAGCATCGCGGCGAGCCAGGTCTGGGCGACGAAGAACGTGGCCACGAGGACGAGCCCGGTGATCATCGCGATGCCCGCCGCCCGCCGACCGCCCTTGGCCTCCTCGCTCAGGGTGGCGATGCCGTCGAACCCCAGGAAGCTCAGCACCGCGATGGACAGGGCGGTGGCCGCGAGGCCCGGAGAGAAGTGCGCCGCATCGAACAGGGGCTTGGTGGTGAAGGTCGCCCCGCCGACCCCCTTGCTGACCGCCACGATCGCCATGACCAGGAAGATCACGATGAACAGGAGCTCGGCCGCGAGGAAGATCCGGTTGACGATGGCCGTGAAGGAGATGCCGATGTAGTTGACGCCGGTGTTGACGACCAGGAACAGGACGATCCACACCTGCTTGGGTACGCCGGGGAAGATCCCGGCCATGGACTCGGCGGCGAAGACGTACAGCAGCGTGGGGACGAGCAGGTAGTCCAGCAGGATCGTCCAGCCGGCCACGAAGCCGAGGTGCTTGTTGAGGCCGCGGCCGACGTAGGCGTAGACCGAGCCGGCGATCGGGAACGCCTTCGACATCTGGGCGTAGGACAGGGCGGTGAAGATCATCGCCACGAGGCCGATGAGATAGACCAGCGGCACCATGCCCTTGGCCTGGTTGAAGACGACGCCGAAGATCGCCCACGGGGCGATGGGGACCATGAAGACCAGACCGTAGATGAGCAGGTCGGCCGTGGAGAGGGTGCGGTTGAGCTCCTGGCGGTAGCCGAACTCAGCGAGGTCGCCGTCGGGTTGGTCGCTCTGGTTCTGGGAGGGCGAGGCGGACATGCGGTTCCTTAGCGGACGCGGGGGTGGAGGAAGGGGGTGGTGCCGGTCGCGGAGATCAGTCGTGCTCGCGCAGGAAGGAGCCGACGCGGTCCAGGAAGGCCTCAGGCTCTTCGACGTGGGGCATGTGGCTGGACTCGGGGAAGACGTGCGAGCACGCATTAGGTATTCCCTTGACGAAGGGCTCCCACACCGACGGCATGGCCTCGTCGTGCGCTCCGGCCACGACCAGCGTCGGTACGGCGATGCCACCGACCCGGTCGACCACGCTCCAGTCCTTGAGGGAGCCGACGACGTGGAACTCGCTGGGGCCGTTCATGGTGTGGTAGACGGTCGGGTCCTGCTCGAGCTGGGCGAAGGAGTCGAGGACCTCCGGCGGGTTGGGGGTCACCCGGCAGACGTGGCGGTCGTAGAAGACCTGCATCGCGGCGAGGTACTCGGGGGAGTCCGTGCTGCCGGCCTCCTCGTGGCGGGTCAGCGTCTCCTGGACCTCGAGGGGCAGCCGGCTGCGCAGGATCCCTGCAGCCTCGAGCCACAGCGGCATCGAGGCGGGGCTGTCGCAGATGGTCAGGCTCTGCACCCCGTGCGGGTCGGCGAGGACGAGCTCCGGCCCCAGCATCCCGCCCCAGGACTGCCCGAGCAGGTGGAACCGGTCCCCGATGCCGAGCGAATTGACGACCGCACGGACCTCCTCGACGAAGAGCTCGACGCTCCAGAAGGCGGGGTCGGCGTCCGGGAGGTGGGTGCTGCGGCCGCAGCCGAGCTGGTCGTAGTGGATGACCGCCCGGCCGTCCCGGGCGAGGTTCGCCATCGTCAGGCAGTAGTTGTGGGCCACCCCGGGTCCGCCGTGGAGGACGACCAGCGGCGCCTGGGTCGACTCGGGGTCGAGCTCGCCGGTGATGCGGTACCACGTCTGGTGCCCGCGGAAGTCGACCGTGCCGGTGCTGCTCGGCTCGGGGATGCGGGGTTCGGTCGAGGTCGTCATGGGCACCCGTTTCGCGGTGGGGAAAGGCGATCGGCGACAGTGAACCTGATAAAAGGTTCGGAGACAATACCTTTGGCCGGGCGTTTCTCCCGAGGAGGCCGGAGCACCCTCCTAGACTCCACGTGTGAGCGGGAACGCAGTCGGCTTCGAGGGGCGGACCAGTGGGTCTCGCGACCGTCCGACCGTGACGTCGAACCTCGCCGACCGGCTGGTCACCGCGATCGCGGTCGGCACGTACTCACCGGGGGAGCGGCTCCCACCGGAACGGGAGCTGGCCACGTCGCTGGGCGTCAGCCGTGCCACGCTGCGGCAGGCGTTGCAGCAAGTGACGGCCCTGGGGCTGGTCGAGGCCAGACGTGGTCGTGGCGGCGGCACCTTCGTCGCCAGCGTGTCCTGGGAGGAGGTCGCGCCGGAGGTGGCCCGCAGGACCCTGGAGGAGGAGCTGCCCACGATGCTGGAGCTCTTCGACTACCGCTGCCTGGTCGAGGGGATGATCGCCCGCGCGGCCGCCCAGCGTCGTACCCCGGGCGACGTCTCGCGGCTGCGCGCCGCGCTCGCCGACTTCCAGACCGTGCGAGGAGATGATCGAGGCGCGTGCGGTCGACCGTCGGCTGCACGGCCTCGTCACCGCCGCGGCACGCAACCCGCACCTGACCTCGATCGGCGTCACACCTGACGGCGGTCGCCACGCTCGGCTTCGGGGCGGAGCCCTACGCGCCGGAGTTCCTGGCCCGGGCGCGAGCCGAGCACGAGGAGCTGGTGGAGCACATCGCCGCGCGGCGACGCCGACGCGGCGGGCCGGTGTGCCGAGCAGCACTTCGCGCTCACCCTCGAGTCGATGCGCGCCAGCCTCCGCAAGGCCAGGGACGCTCGCCCCCACTGACGGACCTCTGCGCGGCCCGGTCACCCGAAGAGAGCTGGCGCACCTGTGGATTCGCGCACCACCAGCTCCGGTTGGAACACCACGTGCCGCTGCTCGGGCGCCTCCCCGGACAGGACGCTCGTGAGCATCTGCGCGGCCGTCGTACCCATCGCGTAGTGCGGCCGCCGGACGGTGGTGAGGGGGACGGACAGCTGGCGAGCGAAGGGGATGTCGTCGTAGCCGACGAGCGAGACCTCCTCAGGCACCCGGACCCGCGTGCTGCAGCAGGGCCTGCAGCACCCCGAAGGCCAGCAGGTCGATCGCGGCCGTCACCGCGGTGGGCCGCCGGTCAGGTGGCATGGCGGCGAGCGCTTCGCCCCTGGCGCGCCCTGCCTCGACGGTCAGCTCGGCCGGCATGACGTCGAGGCGGACGTCGACCTTCGCCTCGGCGACCGCCTTGCGCACCCCGGTGAGCCGGTCGTGGACCGGCGCCGCTGCGGCCTCGTCACCGACGAAGGCGAGGTGCCGGTGGCCGAGCGCGATCAGGTGCGCGGCCACGAGCTGACCCCCGGTGACGTCATCCACCGCCACGGACATGTTGCCCGCACCGGACTCGTGGCGGTCCACCACCACGACCGGCGCGCCACCGGAGCGGATGCGGTGGAGGTCCTCGGCGAACCGGTCGTGCGGGACGACGATGAGACCCGCCAGGCGGCCCTCCGCGAACAGGCGCAGGTAGGTCTGCTCGCGTTCGGAGCTCCGCGCGCTGTTGGACAGGAGCACCGTCCAGCCACGGCTGGACGTCGTGTCCTCCACGCCACGGGCCACCTCGATGAAACCCGGGTTCCAGGCGTCGAGGAGCAACAGCCCGACGGTGCTCGAGTAGCCGGCGCGCAGGTGGCGGGCCGCCTCGTGCCGGATGTAGCCGAGCCGCTCGATCGCCTGCTCCACGGCGGCGCGACGGACGGGGCTGACGCGCTCGGGGTGGTTCAGCACGTTGGACACCGTGCCGGGGGAGACGGCCGCCAGCCGGGCCACGTCCTTGATGCCGACCCGCGCCGCCGGCCACCCATCGGCGCGACCGGGGATGGCCGCTGTGATCCTTGACACGTTTTAAAGACTGTCATTACGCTCGCTTCCAGCCAAATTTGCACGATTCAAAATCGCTGGCCGTTCGCTCTCGTTCCCGTCGGTCGACAGACAAGGGAGTTCTTCACCATGACGACGAACTGTGCATCCAAGGCCCTCGCCACCGCAGCGGTTGCGCTCGTGGCGGCCACCGCCGCCGCGTGCGGCAGCGGCGGCAGCGGGGGGAGCGGGGGCTCGCAGTCCACGAAGGTCGCGTTCCTGATGCCGGACCAGGGATCCACCCGGTACGAGCTGCACGACCGCCCGGGGTTCGAGAAGAAGCTCAAGGAGCTCTGCAGCACCTGTACGCCGCTCTACAACAACGCCGACGGCGACGCGGTCAAGCAGCAGCAGCAGTTCAACTCCGCGCTCGCCCAGGGTGCCAAGGTGGTCGTCATCGACCCGGTCGACTCGGCTGCGGCCGTGACCCTGGTCAACGCCGCCCACACCAAGGGCGCCAAGGTCATCGCCTACGACCGGCCGATCCCCAAGGCCAAGGTCGACTTCTACGTGTCGTTCGACAACGAGAAGATCGGCAAGGAGATCGCGACCTCGCTCGTGCAGAAGGTCAAGAGCAAGCCGGTGCCGGCCGGTTCCGGCCTCCTGGTCGTCAACGGGTCGCCGACCGACGCGGCGGCGGGCCTGATCAAGAAGGGCATCCACGAGGGGGTGGACACCAGCGGCCTCCCGGTCCTGGCTGAGTACGACACGATCGACTGGAAGCCCGAGAACGCCCAGAAGTGGGTCGCCGGTCAGATCTCACGCTTCGGCAAGAAGATCGTCGGGGTGGTCGCCGCCAACGACGGCACGGCGGGTGGGACGATCGCCGCCTTCAAGGCCTCCGGCGCAGGGTTCCACCCCACCGGTCAGCGGCAACGACGCGACGGTGGCCGGCCTGCAGCTGATCATCGCGGGCGACCAGTACAACACCATCAACAAGCCCAGCGAGATCGTCGGTGGCGCTGCCGCCGAGGCGGCCAACACGCTGCTGAAGAACGGCAAGCCCGCGGCGAGCGACGAGCTGTTCGGGTCGCCGACCAAGCTCTACGACCCCACGCTGGTGACAGCGAAGAACCTCAAGGCCGAGATCATCGACAAGAAGATCAACACCGTCGCCGACCTGTGCACCTCGGCCTACGCCGCGGCCTGCAAGACCATGGGGCTCTCGTGACCGCGCGCGGCGACCGACCGGGGCCGCGGCTGGACGGCGCTGGATGACCACGGCCCCCGCACCGGCACCGACCGCGATCCTCAGCCTGCGCGGTGTCAGCAAGGCGTTCGGCGCGGTCAACGCGCTGACCGGGATCGACCTCGACGTCGGGGCCGGTGAGGTGGTCGCCATCGTCGGGGACAACGGCGCCGGCAAGTCGACGCTCGTGAAGGTGCTCGCCGGGGTCCACCAGGCCGACACCGGCTCGATCTCCTTCAGCGGCAAGGAAGTACAGATCCACGACCCCAGTGCAGCGATCCACCTCGGCATCGCCACGGTGTTCCAGGACCTGGCGCTCTGTGAGAACCTCAACGTGGTGGAGAACCTCTTCCTCGGCCGCGAGATGGGACCGTGGCGGCTCAACGAGGTCACCATGGAGGTCCGGTCGTGGGAGCTGCTGCAGCAGCTGTCGGCCAAGATCCCCACGGTCCGGGTGCCGATCGCCTCGCTCTCCGGCGGGCAGCGGCAGACCGTGGCGATCGCCCGCTCGCTGCTGGGGGACCCCCGCGTCATCATCCTGGACGAGCCGACCGCGGCCCTGGGCGTGGCCCAGACCGCGGAGGTCCTGGACATGATCGAACGCCTGCGTGAGCGAGGGCTCGGCGTCATCATGGTCAGCCACAACATGGAGGACGTGCGGGCCGTGGCCGACCGCATCGTGGTGCTGCGGCTCGGACGCAACAACGGCGAGTTCGACGCCCGCACCGTCTCCTCCGCCGACCTGGTCGCCGCGATCACCGGCGCCACCGACAACGTCGTGACGCGGCGCGCGGGACGTCTCCAGCACACGGCCGGCGGTGGCACCCCTCCACCGGCCGACCAAGGAGGAGGGGCCGGATGAGTGCGCCGCAACCTGTGATGTCGCTGGACCAGACCGACGAACGGCTCCGCCAACAGCGCGGCGTGCGCGGGGCGCTGGAGTCCTTCTGGCGCAGCGTGCGGGCCGGCGACGTGGGCCCGCTGCCGGTCATCGTCGGCCTGCTGATCATCTGCACGATCTTCCAGACGCTCAACCCGGTCTTCCTGTCCAGCGGCAACCTCGTGGACCTGACCCTGGACTCCTGCGCGATCGGGGTCATCTCGCTCGGCATCGTCTGCGTGCTGCTGGTCGGCGAGATCGACCTCTCGGTCGGCTCGGTCAGCGGGTTCTCGGGCGCCGTCGTCGGGGTGCTGTTCGTCCGGCAGGGCTGGAGCTGGGTCCTCGCGTCGCTGCTCGCCTGCGTGATCGCCTGCGGCATCGGGCTCCTGTACGGCGTGCTGCTGACGCGGTTCGGGATGCCGAGCTTCGTGTCGTCGCTGTCCGGGCTGCTCGCCTTCCTCGGTCTGCAGCTGGCCCTCCTCGGTGACCAGGGCTCGATCAACCTGCCGTTCGACTCGGCCCTGGTGAAGTTCGCGCAGCTGGACTTCGTGCCGCCCTGGCTCTCCTACGTGCTCGCCGCCGTTGCCGCACTCGCGCTGTTCGCCAGCGGCTACGAGACCATGGTGCGTCGTCGGCGGACCAACCTCTCCGCGCGATCCAGGCAGGTGCTCGTCCTGCGTTCGGTGGCCCTTCTCGTCGGGCTCGAGGTGGCCGCCTGGTACCTCAACCAGGACCGCGGCGTCGGCTGGATGGTCGTGTTCTTCGTGGCGCTCGTCCTCCTGCTGCACTACGCGATCACCAGGACGAGCTGGGGCCGGTCGTTGCTCGCGGTGGGCGGCAACGTCGAGGCGGCGCGCCGGTCGGGGATCAACGTCCCCAGGGTCTACCTCAGTTCCTTCATGCTCTGCTCGACGATGGCCGCGGTCGGCGGCATCCTCGCCGCAGGGCGGCTCGCGTCGGCCAACCTCAGCAGCGGCACGGGCGACGTCAACCTCAACGCCATCGCCGCCGCGGTCATCGGCGGCACCAGCCTGTTCGGCGGACGCGGCAGCGCCTTCTCCGCGCTGCTGGGCGTCCTCGTCATCGAGTCCATCGCGAGCGGCCTGACGCTGCTGAACCTGAACTCGTCGTACCGCTTTGTCATCACCGGGCTGGTGCTGGCGATCGCTGTGGCGATCGACTCCCTCGCCCGCAAGTCACGTGCCTCGCACGGCCGGGCCTGACCGGGCCTCCACGCGGGCACAGAGAGGGAGCTGACCGTGTCCAACCGCGCTGCCGTCATGACCGAGCTGGGAAAGATCGTCGTCCAGGATCGTCCGGAGCCCGAGCCGGGGCCGCAGGAGGCGGTCGTCCGCGTCGAGGCGGTCGGGGTCTGCGGCTCCGACACCGCCTACTACAAGGTGGGCCGCATCGGCGACTACGTCGTCGACGGCCCGATCGTCCTCGGCCACGAGGTGTCCGGCCAGGTCATCGACGTGGGCAGCGAGGTGCACAACGTGGCGGTGGGGGACCGGGTGGCGATCGAGCCCGGGACGCCGTGCCGCACCTGCCGCGAGTGCATGGCCGGGCGCTACCACCTGTGCCCGGACCTGGTCTTCCTGGCCACGCCGCCGTACGACGGCGCGCTGATGGAGAAGATGAGCATCGACGCCCGCAACCTCTACCCCATCCCCGACGCGATGACCTACGAGGAGGGAGCCCTGCTCGAGCCGCTGTCGGTCGGCATCTGGGGATGCAAGCGGGCCGGGCTCCAGCCCGGGGACGACGTCCTGGTCACCGGTGCGGGACCCGTCGGCCTGCTCGCGGGCGCCACCGCGCGCGCCCTGGGAGCGGGGAGCGTGACGATCACCGACCTCTCGCCGTTCCGGCTCGACCTTGCCCGCGCGATGGGGCTGCGCACCGAGCGCAGCGACGCGCCGGGGAAGGACGACTTCGACGTCCTGCTCGAGTGCTCGGGGGCGCCCGGCGTGCTGGGGTCGGCCATGCGCCGGCTGCGGCCTGCCGGCCGGGCCGCGATGATCGGCATGTCCAAGGAGGAGTCGATCGGCCTGCCGCTCTCCCAGCTGAACCCCCAGGAGCTGACCCTCAGCCTGGTCAACCGCTACAACCACACGTGGCCCATCGCCATCGAGCTGGTGTCCTCCGGCAGGGTCGATGTGAGTCCGCTGGTCACCCACCACTTCTCGCTGGACCAGGCCGAGGACGCCCTGACCCTCGGCGGGAGGGTCGCCGACTCCGTCAAGGCGGTCATCCACCCGCAGCGCTGACCAGGACCGCTCGCCAAGGCCGGCCCAGCACGATGGTGAGCCGGCCCGGAGCTGGGCGTCAGGATGCCGCGGAAAAAATTGTCCTCCCGATCACGCGCGAATTCCCTTACCAGGGCGTAGGTTCCCCTTGGCGTCGCCGTTCGGCGCCGCCTTCACCATCTCAGGGGGTCTTTCACAGATGCCACGTCCCCGTAGAACCGCGGCCGCCGTCACCGGCGCCGCGACCATCACCCTCGTTGCGATGATGGCCCAGCCCATGGCCGTCGCCGCCCCGGTCCATCGTGCGACCGACACCCACGGCGGCAAGGCCGGTCGCAGCACCACCAAGGCCGCGGGCGACCGCGTCCACCGTGAGCACTTCGACTCCCGGCGGGAGGGCAAGGCCGGGCTCGCGCTGACCAAGAAGGCAGCGCTCACCGCGGCCAAGCCGCCTGCGCAGGTGGCCGAGCTGAAGAAGCACCTGGGCAACCAGGGCCTCGTGACCATCGACGCGCTGACCGGTTCACCCCGGCAGATCGCCAGGGCGGACGGCTTCCTCACCGGCCCCTCCAAGGCCAGGGCGCGTGACATCGCGCTGGGGTACGTCCGGGCCAACCACGCGGTGTTCGGCCTCGACGCCTCCGCTCTGGCGGGGCTCACGCTGCGCAAGGACTACGTCGACGTGGCGGGCACGCACCACCTCTCCTTCGTCCAGGAGGTCAAGGGGATCCCCGTCTTCGGCAACGGTCTGGTGGCCCACGTGGCCAAGGACGGCCGTCTGATCGCCTTCACCGGCTCGCCCCTCACCAGCCTCTCCAGCATGCCAGGGGCCAACCCCGGTATCACCGCCGCCGCCGCGCGCGCGTCGGCCGTGAAGGACGCAGGCGGTACGGCGTCCACGGTCGCCGCGAAGAAGCTCGCGGGCGCCACCTCGGACACCCGCTTCACGGGCGGGGACCGCGCGAGCCTGGTGTGGTTCAAGACCGCTGGCGGCACGGTGCTGGCCTGGCAGACCCAGGTCGCGCCCAGCACCAAGGAGCTCTACACCTCGGTCGTCGACGCGGCCTCCGGGCGTGTGCTGTACCGCTCCAGCCTCGTGGACAACGACACCGCGGTCGTCTGGGAGAACTCGCCCGGTGCGATCCGTGGCGGCACGGCGCGGCAGGTGAAGCTGCCGACCAGCTGGCTGCCCACCAACAGCTCCGTGCTGCAGGGGCCCAACGCGCACGTCTTCACCGATGTCAACGACGACAACGCGGCGTCCACCACCGAGGAGATCCGGCCCAGCTCCAAGGGTCACTTCGACTACAGGTTCACGCCCTTCGCCTCGCAGATCCCCGGGATGCCGTGCGCGACGCGGTACCCGTGCTCGTGGGAGCCGAACACGCCGAACTCCTGGCGCACCAACGCATCCCAGAACGCGACGCAGGTCTTCTACTACGTCAACAAGATGCACGACCACCTGAAGGCTGCGCCGATCGGGTTCACCGCGAAGGCGGGCAACTTCGAGGGGGTCGACGCCGTCGACACCCAGCCGCTCGACGGTGCCAACACCGACAAGGGCCTGCCGGACGCCAACCACGTCGACAACGCCAACATGGGCACCCCGCCCGACGGCCAGGCGCCGACCATGCAGATGTACCTCTTCCACCAGCCCGGGACCAGCTCGGCCCAGGACCCGTTCATCGCCTCCAACGGCGGTGACGAGTCCGACGTCGTCTACCACGAGTACACCCACGGCCTCTCCAACCGCCTCGTGGTCGACGCCAACGGCAACTCGACCCTGGGCAACGTGCAGGCCGGCTCGATGGGCGAGGCCTGGAGCGACTGGTACGCCATGGACTACCTGGTCAACCAGGGCCAGCTCGTCGACACCAAGGCGAGCGGCGACCTGCGGGTCGGCGACTACGTCGGTGCCGGCAAGGACCTCATCCGGACGCAGCCGCTGGACTGTGCAGTGGGCAGCACCTCGGCCAAGTGCCCGGGCCTGCCGGGCAAGCCGGGTGGCTACACCTACGGTGACTTCGGCGCCATCGCCGGAGGCCCCGAGGTCCACGCGGACGGCGAGATCTGGGGCGAGACCCTGTGGGACCTGCGCGCCCGGATCGGCTCGCAAGCGGCCGAGTCGCTCGTGACCCGCGCCATGGAGCTGTCGCCGGCCAACCCGTCGTACCTGGACATGCGCAACTCGATCCTCCAGGCCGACGTCGTCCAGGGTGGCAAGCGGCTCGGCGCGATCTGGTCGGTGTTCGCGAACCGCGGCATGGGCTACTTCGCCTCCGCGCTCAACGGCGACGACACGACCCCGTTCGAGGACTTCTCGCTCCCGCCGGCGTCGAACGCGCCGAAGGGCAGCATCACCGGCACGGTGACCGACGACAGCAGCTCGGCCGCCCTGGCCGGTGCCGTGGTGTCGGTCGGCGGGCACGCCTCCTCGCCCGGCTTCAGTGAGTACCTCGCGGCGACGACCGATGCCAAGGGTGCCTACAAGATTCCCAACGTCTACTACGGGACCTACCACGACGTCTCGGCCGTCAAGGGTTCCTACGACACCGCGGTGGAGACCCTGACGGTGCGCGGCCCCAACACCTCCAAGAACTTCGCCCTGCGCAAGGACTGGGCGGCCAGCAGTGGTGGCGCCAGCGTGGCCGGGTTCAACGGGCCGGACTTCACCCCCTTCGGGTGTGGACCCGGCTCGGCGATCGACCAGTCCCTCGGCCTCGGCTGGGGTAGCACGTCGGCCGACCACGCCGGTGGCCCGAGTGACTTCACGGTGACACCGAAGTACGTCGTCGTGAAGCTGCCGCAGGCAGTGAACGTCAGTGCCATCGCGGTGGATCCGGGCAACACCTGCGGCGACGCGGGGAGCTCCTCGACCAAGGACTACCGGGTCGAGACCACCACGTCGGCCGTCCTCACGGGTGCCACCTGGCAGCTCGCCAGCTCCGGCAGCTTCACCGCCGCTGACCGTCACCGGCTCAACTCGCTGACGCCGGCCACCGGCACCGGGAGTGCGGTCACGTTCGTGCGGTTCACGATGATCAACCCGCAGGTCCCCGGCGACTTCGCCACCACGTGCGCGGTCGGCGGTTACACCGGCTGCGACTTCATGGACATGAGCGAGCTGGAGGTCTACGGCAAGAGCGCCTCGTGACCGCGACCTCGGTCCGGTAGCGAGCTCCACGCCAGGGGGTGCGACCACACGGTCGCGCCCCCTGGTGCCGTTCTGCCGGGCGCCGGTCCACCTCGACGGCCCCGACTGGCTGCAGCGTTCGCTAGCCCCGACCGAACGTCTCGAGCAGGACGCCTCGCTCCGCCTCGGTCAGGTTGGCGTCGATCAGCTTCATGTCCACCCCACGGAACCGCTCGCCGACCCGGTCGAGGTCGCCGTGGTCCGTGACCACGAAGAGCGCCGAGGTCCCCTCGGTCACCTCGCCGCGGATCCTCTCCAGCTGGTCGCTGGTGATCCCCATCTTCTGGGTGGCCGCGCTGATCGCGCCGATGCCCGCCCCTGCCGCGACCCCGAGAACCGGGACGAAGAACAGGGCGCCGAACAGCAGCCCCCAGAACGCCCCCCACCCGGTACCTCGCCAGGTTTCCTCGCGACCGTGCTTGATGTCGGGCCGCTTGGCACCCGGCGGCCAGGAGACCACGGCGTGGTCGATGATCTCGATCAGGCCGTCCCGCGCGGCCCCGTGCAGCAGGGACTCGGCGTGGTCGGCCCCCTCCGGCGTGCTGAACTTCCACACGGTGAATGCCGTCATCTGCAGCCCCGTTCTCCTCGGTCCGCCGAGGTCCGCCGAGGTCCGGCGAGGTCCCGACCGGCTCGGACCCCAGAGCCCGAACATAGGGGCGAGCGCAGGCTGCCGGTTCCGCTAGTCGACGTACCCGGCTGGGCTGCACGTCGACAGCGGGCCCGGACAGGGCTTTCGGCCCTCCCGCCCCCCGGCGAGTCGACCTACGCTGCAGCGGCGGGCACAGGGTGCTCGGGTCTGCGAGGAGGCGACGATGGCGCTGGAGCCACCTGGGTCAACCGGCCCGACCCGGGAATCGAAGCCCGACACCCGGGACCCGGTCGTTCCCCGTCAGGCCGCCCCCGACCCGCGACCGGCCGCGGCGGGCGTCGAGAAGTCGTCTGACGGGCCCCGTACGGCGGGTCGCCGCCGGCTCCGGGGACGGGGTCACCTCACGCTGCCCGGCAGCTGGGGTGCGCTCGTCCTGGGGTGCCTCTCGTTCAGCCCGTCCCTGCTCCCGCGCGGTGGTCTGCTCCAGGGGCTGGTCTGGGGCATCAGCGCGGGCATCGGCTACGGGGTGGGCGTCCTCGTCGCATGGGTCTGGCGGGCCTTCGCCGACCGCGACCCCCGGCCGCCCCGGAGCTGGGCCTGGCGGACGTTTCTCGTCAGCGCCGCGGTCCTGCTCGTCGTGTCGTTCGGACTCGGACAGTACTGGCAGCACGAGATCCGCCGGCTGATGGGCGTGACCGAGGTCAACCTGGCCTGGGTCGTGGCGTCCCCCCTGGTTGCAGCCGCGACCTTCTGGCTCATCATCCTCATCGGCCGCGGCCTCCGCCGCGGGTACCAGGCGGCCGCCCGCCTGCTGAGGCGGTGGATCGGCCCTCGGGCCGCGACCGCGGTGGGCTGGGCCCTGGTGGTGGGGCTCACCTACCTGGTGGTCACAGGACTCCTGCTGGACGGGCTCGCCGGCGCCGCCGACAAGAGCTTCTCGCTGCGTGACACCACGACGGCCGAGGGGGTGCACCAGCCGACCACCGCCCTGCGCTCCGGCAGCCCCGACTCCCTCGTGCCGTGGGACACCCTGGGCTACGAGGGGCGGAAGTTCACCGGCCTCGGTCTGTACCCGAACGACATCAAGAAGGTCACGCATCACGCGGCGGTGGAGCCGATCCGGGCCTACGCCGGGCTGGCCTCCGCACCCGACGCCGAGTCCCGGGCGGCCCTCGCCGTCCGCGACCTCGAGCGCGCGGGCGGCTTGCAGCGCAAGAACCTGCTCGTGGTCACCACGACCGGCAGCGGGTGGGTCGACCCGGCGCTCGTGGACACCTTCGAGTACCTGACGAACGGGGACGCGGCCACGGTGGCAGTCCAGTACTCGTACCTGCCGTCGTGGATCTCCTACCTGGTCGACCAGTCCAAGGCACGCGAGGCCGGCCGGGCCCTGTTCGACGCCGTCTATGACCCGTGGTCGAAGCTGCCAGCCGGCCGACGCCCGAGGCTGTTCGTGGCGGGGGAGAGCCTGGGCTCGTTCGGCGGCGAGACCGCGTTCAGCGGGGAGTACGACCTTCGCAACCGCACCGACGGCACGCTGTTCGCCGGTCCGCCCAACTTCAACACCCTGTTCCGCGAGTTCAGCGACCACCGTGACCCCGGCAGCCCGGAGATCCAGCCGGTCTACAAGGAGGGCCGGACCGTCCGGTTCACCGGCGACCCCGGCGCGCCGATTCCCCCGCAGGGCCGCGCCTGGGACGGCAGCCGGGTGCTGTACCTGATGCACGCCTCAGACCCCATCGTCTGGTGGAGCCCGCGCCTGATCCTTGGCAAGCCGGCCTGGGCCAGCGAACCCCCCGGCAAGGACGTCCTCGCGGGGGTCTTCTGGATCCCGTTCGTGACGTTCTGGCAGGTCACCGCCGACCTGCCGTTCGCCACCGGCGTGCCCGCCGGGCACGGCCACACCTACACGGCCGAGTACGTCGACGGGTGGGCCGCGGTCATGCAGCCCGAGGGGGTCGGCCCCGACGAGCTGGCGAGGATCCGCAGCGCGGTCACGACCACCGAGTGAGGCGGTCACCGAGTGACGCGGTCGCGGCCGGGCCGCGTCACGGCAGCCGCTGGTGGGCCACGGCCCAGGCAGCGACCAGCGCGAAGCCGTTGGTCGCCACGTGGGCCAGGACCGGCGCCACGAGGCTGCGCGACCGCAGCCGCAGCACCGCGAAGCCGATGCCGGCGAGGAAGGTCACCACGACGGCCCCGACCACCAGGGCCACCTGGCCTGTCGCGTGCGTCGCAGCCCCGCCGACGGCACGGTTGTCCGACATGGTCTGCAGGGTGGGCTCGATGTGCCACAGACCGAACATCAGCGCCGTGACCCAGGTGGCGCGGCGCGGCCCCCAGAGCGCCATCGCCGACCCCAGCAGCACGCCCCGGAAGGCGAGCTCCTCCGGGACCGCGGTCAGCAGGACCGTGGTCACCATGAGCTCGTACAGCAACCGGCCCGGCGGGATCGCGCCACGCGCATCGTGGAGCATCGGCTGCGTCAGCGGCAGCTCGGCCGCGAGCAGGACCACCAGTCCCACGGCCGCGGCCGCAGCGACGCCGTACCGGCACCCGGCGGGTACGGCGGCCCGCTCCAGCCCAAGGTCTGCGGCCGAAGCGCCGGACCGCGCGGCGACCAGGGCGAGCACGGCGGTCAGCACCGGGATGGACACACCGGGCGGCCCCGCCAGTCCCAGCCCACGCAGCAGGCTGAAGACGACGAGGACGGCTGACGCCTGCAGGAAGCACCGCCCCGGCCTCGTCACGGACGACAGCACAGCAGCCGCGACCGTCGTCGCACGTCACCCCGGGCGGATGGGCTCATGCGGAGGGGATGAGGCGCCCGGCGTCGCCGCCGGCCCATCGTGAGGCCTCGAGGAGGTGGCGCACCATGAACGACCCGAACGTTGCCGGCCGTCGCGCCTCGGGGCTGGCGAGGTACGCGCCGGGCCTGGCCATGCTCCGCCGTTACCAGGGGTCATGGCTCCGGGCCGACCTGGTGGCCGGGCTCGTCCTCGCCGCGATCCTCGTCCCCCAGGGCATGGCGTACGCCGAGCTGGCGGGGCTGCCGGCCGTCACCGGCCTCTACACCACGATCGCCTGCCTCGTCGGGTACGCCGTCATGGGCCCGTCCCGGATCCTCGTCCTCGGACCGGACTCCTCGGTGTCCCCGCTCATCTTCGCGGCGATCGTGCCGGTGGCCGGGGCGTCGGGCGACCCCGCCACGGCGATCGCCATGGCGGGGGTGCTCGCCCTGCTGGTGGGGGCGATCGAGATCGGCCTGGGGGCTGCCAGGCTCGGCTTCGTCGCGGACCTGCTCTCCCAGGAGGTCCAGGTCGGGTACATGAACGGCCTGGGCATCGTCATCGTCATCGGGCAGCTGCCCAAGCTGTTCGGCTTCTCGACGGACGCGAGCTCGTTCGTCCAGGAGGTGACCGCCTTCGTGCGTGGCATCGGGCAGACGAACGTCGCGACCCTCGCGGTGGGTGCGGGCACCCTGGCCCTGCTGCTCGTGTTGCCCCGGATCTCCCGACGGGTGCCGGCGATCCTCGTCGGCATCGCCGGGGCGACCGTCGTCTCGGCCGTTCTGGACCTGTCTGCGCACGGGGTGGCCACGGTGGGCTCCCTGCCCCAGGGCTTGCCCAGGCCGGGCATCCCCTGGACCGAGCTGAACACGGTCGGGCCGCTGGTGGTGGCGGCAGCGGGCATCACGATGGTGTCGCTGACGGACACCATCGCGACGTCCACGAGCTTTGCCGCCCGCCGTGGCGACGAGGTCAACCCCGACCAGGAGATGATCGGCCTGGGCGCCGCCAACGTGGCGGCCGGCCTCTTCCAGGGGTTCCCGGTGTCCACGAGCGGCTCGCGCACCGCGGTCGCCGAGCAGTCGGGGGCCAAGAGCCAGGTCACGGGGCTGGTGGGAGCCGGGACCGTCGCCCTGCTGCTGCTGTTCCTCAACTCGCTGCTGGCCGACCTGCCGCAGACGGCCCTGGCCGCCGTGGTCATCGCCGCGGCGTTCTCCCTGATGGACATCGCGGCCGTGCGCCGCTACTGGCGGGTCCGCCCCACCGCCGCGATCGTGTCGCTGACCGCGGCCGCGGGCGTGGTCTTCGCCGGCGTGCTGACCGGGATCCTCATCGCCATCGCCTTGTCGATCCTCATCTTCTTCCGGCGGAACTGGTGGCCGCACGGTGCGGTTCTGGGGCGGGTCGCCGGCCGGGGCTGGCACAGCCTGCAGACCTGGGACAGCGCCACGGAGGTCCCCGGCGTCGTGGTCTTCCGCTGGGAGGCGCCGCTGATCTTCGCCAACTCCGGTCTCTTCCGTCGGCAGCTGCGCTCGCTGGTGGGTGAGAAGCACGCGCGCTGGGTGGTGCTCGAGTGTGAGGCGGTGACCGACATCGACGTCACCGCCGCCGCGATGCTCGAGGAGCTGGACCGGCAGCTCAACGAGCAAGGCGTCCACCTCGCCTTCGTCGAGCTGCGGAGCAGGCTGCAGGACCTGGTCCTGCGCTACGGGCTGTTCGAGACGCTGGACCGCGACCACTTCTACCCCAGCGTCGAGGCTGCGCTCGCGGCCATCGCCGCTGCCGACGCCGGGGCGACCGTGGCGACCCCGGCGGAGCCACCACGGCCGGGTCCGGAAGGGGCGGTGGACCACTCGGGTGGCGACGCTCCGCGACGTGGTCAGCAGGACGGTATGCCGGGCTGACTGCCCGGTCCTCGCCCCGAGGCGTCCGCCCTACGGCTCCAGCCCGATGTCCTCGTTCCAGAGGCCGGGCTTCTCCTGCAGAAGCCGGGCCATGAGCTCTCGACACTCGCTGTCATCCAGCACGTCGACCTGCACGCCGCGCGAGCGCAGGAGCGCCTCGGAGCTCTCGAAGGTGCGGTTCTCACCGACCACGATGCGGGGGATCTGGTACAGCAGAACGCTTCCCGCACACATGAGGCACGGCGACAAGGTCGTGTAGAGCACGCTCGCCCGGTACGTGCGCGCGGTCAGCCGGCCGGCGTTCTCCAGGCAGTCGGTCTCACCGTGACGGATCACGCTCCCGTCCTGGACCCGCCGGTTCCGTCCCACCGCCAGCACCTCGCCCTGGTGAACGAGCGCAGCCCCGATCGGGATGCCGCCTTCGGACCAGCCGATCCGTGCCTGCTCGACTGCCAGGGCCAGCCAGTCCCGGTCGCTCGTGGTCGTGGGTGTCATCTGGCCTCCTGGAGGTGGGCGAAGCGGGTCATCGGGTGAACGAGGGACAGCGTGCCAGCAGGGCTTCAGCCTGTGTCCGAGCTGCGCCGGCGAGCGACCTCGAGCTCGACGGCAAGAGCCAGGGCGCCCCACCGGCTGGACCCGGGCACGGGGTGTCCGAGCGCGACCATGATCCGGTCGAGACGCTGGTACAGGCTCTGGCGCTGGACGTGGAGGGCGGCCGCGGCGTCGGTCTTGGAGCCGGAGTACCTGAGATACGTGGCCAGCGTCTCGAAGAGCCGGCCGCCACGGCGCCGGTCGATCTCCAGGAGGTCACCCAGCTGCTCCTCGATGAAGTCGGCCACGAGCTGCGGTCGTCCCAGTGAGCCCAGGAACCGCGGGACACCGAGCGCCACCGCGTCCACGACGCCCTCCCCGGAGTCCTCGGTGAGGTCGAGGGCCGCCGCCGCCTCGTGCAGGCAGTGACCGATGCCGGTCAGGACACGCGTCCCGGGGCCGACGGCGACCTTCACCTGCGCGGGCAGCGGGACGTCACGCAGGTCCTCGAGGATGCTGGCTCGGACCGCCGCGAGGGACCTGCCGTCCAGCCGCAGGGCGATGACGGACAGGTGGGAGTCGTGGTCGATCTGGCTGATCACCGCGCGGCCTCCTCGACTCACCGCGGCCTCGATGCCCGCCGTCACCCTCTGCCCGGGGCCGATCCTGGACACGGTGCAGACCCACGCGTCGTGGTCGTTGATGCCGAGCCTGGTGGCGAGCTCGGCGAACCGGCGAGGGGGACGACCCCCTGAGGTCGCCAGGCCGAGGAGCTCGTGGGCATCCCGCTCCAGCCGGGACAACGGGCGGGAGCGCAGCAGGGCCAGCCCCAGCGCCTCCGGTGCGCGGTCGCGGGCCGCGTCGACCACGAGCAGGTCGGCTCCCGGCCGGGGCCTCAGCGTGAGCAGGGCGACGGTGACCCCGGCGCTGCTGACCGGTGCCACGATGGGATGGTCCTGGGCCCGGGGGACGGGCTCCTCGGAGTCGGGGCTCGCCTCAGCGATGACCTCACCGTCGGGGGCGGTCAAGGTGGTCTCGGCGTGGACCTCGACGGCGAGGATGGCCACCAGCCGACCGACGTCGGCCCCGTCCGCGAGACCGGCGGCCAGGGCGTGGGACACCCGGTCGGCCAGCTGCAGGCGGCGCACGGACTCGTTGACCAGCAGTCCGTTGATCGACTGGGTGACCTCGACGAAACGGACGACCCGGCGCAGCTCCACCAGCGGCAGGTGCACGCGCTCGGCCTCCTCGACCATCTCCTCCGGCACCGTGGGAAGCCGCCCGCCGGTCTCGATGGCGATGCCGGCCACCTCACGCGCCGCGAGCTCCCGGACGTAGGTCACGCGTTGCGCGCGCGATGCGGTGGCCAGGCTGACCCCGCCGACCAGGAGCAGCTCACCGCCGCGCAGCAGGGTCGCGATGTCGAGGACCTCGCTGGTGTGCACCCAGGTGACCATCCGCCCCAAGCGGGTCCGGCCCGCGAGCACGAGGGGCTCCGCGGCCATGACGGTCGGGTCCTTGAGCACCTCCCGCAACGGCAACGGCATGACATTTCGTCCAATCATCGGGGCTCATGACTCCCGGAATGTATCTTGCCGGGCCCAACGGCGGAAGGTCACGCTGAGCGGTAACACCCGCTACGAATGGAGGCGCAGATGAGCTCTGCGGACCCGTCCCACACCATCCTCGACGTCGAGCAGGTCCTCCAGCCCATCCCGGAGGAGGCCCGCACCCACAGCGTCTCGGGCCAGTTCTGGATCTGGTGCGGCGCCAACATCGCCCCCATCAACTGGGTGCTCGGAGCACTCGGGGTCAGCCTGGGCCTCGGCCTGCGCGACACCCTGATCGTCCTCGTGCTGGGCAACCTCATCGGGATGGCCATCTTCGGCCTCTTCGTCCTGATGGGTCAGCGCACGGGGGTCACCGGGATGGTGCTGTCCCGCGCGGCCTTCGGTCGTCGTGGCGCCTACGTGCCCGCCGCCATCCAGGCCTGCCTCGCCGTCGGATGGTGTGCCGTGAACACCTGGATCATCCTCGACCTGGTCATGGCCCTGCTCGGCAAGATCGGGGTCGTCGACCCGGCCGCGACGAACTACGTCTGGAAGATCGGCGTCGCTGCCCTGATCATGGGCGTCCAGGTCGCCATCTCCTGGGCCGGCTACCGGACCATCGCCGCGTTCGAGCGCTGGACCGTCCCCCCGACCATCGCCGTCCTCGTCGCGATGTCGGTCGTCGCCTGGTTCTACCTCCACATCAACTGGGGCTACGCCGGTCCTGCCGGGAAGATCCTCACCGGCAGCGAGCGCTGGGTCGTGATGTCAGGGGTCATGACCGCCATCGGGATCGGCTGGGGCATCACCTGGTTCACGTATGCCGCGGACTACTCCCGCTTCGTCAGCCGCTCGATGTCGCGGCGCAAGCTCTACAGCGCGAGCGTCCTGGGCCAGTTCATCCCGGTCGTCTGGCTCGGGGTCCTCGGCGCCACCCTCGCCACGAAGAACGGCACGGTCGACCCCGGGTCCCTCATCGTGGACAACTTCGGCGCCCTGGCCATCCCCGTCCTGCTGTTGGTCGTCCACGGCCCCATCGCCACCAACATCCTCAACATCTACACCTTCTCGGTGGCTGCCCAGGCCCTCGACGTCAAGGTCAACCGGCGCACGCTCAGCGTCGTCGTCGGTGGCTTCGCGATGGCTGCGGTGATCTTCTTCATCTTCCAGGCCGACCTCGGCAGCGTCCTCGACACCTGGCTGATCGGGATCGTCGCCTGGATCGCCGCATGGGGAGGGATCATGCTCGTCCACTACTACCGCTTCGCCCGCGGGAACATCGACGCCGGCGTCCTCTTCGAGCCCGTCGGCAGCAAGCGCCTGCCCGACGTCAACTGGGCCACCATGGTCGCGTTCGCGGTCGGCATCGGGTGCACCTGGATGTTCCTCTACGGGCTCACGCCGGCGCTTCAGGGGCTCGCGGCCCGGGCCATGGGCGGCCTCGACCTGTCCTGGCTGGCCGGCGGCCTGTCGGCTGCGCTCACGTATGCCGTTCTCGGCGGCAAGGTGCACCGCCGGTATGCCGCGGCCGGCGTCAACGGCGCCGGCGTCAACGGGTCCGGCGCACCGGCAGCTCCCCTGGACGCCGCCACGCCCTCGGGAGCGGTCCTGTCAGTGGACACCCTGGGAGCGGAGCAGTGAACCCGGTGGCAGAGGACGCGTCGATCTTCAGCTGGCCGACAGGCGTACGCGCGGCAGCGTCGTTCACCTTCGACGTCGACGCCGAGTCGTGCGTCCTCGCGCATGACCCGACCGCGAGCACCCGCATGTCGCTGATGTCGCACCAGTCGTACGGTCCGCGGGTCGCCATACCGAAGATCCTGAGGATCCTCGCGCGACACGAGGTCCGGGCCACGTTCTTCGTGCCCGGCTTCACCGCCGACTGCCACCCGGACGTCGTGCGCGCCATCGTCGACGCGGGTCACGAGGTCGGCCACCACGGCTACCTGCACGAGCGGATGCAGGGCATCAGCCGCGCGACGGAGGCGCAGTACCTCGACCGCGGCCTCGAGGCGCTGCACCGCGTCGCCGGGGTCGTCCCCGTGGGCTACCGGGCGCCGTGGTGGGAGCTCAACTGGCAGTCGCCCGGTCTGCTGGCCGAGCGCGGTTTCCTCTACGACTCCAGCCTGCTCGATGGTGACGCGCCGTACCGTTTCGCCGTGGAGCCGGGCTCGGCAGACACCCTGGTGGAGATCCCGGTCGACTGGGCCCTGGACGACTGGGAGCAGTACGCCTTCTACCCCGACTGGACCGGCAGCGGCGTCATCGAGAGCCCCACCAAGGCCCGGGAGATGTGGCAGCTGGAGGCCGACGCCCAGCATGCCCAAGGCGGCTGCTGGGTCCTGACCAACCACCCGTTCATCTCCGGCCGCCCGTCGCGGGCCCGCGCGCTCGAGCAGCTGATCGAGGGCGTCAAGGCCCTCGACGGCATGTGGGTGACGACGCTGGAGGAGATCGCGCGCCACGCAGCGACGGCCACCACGGAGGTGCGGACCCACACCCGCTACGACGTACCGGCCTTCCCCGACGCACCTGTCCTGCGCGACGGCGTGCCGGTCGGCGGATCGGGACAGGCGAGGGAACGCGTCGGCGGAACCTGACCCACCGCCCGCGCCACACGTCCGCGGCGTCGACCCCGACGGGGTCGACGCCGCTGCGTCGTAGGAGGCCCGGGCGCAAAGAGGTGCGCGGTCACTGCTGGGGCTGGGCCCCCCCGAGCCGGGCGGAGACCACCGAAGCCGTCTGGGCCACGCTGCGGGCCAGGACGTCCAGCATGGCCGGCGGCACGCGGAAGCGCGGCGCCGACAGCAGCACGGCGGCCACCACGAGCCCGCGGTGATCGCGGACGGGGGCGGCCACGCCCACCTCCTCGACCGACGTGCGGCCGTCGTTGATCGCGAAGCCCTGCTCGACGACCTGGTCCAGCTCCGCGACGTAGCTCTCGACGGTGTGCTCGTCGTAGGTCCCCACGAGCAGCCGCCGCTCGAACAGCCGTGCGACCTCCCCGGGAGGGAGGGCCGCCAGGAAGACCTTGACCGAGGCGCTCTCGTACGTGTCGTAGCGGGTGCCGATGGCAGCGGTGTGCTTGACCTGCTTGGGGCTCTGCACCTGCTCCACCACGACCGACTCGGAACCGTTCCACACCATCAGCGCGGTCGTCTCTCCGGTCTGCCCGGTCAGCTGCTGCAACGAGCCCAGCGCCACACGACGTACGTCGAGGTCGGCGAGGAGCGGTCCGGCCAGGGCGATCAGGCCGAGCCCGAGGCGAAAGCGCCCGCTGCTGTCGTCGCGCTCGACGTACCCCGCACGCTCCAACGTGGCGAGGATGCGGGACACCGTGCTCTTGTGCTGGTGGACCTTGCGGGCGATCTCGGTGACGCCCAGGACCGGCTCGTCGATCGAGAAGGCCTCGAGCACGTGCAACCCGTTGAGCAGCACGGACGCCGATGCCCGGGACTCGTCCTGTCCTTCGTTGTCGTCTCTGGCCACGGCGTTCCTCTCCACAGTGGTCGGGGGTGACGGGGAGGTGGGCACCGTCCCGTCGGGCACGGCGGCCCCGTAACCGCCGACGCCGACCCTGCCACACCAGGTGGCAGGGTCGGCGTCGGGTTCGGGCCCGGGCGCGTCCTCAGACGCCCAGGATGTTGTGCTCGGGGCCGAAGGGGAAGTGGGTGATGTTCTCGGCGGAGTCCTCGCCGACCACGAGGATGTCGTGCTCGCGGTAGCCACCGGCTCCGGGCTGGCCTTCCGGGACCATGATCATGGGCTCCATCGAGACGACCATCCCGGGCTCGAGCACGGTGTCGATGTCCTCGCGCAGCTCCAGGCCCGCTTCCCGTCCGTAGTAGTGCGACAGCACCCCGAACGAGTGCCCGTAGCCGAAGGTGCGGTTGGCGAGCAGGCCCTCGGCCGCGTAGATCTCGTTGAGCTCGGCCGCGATGTCCTTGCACACGGCGCCCGGTTTGATGAGCTCGAGCCCGCGCCGGTGCACCGTGACGTTGACTTCCCAGAGGCGCAGGTGCTCGGCCGAGGGCTCGCCCCAGAACAGGGTCCGCTCGAGCGCGGTGTAGTAGCCGGCGATCATCGGGAAGCAGTTGAGCGAGAGGATGTCCCCGCGCTGCACGCGCCGGCTGGTGGCCCAGTTGTGGGCGCCGTCGGTGTTGATGCCGGACTGGAACCACACCCAGGTGTCACGCAGCTCGGCGTGCGGGAACGTCCTGGCGATCTCCCGGATCATCGCGTTCGACCCCGCGATGGCGACCTCGTACTCCGCGACGCCTTCGGTGATGGCCTCCCGGATGGCCTCGCCGCCGAGGTCGCCGATCCGGGCACCGTGCCTGATGAGCTCGATCTCCTCCGGCGACTTCACCATCCGGTGCCGCATCGTCGCGGCGGCCACGTCCGTCAGCGTCCAGCTCGGCAAGGTGGCGGAGACCTTGGCGCGCAGGTCGGTGGTGATGTGGTCGTCCTCCACGCCCAGCCGTCCGCCGCGCAGGCCCTGGCGCTCGAGGACCTGCTGCACGGCGTACAGGTGGTTGTCGCGGCGCCAGTCGGTGTAGACGAGGTTCGAGCCCTGGCTGCGCCGCCAGGGCATGCCCGCATCGATGTTCGCCGACACCGTCGTGGCGTCGTCCTGGGTCACGACGAGGAAGTAGCTGCGCCCGAACGAGGTGTAGAGGAAGTCCGAGTAGTAGTTGATGTTGTGGTAGCTCGTGAAGAGGACCGCGTCCAGGCCGTCGTCGGCCATGTGCTTGCGCAGGTTGGTGAGCCGGCGCTCGAACTCCGCCGCAGGAAACGTCGGGCGGACCTTCTCGCCGTTGGGGATGTCCTTGAGTCGTTCGAGGTTCATGGTGCGGGTGTCCTTTCGGTTCGGCGTGATCGGCTGGTGTGCCGCAGGCCGGAGGGGGTTCGCCGCCTCGTGCGTCGGCGAGCGGGCAGAGCCAGGGGTTGCGCTCAAGCGTTGATGGCAGTGCAACCGGTGTGCGTCCAATGAGACGGTATGGCGCTGCGATGGCGGTGTCAATGGCTCCCTGCCGCACGTGACTTGAGCGAGGTGTTGACGTGGGAGGAACTGTGTTGCATTCTCGAAGCACCACACGACGCGTTCGAAGGACCGTGACCATGACTGAACTGCTGGCACCCACCACCGCGGTGCTTGACACCCCGCTCGCGCAGCTGGACCCCGAGGTCGCTGCCGCGCTGGACGCGGAGCTGGCCCGACAGCGGGGCACGCTCGAGATGATCGCGAGCGAGAACTTCGCTCCGCTCGCCGTGATGGAGGCCCAGGGGTCCGTCCTCACCAACAAGTACGCCGAGGGGTACCCCGGGCGGCGCTACTACGGCGGCTGCGAGCACGTCGACGTGGTCGAGCAGCTCGCCATCGACCGGGTGAAGGACCTGTTCGGCGCCGAGGCTGCCAACGTGCAGCCGCACTCGGGGGCCCAGGCCAACGCGGCCGCCATGGTGGCGCTCATCGAGCCCGGCGACACCATCCTGGGGCTGGATCTCGCCCACGGCGGCCACCTGACCCACGGCATGCGCATCAACTTCTCGGGGAAGCTCTACCGGGTCGCTGCCTACCAGGTGGCGCGCTCGGACCACCGCGTCGACATGGACCAGGTCCGCAGGCTCGCCCACGAGCACCGCCCCAAGCTCATCGTCGCCGGCTGGTCCGCCTACCCGCGCCAGCTCGACTTCGCCGCCTTCCGGGAGATCGCCGACGAGGTGGGTGCCTTCCTCATGGTCGACATGGCCCACTTCGCCGGCCTGGTCGCCGCGGGTCTGCACCCCAACCCGGTCCCGCACGCGCACGTGGTCACGACGACCACGCACAAGACGCTGGGCGGCCCGCGCGGCGGCGTGATCCTGTCCACCGCCGACCTTGCGAAGAAGATCAACAGCGCCGTGTTCCCCGGTCAGCAGGGAGGCCCGCTGGAGCACGTGATCGCCGCGAAGGCGGTGGCCTTCAAGGTGGCCGCCGGCCAGGACTTCGCGCAGCGGCAGCGCCGGACGCTCGCCGGTGCCCGCATCCTGGCCGACCGTCTGCTGTGTGCGGATGTGGCAGCGGCCGGGATCACGGTGCTGACCGGGGGCACCGATGTCCACCTCGTCCTGGTCGACCTCCGCAGCTCCGAGCTCGACGGCCAGCAGGGTGAGGACCGGCTGCACCAGGTCGGGATCACGGTCAACCGCAACGCCGTACCGTTCGACCCGCGCCCGCCCATGGTGAGCTCCGGCATCCGCATCGGCACCCCGGCCCTGGCCACCCGCGGCTTCGGCGACGAGGAGTTCCGGGAGGTCGCCGACATCATCGCCACCGCCCTGTTGCCGGCGTTCGACGCTGAAGCAGCTGCCGGCGCTCCGTGCCCGCGTCGCCGCGCTCGCCGAGCGCTTCCCGCTCTACCCGACCCACGAGGGGCACCAGTCATGACCACTGCGATCCGCACACCGGGCGCCGACCTCCCGGACCACCCCGACTTCCTGTGGCGCAACCCCGACCCCAAGCCGTCCTACGACGTCGTCATCGTCGGAGGCGGCGGTCACGGTCTCGCCACCGCCTACTACCTGGCCAAGAACCACGGCATCACCAACATCGCGGTCCTCGAGAAGGGCTGGCTGGCCGGCGGCAACATGGCCCGCAACACGACCATCATCCGGTCCAACTACCTGTGGGACGAGAGCTCCGGCATCTACGAGCACTCACTCAAGCTCTGGGAGACCATGGAGGAGGACCTTGACTACCCGATCCTGTTCAGCCAGCGCGGAGTGGTCAACCTCGCCCACAGCCTGCAGGACGTCCGCGACTCGATGCGCAGGGTCAACGCCAACAGGCTCAACGGCATCGACGCCGAGTGGCTCGACCCGCAGCAGGTCCAAGAGGTCTGTCCGATCGTCAACATCGACCCCGATGTCCGCTACCCGGTGCACGGCGCGACCTACCAGCCCCGAGCCGGCATCGCCAAGCACGACTACGTCGCCTGGGGCTACGCGCGGCGGGCCAACGACATGGGGGTCGACATCATCCAGAACTGCGAGGTGCAGGGGCTGGACGTGGTCGACGGCCGGATCGCGGCGGTGCGCACCAACCGCGGCACGATCAAGGCAGGAAGGGTCGCCCTCGCGGCGGCCGGGCACTCCTCCGTGCTGGCCGAGATGGTCGGCCTGCGCCTCCCGATCCAGTCGCACCCGCTGCAGGCCCTCGTCTCCGAGCTGCTCGAGCCGGTCCACCCCACGGTGGTCATGTCCAACGCCGTGCACGTCTACGTCTCGCAGGCCCACAAGGGCGAGCTGGTCATGGGGGCCGGCATCGACAGCTACAACGGCTACGGCCAGCGCGGCGCCTTCCACATCATCGAGCGACAGATGGCCGCCGCACTGGAGCTCTTCCCGATCTTCGCCCGGGCGCACCTGCTGCGCAGCTGGGGCGGGATCGTGGACACGACGCCTGACGCCTCACCCATCGTCGGCCTGACGCCGATCGACGGGCTGTACCTCAACTGCGGTTGGGGGACAGGCGGTTTCAAGGCCACGCCGGGTGTGGGGTGGTGCTTCGCGCACACCGTCGCGACCGACAGCCCTCACCCGTACAACGCCCCGTTCACCCTCGAGCGGTTCACCACCGGAGCCCTCGTCGACGAGCACGGCGCCGCCGCCGTGGCTCACTGAGCACCAAGGAGTTCCCATGCAGCTCATCACCTGCCCTTACTGCGGGCCGCGCGAGGAGATCGAGTACCACTACGGCGGTCAGGCCCACGTCGCCTACCCGGTCGACACCGCGTCGTTGTCCGACGCCGAGTGGGCCGAAACCCTTTTCTTCCGGGACAACCCCAAAGGTCCCTTTGCCGAGCGCTGGCTGCACTCTGCCGGCTGTCGTCGCTGGTTCAACGCCATCCGCGACACCGCAACGCACCAGATGCTTGCCGTCTACCGCCTCGACGAGCCGAAGCCGGTGATCGCATGAGCACCACCTTCCGCCGCCCCACCGGGGGGCGCGTGGACCGGGACGACACCGCTGTCCTTCTCGTTCAACGGCCGCGCCTACCAGGGCCTGCGGGGTGACACGCTCGCCTCCGCGCTGCTGGCCAACGGCGTTCACCAGGTCACGACCAGCATCAAGCTCGGCCGTCCCCGGGGCATCATGGCCGCGGGCCCGGAGGACCCCAACGCGCTGGTGCAGGTGGAGACGCCCTTCCCCGAGCCGATGCTGACGGCCACCACCGTCGAGCTGTTCGACGGCCTCGTGGCGCGAGGCCTGCCCGGCCAGGGCAAGCTCGCGGACCGTACCGGACCCGTGCCGGTACGACGCCGTCCACGCGCACTGCGACGTCCTGGTCGTCGGCGCGGGGCCGGCCGGCGTCACCGCCGCCCTGACGGCAGCTCGCGCAGGGGCGCGGGTCATCCTCGTCGACGAGCAACCCGAAGCCGGCGGTTCGCTGCTGGGCCGTCCCGAGGTGATCGACGGCGTCCCGGCGCTCCACTGGGTCTCGGCTGCCATCGCCGAGCTCGCAGAGCCTGCCTGAGGTGACGGTCCTGCAGCGGACGACGGCGTTCGGCTACTACGACGACGGCTTCGTCCTCGCCCTCGAGAAGCGCACCGACCACCTGGGTCCGGACGCACCGGCCCACCTCTCGCGCCAACGCATCTGGCGCATCCGGTCACGTCACGTCGTCGTCGCCACCGGTGCCCACGAGCGCCCGCTCGTCTTCGCGGGCAACGACAAACCAGGCATCATGCTGGCTGCCTCCGCGCGCAGCTACCTGCACCGTTACGGCGTCCTTGCCGGCCGCGAGGTCGTGGTGTTCACGACGGACGACAGCGCGTATGCCGCGGCGATCGACCTCGCCGACGCCGGCGCCACGGTGCGCGCCGTGGTCGACGCCCGCCCGGAGGCGCCCGGCCCTTGGGCCGGGATGTGTGCCGACCGTGGCATCGAGGTCCGCACGGGTTCTGTCGTCACCGGCACGAGCGGCACTGACCGCGTCACCCGGGCGCACGTGGCCCGGTATGCGGGCGGCGTGCTCGGTGAGCGCGACGGGATCGCCTGCGACCTCCTGCTCGTGTGCGGCGGGTGGAACCCGGCCGTTCACCTGTTCAGCCAGGCCCGCGGCAGGCTGCGCTACGACGCCGGGCTCGGCGCCTTCGTGCCCGGCTCGGCGATCCCTGCAGCGAGCGTCGCCGGCGCCGCCACGGGCGAGTTCACGCTGAGCGGCGCCCTGGCCGGTGGCGCGAGTGCGGCCGCTGAGGCGCTGGGCGAGCTCGGCTTCGTCGTCGACCGCGCGCCGTCGCTCCCCGCCGTGGTCGAGGAGCCCGCGGGCTGCCCGACGATGGTCCTCTGGTCGGTACCCGAGCCCGACCCCGGCGCGCCCTGCACGCGCTTCGTCGACCTCCAGCGCGACGCGACGGTCGCCGACATCCTGCGTGCCACCGGTGCCGGGCTGCGGTCCGTCGAGCACGTCAAGCGCTACACCACCATCGGCACGGCCCACGACCAGGGAAAGACCTCCGGCGTGATCGCGTCCGGCATCGTCGCCGAGGCACTCGGTGCCGATGTCGCTGACCTGGGCACCACGACGTTCCGGCCCCCTTACACCCCCGTCGGGTTCGCCGCCCTCGCCGGACGGGACCGCGGTGTCCTCCACGACCCCGTACGGGTCACCGCCATCCACGACTGGCACGTCCTGCACGGTGCCGAGTTCGAGGACGTCGGGCAGTGGAAGCGGCCCTGGTACTACCCCCAGGGCGAGGAGGACATCGAGCAGGCGGTGCTGCGCGAGTGCACAGCGGTGCGCGCATCGGTCGGCATCATGGACGGCTCCACCTTGGGCAAGATCGACGTCCGCGGGCCTGACTCCGGCGAGCTGCTCGACCGCCTGTACACCAACCTCATGAGCAGCCTCAAGGTCGGCTCCGCCCGCTACGGCGTGATGTGCGGCGTCGACGGCATGGTGATCGACGACGGCACGGTGATCCGCATCGCCGACGAGCACTTCCTGCTCACCACGACGACGGGGAATGCCGCCAAGATCCTCGACTGGATGGAGGAGTGGGTCCAGACCGAGTGGCCCGAGCTGCGCGTGCACCTGACGTCGGTGACGGAGCAGTGGGCCACCATCCCGCTCGTCGGTCCCCGCTCGAGGGACGTCCTGTCCGCGGTCGCCCCGAACCTCGACGTGGCCAACGAGGCGTTCCCCTTCATGACCTGGCGGGACGCCACGGTCGCCGGCATCCCGGCCCGTGTCGCCCGGATCAGCTTCTCGGGCGAGCTGGCCTACGAGGTCAACGTCAGCGCGTGGGACGGTCGTGCGGTCTGGGAGGCGCTGTGGGCAGCGGGTGAGCCCTGCGGCATCACCGCCTACGGCACCGAGACGATGCACGTCCTGCGGGCCGAGAAGGGCTACCCGATCATCGGCCAGGAGACCGACGCCACGGTGACCCCGCAGGACCTGGGCATGGAGTGGGTCATCTCCAAGAAGAAGCCCGACTTCATCGGCAAGCGGTCGTTCAGCCGCCCGGAGAACCAGCGCCCGGACCGCAAGCAGCTGGTGGGCCTGGTGCCCGTCGACCCGACGGTGCTGCTCCCCGAGGGAGGGCAGGTCATCGAGTGCGAGGTGCTGCCCGCGCCGCCGGTGCCGATGCTCGGTCACGTCACGTCGAGCTATCGCAGCGCCGCGCTCGGGCGGACCTTCGCCCTGGCGCTCGTGCGCTCGGGCAGGGAGCGGATCGGTCAGACCCTGTACGTACCCATCGGGGACGAGGTGGTGCCGGTGACGGTCACCGACAGCGTCCTCTTCGACAAGGAGGGCAGCCGCCGTGACGGTTGAGACGATGTCCCGGTCCCGCCGGGTGAGCCCGCTGGCTTCGGCCGCATCCCGCTTCGAGGCACTGCCCGCCGGGGTTCAGGTGCGCGAGCTGCCGCGGCTCGTGCAGCTCGACCTGCGCTTCGACCCGATCGGGCCGGCCGGTGCGGCCGTGGCGCAGGTGCTGGGCGTGGCCGTGCCCCGGCAAACCTGCACCGCCGCCGTCGCTGGTGAGGTCTCGGTCCTGTGGCTCGGTCCGGACGAGTGGCTCGTCGTGGCCCCGGCCGACCGGACCGACCTGCTCGACGCGCTCGAGCAGGCGGTGGCCGGCCACGGTGCGGTGGTCGAGGTGTCCGCGCAGCGGACGACGATCTCGCTCAGCGGTCCCCGCGCCCGCGACCTGCTCGCGCACGGCTGCTCCGCCGACCTGCACCCGAGCGTCGCGCCGCAGGGAACCTGCCTGCAGACCCTGCTCGCGCTCGCCGGTGTGGTGCTCGTCGTGCGGGACGGCTCGGCCACCGACTTCTGGGTCCTGGTGCGGTCCTCGTTCGCGCGCTACCTCGCCGACTGGATCGTCGACGCGTGCACGGAGTACCACGAGGACCCGTCGTGGCACTGAGCGTCTTCGACCTCTTCTCCGTCGGTATCGGCCCGTCGAGCTCGCACACCGTGGGCCCGATGCGGGCCGCCCGGTCCTTCGCGACCTCCCTGGAGAAGGACGGGCTGCTCGAGGAGGTGGCGGGGGTCCGGGCGGAGCTGTTCGGTTCCCTCGGCGCCACCGGCCACGGCCACGGCAGCGTCAAGGCCGTGGTGCTCGGTCTCCTCGGCGAATCGCCGGAGGACGTCGACCCCAGGGCGGCGGAGCCGGCGGTGCAGGGCGTGCGCGAGTCCGGCCGCCTCGACCTGCTCGCACGGCACGCCGTGGCCTTCGACGTGGACGCGGACGTCGTCCTGCACCGACGCAAGCGACTTCCGTTCCACACCAATGGAATGCGCTTCACCGCCCTTGGGCCGCAGGGATCGGAGGTCGCGACCCGGGAGTACTACTCGGTCGGCGGTGGCTTCGTGCTCGACGAGGACGAGACGGGGCAGCGGCGGATCGTGCCGGACGACAGCCCGGTTCGCTACCCGTTCACGACGGGCGCGGAGCTGTTGGCGCGCTGCCGCGAGACGGGGCTGCCGATCAGCCAGGTGGTGCTGGGCAACGAGCTCACCTGGCGCACGGAGGAGGAGGTGCGCTCCGGGCTGCTGAGGATCTGGGCCGTGATGCAGGAGTGCGTCGAGCAGGGCTGCCGCACCGACGGCGTGCTGCCCGGCGGCCTCAAGGTGCGGCGGCGCGCGGCTCACCTGCGCCGCGCCCTCGACAGTGGTGACGCCGCCCATGACCACCTGGCGCCGATGGACTGGGTCACCCTGTGCGCCTTGGCCGTCAACGAGGAGAACGCCTCCGGCGGCCGCGTGGTCACCGCACCCACCAACGGTGCCGCGGGGATCATCCCGGCGGTGCTGCACTACTACCAGCGGTTCGTCCCCTCGTTCAGCGACGACGGGGTGGTGCGTTTCCTCCTCACGGCTGCCGCGATCGGCGCGCTGTTCAAGGAGAACGCCTCCATCTCCGGTGCCGAGGTGGGCTGCCAGGGTGAGGTGGGCTCGGCGTGCTCGATGGCGTCAGCAGGGCTGGCGGAGGTGCTGGGCGCCACGCCCGAGCAGGTCGAGAACGCCGCGGAGATCGGCATCGAGCACAACCTGGGCCTGACCTGCGACCCGGTCGGTGGGCTCGTGCAGATTCCCTGCATCGAACGGAACGCCGTGGCCTCGGTCAAGGCGATCACGGCAGCGAGGCTGGCGATGGGCGGCGACGGGCAGCACCACGTCTCGCTCGACAAGGCCATCAAGACCATGCGGGAGACGGGAGCGGACATGAAGGACAAGTACAAGGAGACCGCCCGCGGCGGGCTCGCCCTCAACGTCGTCGAGTGCTGAGAGGAGACCGCGCCGTGAGCAACCGCTACGTCCTCACCCTGAGCTGTCCGGACCGGCCGGGCATCGTGCACGCGGTGACCTCCGTCCTGGTCGACGGTGGCTGCGACATCACCGAGCACCAGCAGTTCGACGACGCCGTCCACGGGCTGCTGTTCCTGCGCAGCTGCTTCGAGGCACCCGCTGGTGCACGCGAGCAGCTGGAGGCCGGCTTCGCCACCGTCGCCACCGCCTACGGAATGTGCTGGCAGCTCCACGACGCGTCGCGCCGCACGCGCGCCCTGGTCCTCGCCTCGAAGTTCGGCCACTGCCTCAACGACCTGCTCTACCGCTGGCAGGTGGGCAGCCTCGGGGTCGACATCGCGCTCGTCGTCTCCAACCACACCGACCTCGGCACGATGGCCGAGTCGGCCGGCGTGCCGTTCCTGCACGTCCCGGTGACGCCGGAGACCAAGGACGACGCGGAGGCCAGGCTGCTCGCGCTGGTGGAGCGTCACGAGATCGACCTGGTGGTTCTCGCGCGCTACATGCAGGTGCTCTCCGACGACCTGTGCAAGCAGCTCGAGGGACGGGCGATCAACATCCACCACTCCTTCCTTCCCAGCTTCAAGGGCGCCAAGCCGTACCACCAGGCCTTTCGGCGCGGGGTGAAGCAGGTAGGGGCCACGGCGCACTACATCACCGCGGAGCTCGATGAGGGACCGATCATCGAGCAGGAGGTGATCCGGGTGGACCACACGTACGGCCCGGACGCCCTGGTCACCGCCGGCCGTGACGCGGAGAACCTCGCCCTGGCGCGAGCGGTGACGTGGCACGGCCAGCACCGCATCCTGCTGAACAACGACCGGACCGTCGTCTTCCGCTGACCGGCACCGACCTGGCGGCCGCACGGTAGACATGTCCCGTGACCACGGAGTCGCCGCTGCTGCTGGCCTTGGACCTGACCGGCACGTTCGCGTTCGCCGTGAACGGGGCGTTGACGGCCATCAAGGTGGCGAAGCTGGATGTGGTCGGGGTGATCACCTTGGGAATGATCACCGCGCTCGGGGGCGGCATCATCCGGGACGTCCTGATCGGCTCCCTGCCGCCGGCCACGTTCAGCGACTGGCGGTATCTCCTGGTGGCGGCGGCCGGAAGCCTGCTCGCGTTCGGGTTCGGTTCCTATCTGAGCCGGTTCCCTTCCCCGATCCTGCTGCTGGATGCGGCCGGTCTGAGCCTGTTCGCCGTGACCGGTGCCAGCAAGTCGATCGAGGCCGGCGTCGGTGTCGGCCAGGCCGTCATCCTCGGGGCCGTCACCGCGGTGGGCGGCGGCACGATCCGCGACGTCATGATCGGCCGGGTGCCGGTCGTCCTGAGCAGCGAGCTCTACGCCATCCCCGCGCTGTGCGCCGCCGCCATCGTGGTCGTCACCGACCGAGCCGGCGTGTACGGCGTCGCATCCGCGGTCGGCGCCGCCCTGATCTGCTTCAGCATCAGGATGCTGGGCGTGCGCTACAGCCTCAACGCGCCGCGGCCCCCGCGGCCGCCGGGTACGACGCACGACTGAGCTGGCCGGCGTACAGGAGCTGGGCTCACCATGGGGAGAAGCAGTGCGCCCCCACAGCGAGGAGGCACCATGACAGCCGACGCCGTCACGGCGACCCTAGCGGGCCTGGGCTCGGTCCGGGGCTGGCAGGAGGACGTCTACCGCGACCTGCACGGGCACCCGGAGCTGTCGCACCAGGAGCACCGCACCGCCGCTATCGTCGCTGCCCGGCTTCGGGAGTGCGGCGCCGTGGTGCACGAGCGCGTGGGAGGCACCGGCGTGGTGGGCGTCGTTCGCAACGGGAACGGGCCGACGGTCCTCCTCCGCGCCGACATGGATGCCCTGCCGGTCCGCGAGATGACCGGGCTCGCCTATGCCAGCAACGTCACCGCGCCCGACGGCGACGGCGTCGAGGTGCCGGTCATGCACGCCTGTGGTCACGACGTCCACGTCACCTGCCTGCTCGGCGCGGTCTGCCTGCTCGCTGCGTCCCCGGCCCACTGGAGCGGCACCGTGGTGGCCGTGTTCCAGCCCGCCGAGGAGGTCGGCGACGGCGCCGCTGTCATGCTGGCCGACGGCCTTGCCGACCTGGTCGGCGACCCGGACGTCGCGTTGTGCCAGCACGTGCTGCCGCTGCCCGCGGGAGTGGTGGCCACTCGAGTCGGCCCGACCCTCTCCAGCGCCGACAGCATGCGGATCATCCTGTACGGCCGCGGCGCCCACGGCTCCATGCCGCACGCCTCGGTGGACCCCGTCGTTCTCGCGGCCATGGTCGTGGTCCGACTCCAGACCGTCATCTCGCGGGAGACGCAGCCGGGGGAGCCTGCGGTGCTCACGGTCGGCAGCATCCAGGCCGGCACGAAGAGCAACGTCATCCCCGACCACGCGGTCATCGCCCTGAACGTCCGCACCTACCACGAGCACACCCGGGCCAGCATCCTGGAGGCCGTCAAGCGCATCGTCACCGCTGAGTGCGAAGCCTCCGGTAGCCCGCGGGCGCCCGAGTTCGAGCTGTTCGACCACTTCCCCCTCACCGACAACGACCGGAGGGCGACCGAGAGGGTCGCTGCCGCGTTCCGCAGTGAGTTCGGCGAGGACGCCCAGGAGCTGCCGCTCCAGACGGCCAGCGAGGACTTCTCCGACATCCCGAACGCGCTGAAGGTCCCCTACACCTACTGGGGGATCGGCGGCATCGACGCAGACAGCTACGAACAGGCTCGAGCGGCCGGCACCATCGCCAAGTCCATCCCCGTCAACCACTCGGCGACGTTCGCCCCGGTCCTGCAGCCGACGCTCGACACCGGCACCCGGGCCCTCGTCGCGGCTGCCTTCGCCTGGCTGGGAGAGACGCCCTCCCGCACCAGCCGGACCTAGGCGACGTGCGCCGCATGCGGGGCACGCCCCCGGGATGGCGAGCGGCGCGGACCTGGTCAGCGGCGAACGTGACGACACCTTCGCGCGAGCCTGCCGCTGCGGGGCCCGTGTGAACATGGTGACCATGACCACGGTGATGGAGGACGACCTGGCCCCTCTGCGCCGCGGGCTCGTCGCCTTCTGCTACCAGATGTTGGGATCACCGTTCGATGCTGAAGATGCCGTGCAGGAGGTCATGGAGCGGGCCTGGAGGTCGCGAGCGCAGTTCGACCCTTCACGTGCGTCGTTGTCGACCTGGTGCTATCGAATCGCGCACAACGTCTGCGTGGACCGGCTGCGTGGCGCTGCCCGCAGGCCGCTTCCCCGTCATCTCCAGGACCCCGGTATCGAGGTGGGCGCCCCGCTCGTGCCTGCCCTCGACGTCCCGTGGCTGATGCCTGCGCCCACGGCATGGTCCGGCGGGTCTGAGCCGGCGTCGGCGGCGGAGCGAGCCGTCGACGTACGGCTGGCGGTCACCGCGATGCTCCAGTCGTTGCCTCCCCGGCAGCGCGGGGTGTTCGTGCTGCGGGAGGTGCTGGGCTACTCAGCGACCGAGACAGCCCAGGTGCTGGACTCGACGGTCCCGGCCGTGAACTCGGCGTTGCAACGCGCGCGGGCGGCCGTGGGCCGTGGCGCGACCCGGCCAGCCCCGCTACAGCCGGACCGAGTGGAGCGCTACGCGCGTGCGATCGAGCGCGCCGACGTGGAGGCCCTGGTCGCGCTGGTGTCGGACGACGTCGTCCTGGAGATGCCGCCGGTCCCGGCCTGGTCCCGCGGGCGACAGCAGTACCGCGAGTTCATGGCGAACCTGTTCTCGTGGCGCGGATCGGGCTGGGTGACGAAGGATACCGACGGCAACGGTCAGCCGGGTTTCTTGCTGTACCGACGTACCCGGGGGAACTGCGTCGCGCACACCCTGCAGCTCTTCGACTTCGACTGCTCCGGCGCGATCAGTCACGTGCTCGTGTACCAGGAACCGCGGCTGTTCTCCCTGTTCGAGAGGTCAGCGGTGCCGTGACCGATGAGTCCGGCCCCAGTCGTTCGTATGAACAGGTGACCGACCCAGACACCTGGAAGGACCAGCGGCACATGGGCAAGCTCATCGTCATTCAGTTCATCACCCTCGACGGGGTCGTGGAGGACCCGGACGGCAGTGACCACACCGACTTCGGCGGCTGGGCCATGCGCCACGGACCGCAGGCGGTGGCCGGCGACAAGTTCCGACTCGGGCCGATCCTCACGCACGGGACACTGCTGTTCGGTCGCCGCACCTGGGAACACTTCAGCACACTCTGGCCGACCCGCGAAGACGCGTTCTCCCAGGCGATGAACGCCGCCACCAAGTGCGTGGCCACCCACCGCGAGATCGACCCAGCGGTCTGGGGCAACTCCCGGGCCATCGACAAGCCGCTGACGACCTGGGTGCGTCATACCCTGCCCGTCACCGACGTCGTCGTCGTCGGCAGCGGGTCCGTCGTCGAGGCCCTCACGGAGCAGGATCTCGTTGACGAGTACCGCCTGCTGATCTTTCCGACCGCGGCGGGCTCCGGGCGGCGGCTGTTCCCCGCCAGCCACCGCTTCGAGCTGACCGGTACCGAGCAGGTCGGGCCGGCTGTCCTCTGCTTCCTCACTCCAGATCGCGCGTCGCGACATGATCCGGTTCCCTCCCACGTACGGGGGAGGCTGATCTGAGCCGTGCCCTACCGCAGGGCGGGACCTGCGCGGGCATGACCCGGCCGCGTGCCGAGCGCCGCCCCCACCGTGCGCTGAGGCAGCGGTCAGAGGCGGTACGGCGTCACGCCGGCCATGACCATCAGGGCTACGGCTACCGAGGCGATGAAGACGTCGATGCGGTCGGCCTCGAGTGCCTGCTTGGGCGACGTAGGGGTGGTGTTGGGTGAAGTAGATCAGCGATGTTCATGAGAGCGGTCGGTGGCTGCCAGGCCTGCGGCCGCCGCCCAGGCCTGGGGGCAGCCGGCCAGGTTCATCGGCACCGGGAAGGGGATCTCCTCAGCGGAGAAACCTGCGAAGAACTCCGGCAGCCGCCCCTTCAGATGTGCGCCGGCCGCCACGAGGCCGGAAGCGACAACGTCGGCCTCGTTGTCGAAGCCATGACGTGCCATCCCCTGCACGGCGAGCATGGTGTCATGCGGCCAGACCGAGCCGTTGTGGTAGGCGAGAGGGGAATACCGGCCCTGCCCGGAGGCGAGGGTCCGCAGTCCCCATCCGGTGAAGAAGGCGGGCGAGAGGAGTCGCCGCACGACCGCTTCCGCGCGGTTCTGCGGGAGGATCCCGCACCAGAGCAGGTGCCCGGCGTTGGAGCCGAGGCCGTCGACGGCGGTGCCGTCCGCGGTGACGGCCAGTGCCGGATAGTCCTGTTCCGGCAGCCAGAAGACGTCGAGGAACCGCTCCCTCAGCTCGGCGGCCACGAGCTCCAGCTCCGAGGCCAGGGCAGGGTCGCCCCAAGGGCCGCGGGCGAGTCGCGCCGCCGCCGTCAGACCCTCCCATGCGTATCCCTGGACTTCACACAGCGCCAGGGGGCCGGTGGCCAGCGAGCCGTCGGCGTAGCAGGTCGAGTCCTCAGAGTCCTTCCATCCCTGGTTGACGAGGCCCCCCGGGTCGGGTGTGAACCTGACAAACCCGTGCTCGTCGAGGCCCCCGGGGCCACGGACCCAGTCGATGGCCGCCCGTGCCGCCTGCTCGAGGTCGATCGCCAACTGCTCACCGCCGGCGCGCAGGGAGGCCCTGCCGAGCACCGCGAGGAAGAGCGGGGTCACGTCGACGCTGCCGTAGTAGCGCGCGTACGGAACCAGGCCCAGCGTGGCCAGCTCGCTGCTGCGCAGCTCGTGGACAATCAACCCCGGCTGCTCGAGCGTGGTGGGGTCGTCACGGGTCCCCTGGGTACGCGCCAGGGCTCGCAGGACCTCGGCGGGAAGGGCGGGGTCGTGGTCGGCGACCAGCTCGGCGGTCAGGAGGCTGTCCCGGCCGAAGAGGGTGAGGAACCAGGGCGCGCCGGCGCCGGGGACGACCTGCGTCGAGTCCTGCGGTGAGGGCATGAGGAGCGCCTGCAGGTCCGCCAGTGACCGATGCCGGACCATCCCCCGTGCGGCGTCGGTCGTTGCAGCCGACCGGAGCGACGAGCTCTGGGTGGTCAGGTCGGGCGACCGCGAAAGCAGCCTCGACGACGAATCGGTGCCCCGGGTGGTGTGCCGGCCGGACGTGGGTCCCACTGTGAGATGGACGTTCTTCTGCCCCTGGGCGGGCAACTGCAGCTCCCAGGTGAGCGTCAGGTGGGACGCGCGTTCGTTGCCGTCCGAGCCGAGTGCACACGCGTCGGCAGGCGGGGACGCGACGACGTGTGCCGCCGCCGCGAAGACCCGGTCGCCGACCGCGTGCCGATAGGCAAACACGGCTCCCTCCGGAGTCAACTCGCTGGAGTGCTCGGCTGCTGAGAGGTCGAAGGCCCTGCCATCCGAGCGCACCGCGAACTGGTCGGCGAAGTCGACGGCCAGCTGGAGGCTGACCGTGGCCGTGACGGGAGAGCAGGACGCGTTGCGGACTGTCCACGTCTCGGCCAGACCGTTGGCGGTGACGCTCTGGCGACGCAGCACAAGCACCGGTGAGGGCTCGTGCCGTCGGCCGGGGAGCATCAGCGCGACCGTGCGGTCCGAGGACTCCTCGGCGGCACCGCTGCGGATCAGCCGCGAGCCGTTCACCTGCAGCACCCAGGAGGAGAGCAGCCGGGTGTCCGCGACGTAGAGTCCTGATGCGCCTCCGGCCTCCACGTCCCCGGTGTCCTCGCTCAGGAGCAGCGTCCCTGAGCGCAGGATGGTCGAGGTCATGGCAGCACGCTCTTCTCGTTCAGCTCGAGGTCGAGACTGAGGGCTGCCGTCCAGCTGAACGACCGCGTCCCGTGGGCACTGCCGGTCAGCGGGTCGACGTACTCGGGGAATCCCTCGCTCACGGCCAGGCGGCGTACCTGGGCGGCCACGGTTGCTGCCTCCGCCGACAGCCCGCGGGAGCGCAGCGCCTGGATCATGAGCCACGCCATGTTGAACCAGGACGGGCCGCGCCAGTACCGCGCCGGGTCAAAACCGGGCGCGGTCATGTCATAGCTCGGGACCATGTGGACCGACCCGAGGCCGAAGCGGGGACCGCGCAAGGTCTCCAGCAGCTCCTCCGCGTGCCCGACGCCCGGCAGCAGCAGGGGCACCAGGCCCGAGATGGTGGCCTCGCGCTGGTGGTTCCCGGTCACCACGTCGCGCGCCACGTACACGCCGAGTTCGCCGTCCCACAGGTCCCCGAGGCTCTCGGTGACGTGCTTGGCGCGTGTGCGGTGGTCGTCAGAGGGCAGACCCAGCTCCTCGGCGATCGCCGCGAGCGCGAGCTCGGAGACGGCGTAGAGCGCGTTGACCGTCGGATCCTCGACCAGGAAGGGGAAGTCCTCGTCCATGTCGTCGCACCCGTGGTCACGGTAGCGCCCGGCGAGCTGGAGGTAGGTGTTGTACTCCGCCGTGGTGGGGCGCTCGGAGGCATCCGCGTGCAGCAGGTCGGGGCGTGGGGGTGCGATGGACGCGGCAGGTGCGGCGGCGCGGACATCGCGCAGGATGGAGTCCCACAGCGGGGAGTTGTCCAAGCCGCTTTCCCAGGGGTGCACGATGCTGATGAGACCTCGCCGCCCGCGGTCACGACGGGTCCGCAGGTACTCGTGCCACGCGACGAGCCGCGGGTAGGCGCGGTGGAGGAACTCTCGGCGTGCGGACTCGGCGGGGTCGCTGCGGTGGACCGCCAGGGCCGCCCACGCGTGGACCGGTGGCTGTACGAGCCCGGCGGTAGGCACGTGGGGGCCCCGGGGATCAGGTCACTGCGCCAGAAGGAGGCCCCTGGGGAGTAGTCGTCGTCGCGCCGGGGGTCGAAGACGATCTGTGGCAGGCGACCGTCCTGCCACTGGGCGCTGAACAGGGAGTCGAGCTCTTGGGCCGCGCGGCGGGGCGAGAGGTGGCGCAGCCCCATCGCGATGAATGCCGAGTCCCAGCTCCACTGGTGCGGGTAGAGCCCTGTGGCCGGCAGTGTGTGCAGGTTGACCCAGTTCTCCGCGAGCACCTTGGTGGCGGCTGCCTGTACGGATGGGATGGGGACCGTCTCGGGGGCCTTCACAGGTTCCTGCGCAGCAGGGCTGGGACGGCGGGGAGCACCTCGTCGGGTGGGCCGGACAGCCGGCTCTCGACGGCGATCGGCCCCTCGTAGCCGGCGGCCTTCACCGCGGCGCCGAACATCGGCCAGTCGACGTGCCCGGCACCGGGCTCGAGCCGGTTGGAGTCGCTGGCCTGCACGTGGCCGATCCACGGCCCCGCCGCGATCAGGGCCGCGGCGGGGTCGGCCTCCTCGATGTTCTGGTGGTAGGAGTCGGTGCACAGCTTGACGCTGTCCAGGCCGGCCTCCTGCAGGAGCGACACGCCCTCCGCCAGCCGGTTCACCATGTGGTCCTCGTACCGGTTGAGCGGCTCCAGGAAGATGGACACCCCTTCGGCGGCGGCGTGCCGGCCGAGCTCTCCAGGGCGTCCACCAAGATCTGGCGGTCCTGCTCCGGGGAGCGCGGCGGCTCGAACGGGGGCAGCCGGCGCGAGAACATGCCGTATGAAGCGGGGGTCATGGCGCCGCGTCCGCCGATCTCCGCCATCACCGAGAGCTGGGACTTCAGCTGCGCCATGCGTCGCGGCGGCGGTCGACGTCGAAGTCGCCGATGAAGTGCAGCATCTCGACGCAGACGGTCGGCATGGGTATCCCGTCGGCGGCCGCCTTGCGCAGCTCGGGCAGCCGAGCAGCGAATTGCAGGTCGCCCTGGCCGCGTAGTTCGATGCCGTCGTAGCCGTACCGCTGCGCCGCGTCCCACTTCTCCTGCAGCGTGCGGCCGGGAAGGTGCTGCTCCTGGACCAGGATGCTGTTCATCAGGCGACCTCTTCCGGGAAGTCGAGCACGACCTGGACGGCGGATGGCGCATCGGTGTCGAGCAGGGTGTACGCCTGCGCCGCGTCACGGACGGCGAAGCGGTGGCTGACCAGCGCGGTGACGTCGGGACTGCCCTTGGACAGCAGGTCGACGACGGTGTCCTGAAGGCGTGGGACGTCCCAGCGGGCGCGCTTGCGCAGCGGCACCGCTCCGATCTGGGAGGCGATCACCTCCACCCGGTTGTGGTGGAACTCCTCCCCGAGCCGCAGCGCGCTCGCCGCGCCCTGGTAGAAGCCGGCGGCGACGACCCGGCCGTCGGCGCCGACCATCCGGATGGCCTCGTTCAGGGCCGGGTAGACGCCGCTGAGGTCGATGGCCACGTCGGCCCCACGTCCGCGAGTGAGCTCCCGAACGGTCGAGGCCACGTCGGCGGACGGCGCGAAGACCTCGTCCGCTCCCCAGGCGCGGGCCAGCTCGCGACGGCCGGCGATTCCGTCCACGGCGATCACCGTGGCCCCGCTCTGCTTCGCATAGGCGGTGGCGAGGAGGCCGATGACCCCTTGCCCGACGATGACGACGGTGTCCCCGAGGCCGATGTCCGCCGCCAGGACGGCGTTGAGGGCGATGGCCCCGACGCGGACAAAGGCTCCGGCGACCGGGTCGAGCCCGGCGGGCAGCTGGTGACCGCGCAGGCGCTCGGCGTCCAAGACCCCTTCGGACACGTGGCCCCAAATGCCCCACACCAGGTCACCGACCCGGACGTCCTCCGGGTGCGGCGCAGTGTCACCGGGGTCGGCGACCTCGACGACACGCCCCACCTCGGAGTACCCCCAGCCGGCCAGGGGGTAGGACGGGGTCTCCGGGTGGGAGTCGGTGAACAGGCGGCTCACCGGGTCCCAGGTCGACGTCAGATAGGGGTTGGTGCCGCGGTAGGCGGTGAGGCCCGTGCCCGCCGAGATGCCGGAAGTGATCGTTCTGACCCGGACCTGCCCGGGTTGCAGCAACGGCTGCGGCACGTCGGCCACCTCGACTGTTCGGGGCGCAGTGAAGTTGACGACGAGCATGGGGTTCCTTCCGACGGGGGCACGTGCGATCCGCACGGCGACATGTTCTGCACGATAGCGTGCCACCTTGGCACTTGTGAATGAGCATAAGTGGGTGCTCTACTAGCGCAAAGCCCGCAGAGAGAAGAGCCGATGAAGCACCTGCCCGTACGACCGCTTGTGGCGGCGACCGGTCTGGCCGTCCTGGCCGCCACCGGACTCACCGCCTGCGCCCAGCCGTCGGCCAAGGCCGACCCCAGGACGGTGACCGTCTGGAACCTGGACGGCCAGCCCGACCGGATGGCGGCGGTCAAGAAGATCAACGCCGCCTTCACTGCCCGGACCGGCACCACGGTCGAGGAGGTCGCCGTCCAGGAGAACCAGCTGCCGTCGCTGATCACCTCCGCGGCGGTCTCGGGCACGATGCCTGACCTGATCAGCGGACTGCCCCTTGCCTACCTCAGGCACTGAAGCAGCAGAAGCTGCTGGACACCAAGGCCGCGAGTCAGGTCGTCGAGAAGCTCGGGGCCGCCACGTTCGCCGCCAAGGCGCTGGAGCTGACCCGCGACGGTAACAACCAGCTTGGTGTTCCGTCCGATGCCTGGACGCAGATCCTCGTCTATCGCAAGGACCTGTTCGCGGCAAAGCACCTGGCCCCTCCGACGACGTACGAGGCGATCGAGAAGGCGGCTCAAGCCCTGACCTCTGGGAACCAGTACGGGATCACGCTGGCAACCGACCCCTCGGACCCCTTCACCCAGCAGACTTTCGAGTCGTTGGCGCTGGGCAACAACTGCCAGATGGTCGAACAGGGAGGGGCGGTAGCGCTGGACAGTCCCGCCTGTCGCCAGACCTTCGCGCTGTACGGCACGCTGGCCCAGAAGGACTCACCACAGGGCACCCAGACCGTGGACTCGACCCGTGCCACGTACTTCGCCGGGCAGGCCGCGATGACGATCTGGTCCACCTTTCTGCTGGACGAGATGGGCGGCCTGCGCAACGACGCGCTGCCCACCTGCAAGCAGTGCGAGAAGGACCCGACGTGGCTGGCCCGGAACACTGGCATCGTCACCGCGCTCCGCGGGCCTCAGGGAAGCCAGCCGGTCGGCTACGGCGAGATCGCGACCTCGGGGCATCCTCGCGGGCGCCCGACCTGCCGCATCCACCTACGTGCAGTACATGATGTCCGACGGCTACAAGGCCTCCTTGGCCATCGCGCCGGAGGGCAAGTTCCCGATGCGCTCCGGTGATGCCGCCGACCCGAAGAAGTTCGTGAACGCGTGGCCGACACTGCCTGCCGGTGTCGACGCCAAGAAGCCTTTGGTGGACATCTACGGGAAGCCGACGATGGACCAGATCTCGAAGGCGACCGGCACCCTGGAACGCTCGGGGCCATGACCAGGGGCAGGGCGACCTGCTCGGCCCGACCGTGGCCGAGCTGGCCATCCCCAAGGCGCTGGCGTCCCTCGCCATCGGCGAGTCACCCAACCAGACGGCCAAGGACGCCACGTCCGCCGTGAGGAGATCCAGAGGTCGCTGGAATCGACGTCAGAACCACCCTTCCTCCGGCGCGCCAGGACGAACAGGCGCCGGTGAGCAAACGTCACCGCCGCCGCTCCCTCACCTACCGGAACAACCGCGATGGGCTCACGATGGTGACGCCCGCCGTGGTGATCGTGGTCGCGATGGTGGTGATCCCGGTGCTGTGGAACCTCGTGCTGTCCTTCCAGGACCTCACCTTGCTCGACATCCGCGACGCCGGCCCGTTCCAGAACGCG
>CAVRTM010000015.1:0-61946 GCA_963724015.1 uncultured Actinomycetota bacterium
CGCCGCCGAAGGGGTGTCCCTTTTCCTGGAGCCTTTCAACCGTTACGAGGACCACATGGTGAACGACTCGCGGAGGGGAGTCGCTCCTGCAAGAGGTCGGTCTTGAGGCGTCAAGCTGTGCCTTGACACCTACCGCCATAACAATGAAGAATCCGACCCGGCGGGGGCCTTGATCCGGCGGCGCCTCTTCGGCCAGTGCAGGCAAGCGACTCCAACAGGCTCGAGCCCGGAGCCGGCCACGTGCAACTGGCCAGTTCGGCGCAACCATGTGGGCCGCCGGCTACGACGGGCAATCGCCGTCGAGAGCCGGCTTTCCGGGCCCGCCGACAAGGTGCTGCCCCACCGTGCCGGGCCTGCTGCGCAGGTACCTGTGAGGAGGCCCGCCACCGACGCTCCGGCCGTGCCCATCCGTCCAGGCAGCCGCCACCGGGGTATCGCGGGGAACTGGGCCGACCTGCACACGCTGCCGGCCACGGGGCTCTACCCGCACCAATGGAGCTGGGACTCGGCGTTCATCGCGATGTCTCCGCCACCTCTCCCCCCGCCGCGCGCCCAGGAGACTCGAGAGCCTTTTCGGCGCCCGTGGACCGACGGTCGCATGCCGCAGATCGTCTTCGACCCGGCCGGCGCGACGACGACTACTCCCCTCGGGGCCGCATTCTGGCGCAGCGACCTGATACCGGGGGCCCCCCAAGTGCCTACCGCCGGGCTCGTACAGCCACCGGTCCATGCGTGGGCGGCCCTGGCCGTCCACCGCAGCGACCCCGCCGAGTCCGCACGCCGAGGGTTCCTCCACCGCGCCTACCCGCGGCTCGTCGCCTGGCACGAGTACCTGCGGAACCGTCGTGACCGTGGGCGGCGAGGTATCATCAGCATCGTGCACCCCTCGGGAAAGCGGCTTGGACAACTCCCCCCTGCTGGGACTCCATCCTGCGCGATGTCCGCGCCGCCGCGCCTGCCGCGTCCACCGCACCCCCACGTCCCGACCTGGCTGCACGCGGACGCCTCCGAGCGCCCCACCACGGCGGAGTACAACACCTACCTCCAGCTCGCCGGGCGCTACCGTGACCACGGGTGCGACGACAGGGACCAGGACTTCCCCTTCCTGGTCGAGGACCCGACGGTCAACGCGCTCTACGCTGTCTCCGAGCTCGCGCTCGCGGCGATCGCCGAGGACCTGGGCCTGCCCTCCGAGTACCACCGAACACGCGCCAAGCACGTCATCGAGCGCCTCGGGGACCTGTGGGACGGCGAACTCGGCGTGTATGTGGCGCGCGACGTGGTGACCGGGAACCACCAGCGCGAGGCCACCATCTCGGGCCTGGTGCCCCTGCTGCTGCCGGGCGTCGGGCACGCTGAGGAGCTGCTCGAACCTTGCGCGGTCCCCGCTTCGGCCTCGGGTCGGTCCACTCGGTCCCGAGCTATGACATTACCGCGCCCGGTTTTGACCCGGCGCGGTACTGGCGCGGCCCGTCCTGGTTCAACATGGCGTGGCTCATCATCCAGGCATGCACTCCCGCGGGCTGTCGCAGGAGGCAGCGACCGTGGCCGCCCAGGTACGCCGCCTGGCCGTGAGCGAGATTCCCCGAGTACGTCGACCCGCTGACCGGCAATGCGCACGGGACCCGGTCGTTCAGTTGGACGGCAGCCCTCAGTCTCGACCTCGAGCTGAACGAGAAGAGCGAGCTGCCATGACCTCGACCATCCTGCGCTCAGGGACGCTGCTCCTGAGCGAGGACACCGGGGACGTCGAGGCCGGAGGTGCATCAGGGCTCTACGTTGCGGACACCCGGCTGCTCTCCTCCTGGGTGCTGCAGGTGAACGGCTCGCGGCTGATCCGCAGCGGTGCCGCCGAGGAGTCCTCGGACCGCACAGTCGCGCTGCTGCTCCCCGGCCGACGGCACGAGCCCTCACCCGTGCTCGTGCTGCGCCGGCAGGCCGTCACCGCCAACGGTCTGGCCGAGACGTGGACAGTCCGCAACGCGTCCCGCTCTCCCGTCACGGCCACGGCCAGCCTCCAGCTGGCCGTCGACTTCGCCGACCAGTTCGCCGTTCGCTCGGATGGCAGGGCCTTCGACGTCTCAGCAGCCGAGCGCTCGAGCGAGCTAACGCCGGAGGGAGCCGTGTTCGCCTATCGGCACGCGGTCGGCGACCGGGTCTTCGCGGCGGCGGCACACGTCGTCGCGTCCCCTGCCGACGCGTGCGCACTCGGCTCCGACGGCAAAGACCTCGCGTCCCACCTGACCCTCACCTGGGAGCTGCAGCTGCCCGCGCAGGGACAAGAAGATGTGCATCTCACAGTGAGCCCCGCGACCGACCCGCATACGAGCCGGGGCAGCGCCTCGTCGTCGAAGCTGCTGTTGCAGTCGCCCGGGCTGACGACCAACAGCCCGTCACTCCGGTCGGCTGCGACGAGCGACGCCGCACCGGCGATGGTCCGGCATCGGTCATTGGCGGATCTGCAGGCGCTGCTCATGCCCTCACCGGAGGACTCGACGCAGGTCGTTCCCGGCGCCGGAGCGCCCTGGTTCCTCACCCTCTTCGGCCGGGACAGCCTCCTGACCGCCGAGCTGGTCGCCGACCACGACCCCACCCTTCCCGCCGAGGTCCTGCGAGCCCTGGCCCGCACTCAGGGAACCCGATACGACCCCACCACGCTCGAACAGCCGGGTCTCATCGTGCACGAACTGCGCAGCAGCGAGCTGGCCACGCTCGGCCTGGTCCCCTACGCGCGTTACTACGGCAGCGTCGACGTGACCCCGCTCTTCCTCGCCGTGCTGGGCAGGGCCTCCCTGCGCGCCGGTGGAGAACAACTGGCGATCGACCTCGAACAGGCGGCACGGGCAGCCATCGACTGGGTCCGCGGCCCCGGGGGCCTGGACGAGCACGGGTTCGTCAGGTTCACACCCGACCCCAAGGGCCTCGCCAACCAGGGATGGAAGGACTCCGAGGACTCCACCTGCTACGCCGACGGCTCGTTGGCCACCGGCCCCTTGGCGCTGTGCGAGGTTCAGGGATACGCATGGGAAGGCCTGGTGGCGGCCGCGCGGCTCGCCCGCGGCGCATGGGGCGACCCCGGCCTCGCCTCGGAGCTGGAGCAGGTGGCCGCCGACCTCAGGGAGCGGTTCCTCGACCTCTTCTGGCTGCCGGGACAGGACTATCCGGCACTAGCCGTCACCGCGGACGGCACCGCCGTCGACGGCCTGGGCTCCAACGCCGGCCACCTGCTCTGGTCCGGGATCCTCCCGCAGGACCGTGCCGAAGCCGTCGTGCGGCGACTCCTCTCGCCCGACTTCTTCACCGGGTGGGGACTGCGGACCCTCGCCTCCGGGCAGGGCAGGTACTCCCCCCTCGCCTACCACAACGGCTCAGTCTGGCCGCACGACACCATGCTCGCCGTGCACGGGATGGCACGTCATGGCTTCGAGGCAGAGGCCGACGTCGTCGCGGCCGGACTCGTGGCCGCCGGTGCACACCTGAAGGGTCGCTTACCGGAGTTCTTCGCGGGCTTCTCCGCTGAGGAGGTCCCGTTCCCCGTGCCGATGAACCTGGCCGGCAGTCCCCAGGCCTGGGCGGCGGCTGCAGGTCTCGCAGCCACCGACCGCGCGCGTGAAGTGCGGGAACCACCTGACGCCGAGGCTCCGGTCAGCTGATCAACGGCGCGCACCGGCTACCACCATTCGGCTGCGGCCGCCCAGGTCCTGACCAGGTCGATTGCCTCGTTCCGAGCGCGTTTTTGCGCGAGTTGGGATCGTGTGCAATGACGTCGTGCGCCCGATGAGCCGGCGACGGTCACGGGCGTGCTGCAGGCGGGCTTCGGCCGTCACGAGCGCACGGCCTACCGCTGACACCGAGCAGGGCCTGGAGGCGAACGCCCGCATCTGGCGCGATCCGCTCGTGCCGTGCGCCGAAGAACCTCGACAGGGACCCCATGACATTCTCGCCGCCCACATGGCCTCCGGCGCCGGCGACATCGCCGCGCATGCCGACTCGAGTCAGCCCGACCCATACTGAACGGGTGAGACCCCGAGAGGCGGCGTGGGCAGAAGTTGCCGAGCGCCTGGAGGCGGCTCGGAGCTACTGGCTGGGCACCTGCGATCGAGGGGGGTCGCCCCACGTGGTGCCGGTGTGGGGCGCCGTGTTGAGGGATGATCTCTACTTCTTCAGCGAACGACGGACGGCCAAGGCACGGCACGTGGCCGCCAACGCTCACGTCGTCGTGCACCTCGAGAGTGCCGACAACGTCGTCATCGTGAACGGCTACCTGGAGGACCTGGGGCTGCCGCAGGAGCATGTGGACGTCCTCGGTGCCCTCGAAGCGAAGTACTCCGATCCCGCGGACGCCTGTTACCTTCCGTCCGCGGACCCTGACTTCGACGTGCTGTGGCGGCTGCGACCCGATCGCGCGATGTTGTGGCGGCTCGACGAGTACGACGCCTCGCAGGCACGATGGCGTGCCTGCTGAACGACGTGGCAGGACGGCGGGAGCGGCCGTCACCACCACAGGGGACACACGTCAGGTCACCGCCACCGGCCGGCGGCGCTGAGGACCGCCAGGGCTGCCGGGCCGGCGCTGGAGGACCGCAGCACGGTGTCGCCGAGACGGACCGCACGCGCGCCCGCGCCGGTGAAGGCCTCGAGCTCGTCCGGCGCGATGCCACCCTCGGGACCGACGACCAGCAGCACGTCGCCGCCCGGCGGCAGCGCGACCGTGGACAGCGCCGTACTCGCGTCCTCGTGCAGGACCAGCGCGAGCGACGCCCGCCCCAGGCGCTCCGTGACCGCGCGGCGGTCGGCCACCGGCGCCACCAGCGGCACCGTGGCCCGGCGGGACTGCTTGGCCGCGGCGAGCACCACCGACTCCCACTTGCGGTGGGCCTTGGTGGCGCGCTCGCCCCGCCAGACCACGATGCTGCGGCCGGCCTGCCACGGCACGACCTCGTCGACGCCGAGCTCGGTTGCGGCCTCGATCGCCTGCTCGTCGCGGTCGCCCTTGGCCAGTGCCTGGACGAGCACGAACCGGGGCTGCGGCGCCGGGACCTGCTCCACCGCCTCCACCACGAGCTGCAGCTCGGCGCGGTCGACCCGCTGCACGACCGCGGTGGCGCGCCGGCCGCTGCCGTCGGCCAGCAGGACGCTCTCGCCGGCCCCGATCCGGCGTACGGTCGCGGCGTGGCGCCCCTCCGCCCCGGCGAGCACGACGGTGGACCCGGCGGTGACGTCGGCGAGCGACCCGTCGTCCAGGAAGAACAGCGGTGCCGTCACCGGCGGCTACTTGCCGAGGAAGGCGTCGCGCAGCTTGCCGAACAGGCCGTGGTTGACCGGCGTGAGCCGGCCGTCGGAGCGCTCCTCGCCGCGCAGCCCGGCGAGCTGGCGCAGCAGCTCCTCCTGCTCGGCGTTCAGCCGGGTGGGGGTCAGCACGCTGGCGTGGACGATGAGGTCGCCGCGGCCGGTGCCGCGCAGGTGGGTGACGCCCTTGCCGCGCAACGTGATCACGTCACCGCTCTGGGTGCCGGGCTTGATCTCGAGGTCGGTCATGCCGTCGAAGGTGTCGAGCTTGACCGTGGTGCCGAGCGCGGCCGAGGTCATCGGCAGCTCGAAGGAGCAGTGCAGGTCGTCCCCGCGCCGCTGGAACGTCTCGTGCGCGGCCACGACGACCTCGACGTAGAGGTCGCCCGCGGGGCCGGCGCCGGCGCCGACCTCGCCCTCGCCGGCCAGCTGGATGCGGGTGCCGGAGTCGACGCCGGCGGGGACCCGGATCTTCAGGGTGCGGCGGGTGCGGACCCGGCCGTCGCCGGAGCACTCGAAGCAGGGGTTGGGGATGACCGTGCCGTATCCCTGGCAGGCGGTGCACGGGCGGGAGGTCATCACCTGGCCGAGGAACGAGCGCTGCACCTGCTGCACCTCGCCGCGGCCGCCGCAGACGTCGCAGGTGCGGGTGCCGGTGCCCGGCTGCGCGCCGTCACCGTGGCAGGTGCCGCACTCGACGGCGGTGTCGATGGTCAGCTCGCGCTCGGCTCCGAAGACGGCCTGGGACAGGTCGAGGTCGAGGCGGATCAGCGCGTCCTGGCCGCGGCGCTGGCGTGACCGCGGCCCGCGGCCGCCGCCGGCACCGGGGCTGGTGAAGAACGCGTCCATGATGTCGCTGAAGGAGAAGCCCTGGCCGAAGCCGCCGGCGGTGGCGTCGCCGTAGGGGTCGGCACCCGCGTCGTACGCCCGGCGCTTCTCGGGGTCGGAGAGGACGTCGTAGGCCTGGGAGACCTTCTTGAACTGCTCCTCCCCCTCCGGCCCCGGGTTGACGTCGGGGTGCAGCTTGCGGGCGAGCCTGCGGTAGGCGCGCTTGATGTCCTCGGCGCCGGCATCGCGGCCGATGCCGAGGTCCTGGTAGTAGTCGTTCAACGCATGTCCTTCTGGCCGGGGGTCATGGAGACAGGATCTCTGAGACGTAACGGGCGACGGCGCGCACGGACGCCATCGTGGTGGGGTAGTCCATCCGGGTCGGGCCGAGCACCCCGAGGCCGGCCACGAGGTCGCGGCCGGTGCCGTAGCCGGTGCTGACGACCGAGGTGGTCTGCAGCCCGGCGTGGGGGTTCTCGTGCCCGATGCGCACGGCGACCGCGTCGGAGTCGCGGCCGAGGGTGCCGAGCAGCTTGAGCAGCACCACGTGCTCCTCCAGCGCCTCGAGCACCGGCCCGATGGTGAGCGGGAAGTCCGTGCCGAAGCGCGCGAGGTTGGCGGTGCCGGAGAGCACCACCCGCTCCTCGCGCTCCTCGACCAGGGCGTCGTCCAGCGAGCCGACCACGGCCCGCACGAGGTCGCGGTCGGCCGGCTCGAACTGCTCCGGCAGCGACTGCAGGTGTGCGGCCGCGTCGGTCAGCCGGCGGCCGGCGGCCTCGGCGTTGAGGCGGCCGCGGATCGCAGCGACGAGCTGCTCCCCGGCCGGCGTCGACAGGTCGACGGCGGAGTCCAGGACGCGCTGCTCGACCCGGCCGCTGTCCACGATGAGCACCACCATCAGCCGCCGGGCGCCCATCGGCACCAGCTCGACGTGGCGCACCGAGGACCGGGTCAGCGAGGGGTACTGCATGACGGCGACCTGGTGGGTCAGCGAGGCGAGCAGCCGCACCGTGCGGTCGACGACGTCGTCGAGGTCGACCGCGCCACGCAGGAACGCCGAGATGGCGGTCCGCTCGGCCTGGCTCATCGGCTTGACCGAGCTGAGCCGGTCGACGAACAGCCGGTAGCCGGCGTCGGTGGGGATGCGCCCGGCGCTGGTGTGCGGCGCCTGGATCAGCCCCTCCTCCTCCAGCACGGCCATGTCGTTGCGCACCGTGGCCGCCGACACGCCGAGCTGGTGGCGCTCCAGCAGCGCCTTGGAACCGACCGGCTCGGAGGTCTGGACGTAGTCCTGGACGATGGCGCGCAGCACGGACAGGCGGCGTTCCTCGCTCATCAGCGCATCTCTCCCGTCCTGGTCGTGGTGGTGCCCGCCGCCCGGGCGCGGACTTGGCACTCCGGTATGTCGAGTGCCAAGTCTACGATGCTCGCGTGAACGATCGTTACGGCGCCGATGTCCTGTCCGGCGACTGGCGGGCTCCCCGCGGTGGGCGCGCCCGCGAGGTGGAGGCCGAGACCGGCCTGGTGGTCGAGGACGTCGAGACCGGGTGGGTCGGCGCCGTGGTGCGGGTCGAGAAGGCCGGCGGCGTGCGGGTGGTCCACCTGGAGGACCGGCGCGGCCGCACCAAGGGCTTCCCGATCGGTCCGGGGTTCCTGCTCGACGGCGCCCCGGTCGTGCTCACCCCGCCGACCGGGGCCGGTCGCGCCGCCCTGCAGGCAGCCAGGGCGGCCTCCTCCCGTACGGCGAGCGGGTCGCGCGCCGTCGAGGGGGCCCGCGCCCGCGTCGCCTCGGGGTCGCGGATCTTCGTCGAGGGCCGTCACGACGCCGAGCTGGTCGAGAAGGTCTGGGGCGACGACCTGCGCATCGAGGGCGTGGTGGTCGAGATGCTCGACGGCGTCGACGACCTGGCCGGGGCGATCCGCGACTTCAAGCCCGGGCCCCTCGCGCCGGATGGGGGTGCTCGTGGACCACCTCGTGCCGGGCACCAAGGAGAGCCGGCTGGTGGACGAGGCCCGCTCGGTCGAGCCGCTACGCGCCCTTCGTCAAGATCCTCGGGCACCCGTACGTCGACGTGTGGCAGTCCGTGCGCCCCGAGCGGCTGGGCTTCCGGACGTGGCCGGTCATCCCCCGGGGCACGTCCTGGAAGCACGGCATCGTCGCCGAGCTGGGCTGGCCGCACCGGACGCAGACCGACATCGCGCACGCGTGGAAGCGGATCCTCGGCACGGTGCGCACCTACGCCGACCTCGAGCCGGCGCTGCTGGCCAGCGTCGAGGAGCTCATCGACTTCGTCACCACTGTCGAGGGATGACCCCGCCCTCCTAGACTGGGGCTCCACCTCTGGAGGGACCCCGCCATGACCGCAGCAGTCCGACGCCCCCCAGGACCGGCCCGCCGGCCCGTCAGCGCCCGGTGCTGCCGGCGGCGGCATGCCGATCCCTCCGCCGCAGGACGCGCCGCGTTCCCCGTACGGCGCCCAGACGTCCTGGCAGCAGCCCGGCTCCCCCGTCCCCCCGGCGTACGGGCAGCCAGCCCTACGGCGTGGTGCCGATGCCGGCCTCGGAGGCCCGCATGTGGTCGGTGCTCGCCCAGCTCGGCGGCACCTTCCTGTCCTTCCTCGTCCCGCTGGTCATCTACGTGGTGTTCAAGGACCGTGACCCGTTCGTGCGCCGTCACTCCGCGACGGCCCTCAACTTCCACCTCACGCTGGCGATCGGCTATCTGATCTCCGCAGTGCTGATGCTGGTCCTGATCGGCTTCCTGCTCGCCGCGCTGCTGTGGGTCCTGGCGCTGGTCTTCACGATCATGGCCTCCATCGCCGCCAGCGAAGGCCGCGACTACCAGTACCCGCTGTCGATCCCGTTCGTGCACTGAGGCATCAGACGCCGAGCAGCCGGCGCACCACGGTGTCGGTGAGCAGCCTGCCCTGCCTCGTCAGCACGACCCGACGCTGCGCCAAGGCGGGCCGGGGGTCGACCAGCCCGTCGGCGATGAGGCCCGCCACGGCCGAACGTCCTTGCGGCTGCAGGGCGTTCACGTCCAGGCCGTCGACGCGCCGCACCCCCAGCAGCACCAGCTCGTCGTACCGCTGCTCGTCGGTGAGCACCTCGCGGCCGGCCGCCGGCGACTGGCCGGCACCGACGCGCGTGGCAAAGGCGTTGGGGTGCTTGACGTTCCACCAGCGCACGCCGCCGACGTGGCTGTGCGCGCCGGGGCCGACGCCCCACCAGCTGCCGTCGGTCCAGTAGCCCTCGTTGTGGCGGCAGCGGTCCTCCTCAGTGCGGGCCCAGTTGCTGACCTCGTACCACCGGTAGCCCGCCGCGGCCAGCACCTCGTCGGCGATCTCGTACTTGGCCGCCTCGTCGTCGTCCTCGGGTGCCGGCACCTGGCCCCGCCGAACCTGGGCCGCGAGCTTGGTGCCCTGCTCCACCACCAGCGCATACGCCGAGATGTGGTCCGGCGCCAGCGCGATCGCGGCCGACAGGCTCTCCCGCCAGTCCTGCACCGACTCCCCCGGCGTGCCGTAGATGAGGTCGACACTGACCTTCAGGCCGGCGGCACGGGCGGCGTCGACGGCGCGCCGGACGTTGGCCGGGTCGTGGGTGCGCTCGAGGGTGGCGAGCACCGACGGCACCGCGGACTGCATCCCGATGCTGACCCGGGTGAAGCCGCCGTCGGCGAGGACGCGCAGCGACTCCGGCGTGACCGAGTCGGGGTTGGCCTCGGTGGTGACCTCGGCGCCGGCAGTGAGGCCGAACCGCTCGCGGATGCCGGCCAGCACGCGCACCAGGTCGTGCGCCGCCAGCAGGGTCGGCGTGCCGCCGCCGACGAAGACCGTCGACACGGCCGGGGCGCCGGGCCCGAGCACCGTGGTCGCGAGGTCCAGCTCGGCCAGCGCCGCGTCGGCGTAGGAGGCCACGCTCGCGCCGTCGACCCCGAGCTCGGTCAGCGTGTAGGTGTTGAAGTCGCAGTAGCCGCAACGGACGCTGCAGAACGGAACGTGGACGTAGATGCCGAAGGGGCGACCGGGCAGCTGGCTGAGGGCGGACCCGGGCAGCTCCCCCGACAGCGGGGCAGGCTCCCCGTCGGGCAAGGCGCTGGGCATGGCCCCAGTGTCTCAGGAGCGGGCGCGGCTCAGCCCGAGTGGGTCAGCACGCCGTACCGCTCCCGGGTGCGCAGGGCCCACGTGCAGGCGGGGATGCTCAGCGCGCCGGCGGCCAGGATGAGCCCGCCCAGGACGAACCACCCGGGCCGCCCCCAGTCGATGCACAGGAACGTCACCAGCGGCGGGGCGATGATCCCCGAGAGCGAGAAGCTCATGCCGGCGAAGCCCTGGTACTGGCCCTGGCGCTCCCGCGGCGCGAGGCCCATCTGCACGCCCCACTGGCCGCCGCTGCCGACCATCTCGCCGACGACGTGGACCGCGGCGCCGGCACAGACCAGGACCACGGCCAGCCAGACCGGCTGGTCGCTGGCGAACGCGATCAGGGCGAAGCCGCCGGCGATCCACACCGCCCCCAGGAGCAGGGTCCGCGCCGCTGGCAGGACCGACCCGCTGCCGCGCGAGAGCCGCACCTGGAACAGCGCCACCGCGACGGTGTTGATCAGCAGGACCACGGCCACGAGCCACTTCGGCGCCGAGGTGCGGGTCGCCAGCCACAGCGGCACCGCCAGCTCGATCACGAGGAAGTGGATGGCGAAGATCCCGGTCAGGACGCTCACCACGACGTACGGCAGGTCGCGCAGCACCTGCAGCCGCGGCTGGCCCTCCTCCCGCGCCGGCGCCGGCTCGATGTGCGGCAGGCGACCGACTACCACCGAGGCGAGCACGAAGCTGACCGCGTTGAGGGCGAAGACGCCCAGGTAGGCCCACGGCCGGTCCACCCATAGCGCCAGCCCGCCGAGCAGGGCACCGAAGGAGATGCCGACGTTGGTGACCGCCCGCAGGTAGGCCTTGAAGGGGACCGCCTTGCCGCCCTCGGCCAGGCGGGCGACCAGGCCGCTGCGCACGGCACTGCCGCCCCGGTCGAACACCGCCTGGACGCCGAGCACCAGCACCAGCAGCCAGATGTCGTCGGTCAGCAGCAGGCCCAGTGAGGCGACCCCGGCACCGATCATGAGCAGCCGCAACAGCTCTCGCGGTCCGCGGATGTCGCCGAGGTGGCCCATCGGTACCTGCACGAGCAGGCCGACAAGCGCGGCGACCGACAGGGCCAGGCCGACCTGGGTCGCGCGCAGACCGACGACGTGGGTGAAGTAGAGGGCGAACGTCGTCGTGAGCGCGCCGTTGCCGAGGGTGTTGACGAGGGTGGCGAGGGCCAGCACCCGCAGGTTGGGGTCGGTGGGAACTCCCCTGACCGTCAACGGTGCCGGCGGTTCGCCTCGTTCGCCGTCCGCGCTGTCGACCGTGTCCACTGCCTGCCCCCTCCATCGAATGTCTTGATGTCAAGATATTCGATGTCGAGGGTCGACGGCAAGCCGAACGCGGATGGGTCAGGCGCGACCCATGACCTCGGCGAACTGCTCGCGGATGGTCTTCGCCGCCTCGGGCACCTGCACCACCTCGATCACGGCGCCCGCGCGCACCACCCCTTCCTTCACGACGCTGAGGTAGGCGCCGGGCTCACCGTGGTCGGCGAACCGCCTGACCCACCGCGGCTCACGCATGCGCCACTGGAACGTCGAGCACGGGATGCGGGAGTCCGTGACCTCCAGGAGCACGTGGTCAGGGTCGTCGGCCTCCCCCAGACGCCACTGCTCGCCCTGACGGGCGCCGCCGATGTCGATGCCGGCGGTCGTGAGGTTCTCGCCGAAGAAGCCGCGCGGGATCTCCCGGCCCAGCTCCCGGGACCACCAGTCCAGGTCCTCGCCGGCGTAGGCGTAGACCGCCTGCAGCGGCCCGCCGTGGTGCTTGACGTCCATCTGCCGGTCGCCGGCGACCCCCAGCCGTCCGACCGCGACGGGGCCCTCGACCGGCCGCTTGTCGATGGCGGTCTCGCCGCCCTTGGGCCCCTGCGGCAGGAGGGTGTGGACGCGGTTGACCGAGAGGACGTGTGCCATGGCGCTCATCCTTCCCCACCGCGGCGGCCCCGGGCGACCGGATTGAGCCCCGCAGCCGAGCCGGTACGGCGGCCCGTTCGGCCCTTCCGGTTACTCGAGCGGGTCCTGGTCCTGGTCCTGGCGGTCGCGGCGTACGAGCTGGATGAGCTGGGCGGTTTCTGGCGGCCGGCGTGGCATCCACAGGCCCACATCGGCGAGCTGGCGGCCGGTGACAGGGATGCCCTTGGTGGGCCCGCGCGGGTCCAGCGGTGGGCTGGCGGACAGTGACCGGTAGTCCACCGGACCGACCCACCGGGCTTCGTACTCACCCGCTGGGTGCAGCCCGGGCACCCGAAGCGTGCATCCCCGGTTGTGCTGGGACTCGTCGAGCTGGACGTGGCACAGCAGGGCGCTGTCACGGTCCACGGCGACCACGCCATGGGCCAGGACGGCCGGATCGGCGCTCGGGATGCGCACCGCCGTCCCGCTGTGCAGCAGCGGCCGGAACTGCTTGTGCAGCTCGCACCAGGCGGCCAGCTCCTTGAGCTCCTCCTCCGTCGCCCGGGTGAGGTCCCATTCGATGCCGAACGCCAGGAAGAACGCGGTGGTCGCACGGAAGTCGAGAGACAGGGTCCGGCCGGTCTGGTGTGAGGTGGGCGCGGAGACGTGTGCCCCGAGGTACTCGGGGGCGACGAACTGGCCGGTCCAGCGCTGGATGTGTTGACGCGCGATGGCGTCGGTCATGTCCGAGGTCCAGAAGCGCTGGACCCGCTCGATGACCCCGAGGTCGATCCGGCCACCTCCCCCGGCGCAGGACTCCCACACGACATGCGGGTGACGCTGCCGGAGATCATCAAGGAGCGCGTAGAACGCCACGTTCTGTGCATGGGCCGCCGGGCCCCCACCGTGGGCCGCGCTGCCTGGCTCGAGGAGGTCCCGGTTGTGGTCCCACTTGACGTAGTCGACCGGGAGCTCGGACAGGACGGCGGAGACCTTGTCCCGCAGGTACTGCCACACCTCGGGATTGGTCAGGTCGAGGACCAGCTGGCTGCGGTGCAGCAGCGGCACCCTGCCTTCCGCGGCGAGGATCCACTCGGGGTGCTTCCGGTACAGAGCGGAGTCGGGGTTGACCATCTCGGGCTCGAACCAGAGCCCGAACTGCAGACCCAGGCGGTGGACGTGGTCGACGAGGGGGGCGAGGCCGTCCGGCCACACGTCGTCATCGACCCACCAGTCGCCGAGGCCCGCTGTGTCGTCTCGTCGTCCGTGGAACCAGCCGTCGTCCAGCACGAACCGTTCGGCGCCCACCTGGGCGGCCAGCTCGGCGATGCGTTGGAGCCGTTCGAGGCCGTGGTCGAAATACACAGCCTCCCAGACGTTGAGGGTCACCGGCTGCTCCGCCGGATGCGCCGGAAGGGTGCGCTGCCAGGCGTGCAACGCCTGTGCCGCCGGGTCGAGGCCGGAACGGGATGCGGCGAAGACCACCCAGGGCATCGTGTAGGTGTCGCCGGCCATCAGCACGATCTCGCCGGGAAGAAGCAGCTCGCCCCCGCTGATGGTCGGCCCCGCCGCCCCGCTGCGCTGCACGCCGATCACGGAGTTGCCGCTGCACGCCACGGAAGCCGTCAGCAGCTCACCCTCAGAGAACCCGAACCCGCGGGTGCCCGCAACGACAACACTGGCCCCGTCCAGGCCCGGCTTTCCCCGACGTGACTCGCGCAGCCACAGGCCGTCCGTGATCACGTGCCGCTGCGGCGCACGTTCGCCCTCGTGGCGCCCGGTGAAGTCGAGGACCTCATCGGCAGCCGGTGGCAGCGGCAGCGTGAGCTCCAGCCCGTCGACCAGGTACGGCGTCCGACCGACGTTCGTCAGCAGGTGTCGACCCCGCAACGCGCCACCGGGAAGCGCCTCGAACTCGGTGCGCAGAGCAAGACCGCTGACGATGTCCTGCGCCTCGACCACGAGCGTCGTCGCATCCTGCTCCACCCGCACCGGCGAGAAGGCGGTGGACCACGCGCGCCCGGCGATGTCCCGCGGACCACCACCTGGGTCAGAGAGCCGGTGACCGCGCAGCCCCGGCCGCTCATACGAGCCGTGGGCATGCTCGACCAGCGTTGGCACCCCCTGGTGCTCGCCCAGGATCGCAAGGAGGCCCTCCTCTGCATCCTGAGCGGCTGCCGACGTTCCGGCCCAGCGGACCACCGGCAGCCGGTCAGGGTGCTGCGCGTCATCGATCACCAGGGCTGTGACGGTGTCCTCGGACTGGGCGGGCGTGGGAAACAACATCGAGGGTTCAGGCTCCTTCGGTCGGCGAGGCGGACGTCTCGCAGAGGGGGTCGCGTCGGGGGTGCAGCGGATGCCCGGCACTGAGGCCGCGGATGGTTGGTGTCGCGCCTATTTCACTGCGCCTCGGGTGACACCGGAGATGACCCACCGCTGGGCGAAGACGTAGACGATCAGCAGCGGCGCCATGGCCATCAGGTAGCTCGCGAACGCGGCCGGGTAGTTGGTCTGGAACTGGCTCTGGAACACGTACTGCACCAGCGGCAGCGTGGCCGAGCCCGGGTCGGAGAGGATGACGAGCGGGAGCAGGAAGTCGTTCCACACCCACAGGCACGTGAGGATGCCGACGGTGGCGTTCATCGGGGCCAACAGCGGGAAGATGACCTTCCAGAAGGTCTGCCACGTCGATGCGCCGTCAATGGTCGCGGCCTCCTCGAGCTCGCGCGGGATCGACTGGATGTAGGCCGTGAAGATGAAGATGTTGAAGGCCAGGCCGTACACCACGTAGAGCAGGATCAACCCCACCCTGTTGTCCAGATGCAGGAGCGCCGTCTGTTTGGCGACCGGGAGCATGATGATCGGAAACGGGACGAAGAGGGCCGATACGAAGTAGTAGTAGATCCCCTTGAAGAACCTGCGGGACATGTTGCGGGCGATGGCGTAGGCGACCATCGAGTTGGTGATCAGCGTGAGCACCACCGCCCCGACGGTGATGACGGCGCTGTTGAGGGCTGTCCGAGGGAAGTTCGTGAGGTTCCAGGCGTCGACGAAGTTCGACCACTGGACGTGGGTGGGCAGGCCCAACCCGGTCCCGCCGAGCTGGTCGGTGGTTTTCAGCGCCGTGACGACGGCGAAGTACAGCGGGATGAGGACGGTCAGCGACAGGACGACGAGCAAGGCGGTGAGCCACCAGTTCACCGGGCCGCTGCTCTTTGGAACGCGTCGACGGCGGCCACCGGTTGCGCCGGGTTCGTCGAGCAGGTTCACGGTGTCAGCTTCGTGGGCGGTTGTGGACATCAGAGCGACATCTCCCGACGCTGGAGGAACCGGAGCTGGACGATCGAGAAGACCACGATGACCAGGAAGAAGACCACGGAGTTCGCACTCTGGTAGCCGTACTCACCGCCCTGGAACCCCCCCTTGTAGATCAGCAGGGCGACCGTCTCGGTGTCGGTGCCAGGGCCACCACCGGTCAGCGCGACCACGTGGTCGAAGATCTGCAGGAAACCCTTGAGGGAGAGCACCATGTTGATCGTGACGAAGCCCGCGATCATCGGGAACGTGATGCTGCGGAAGCGTTGCCACGAGGACGCCCCGTCGATGGAGGCGGCTTCGTAGACCTCGCTCGGGACCGTCTGCAGGCCGGCGATGTAGATGATGATGTTGAAGGCCGCTGACTGCCAGACGGCGAGGATCACGATGCCGATCCAGGCCGTCTTGGCCTCGGTCAGCAGCGACGTCGCCAGGAAGTCGAGGCCCAGCTTCTGGCCGAGCGCCGGAAGCGAGTTCGAGAACAGGTAGTTGAAGATGTACCCGACCACGAGGACGGCCAGCACGTTCGGGATGAAGTAGACCCCGCGCAGGGAGTTCTTCCACTTGATCCTGCTGCTCAGCCCGACCGCGATGGCCAGGGCCACGACGTTCACCAGGACCGTCGCGACCCCGGCGATCAGGAAGGTGAACCAGTACGCGTGGATGACGCGGGGGTCCGTGAACAGGGCGATGTAGTTGCTGAGCCCGACGAAGGTGTAGGCGCCGTACCCCGGCGAGTCGGTGAAGCTGTAGTAGATGCCGCTGAGGACCGGGATGGTGTGGAACACGAAGAAGAGCAGCAGCGCCGGGACCACCATGAGGTAGAAGGTCCTGGGGACCCGGCCCGCCGACGAGCGTCGGCGCGTGCCGGGTGCGGCGGCGTGTCGTGGCTCGGGCCGAGCCGACGCCGTGTCCGATGGCGCGTTGTTGACGGTCATGACTTCAGGGCTCCGATTCCCCAGGTCCGGCGCTTGGCCACCTTGTCCCAGTCCGAGTCGAGATCGGCGAGGAACCGGCTCTCGTTGTTGGTGAGCAGGAGGGTCTGCAGCAGCGGCGCCAAGGGAATCGCGGCGATGAACTGGTGGTCGCTGAAGCCGACGATCTTCCCGGTGTCGATGAACTTCTGCACGGGGGTGAGGGCCGGGTCGTCGTTGGTGAGCCCCCGCAGGGTCGGGATGGCGACCTGCGCCTTGCAGTAGGCCGCCATCACTTTCGGCTGCATGAGGAAGGAGATGAGCTCCTCGGACGCCTTCGGGTGCGCGCCGGACCGGGAGGCGGTCAGCACGACGTCGACACCCGAGACCAAGGTGGTTTTCGAGGGGTCGTCGGTGGCCGGTAGGGCCAGGACCCCGACGGTGAACTTCGGCTTGCTCGCCCGGATCTGGGGCACGGCATAGCTGCCGAGCAGCAGCATCGCGGACTTGCCCTCGGCAAACGCCGCGGTCCCGTCCTCATAGCCCTTCGACAGGGGGTCGCGCTGGGTGTACTTGTACAGCTCTGCCAGCTCCGACGCCGTCGTGCGCCACCCCTGGGCGAACGTCGCCTTGTTGGCGAACCGCTTCTGGAAGAAGTCACTCGGCTGCAGCTGCGCGGACAGCGGCGCCAGCGGTGACTGGGCGGTCCACGCGTCGGCGAGCATGCCGTAGAACGGGGTGATGCCCGCGGCCTTGAAGGCCTTGGCAGCCGCGATCAGCTCGGTGAACGTGGTCGGCACCCTGACGTGGAGCTGGGCGAAGAGCTCCTTGTTGAAGAGCAGGCCACTCGCATTCGCGGCGAACGGCACACCGTTGGTCTCGTCCTTGCCGGCCCGCCCGAGGTTGCCGATCACCTTGAGGTAGGCCGGGTTCACATTCTTGAGCACCGGGTCCGCGCGGAAGTCGCGGAAGATGCCCGCGCTGGCGAACTCGCCGAACGTGCCGTTGGCATTGAGCGACATCACGTCAGGGACGTCGTTCTTGACCAGTCGCGTGCGTAGTGCGGTCTCCGGGTCCGCCGGGTTGTCCACGACCACGTGGATGTCGGGGTGCGCCCGTTCGAACTGCTGGGCCAGTCCCTGGAAGTACTGCTGGGCCTCGGGCTTGAACTGGAAGAACGTGATCGTGGTCCGGCTGTCGCCTCCCGCGCAGGCGCTCAGCAGCGAGCCGACGAGGAGGAGGCCTGTGGCCAGGGCAGTGGCCCGGACGGTCCGCCGAACAGGCGTGGAGTGAGGGCAAAACCTCCGCGAAGTCCGCGGCGGCATTGCTCTGGAGGTCGTCACAAGGTGCTCCAGGGCTGAGAGAGCCTGCACTGCTATTTGCAGCCGGGATGAAAATAACTCATCGGGCTCCAGCAGACAAGAGTGTTCCGTAGGCTGGTGCCGTGTCCGATCAGTCCACGGCCGGTAGCCGGCAGCTCAGCCCCCGCGCGCTTGCCGTCACGCGCCACCTGGTCGTGCACGGGCCCGAGTCGAGGGGCGGCCTCGGGAAGCTCCTGAGCCTGTCGGACGCCTCCATGTCCCGGGTCGCACAGTCCCTCGTCCGTGAGGGCGTGGTTTCTGAGGCCCTCGACCCTCAAAGCGGCGTGGGGCGTCCCCGGCAGATCTTGTCCGCTGTCCCCAGCGCCCGCCACGTCGTCGGCGTCAAGCTGACCGGTGACAGGGCCTACGGCGTGGCCTCCGACCTGTTCGGGGAGACCTTGGCCCAGGACCAGTCGCCGCTGCCGGCAGCCGACTCCTCAGGCGTGGTCCCCGTTTCAGCCACCGTGCGCGTCGTGGCGCGGCTCGTCCGGCGACTGGCGACGCGGCTCCCCAGCCTGGACGGCGTCGGCGTCTCGGTCGGCGGCGTGACGCACGACCGCAGGGTCGTGCAGGAGGGCAGCTTCCTCGGCTGGCGTGACGTCGACCTCGCGGGCCCGCTCAGCGCCGCAACCGGAAGCTCGGTCATCGTCACGAACGACGTGACCGCCCTCGCCCGCGAACAGCTGTGGTTCGGTGCCGGTCGCACCCACTCCACCTTCGGCCTCATCACTGTCGGCGCGGGACTGGGTTTCGCGCTGGTCCGCGAGGGACACGTCGTCGAGCAGCTGATGGACAACGGGCACCTGCTGGCTCACTCACCCCTGGACCCCGCCGGGCCCCGATGCGACCTGGGCCATCGCGGCTGCGCAGCGGCGTATCTGTCGCGCACCAGTGTCGAGGCACGGATGTCGCACGAACGCGGTCGCCCCGCGAGCTTCGAGGAGCTGGTCCGTGAGCCGGCCTTCACCGCAAGCGCGTGGCACGCCGACGCCGCCCGTGCGCTGGGACACCTCGTCGCCACGTTCGCGGGTGCCCTGCAGACCCCACGCATCGTCCTGGCCGGGGAGGATGTCGCTCATTTGTTCGCGTCACCCGCGATGGCGGACACGATCGCGGACCGGCTGCGCCCCGGACCGTACGAGAGCCAGCGGTACGAGCTCGATGTCTCCACCGCACCGCTGACCTTCACCGACTGGGCCCGCGGCGCGGCCGTCGTGAGCCTCCAGCACAGCCTGGGAGCCCTCTGAGGCCACCGCCGGTCTGGGTGGCTGCCGACGGTCACTGGGACCGCCGGTGTCTCCTCGTCACGGCGAGCGCCCTAGCCGGAACGGCGCTCGAACGTCAGGTCGGCGATCGGCCGTCCGACGGCGACTCCCTTGCGTTCGAACCGGGTCACCGGCCGCCCCTCGTAGCGCGGCGCGAACCCGTCATACGGGTTGGACAGCAGCGGGCACGCAGCCCCCGCCTGCAGCATCTGCTCGGCGTAGTCCGGCCAGTCGGTGGCCAGGCGCCACCGGCCGCCGGGTGCCAGCCGTCCGGCGACCAGGGCGGCGGTGGCCGGCGTCACCAGGCGCCGCTTGTGGTGCTTGGCCTTGGGCCACGGGTCGGGGAAGAAGGTCCAGACCTCGTGCAGCTGCACCCCCTCCAGCGCGGTGCGCAGCACGTCCACCGCGTTGGCCCGCACGAGCCGCACGTTGGCTGCGCCTGTACGCGCCGAGCCGGCGCAGGGTCTGGGCGACGCCGGGGCGGTAGACCTCGACGGCGAGGAAGTCCCACCCGGGATGCGCTCACGGCGGCCTCGACGACGGCGTCCCCCGAGCCGGAGCCGATCTCGAGCACCAGCGGGGCGGACCGGCCGAACACCTCTGCGGGGTCGAGCCGGAAGCTCTCGGCCACGGAGGTCCGGGCTTCCCCGCGCGGGACGTCCAGGACGAACCGGCCGGAGTGGGCGTCCCACGCCGACTGGCTGCTGGGGCTCAGCCGGCTGTCGCGCTGGACGAACGAGACGGGCTCGCGGCGGAACGTCGACGCGGGCACGCCTACTTCTTGGCCTTGTCCGAGGCCGGGTCGTTGGACAGCGCGGCGATGAAGGCCTCCTGGGGGACCTCGACGCGGCCGACCATCTTCATCCGCTTCTTGCCCTCCTTCTGCTTCTCCAGCAGCTTGCGCTTGCGCGAGATGTCACCGCCGTAGCACTTGGCCAGGACGTCCTTGCGGATGGCGCGGATGGTCTCGCGGGCGATGATCCGCGAGCCGATCGCGGCCTGGATCGGCACCTCGAACTGCTGTCGCGGGATCAGCTCGCGCAGCTTGCCCGCCATCATCACGCCGTAGGCATAGGCCTTGTCGCGGTGGACGATCGCGCTGAACGCGTCGACCGTCTCCCCCTGGAGCATGATGTCGACCTTGACGAGGTCGGCGGTCTGCTCGCCGTCGGGTTCGTAGTCCAGAGAGGCGTATCCGCGGGTCTTGGACTTCAGCTGGTCGAAGAAGTCGAACACGATCTCGGCGAGCGGCAGGGTGTAGCGCATCTCGACCCGCTCGGCCGAGAGGTAGTCCATGCCGCGCAGCGTGCCGCGCCGCTGCTGGCACAGCTCCATGATGGCGCCGATGAACTCGCTCGGGGCCAGCACCGTGGCCCGCACCACCGGCTCGCTGATCGAGCTGATCTTGCCGTCGGGGAACTCGCTCGGGTTGGTCACGACGATCTCGCGGCGGTCGTCGAGGGTCACCTCGTAGACGACGTTGGGCAGCGTCGAGATGAGGTCGAGGTCGAACTCGCGCTCGAGCCGCTCGCGCACGATCTCCAGGTGCAGCATCCCGAGGAAGCCGACGCGGAAGCCGAAGCCGAGGGCGGCGGAGGTCTCCGGCTCGTAGACCAGCGCGGCGTCGTTGAGCTTGAGCTTGTCGAGGGCGTCGCGCAGGACCGGGTAGTCCGAGCCGTCGATCGGGTAGAGGCCGGAGAACACCATCGGCTTGGGGTCGCGGTAACCGCCGAGGTCCTGCGCGGCCGGCTTGGCGGCGTTGGTGACGGTGTCGCCGACGCGGGACTGGCGGACGTCCTTGACGCCGGTGATGAGGTAGCCCACCTCGCCGACGCCGAGGCCCAGCGACGGAGTGGGCTCCGGTGAGCTGACACCGATCTCGAGCAGCTCGTGCGTGGCCCGCGTGGACATCATGACGACCTTCTCGCGCGGCTTCAGCGCCCCGTCGACCACGCGCACGTAGGTCACGACGCCGCGGTAGGTGTCGTAGACCGAGTCGAAGATCATCGCCCGCGCGGGAGCCGTCGGGTCCCCCACCGGGGCCGGCAGGTCGCGCACGATCTGGTCCAGCAGCGGCTCGACGCCCATCCCGGTCTTGCCCGAGACCCGCAGGCAGTCCTCGGGCTGGCAGCCGATCAGCCCGGCCAGCTCCTCGGCGTACTTCTCCGGCTGGGCCGCCGGCAGGTCGATCTTGTTGAGGACCGGGATGATGGTGAGGTCGTTCTCCATCGCCAGGTAGAGGTTGGCCAGGGTCTGCGCCTCGATGCCCTGCGCCGCGTCCACCAGCAGGACCGCGCCCTCGCAGGCCGCCAGGGAGCGCGAGACCTCGTAGGTGAAGTCGACGTGGCCCGGGGTGTCGATCATGTTCAGGGCGTAGGTCGTGCCCTGGACCTCCCACGGCATGCGCACGGCCTGCGACTTGATCGTGATGCCGCGCTCGCGCTCGATGTCCATCCGGTCGAGGTACTGGGCGCGCATGTCGCGGGCGTTGACCACCCCGGTGATCTGCAGCATCCGGTCGGCCAGGGTCGACTTGCCGTGGTCGATGTGGGCGATGATGCAGAAGTTGCGCAGGAGCTCAGGCGGCGTCGCGGCGGGCTGCAGCGCGGTGCGGGCCATGGGTGACACGGGTGGGTTACCTCTGCATGCTCGGCGACGAAGGAGCGGCCCGGCGGGCGGACCGCTGCCCATCCTCCCACGGCGGGCCCCGGCCGCCTGACCCTGCTGGGGCCGGTGTCAGCGACGTCCGCGGTGCAGGCCGATCGCCGTCATGACCATCTGCACGCCGTCCAGCCACCGCGCCACCACCGCCGAGGCGTTCGGCCCGGTCGACGCCGCGCCCGTCTTCTTCAGGGCCGTGGCGAGCTGGTGCCCGGCGTGCGGGTCGGGCAGCACCCGGGGGCCCAGCGCCAGCACGGGGCTCAGGCCGGCCGTGCGCAGCCGGCCGGCAACCTGCCCCACGGCCTCAGGGGCGACGCCCTGCCTGAACAGGGCGGTGGCCAGCCTCGCGGCCTCGCCCAGGTCGGGTGTCGCTGACGGGATCGGGGCGCGATCGACAGCCCCCGTGCGGTATGACATGCGCCCCTGTTTCCGTTCGCGGCGTGCCCCGAGCCCGCGCCGTCGGCACACGGTAGCCGCCCGGTCAGGCCGGCGGAGGGCTTTCGCCCAGACCCGGCGGAGGGCTTTCGCCCAGACCCGGCAGAGGACTTCGCTCAGACCCGGCGGGCGCGCTGCCGGCGACCCAGCAGCGCCGACCACACCGCGATGAACAGCCCCGCCACGGCCAGGACGGCGCCGACGCGGCTGGGCCACTCGTAGCCGTAGCCGGCCGAGAGCACGACGCTGCCCAGCCAGGCGCCGAGGGCGTTGGCCAGGTTGAGGGTGGAGTGGTTCAGCGCGGCCGCCAGCGACTGCCCCTCGTGCGCGACGTCCATCAGCCGGGTCTGCAGCATCGGGACCAGGATCGTGGGCACCGCACCGAGCAGGAACACCGCGAGCACCGCCGTGACCTGGTGGGAGGCGGCGAAGCCGAACAGCGCCAGCACGACCGCGACGGCGGCGAGCGAGACGAAGATGCCGCGCATCAGCCCGTGCGCCGCGACCCGGCCGGACAGGAACGCCCCGGCGGTCATGCCGCAGCCGTAGACGGCGAGGATCACCGGCACCGTGGCGGCGGAGAAGCCGGCGAGCCCGGTCATCGTGGGGGCGATGTAGGAGTAGGTCGCGAACATGCCGCCGAAGCCGACGGTGCCGATCAGCAGCGCCAGCCACACCTGCGCCCGGCGCAGCGACCCGAGCTCGGAGGCCATCGAGGCGGTCGTGTCGGCCGGGTGGGAGGGCACCCAGCACCACAGGGCCACGACCGTGCCCACGGCGACGATCCCGACCAGCGCGTAGGGCCACTGCCAGCCCAGGTGCTGCCCGATCAGGGTCGTGAGCGGCACGCCGACGACGTTGGCGACGGTGAGGCCGGTCAGCATCATCGAGACCGCCCACGTGCGCCGGTGCCGCGGCACCAGGGAGGCGGCGACGACGGCGCCGATGCCGAAGAAGGCGCCGTGCGGCAGGCCGGAGACGAACCGCGCGGCCATCAGGACCGGGTAGCTCTCGGCGAACGCTGAGCCGAGGTTGCCGGCGGCGAAGGCGACCATCAGCCACAGCAGCACCGTCCGGCGCCGGGCCCGCGCGGCCAGGACGGCGATCAGGGGCGCCCCGACGACGACCCCCAGCGCGTACGCCGAGACGACGTGCCCGGCTGCCGGGATGGAGATCCCGACCCCGCCGGCGATCTCGGGCAGGAGGCCCATCGTCACGAACTCGGAGGTGCCGATGGCGAATCCGCCGATCGCGAGCGCGAGGATCGCCAGGTTGACGTGGCGGGTTCCCTGCTGGGGCTCCTCGGTCTGCTGGTCGGCGGCGGGGGCGAGGAGCGTGTCGGTCACCCCACCATGGTTGCAGAACACACCCATGCCTCCTGACCACCGTCCACCCGACCGGACGCTTCATACCGCCCGTTCGTGGACATCCGGTGTCCGGAAACGGGCACCGCGGTGCGTCCGGTCGGGGGTGGTGGTGCGGATACGCGGTTGCCGGGTCCGCGTGACCCCGGCAGGCTCCCCCGGTATGACGCCGCCGAGCCCGCCGACCGCCGCCGCCCACCGGGTGCGGGTCGACTACCGCGAGACCTCCCGGCGACCGGCCTGGGACAGCCTGCCGGCGCACCTGCACGAGGCGGTCGGCGCCGCCGTGGGCTCGAGGGTCATCGAGGGCGCCGCACCGGTCACGACGGGGTTCACCGGCGCGTACGCGGGCCGGGTGCGCCTGGCCGACGGCCGCGAGCTCTTCGCCAAGGTCGGCACACCGGCCCAGCCGCACGTCGTCGGCGCCCTGACCGAGGAGGCCAGGCTGCTCGCGGCGCTGCCGTCCGGCATACCGGCACCGGCACTGGTCGCCTCGGGCGACGCCGACGGGTGGCGCTTCCTCGTCCTGGAGATGGTGGAGGGGCACCTGCCGGGGATGCCGTGGACCGGGCCGGACGCCGACGCCGCGCACGAGGCCTGCCTGGCGCTCGCCGAGGCGGGCACCCCGGCGCCGGCCGACCTCGTCTCGGGCTCGCTCGGGCCGGTGTTCGCCGGCGCGGAACGGGTGCAGGCCACGGCGGCCGCGCTCGCCGACGGCTCGTTCGTGCCGGCGCCGGGCCTGTCGAGCGTGCTGCTCGAGCACGCGGCGGAGGTCGCCCGGCTCACCCGGCTGGCGCCCGAGGTGCTGCAGGGGAACTCCCTCGTGCACAGCGACCTGCGACCGGACAACCTGCTCGTCGACCGCTCCGGCCGCGCGCACATCCTGGACTGGAACTGGCTGTGCACCGGTCCGGCGTGGGTGGACCTCGTCGGGCTGATGCCCCTGATGGCGCTGGACGGCCTGGACGCCGGCGCCCTGATGGCCGTGTCGCCGCTGACCCGGGACGCCGACCCCGAGCACGTCGACGCCTTCCTGGCGGCGGTCACCGTGTACATGTCGGGCCACCTCGACGCCCCACCACCGCCGGGGTGCACGCCCGCTCTGCGCCAGCACCAGCACCACATGGCCGGGGCGTTCCTGGCGCTGCTGGCCGACCGTCGCGGCTGGGCGGTCTGACCGCGAGGTGCGGCGCCGGCGGGCGCCCCGGGACTAGGGTCGGGATCAGCCGTGCCGGCGGGCCGCTGCCCGCACCCGAGAGCAAGGACCCTCGTCGACCATGACCCACGCGCTGACCCAGGACCAGGTGCAGCAGCTCCGCAAGGAGTTCGAGGCAGACCCCCGCAACCGGCTGATGCAGAACGCCGTGACCCGCACGCCGGTGGCCGAGGTCGCCCTCGACCGCTCGGTCGTCACCGGCATCGACCACTCGGTCTCCCACCTGCTCGATGACTGGAAGGTCACCAACCAGAAGAAGAGCGGCCGCTGCTGGCTGTTCGCCGGGCTCAACCTGCTGCGGGTGCACACCGCCCGCACCCTCGGGGTCAAGGACTTCGAGTTCTCCCAGAGCCACCTGCTGTTCTGGGACAAGCTGGAGAAGGCCAACTTCCTGTTCGAGGCGATGATCGAGACCGCCGACCTCGACGTCGACGACCGCACCGTCGCCCACCTGCTGTCCGACCCGACCGGTGACGGCGGGCAGTGGAACATGTTCGTCGCGCTGGTGCACAAGCACGGCCTCGTGCCCAAGGTGGCGATGCCCGAGACCGACAGCTCCTCCCACACCGGGCCGATGAACGCCGTCCTGAGCACGCTGCTGCGCCAGGGCGCGCGTGACCTGCGGGCCCTCGCAGCCGCAGGGCGCCGAGGCGATGCGGGCCTGCAAGGAGCAGCTGCTGGCGACGATCCACCGGGTCCTGTCGATCCACCTGGGCACGCCGCCGGAGCGGTTCCTGTGGCAGTGGACCGACAAGGACCACGGCTTCCACCGCGAGGGCTGGATGACCCCGCAGGAGTTCGCCCGCCGCTACGTCGACCTCGACCTGGACGACTACGTGTGCGTCGTGCACGACCCGCGCGAGGGCAGCCCGATCGGCCGGACGTTCACCGTCGAGCACCTCGGCAACGTGGTCGGCGCGCCCCGGGTGACCTACCTCAACATCGACGTCGACCTGCTGAAGTCGCTGACCATGGACACGATCCTCGACGGCGAGCCGGTCTGGTTCGGCTGCGACGTGGGCAAGATGATCAACGGCGAGCTGGGCGTCTGGGACGCGCGCCTCTACGACTACGACGGCGTCTACTCCACCGAGCTCAACCTGACCAAGGCCGACCGGCTGCTGCACCGCGACGCGATGATGACCCACGCGATGCTCTTCACCGGGGTCGACGTCGTCGACGGCGCCCCGCGCCGGTGGCGGGTCGAGAACAGCTGGGGCGACGAGAAGGCCGACAAGGGCTTCTACACGATGAACGACTCGTGGTTCGCCGAGCACGTCTTCGAGATCGCGGTGCGCCGCGACCGGCTGCCGCAGGAGCTGCAGGCCGCGCTGGCCGACGAGCCCATCGTCCTGCCGGCCTGGGACCCCATGGGCGCCCTGGCCGCCTCGTAGGCCGGCGGTGACACCCCCGAGCCTGGCCGGCCGGCTGGCCCGCGCCCTCGGCCACGCCCTGCGCCGGGCGTCGGGGGACGCACTGTCGGGCACCCGTCGCAGCACCTCCCCCGTCCCCGCCACGCAGCCCGCGCGGACCCGTCGTACGGACGGCGGCGCGGGCGGCGTCGACGTACCCGGGTGACTTCCGGGGGCGGCCACCGATGTCCTTCGCCCCGCACCCGGACGGCGTGGCCGACCCCGGCGAGGTCGTGTGGACGTGGGTGCCGTACGAGGAGGACCACGCCCGCGGCAAGGACCGGCCCGTGCTCGTCGTCGGCCGCGACGGGAACTGGCTGCTGGCGCTGATGCTCACCAGCAAGGACCACGACCGCGACGAGGCCCAGGAGGCGCGCGCCGGCCGGCACTGGGTCGACATCGGCGCCGGTGGCTGGGACCCCCGGGGCCGCCCCAGCGAGGTCCGCGTCGACCGGGTCATCCGGGTGGACCCCACCGCCGTACGTCGTGCCGGCGCGGCCCTCGACCGCCGGACCTTCGAGCTGGTCGAGGCCGCCGTCCGCAGCCACCCCTGACCCGCGCCCCTCTCCTCCGACCGGACGCACCGCCGTGCCCGAATCCGGACACTGGATGTCCGAATTCGGGCAGCCAGGTGCGTCCGGTCGGCCCCAACGGGCGGCGGCTGACGCCTGCGGCCGCACGCCCGATGACGCCACCGGCTCTGCGGTGCACAGTGGCTGCATGAGCGCCGACAAGGAGCAGTACGACGCAGCACTCGACCGCGCCTCGGCGCACGCCCGGCGCTGGCTGGCCGAGCTGCCCGACCGCCCGGTGCCGCCGCGGGCCACGGCCGACGACCTGGCGCAGGTGCTGGGCGGCGACCTGCCGGACCAGGGGGCGGACCCGGCCGAGGTGGTCGACATGCTCGCCTCGGGCGTCGAGCCGGGACTGATGGCGATGCCCTCCGGACGGTTCTTCGGCTGGGTGATCGGCGGCACCCTGCCTGCCGCCCTCGGCGCCGACTGGCTGACCAGCGCGTGGGACCAGAACGCCGGGATGCGCTACGCCACACCGGGGGTGGTGGCCGCCGAGGAGGCCGCCGCGCGGTGGCTGCTGGACCTGCTCGGCCTCCCGGACGGGGCCGCGCTCGGCTTCACGACGGGGGCCACCGCGGCCAACTTCACCGGCCTCGCGGCCGGGCGGCAGCGCGTCGTGGGCGAGGCCGGCTGGGACCTGGACCGGCTCGGTCTCGCAGGCGGACCCAGGGTCAACGTGCTCGCCGGCGCCGAGCGCCACGACAGCATCGACCTGGCGCTGCGCTACCTGGGACTGGGCGCGCCCACCACGGTCGCGACGGACGAGCAGGGTGCGATGGTGCCGGCCGCGCTCGCCGACGCCCTGGCGGTCCTCGACGGTCCGACGATCGTGGTGCTGCAGGCCGGCAACCTGCACTCCGGCGCCTACGACCCGTTCCGGGAGTGCATCGCGGCGGCGCACGAGCGGGGCGCCTGGGTGCACGTGGACGGGGCCTTCGGGCTCTGGGCCGCCGCTTCCCCCGCGCTTCGCCACCTGGTGGACGGCGTCGACGGCGCCGACTCGTGGGCCACCGACGCCCACAAGACCCTCAACGTGCCCTACGACTGCGGCGTCTGCGTGGTCGCGGACCCCGAGCCGCTGCGGGAGGCCATGAGCGTGTCGACCAGCTACCTCGTCCGCACCTCCGAGGTCGCCGACCCCTTCGACAAGGTGCCGGAGATGTCCCGGCGGGCGCGGGGCGTGCCGGTCTGGGCGGCGTTGCGGTCGCTCGGCCGCTCCGGCGTCGCGGACCTGGTCGACGGGCTCGTGGCGCAGGCCCGCGCGCTCGCCGACGGCATCGCCGCCGTGCCCGGCGCGGAGGTGCTGAACGAGGTGGTGTTCACCCAGGTGTGCGTGTCGTTCGGGGACGACGCACGCACCCGGGAGGTCACCGCTCGGCTCCTCGCCGACGGCACCGCGTGGATGTCGGGGTCGAGTTGGCGGGGGCGCAACGTGCTGCGGGTGTCGGTGAGCAACTGGTCGACCGACGAGCACGACGTCGCGGCCTCGGTCGACGCCGTACGGCGGGCCGCGCTGGGCCCCACGGCCGACGGCGCCTGACGGGACGGCTGGCCCGGACCAGCTCCCCCTCTCCACCGGACGCACCGCGGTGCCCGAATGCGGACACTCGGTGTCCGAATTCGGGCAGCCAGGTGCGTCCGGTCGCGGCGGGAGGCGGAAACGCCGGGGGCGTCGTGTCACCTGGTCACCACAGACCTGCGTGGTGCACCTCATCGTCAGCGCCCGCTGGTACGTCCCGGTCGCCGGGCGCGCCACCAGTGGAGTTGTTACGGAGTCAGTGAGCCGGGCCTTCAGGACCGGTGAGGGGCGCGCGCGACCTCGGGGGCTCATACCCCTCGGGAAGGATCTTCCAGCCTCGGGCCAGGGCGTCCTGCGCGTCGAAGACGGCTGGGTCGTGCACGGCCAGGTAACCCTGGCCCCGGGCGACGAGCTGCGGGTAAGCAAACCGGTCGACCAGCGGCAGACGCCACAGCAGGCTGAGCCACCTGGGCGCTGAGGCGCGATCGAAGACGGCGCCCGCCCCGGTGGGGATCGCGTTCCACCCTTCCAACCGCATGAGCCCAGCCTAGGGCCCGCGAACAGTCCAGGCGGTCGGTTCGCGCCTGGCAAGGGCAGTGCGGGCGCTGACTCCTGCGGCCCCCGTCGCGCTGACTCCCCCACCGGACGCACCGTGCTGCCGGAATTCGGACACTCGGTGTCCGAATTCGGGCAGCCGGGTGCGTTCGGTCGCGACGAGCGGGTCGCGTGGGTCCGGTCGCGACGAGCGGGTCGCGACGGGGAGGCGGACAACGCACGAGGCGCGGTGACCTGTCGGTCGCCGCGCCTCGTTCCGGTGGAGCTGAGGGGACTCGAACCCCTGACCCCCTGCATGCCATGCAGGTGCGCTACCAGCTGCGCCACAGCCCCGCACGAGAACTTCTCGTGGGGTGTGCCCCCGTTGTGGGGACGCCACACTTTAGCCCGCTACCCCCGTGGATCACCAAATCGGGGGCCGCGACGTCAGGCTCCGGCGTTCCAGGCGACGATCCGCCAGCCCCGGTTGTCCTCGCGCAGCTCGGCCCAGTGGCAGTTGTGCAGCCCACCGATGGCCATCCACGCCTCGTGCTGGCTGAGCCCGACCAGCGAGGCGACGACCGCGCGGCCGGCCACGCCGTGGGTGGCCACCACGGCGGTCTGGCCGGGGCCGAGCTCGGCCAGCAGGTCGTCGACGGCCGCCCGGACCCGCGCGGCCACCTGCGACAGGGTCTCCCCGTGGATCGCCGCGAGGCAGGTCCTCCCCCGCGGCCAGGGCCGCCTGCTCCTCGGGGAACTGCTCGGCGACGTCGCCGGCGGTCATCCCCTGCCACTCCCCGGCGTGGATCTCGCGCAGCCGCTCGTCGTGGCGGACCTCCAGGCCGAGCCGGGAGGCCGAGCGCCTGCGGCGGTCTCCGCCGCGCGGGAGAGGTCGCTGCTGTGGATCAGCGACGGCTCGTACGACGCGAGCACCGCCGCCGCCGCCTGCGCCTGGGCCCGTCCGGCCTCCGACAGGGCCGTGTCGAGCTGGCCCTGCCAGATGCCGCTGGCGTTGTGGTCGGTCTGGCCGTGCCGCCAGATGAGCAGCCGGCGCCGGGCCGCGTGCCCGGCGGCCGGCGAGCCGCCCTGGTCCGCCCCGGCCGGCCCGGGCTGCGCTGCCATTCAGGCGGTCAGCTCGATCGCCGGGCAGTCCTTCCAGAGGCGCTCGAGCTGGTAGTAGCTGCGCTCCTCCTCGTGCTGGACGTGGACGACGATGTCGGCGAAGTCGATGAGGACCCACCGACCGTCGCGCTCGCCCTCGCGGCGCACCGGCTTGACGCCCGAGCGCGCGCAGGGAGTCCTCGATGCTGTCGACGATGGCGTTGACCTGGCGGTCGTTGGGCGCCGAGGCGAGCAGGAAGATGTCGGTCAGCGCCAGCTGCTCGCTGACGTCGAGGGCGACGATCTTGGTGGCCAGCTTGTCCTCGGCGGCCGAGGCGGCCGCCCTGGCGAGGTCGATGGCGTGTTGCGTGGCGGCCACGCGGTCCTCCTAGTGGTGGTGGAGCAGAGAGGGGCGGACGGCCGCCGCGGCGGTGCCGGCCCGGTACAGGTGGTACTTGGCGATGTACTGCACCACGCCGTCGGGCACGAGGTACCAGACGGGGTGGCCGGCCGCGACGCGGTCGCGGCAGTCGGTGGAGCTGATCGCCATGGCGGGGACCTCCTGCAGCGTCACCCGGTTCACGGGCAGGCCGCGGTCGGTGAGCTCGTGCCCCGGCCGGGTGACCGCGATGAACCGGGCGAGCTCCCAGAGCTCGTCGACGTCCTTCCACGACAGGATCTGCGCGAGCGCGTCGGCACCGGTGATGAAGAACAGGTCGGCGTCCGGGCGCTGCGCCTTGAGGTCGCGCAGGGTGTCGATCGTGTAGGTCGGCCCCTCCCGGTCGATGTCCACGCGGCTGACGGTGAACCGGGGGTTGGAGGCGGTCGCGATGACCGTCATGAGGTAGCGGTCCTCGGCCGGCGAGACGCGTCGCGGTGTCCTTCTGCCACGGCTCACCGGTGGGGACGAACACCACCTCGTCGAGGTCGAACAGCGTCTGCACCTCGCTGGCGGCGACCAGGTGCCCGTGGTGGATGGGGTCGAAGGTGCCACCCATGACCCCCACGCGCATGGTCAGTGCTGGGTCCAGGTGTCACCGTGCTGCTCGGCGTGGCCGGTGTGCGTCGTGTCCTTGCCGTGGCCGCCGACGTTGCGGGGGTCGGTCTTGGCTGCGGTGTTGCGGAAGGACCACAGGAACGCCAGGGCCAGGCCGAAGAGCAGCAGCGAGATCAGGCCGAAGAACACCGGCGGCATCGGCAGCTCACGCCCTGCGGGCTCGGCGGCGGCGAGGATGGTCAGCGAGGACAGGGACGACATGCCTCCAGCCTACCGTTGCCGCGCGCGCCCGCTGCCCGCGCGGCCGGTACGACGCGTCGCCCCGCCGTGCGCCGGCGCCGCACGGTCGCCCGGCCTGTCGCCCGCATCCCGACCTGCGCCGCTCGCCTAGGCTGCTGCGCATGTCCACCGAGCTGTCCGTCGTCGTCCCCATGTACGACGAGGAGGACGTCCTGCCGCTGCTGGTGGACCGGCTCCGCCCCCTGCTGGACGCGCTCGGCGCGTCGTACGAGGTGCTGGCGGTGGACGACGGCAGCCGGGACGCGACCCCGGTGCTGCTGCAGCGCTACCGCCAGCACTGGCCGCAGCTGCGGGTGCTGCGGCTGCGGGCGAACGCCGGGCACCAGGCGGCGATCTCGGCCGGGCTCGCGCACGCCCGAGGCGACTTCGTGGCCACGCTGGACGCCGACCTGCAGGACCCTCCGGAGGTGCTCGCCGAGATGCTGGCGGTGGCCCGGCGCGACGGCGTCGACGTCGTCTACGGCATCCGCGCGGACCGCTCGACCGACTCGGCGTTCAAGCGGGGCTCGGCCCGGGCGTTCTACCGGCTGATCCGGCAGGTCAGCGGCACGACCGCCCCGGCCGACGCGGGCGACTTCCGGCTGATGTCACGCGCCACCGTCGAGGCGGTCAACGGCCTGCCCGAGCACCACCGGGTGCTGCGGTTCGTCGTCCCCGCCCTGGGGTTCCCCAGCGGGGAGGTGCGCTACCGCCGCGAGGTGCGCGCGGCCGGCAGCTCGAAGTACCCGCTGGCCCGGATGATCCGGCTCTCGGTGGACAGCCTCACCGGCTTCTCCACCGCTCCCCTGCGCCTCGCCACGTGGTTCGGCCTCGGCGGCGGCCTGGCGGCGTTCGGCCTGCTCGTCTACGCGCTGGTCGCCCAGCTGAGCGGCCGCACGGTCGCCGGCTGGACGTCGACCGTCGTCGCGGTGGCGGCCGTCGGCGCCGTGCAGCTGCTGTGCCTGGGGCTGCTGGGCGAGTACATCGGCCGGATGTACACGCTGATGCAGGGCCGGCCGTCGTACTTCGTGGCCTACGACTCGCTGCAGGTCAGCCCGGACGACGAGCCGTCACGAGGAGCGTGACGCCGGGCAGCCGGCGCACCGGCAGGTAGCGCTCGACGGTGATCACGGCGCGCAGCCCGAGGTTGACCAGCGGGTGCAGGTCCTCCAGGTCGCTGCCGCTGCTGGACCGGCGGCGCAGGGCGACCACGGGGCGCAGCAGGACGTTCCACGAGGCCACCGACTCGACGCACGAAGCCGTTGCGCCGCAGCAGGTCCGTCAGCGTCTGCCGGGTGTAGCGCCGGACGTGGCCGACGGCCTCGTCATGGGCGGACCACAGCCGCGGGTCGCACGGGTACGGCCACCAGGAACGTCCCGCCGGGACGCAGCACGCGCAGGACCTCGCTCGCGCACGCGTCGTCGTCGACGAGGTGCTCCAGGACGTCGAACGCCACGACGAGGTCCAGGCTGGCGTCGGCCAGCGGCAGCAGGGTGGCGTCCGCACGCATCACCGGCAGGCCGCGCTCGGCGGCGACCAGCGCGCCGTCCTCGCCGTACTCGAGGGGTGAGGCCGACCACCCGAGGTCGCGCAGGACCCGGGTGTTGCCGCCTCCGGCCGCGCCGACGTCCAGCGCCCGCCCGGGCGCCCGGCCGCGCAGCGCGGATGCGAGCAGGTGGCGGCGCTCGCGGTACCACCAGTGGGCGTCCTCGAGCGCGGCGAGCTTGCGTACCTCAGTGCCTTCCACGGTCGGTCATCCTGCCAGCCGCGCCAGTCTCCACGCCGCACCGCCGTGCCGGCGGGCGGCCGTGAGTAGATGCGCGACGCGCGGCCGGTCACTCGCGGATCTGGCCGTCGCCCTCGACGACCCACTTGGTGGTCGTCAGCTCGGGCAGCGCCATCGGCCCGCGGGCGTGCAGCTTCTGGGTGGAGATGCCGATCTCGGCGCCGAAGCCGAACTCGCCGCCGTCGGTGAACCGGGTCGAGGCGTTGACCATGACCGCGGCCGCGTCGACCTCGGCGGTCCACCGCCGGGCGGCGGCACGGTCCTGGGTGACGATCGCCTCGGTGTGGCCGGTGCCGAACCGCCGCACGTGCTCGATCGCGGCGTCCAGGGAGTCCACCACGCGGACGCTGATGTCCAGGGAGAGGTACTCCGCGGCGAAGTCGTCGTCGTCGGCCACCGTGAAGGCGGCGCCGGCGGCCTCGGCGAACGGCCGGACCTCCGGGTCGGCGTGGACCGCGACCCCGGCCGCGCCGAGCTCGGCCAGGACCTTGGGCAGGAAGTCGGGGGCGATGCTGCGGTGCACCAGCAGCGACTCGGCCGAGTTGCACACGCTGACCCGGTGGGTCTTGGAGTTGACCGCGATCCGCAGCGCCATCTCGGGGTCGGCGGCGGCATCGACGTAGACGTGGCAGTTGCCCACCCCGGTCTCGATCACCGGCACGGTCGACTCCTCGACGACGGTGCGGATCAGGTCGGCGCCACCGCGGGGGATGAGCACGTCGACGAGCCCGCGGGCGCGCATCAGGGCCCGGACGGCGTCGCGGCCGCCTTCGTCGAGCAGCGTGACCGCGTCGGCGGGGAGCCCGTGCGCCGTCAGGGTGCCACGCAGCACGTCGACCAGGGCGCGGTTGGTCGCCCCGGCGGCCGAACCACCGCGCAGCACCACGGCGTTGCCGCTCTTGAGGGCGAGCCCGGCGGCGTCGACGGTGACGTTGGGGCGGGCCTCGTAGATCATGCCGACCACGCCCATCGGGACGCGCACCTGGCGGATCTGCAGGCCGTTGGCGAGGGTGGAGCCGCGGACCACCTCACCCACCGGGTCGGGCAGCGCGGCGACGTCGCGCAGCGCGTCGGCGACGGCGTGGACCCGCTGCTCGTCCAGGCGCAGCCGGTCGACCAGCGACTCGGCCAGCCCGGACGCGCGGCCGCGCTCCACGTCCTCTGCGGTTGGCGGCGGTGAGCTCGGTGGTGGCGGCGTCGAGGTCGTCGGCCATCGCCCGCAGGACCTCGTCCTTGGTCGCACGCGGGAGCAGCGCGAGGCGCCGGGAGGCGGTGCGGGCGGCGCCCGCCAGGGAGGCGACGTGCGCGGTCACCTCGGCGTCGATCCCACTGCTGACCGTCCCGGTGTCTGCCATGGGCCCAGCCTAGGTCGGCCGCCGGCTGCGACCGGGACCGGGTTTCGCGCTGCGGACGCGCCGGAGGGCACGGACGCCGGAGGGGCGGAGGGCGGACCGCTGCTTCCGGCTCAGCCGACGACGCGCGCTGCGGCGCTCGAGCAGCACCGTGTCCTGCCACTGCCCAGCCAACCTGGCGATCCGCTCGCGGCGGCCGACCACCCGGAAGCCGAGGCGCTCGTGCAGCCGGGCGCTGGCCGCGTTGCCGGGGAAGATGGCGGACTGGATCGTCCACACGCCGGCCGCCTCGGTGGAGCCTGACCAGGGCCCGCAGCAGGTCGGCGCCGACGCCCCGGCCGCGGGCGCGCCGGTCGACGTAGACGGAGTGCTCGACCACGCCCTGGTACGCCGGGCGCGCGGACACGGCCGACACCGCGACCCAGCCGACCACCTGCGCGCGGTCCCCGTCGACGGCGACGAACCGGTGGTCCGGCAGACGCCCCGCGTCGAACTGCTCCCACGACGGCGCGGCGACCTCGAACGTCGCCGCGCCGTCGTCGATGCCCTGTTGGTAGATCCGCAGGACCGCCGGTGCGTCGGCCGCGCCCATCGGCCGGACGTGGACGTCGCTCACAGCAGGACCAGGTCGTCGCGGTGGACGACCTCGCGCTCGTAGCCGGGGCCGAGCTCGCGGGCGAGGTCGTGGGTGGTCCGCCCCAGCAGACCCGGCAGCTCGGCCGAGTCGTAGTTGACCAGGCCGCGGCCGACCGGTCGCCCGGCCGGGTCGCACAGGTCGACCGGGTCACCGTCGTCGAAGCTGCCCTCCACCGACACGATGCCCGCCGGCAGCAGCGACTTGCGCCGGTCCACGACCGCGTGGACCGCGCCCTGGTCGAGCAGCAGCCGCCCGCGTGGAGTCGTGGCGTGCGCCAGCCACAGCAGCCGGGACGCGCGCCGCGAGCCGGTCGGGGCGAAGACCGTGCCGACGTCGTGGCCCGCCATCACCTCGGGGAACTGGGCGGTGGAGGTCAGCACGGTCGTGATGCCCGCGGCCGTGGCGATGCCCGCGGCCTCGACCTTGGTCGTCATGCCGCCCGTCCCGACGCCCGAGCCGGTGCCCCCGATCCGGACGTCGACGAGGTCAGCGAGGTCTGCGCACCAACGGGACCCGCGACGTGCCCGCGCGCGCGGGCGGCCCGTCATACAGCGCGTCGACGTCCGAGAGCAGCAGCAGCGCGTCGGCGTGGACGAGGTGGGCCACCAGCGCGGCCAGCCGGTCGTTGTCGCCGACGCGGATCTCGTGCGTGGCCACGGTGTCGTTCTCGTTGACGACGGGGACGACCCCGAGGTCGAGCAGCCGGTCGAGAGTGCGGCGCGCGTTGGCGTAGTGCGAGCGCCGGGTCACGTCGTCGGCGGTCAGCAGGATCTGCCCGACCGTGAGGTCGTGGCCCCCGAACGCCTTGCTGTACGCCGCGAGCAGGGCGCCCTGCCCGACGCTCGCCGCGGCCTGCTGGGTGGCCAGGTCCCGGGGACGGCGGGCCAGCCCCAGCGGCCCGATGCCGGCCGCGATGGCGCCGGAGGAGACCAGCACCACCTGGGTGCCGCTGCGCCGCTGGGCGGCCAGCACGTCGACGACGGCGTGCAGCCGCTCCAGGTCCAGCTCCCCCTCACCCGTGGTCAGCGAGCTGGAGCCGACCTTGACCACGAGCCGGCTGGCGGCGGTGAGGGCGTGGCGGTGGCTGCTGGACACGGCCGAAGTCTAGTGAGCGTGCCGCCGGTCCTCCGGCGGCGTCCACGCACCGGCCGGAGAGCCAGCCGTCCCGTCCTCAGCCGTCCTCCGGCTGCCGCTCCACCTCTTCGTCCTCCTGGGCCGCGACGGCCCAGTGACCGGCGCGGCGCTCGGCCGCGAGGTCCTCGCGCGCCGCGGTGCGGGAGGCGCGGCGGTCGGCGTAGTCCGAGCGCTTCTCCTCGCGGGTCGGACGGTGCAGGTTGTCCAGCCGCACGTCCGAGCCGCGGGGGCCGGTGAGCAGCTCCGCTCCTGCGGACATGGTCGGCTCCCAGTCGAACACGACGGCGTTGTCGGCGCTGCCGATGACGACCGTGGCGCCGGCGACGGCACCGGCCTTGAACAGCGCCTCCTCCACCCCGGCCCGGGCCAGGCGGTCGGCGAGGTAGCCGACCGCCTCGTCGTTGGAGAAGTCGGTCTGGTGCACCCACCGGGTGGGGCGCTCGCCGACGATGCGGAAGACCTCGCCGTCGGGGGTGTTCTCGCGCTTGACCACGAAGCCGCTGTCGTCGACGGCCTTCGGGCGCAGCACGATCCGCGGCGGGACGACGACCTCGAGGGCTGCCCGGGCCTCGGTGACGTGGCGGGCCATCGCGAACGTCAGCTCGCGCAGCCCGGTGCGGGCGACCGCCGAGACGATGAACACCTCGAGCCCGCGGGCCTCCAGGTCGGGCTTGACCATCTCGGCGAGCTCGCGCGCCTCGGGCACGTCCGCCTTGTTCAGGACGATCATCCGGGTGCGGTCGGAGATCGGCCGCCCGCCCAGGGTGTCGTCGGGGACGTACTGCGCCAGCTCGCGCTCGATCACCTCGAGGTCGCTGAGGGGGTCGCGGTCCGGCTCCAGGGTCGCGCAGTCGATGACGTGCACCAGGACCGAGCAGCGCTCGACGTGGCGCAGGAACTCCAGGCCGAGGCCTTTGCCCTCGCTCGCACCGGGGATCAGACCGGGGACGTCGGCGACCGTGAACCGCTGTTCGCCGGCGGTGACGACGCCCAGGTTGGGCACGAGGGTGGTGAAGGGGTAGTCGGCGATCTTGGGCCGGGCGGCGCTGAGCACCGCGACCAGGCTGGACTTGCCGGCGGAGGGGTAGCCGATCAGGGCCACGTCGGCCAGTGACTTCAGCTCCAGGACGACGTCGAGGGCGTCGCCGGGCTCGCCGAGCAGCGCGAACCCCGGCGCCTTGCGCCGCCGGGAGGACAAGGCCCGGTTGCCCAGGCCGCCGCGCCCGCCGCGGGCGACCACGTAGGTCTCCCCGAGCGTGACGAGGTCGGCGAGGACCTCGCCGTCGGGGCGCTTGACGACCGTGCCCGCCGGCACCGGCAGGACCAGGTCGCCACCGTCGGCACCGTTGCAGTCGTCGCCGCCCCCGGGCTGTCCGTTGGTGGCCTTGCGGTGCGGGCTGTGGTGGTAGTCCAGCAGCGTGGTGGCCTGCGGGTCGACGTACAGCTCGACGTTGCCGCCGCGACCGCCGTTGCCGCCGTCGGGGCCGCCGAGCGGCTTGAACTTCTCGCGGCGCACCGAGGCCACGCCGTGGCCACCGTCACCGGCGGCGACGTGCAGGACCACGCGGTCAACGAAGCTGGCCATCAGTTGAGTCTCCATCCGTGGGCCCGCCGTCCCTCCCGGGACTTCGGCGCGTGCCCGTCGTTACAGCAAAAACACGCGAGGGGGTGGGCCGTGGAAGGCCCAACCCCCTCGCGCTCGAGGTGTGATGCGTCGCCGTCAGACGGTCTCGGGGACCGACTCCGGCTGGATGATGTTCACGGTCTTGCGGCCCCGCTTGGTGCCGAACTTGACCGCACCGGCGACCAGCGCGAACAGCGTGTCGTCGCCGCCCCGGCCGACGCCCTCGCCCGGGTGGAAGTGGGTGCCGCGCTGGCGGACGAGGATCTCGCCCGCGTTGACGGCCTGGCCGCCGAAGCGCTTGACGCCGAGGAACTGTGCATTCGAGTCGCGCCCGTTGCGCGTCGAGGATGCACCCTTCTTGTGTGCCATGTCAGTGCCTACCTTGGTTTCTCGTGGCTGTCAGATGAGGACTGCGGGTGCGAGGCTCAGGCCTCGATCGCGGTGACCTTGATCTGGGTCGAGTGCTGACGGTGACCCTGACGCTTCTTGTAGCCGGTCTTGTTCTTGTACTTCATGATGGTGATCTTGGGGCCCTTGGTGGGCTTGACCACCTCGGCGGTCACGGTGGCCTTGGCGAGCTTGCCCGCGTCGCTGGTCACGGTGGATCCATCGACGAGCAGGAGCGGCGTGAGGTCGATGCTGTCGCCGGCCTCACCGTTCACCTTGTCGATGATGAGGACGTCTCCGACGGACACCTTCTCCTGTCGGCCGCCAGCGCGAACGATCGCGTACACGTTGAGCTCACTCTCTTAGGTCTGCGGGGTGGGGTGCGACTCTCGAAACCGGCCCGTCAACACGAGCACGGTGGGCGCACCGAGGGATCAGACTACGTGGTCGTCACCCTGGTCAGCAAACTCGCCGACCGGGGTGGCGGTGGAGCCACCGGGAGGGCCGGCCGGCGCCACGACGCGGGCGCGCTTGCGCCGCCCGCGGGGGGCCGGAGCCGGCTGTTCGGCCTGGACGTCCTGGTCGGGCCGGGCCGGCGCCAGCTCAGCTTGCTGCACGGGCTCGGGGTCCGGCACCGGCTCAGCCTGCTGCACCGGCTCGGCGTCCTGCACCGGCTCACCCTGCTGCACGGGTTCGGCGTCCTGCACCGGCTCGGCGTCCTGCACCGACGCGGTCGTGAGGTCCAGCACCGGGCTCTCGTCGGCTGACGCAGCGACGACCTCGGCCGCCGGGGGCTGAACGCCCGGGGTGGGCTCGATGTCCTCGGTGACCGCCTCGTCGACCGAGACCGCCTGGCTGGCGAGCAGCGCCGCCTGGTGGGCCGCCGCCGCGATCTGGGCCGGCGTCGGACCGCTGGGCGTGCTGGCCCCGGCCGTCACGGCCTCGGCCGGCGAGGCCTGGCCCTGGTCGCGGCCGCCTCGACCCCGGCGGCTGCGCGACCCGCGACCACCGTCACCGGGTCCGCCGTCGCCCGAGCCGCTGCCGCCGCGGTTGCCGCTCTCGCCACCGCGCTGGTTGTCGCCACCGCGGTTGCCGTTGTCGCTGCGGCCGCCGTTGTCGGCGGGCCGGTCGACCGGGTCGGCATGGATGATGAAGCCGCGACCGTTGCAGTGCTCGCACTGCTCGGAGAAGACCTCGATCAGGCCGCTGCCGACGCGCTTGCGGGTCATCTGGACCAGCCCGAGGGAGGTCACCTCGGCGACCTGGTGCTTGGTCCGGTCACGGCCCAGGCACTCCAGCAGGCGTCGTACGACGAGGTCGCGGTTGCTCTCCAGCACCATGTCGATGAAGTCGATGACGATGATGCCGCCGATGTCACGCAGCCGGAGCTGGCGGACGACCTCCTCGGCCGCCTCGATGTTGTTCTTGGTGACCGTCTCCTCGAGGTTGCCACCCGAGCCGACGAACTTGCCGGTGTTGACGTCGACCACGGTCATGGCCTCGGTCCGGTCGATGACCAGCGAGCCGCCGGAGGGCAGCCAGACCTTGCGGTCCATCGCCTTGGCGATCTGCTCATCGATCCGGTAGTGCGTGAACAGGTCCTGCTCGCCGGTCCACCGGGTGACCCGGTCGGCCAGGTCGGGAGCCACCGAGCTGACGTAGCCCGAGACCTGCGACCAGGCCGGCTCCCCCGCCACGACCAGGCTGGCGAAATCCTCGTTGAACACGTCGCGGATCACCCGCACCGTCAGGTCGGGCTCGCCGTGCAGCAGGCGTCGGGGCCTTGGTCTGGCTGGAGGCGGCCTTGGTCTTGATGTCCTCCCACGCGGCGGTCAGCCGCGCGACGTCGGCCCGCAGCTCCTCCTCGCTGGCGCCCTCGGCGGCCGTGCGCACGATCACGCCGGCGTTCTCGGGGACGACCTCGCGCAGGATCTTCTTCAGCCGCGCCCGCTCGGTGTCGGGCAGCTTGCGGGAGATGCCGGTCATGCTGCCGTCCGGCACGTAGACCAGGTAACGGCCGGGCAGGGAGATCTGCGAGGTCAGGCGGGCGCCCTTGTGGCCGATCGGGTCCTTGGTGACCTGCACGAGGACGGAGTCGCCGGAGCTGAGGGCGTTCTCGATCCGCTTGGCCTTGTTGTTGGCCATGCCGGCGGCGTCCCAGTTGACCTCACCGGCGTAGAGCACGGCGTTGCGGCCCTTGCCGATGTCGACGAACGCGGCCTCCATGCTGGGCAGGACGTTCTGGATCCGGCCGAGGTAGACGTTGCCGGCCATCGACACGTTGCTCTCGCGGGAGACGTAGTGCTCGACGAGCACGTCGTCCTCGAGCACCGCGATCTGGGTGCGGTCCTCCTTGTTGCGGACGACCATGACCCGCTCGACGCTCTCGCGGCGGGCCAGGAACTCGGCCTCGGTGATGATCGTGCGGCGACGGCCGGCCTCGCGACCCTCGCGGCGGCGCTGCTTCTTGGCCTCGAGCCGGGTGGACCCCTTGACGCTGGTGACCTCGTCGCGGTCCTTGCGGGGCTCCCGCACGCGCGTCACGACACCGGGCTGCTGGTCCTCGCTGTCGGCGGAGGCGGCACCGCGGCGACGGCGCCGGGTGCGGCGACGGCTGGTGCCGCCGTCGTTCTCGTCGGTGTCCTCGGCGGCGGAGTCTCCGGCTGCGGTGGCGTCCTCGGAGGTCTGCTCGCCCGGCCCTCGTCCTCGCCGTCGGCGGTGGTCTCGTCCACGTCCGTGGCGTCGCTCGCCCGGCTGCGGCGGCCCTTGCCGCCCCGGCGGCGCCGACGGCGGCCACCGCCCTCGCCGTCGCTGTCGGCGTCGCTGCCGTCGTCCTCGGCCTGCGCGGGGGTACGGCGGGCCTCGTCCTGACCCTGCGGCTCGGCCGTGGGGGCGGGGGCGGCCGCGCTCGCGGCCGGGGCGGACGCGGGCGCGGTGGCCCGGCGACGGCGGGGCGCCACGGCGGGGTCGGGCGCCTGGAAGAGCAGGCCGAGACCGGTGGGGGCCACCGGCGAGGACAGCTGCTCGGGCTCGGATGCCTGCTCCGGCTCGGCCTCTGCACGCCCTCGGGCTCGGTGGTGGGCACCGGCCGCCGGAGGCAACGTCGGTGTCGACCGTGGGCTCAGTGGTGACGGCGGGCTCGGGCGGACGGGCGCAGTGACGGGCTCGGGGGCGGGCGTGGGCCCGGCGGCGGCGAGCGTCTCGTCGGGTCGCGCCCGCGGCGGGCGGCTGGACGTCGTCGGCGGGCGCAGGAGCGGCCTCGGCCGGCGGCGGCGACGGCCGTCTTCTTGGCGGTGGCCTTGCGGGGGGCGCGCTTGCGCGCGGCCTTCTTGGCCGGAGCCGGCGCGGCCTCCGGGGTGTCCTGGGCGTCCGGGCCATCCCCGGCGGAGGCGTCCGGTCCCGCCGCGGCGGGCGCTTCCGGCGCTGCCGGCGCGAACGGCGTCCGGACCCGCGGACGTGAGCGCCGGTGCCGCGACCGGCTCGGCCGCCTCGTGGTGGGCCGGCGTGGTCCTGGCCGCGGTCGCCTTGCGCGGGGCCCGCTTGCGCGCGGCCTTCTTGACCGGGGCCTGCGGCCTGCGGCGCGGCGGCGCCGTTGGCCTCGGCGCCATCGGCGCCGGAGGCGGCGGGTGCCGCTTCGGTGGTGAACAGCTCGGTGGTGGTCTCGTCGTTGGAAGCCATGCGGCTCCTCCCGTCATCCACGGGGCGAGGCCACACCTGGGCCGGATGAGCCCCCGTCGCCCGCATGGTGTGCGGTTGCGTCGTCTCCCCGCTGGACGCGGGCGAGGCGGAAGTCGTCTTGCTACATCTCGGGCGGCTCGCGCGGCTAGGCGCGTCACCTGCCTTCAGATGCCGTCGGCGTCCTGGTCGGCGGCCAGAGGATCAGCCACCGTCGCGGTTGCAGTTCGCAGCGGCCCCTGCGCCAGCCGAGTCACCAGGGGTGGTGTCGGCGGCGCGAGCGCGGCAACTGCGTGCAGCGCGGTCAGAACATCGTCGGGGCGCACGGCCGGTGTGGTGTGCCGTACGACCGCCCTCAGTATCGCACACGAGTCGTCCTCGGCGGCCGAAGCGCTCAGCGACACGACGGCGGACCGGACGTCGAACGTGCGCGGGCCGCTCTTCATCATGCGCGTCACCTGCACCTCCTCCCGCTGCAGCAGGGCCTGCGCCGCCTCCTCCAGCGGCTGCACCGGCATGCCGCGGAACTCCATCACCCAGTCGCTGGCCTGCAGCCGGTCGGCCAGCGCGCCCGGCGCGGCCTCGACCACCTGCAGCACGTCCAGGCCGACCGGCAGCGCCTCATCCAGCGCCTCGCGCAGGCTGTCGGGGTCGACCCGGTGGGTCACCGAGATCTCGACGTACTCGGCCTCGCTGGCCGTGCCGGTCGGCGCAGCGTTGGCGTAGGAGATCTTCGGGTGCGGGTGGAAGCCGGCCGAGAAGGCCATCGGCACGGCGGCCCGGCGCAGCGCCCGCTCCAGCGCCCGCTGGAAGTCGCGGGTCGAGGAGAACCGCAGCCGGCCCCGCTTGGCGTACCGGACGCGCAGCTTCTGCACCGCCGGGGGCGGAGGTGGTCCTTCGGGGGTGCGCGCCATGGGAGGAACCTACAAGGGCGACCGGTCGAGCGCCGAAATCCGCACGGGGCGCCGGTGCGCGCCCCGTCAGAGGTCCAGGCGCAGCAGGTCGTCCGCCGGGCGGAACCCGAACGCCTGGTAGAGCGGGCGCGACATCTCGCTGGGGTTGAGCACGACCCGCTCCATCCCCTCGGCTCGCGCCCAGTCCACCGCCGCGGTCACCAGCGCCGACGCCACGCCCCGGCGCCGCAGGTCCGGCTCGACCCACAGGTTGGCCAGGTAGGCCCACCGCGCGTCGGGCAGGCCCGCGTGCGGCATCCGCTCGAACACCGCCACGGTTGACCATCCCCACCGGCCGCTCCCCCTGCGTCGCCAGCCAGGCCGCGCGCAGGCCGCCCTGGCGCTCCCACCACCGGCGAAGCCGCTCGCCGAGGTCGTCGCCGGTCACCGGCAGCGCGGTCCTGCGAGGTGCCCCAGGCCGCCCGCAGCGCGGTCAGGGCCGGCAGGTCGGCGGACGTCGCCTGCCGCACGACGTACGCCGCGGACGTCGCCGTCCGCCCGCGGGCGGCGGGGCAGGCCGCCGTACCGAGGGGGTCCGGACCGGTGGCGGGCACGGGCCCGAGCGTCAGAGGGACTCCAGCAGCTGGTCGCGGCCGGCGTTGACGACGGTGAGCGGCAGCAGCGTCTTGCCGGTGGGACCGACCTCGATCTGGGTGCCCATCTGCGGGCACACGCCGCAGTCGAAGCAGGGCGTCCAGCGGCAGTCGTCGACCTCGGTCTGGGTGAGGGCGTCCTGCCAGTCCTCCCACAGCCACTCCTTGTCGAGCCCGGAGTCGAGGTGGTCCCAGGGCAGGACCTCGGACTGCTCGCGCTCGCGGGTGGTGTACCAGGCGACGTCGACCGGTCCGCCCTCGAAGACCTCGGCCGCGCACCGCATCCAGCGCTCGTAGGAGAAGTGCTCGCTCCACCCGTCGAACCGGCCACCGTCGCGCCACACGGCCTCGATGACCTGGCCGACGCGGCGGTCGCCGCGGGACAGCAGTCCCTCGACGATGCCGGGCTGGCCGTCGTGGTAGCGGAAGCCGATGGCCGAGCCGTAGCGCTTGTCGGACTTGATCGCCTCGCGCAGCTTGGCCAGGCGCGCGTCCGTCTCCTCGGCGCCGAGCTGGCCGACCCACTGGAACGGCGTGTGCGGCTTGGGCACGAAACCGCCGATCGAGACGGTGCAGCGGATGTCGCGCTTGCCGCTGATGCGACGGCCGGTCTCGATGACCCGCTTGGCGAGCTCGGCGATCTGCAGCACGTCCTCGTCGGTCTCGGTCGGCAGCCCGCACATGAAGTAGAGCTTGACCTGGCGCCAGCCGGCCGAGTAGGCGGCCGCGACGGTGTTGATCAGGTCGTCCTCGGTGACCATCTTGTTGATCACCTGGCGGATCCGCTCGGACCCGCCCTCGGGGGCGAACGTCAGGCCGGAGCGGCGGCCGCCGCGGGTCAGCTCGTTGGCCAGGTCGATGTTGAAGGCGTCGACGCGGGTCGACGGCAGCGACAGGCCGGTCTGGGTGCCCTCGTAGCGGTCGGCCAGGCCCTTGGCGATGTCGGCGATCTCGGAGTGGTCGGCGCTGGACAGGGAGAGCAGCCCGACCTCCTCGAAGCCGGTCGCGGCCAGCCCGCGCTCGACCATCTCGCCGATGCCGGTGATGGAGCGCTCGCGCACCGGGCGGGTGATCATGCCCGCCTGGCAGAACCGGCAGCCGCGGGTGCAGCCGCGGAAGATCTCGACCGACATGCGCTCGTGGACGGACTCGGCCAGCGGCACGAGGGGCTGCTTGGGGTAGGGCCAGGCGTCCAGGTCCATGACGGTGTGCTTGGACACGCGCCACGGGACCCCGTGCGCGGCCGGGACGACGCGCTGGATCCGGCCGTCGGGCAGGTAGTCGACCGTGTAGAACGCCGGGACGTAGACCCCGCCGGTGCGGGCGAGCCGCATCAGCAGCTCCTCGCGACCACCGGGTCGCCCGGACGCCTTCCAGTCGCTGACCAGGTCGGTGACCTCCAGCACGGCCTGCTCGCCGTCCCCGATGATCGCGGCGTCGATGAAGTCGGCGATCGGCTCGGGGTTGAACGCGGCGTGCCCGCCGGCGATGACGATCGGGTCCTCGAGGCCCCGGTCGCGGGCGTGCAGCGGGATGCCGGCCAGGTCGAGAGCGGTGAGCATGTTGGTGTAGCCGAGCTCGGTGGAGAACGAGAGGCCGAACACGTCGAAGTCGCGCACGCTGCGGTGGCCGTCCACGGTGAACTGCGGGACGCCGTGCTCGCGCAGCAGCGCCTCCATGTCGGACCACACCGCGTAGGACCGCTCGGCGAGCGCGTCGGGGCGCTCGTTGAGGACCTCGTACAGGATCATCACGCCCTGGTTGGGCACCCCGACCTCGTAGGCGTCGGGGTACATCAGCGCCCAGCGGGTGGTGAGCTCCTCGCCGCCGGGGCCGAACCCGGCGCAGTTCCAGTCCTTGACGGTCGAGTTGAGCTCGCCCCCGACGTACTGGATCGGCTTGCTCACCTGCTCCAGCAGGGGCTCCAGGGCAGCGAACAGTGACTCTCCGGACATGCGGCAAGGGTAGCCCCGGCCGGCGGGACGACCCGCATCCGCGTTCCCGGCCCGCATCCGCGTCCCCGGCCCGCATCCGCGCTGCCAGCCCGTTCCAAGGAAGCGGCGCTACCGTGGCGGACGATGATGCTGCCACGACACCTTCTCCCCTTCCGTCGCCGCGGGCCCCTCACGGTCCTCGGCCTGCTCCTGATGGCCGCACTCACCGCGGCCCTGACCGGCTGGTCCGGCACGACCGGCGCCCCCCGGTCCCCGGCGCCGTCCCACGCCGCCGCGACCTCGCGGACGCGCCGCCGGGACCGCTGCCGGCCCCGGGCGGCTGACCGTCGTCGGGATCGGTGACTCGGTGACCGCCGGCAACGCGTGCGACTGCACCGACTTCGTGCACCGGTACGCCGCACAGGTCCCGGCGAGCGCCGGTGGCCCCGCCCGGGCGGTGAACCTCGGGGTGGGCGGCCAGACCAGCGCCGAGCTGCTGGCCGAGATCGGCGCCGGTGGCGCGATGGCCCAGGAGGTCGCCAACGCCGACGTGCTCCTGGTGACGATCGGGGCCAACGACCTCGTGCCGCTGCAGGACACCTGGTCCTCCTCCGGCTGCCCGACCTCGTGCTCCTCCCGCGCCGTCCAGGCCGTGGGCCGCAACATCACCGGCATCATCGACCACGCGAAGGCGCTGCGCGGCGGCCGGCCGATCCGCATCCTGGTCACCGACTACTGGAACGTCTTCGAGGACGGCGACGTCGCCAGCGCCAGCCACGGCGCGGCGTACCTCGCCTGGAGTGACGACCTGTCCCGGCGGCTGAACGCGTCGGTCTGCTCCGCGGCACGCGGCGCCGGCGCGACGTGCGTCGACCTCTACGCCCCGTTCAAGGGGGACGGGAGCCGCAACCCCACCCCGCTGCTGGCCGGCGACGGTGACCACCCCAACGCCGCCGGCCACGACGTCATCGCGGCGGCGCTGCTGCGGGCGACCCGCTTCTGAGTCACCCTCCGGTCAGACCGGCGGGCCGAGGTGCGCCGACAGCCAGCTGACCGCACGGGGCAGCTCCCCGTCCCACGCGGCGTAGTTGTGCCCGCCGCGGTTGACCACCAGCCAGTCCACGTGCAGCGGCGGCCGGACCAGGGACAGGAAGCGCCGGGTGTCGGCGTAGCCCTGGCGGCCGTGCTCCTGCCGGGAGATCGTCAGCAGCAGCGACACCGGCGGCGCGGGCTGGTGCTGCAGGCGCCACTCGAGGTCGTTCAGGGAGCGCAGCACCCGTGAACCGCCCCACAGGTCGCCGGTCGTGGTGTCCTGCAGCGTGTGGTAGTAGCCCGACAGGGACACGGCGGCACTGAAGACGTCCGAGTGCTTCATGGCGATCTTGACCGCGCAGTAGCCGCCCGTGGAGTCCCCGATCGCGCCCCACCCGACGGGGCTGACCCGCACGGAGTCCCGGATGGCCACCGGCACGTCCTGGGCGAGGAAGGTCTCCACCTGCGGACCGGCCGGGACATCCGTGCACTCGGTGTCGCGTGGCGGCACGACGGTCGGCCGCAGCATCACGAGGACCATGGGCCGGGCGTGGTGTGCGGCGACCAGCTGCTGCAGGAGCTGCGGGTAGTACATCCGGTTGACCAGGGACAGGTCGTTGCCCGGGTAGCCGGTCAGGACCTCGACGGCGGGGAAGGTGCGGTGCGCCCACGCCGGCTGGTAGTACTGCGGCGGCAGGTAGACGAAGGCGTGCTCCGAGAGGCCCGACCGTCCGCCGCTGACCGTCACCGACTCCAGGCGCCCGCGGGTCGACCACTGTGCCGGCGAGGTGGCCACGCCCGGCAGCGGGGTGACGCGGTCCCCCGACGACCGGGCGGTGAGCGCGACGGCCGCGCGCGCGGCCAGCGCCCCGTGCCGGGCGCGCGCGTGCACCAGCCGGCCGTCACTCGTGGAGCCGCCGAGCAGCTCGCTCCAGGAGCCGTAGAAGTAGCCGTAGTCGTTCAGCAGCGCGGCCACCAGGAGCACGGCCGAGACCTGGCTGAGGCCGAGCAGCGCCACCCGCGAGGCCGCGCGCAGCGCCCGCGGCCCGCGCACCCGGGACCACAGCAGGTACGTCGCCGCGGGGAGGCCGACGGCCAGCCCCGCGAGCAGGATGACCAGCGGACGACCGAGCAGGTCCATCGCGCGTCCTTCCCACGCCGCCGGCGCCTGCCGGCGGCCCACCCGCGCAGTCTCGACCCCGCGGGCTGCGAGCCGGCTGGGAGCGGACAGGGAACTTCCCCGGGACCGCGCGCCGCGGCTCAGGAGGGGACGATCGAGGACAGCACCGTGCGGCAGCGCTCGACGTCCTCGGCCATCTGCGCCAGCAGCGCCTCGATCGAGTCGTAGCGCTCGGTCGGCCGCAGCCGCTCGACGAACTCGAGGGCCACGTCCTCGCCGTACAGGTCGAGGTCGGTGCGGTCGAGGACGTAGGCCTCGACCCGGCGCTGGGTGCCGTCGAAGGTGGGGTTGGTGCCGATCGACACGGCCGCCGGCATCGTGGAGTCGGGGTGGTCCGGGGACAGGCCCGGCCGCAGCAGCCACCCGGCGTAGACGCCGTCGGCGGGCACCAGGCCGGAGACCGCCGGGCCCAGGTTGGCGGTGGGGTAGCCGAGCTCGCGCCCGCGGTGGTCGCCGTGCACGACGGTGCCCGAGACGCGGTGCGGCCGGCCGAGGATCTCCGCCGCCCCGCCCACGTCCCCGGCCGCCACGAGCTCGCGGACCCGGCTGGAGGACCAGCGGACCTCGCCCCCGAGGTCCTCCAGGGTGAGCACCTCGAAGCCGTGCTCGCGGCCCAGCGTCGCGCAGCGTGGCGACGTCGCCGGAGTTGCGGACCCCGAACCGGGTGTCCTTGCCGACGACGACGACGCGGGCGCCGAGCGCCTCGACGAACACGGTGCGGACGAACTGCTCGGGGGTCCAGGCGGCCAGCTCGCGGGTGAACTCCATGACCAGGACGGCGTCGAGGCCGGTGCCCTCCAGCAGCGCCAGCCGGTGGTCCGGGCCGGTGATGATCTGCGGGGCCCGCCCCGGGTGCAGGACGGCGACCGGGTGCGGCTCGAACGTCACCGCGACGGCGCGGGCGCCGGTCGCGCGGGCCTGCTCCACCACGGCGCCGAGCACCGCGCGGTGGCCGCGGTGGACGCCGTCGAAGTTGCCCAGCGTCACCACGCTCGGGCCGAAGCCCGCGGGGACCTGGGAGAGGTTCGTCCATCGCAGCACGGGGGACACTCTACGAACCCGAGGGGGCGAAGACGACGTGGGCCTTGGCCAGCGTGCCGCGCTCGTCCAGCATGGCCACCAGCGCACCGTCCGGGGCGAACGCCGCGACCGGTTCGGACCGCAGCGGCGCCACGGACGGGATCCGCTGGCCGTAGCCGACGGCCGTGGCCTCCGCCGCCGTCAGCTCGCGGGCCGCGAACGACGCGCGCGCCGCCTCCGCCAGCGGCACCACCGGTACGGCGCCGGCGTCCCTCGCCTCCTGCAGCGCCTCCAGGGAGCGGGCGCCGGCCAGGTCGAACCGGCCGACGCGGGTGCGTCGCAGCGCGGTGAGGTGACCACCGACGCCCAGGGCGCGCGCCGAGGTCGCGCGCCAGCGCCCGGACGTAGGTGCCGGAGGACACCTCGACCTCGACGTCGACGTCCCTCACCGCGTGGCCGCCCGCGACCACGTCGCGGCAGGCCAGCACGCTGAAGCGGTGCACGGTGACCGGCCGGGCCGGCAGCACCACGTCCTCCCCGGCCCGGACCCGGGCGTAGGACCGCCTGCCGTCGACCTTGATCGCGCTCACGGCGCTCGGCACCTGCAGGATCTCGCCGGTCAGCGCCGCGACCGCCGCGTCGACGGCGGCCGAGGTCAGCGACGTGACGTCGTACGACGCGGTGACCTCGCCCTCGGCGTCGTCGGTGAGGGTGGACTGCCCGAGCCGGATGGTCGCGGTGTAGGTCTTGTCGCAGCCGACCAGGAACGTCAGGAGCTTGGTGGCGCGGTTGACCCCGAGCACGAGCACCCCGGTCGCCATCGGGTCCAGGGTGCCGGCGTGGCCCACGCGACGGGTGCCGCACAGGCCGCGGACCTTGGCCACCACGTCGTGGCTGGTCCAGCCGGCCGCCTTGTCCACGACGAGCAGCCCGTCGGTGGCGGCGGGCCGGTCGCCAGCGGTCATCGTTCCTTCGACGGCTCGGCGCTCACGCCGGCCGCGGGGGCGGTGCCGTCCGCGGCCACGTCGTCGAGGTCCTCGTCGTCCTCGACCGGCTTCTTGTAGGGGTCGGAGTCCCCCGCGTAACTCGCACCGCTGGCTGCTGCGGCCACGGCGGCGTCGCGCTCCTTGGTCTCGCGCAGCAGCGCCTCCATGTGTGCGGCGGTGTCCGGCAGCGCGTCGGCGAAGAACTCCAGCGTCGGGGTCAGCCGGATGCCGATGCCCTTGCCGACCGCGGCGCGCAGCTTGCCCTTGGCCGACTCGAGCGCGGCGGCGGTCTCGGCGCGCTCGGTCTCGCCGCCGAAGACGGTGTAGAAGACCGAGGCGTTCTGCAGGTCACCGGTGACGCGCACGTCGGTGATCGTGACGAACCCCAGGCGCTCGTCCTTGACACGGAACTCGAGCGTCTCGGCCACGATGACCTTGATGCGGTCCGCGATCTTCTTGGCCCGTGCCGGATCAGCCATGGGACTACCTTCCTACGGTGTGGTGGGTGGTGCGACTCGCAGCGCCACGCGACCACGCGGGCCCGAGGACCCGCGTGGTCGCGGAGGGGTGGAGCTGCGCGCCTGCTACGAGCGCGGGATCTCGCGCATCTCGTGCGTCTCGATGAGGTCGCCGACCCGCAGGTCGTTGTAGCTCCCGAGGTTGATGCCGCACTCGAAGCCCTCGCGGACCTCGGTGACGTCGTCCTTGAACCGGCGCAGACCGGTGATCTCGACGCCGTCCTTGACGACGTTCCCGTCGCGCACGATCCGGGCCTTCGTGCCGCGGCGGATCTCACCGGAGCGGACGATCGAGCCGGCGACGTTGCCGAACTTGGAGGAGCGGAACACCTCGCGCACCTCGGCCGTGCCGAGCTGCACCTCCTCGTACTCCGGCTTGAGCATGCCCTTCAGGGCCGCCTCGATCTCCTCGATCGCCTGGTAGATGACCGAGTAGTAGCGGATCTCGACGCCCTCGCGCTCGGCGACATCGGCGTTCTGGCCCTCGGCCCGCACGTTGAAGCCGATGATCACCGCGTCCGAGGCCATCGCGAGGTTGATGTTGTTCAGCGTGATCGCACCGACGCCGCGGTCGATGATCCGCAGGTCGACCTCGTCGCCCACGTCGATCTGCATCAACGCGTCCTCGAGGGCCTCCACGGAACCGGAGACGTCGCCCTTGAGGATGAGGTTGAGCGTCTCGACCTTGCCTGCGGCGAGGGCCTCGGTGAGGTCCTCCAGGCTGATCCGCTTGCGGGCCTTGGCCAGCGACGCCTGACGGTCGGCGGCCTCACGGCGCTCGGCGATCTGCCGGGCGGTGCGGTCGTCGGGGGCCACCAGGAAGGTGTCACCGGCACGCGGGACCGAGGCCAGGCCGAGCACCTGCACCGGACGCGACGGGGTCGCCTCCTGCACGTTGTTGCCGTGCTCGTCCAGCATGGCGCGGACGCGTCCGTGCGCCGAGCCGGCGACGATGCCGTCACCGACCCGCAGCGTCCCGGACTGCACCAGCACGGTGGCCACCGGGCCACGACCGCGGTCGAGGTTGGCCTCGATCGCGACACCGCGGGCGTCCTTGTCCGGGTTGGCGCGCAGGTCGAGCGCGGCGTCCGCGGTCAGCAGGACGGCCTCCAGCAGGGCGTCGATGTTCTGGCCCTGACGTGCGGAGACGTCCACGAACATCGTGTCGCCGCCGTACTCCTCAGCGACCAGGTTGTACTCGGTCAGCTGCTGGCGGATCTTCTGCGGGTTGGCGCCTTCCTTGTCGATCTTGTTGACCGCGACCACGATCGGCACGTCGGCCGCCTGGGCGTGGTTCAGCGCCTCGATCGTCTGCGGCATCACGCCGTCATCGGCGGCGACCACGAGGATCGCGATGTCGGTGACCTTGGCACCACGGGCACGCATGGCGGTGAACGCCTCGTGGCCCGGGGTGTCGATGAACGTGATCGCACGCTCCTGGCCCTCGTGCTCGGTGTGGACCTGGTAGGCACCGATGTGCTGGGTGATGCCACCGGCCTCGCCCTCGGCGACCTCGGCGTGACGGATCGCATCCAGCAGCCGGGTCTTTCCGTGGTCGACGTGACCCATGACCGTGACGACCGGCGGACGCGCCGCGAGGTCCTCGTCGGCCTCGCCCGCGGCCTCGGCGTCGAGGTCGATGTTGAACTGGCCGAAGAGCTCGCGCTCCTCGTCCTCGGGGGACACGACCTCGACCCGGTAGCCGAGCTCGGCGCCGAGGACGCGGAAGGTCTCCTCGTCCAGCGACTGCGTCACCGTGGCCATCTCGCCGAGGTGCAGCAGCACGGTCACCAGGCTCACCGGGTTGGCACCGATCTTGTCGGCGAAGTCGGTCAGCGAGGAGCCGCGACGCACCCGCACGACGGTCGAGCCGTCACCGCGGGGCACGCTCACGCCGCCGAGCGACGGAGCCTGCATCTGCTCGAACTCCTGGCGCTTGGCGCGCTTGGACTTGCGCCCACGCACCGGGCGACCGCCACCGCGGCCGAAGGCACCCTGGGTGCCACCACGGCCACCGGGGCCACCACGGCCACCGCCACCGGGGCGACCGGCGAAACCGCCACCACCACCGGGGCGACCGGCGAAGCCGCCGCCACCGCCGGCGCCGGGACGGGCGCCACCGGGACGGGCCGGGCGCTCACCCGGGCGGCCGACCGCGGCACGGTCGGGCATCATGCCCGGGTTGGGCCGCGGCGCGCCGGGCCGCGGGCCACCGGGACCAGCAGCCGCGGGACGGGGCCCGCCGGCTCCGGCACCCTGGCCGGGGCGACCCTGCGGACGCGGCATGCCCTGGCTGGGGGCGAAGGGGTTGTTGCCCGGACGACCCGCGGCACCGCCGGCGTCGCCCTCGCGGCCACGACGCTCGCCACCACGGGGCATGCCCTGGCTGGGGGCGAAGGGGTTGTTGCCCGGACGCGGCGCGCCGGGGCGGGGCGCGGGACGCGCTCCGTCCTGGCCACCCTCACGGGCAGCAGGCGCCTCGGGAGCCGGCGCGGGGCGTACGGCCGGCCGGGGGCCGGGCGTGGGCCCGTCGCGGCGCGCGGCCGGGGCGGCAGGGGTGGACGGCGCGGCGGGTGCCGCAGCGGGGGCTGCCGGAGCCGGCGCGGACGGCGCGGCCTGCGCAGCGGCAGGAGCCGGCGACGGGGCGGCCGGACGCCGAGGGCGCAGCCGGTGCCGGTGTGCTGGTCGCCGGTGCGGCGGCCGCGGGGGCAGCGGGCGCGGCCGGGGTGCCGGGGCGGCCGGCGCCGGAGCGGCGGGACGGGCTCCCGGCTTGGCCGCAGGCTTCTTCGCCTCGGTCTGGGCGCCGGCGGCGCTCAGCTCGGCGGGGAACGTCTCGCGGATCTTGCGGACGACGGGCGCCTCGATGGTCGAGCTTGCCGACCGGACGAACTCGCCCTTTTCCTTCAGATGGTTGAGCAGTGTCTTGCTCTCGACTCCGAGCTCCTTGGCGAGCTCGTAGACCCGGACCTTAGCCACGTTTCTCCTGTTCTATGGCCCGGACTGGTCGAGATGACGCGCGGGCCGTCGTTAGTGCTGGGTGTTGCTCATCGCTGAGTTCTCATCGGAGGCTCATCAGCGCGTAACCCGCTTTCGGTCTCGTGAACAACCTGCTCCGGGATGGAGCGGGTACCTGCGGTCTGCTCGTGGGCGTCCCGGACACAGTCGGCCACGGCGCTGACATCCGGGGCGGCCCTGGCTCGCAGGGCCCGTCCGAACGCTCGACGCCGCACGGCTTGGTCGAGACACTCCGGTGTGGGGTGCAGCCATGCGCCGCGCCCTGGCAACCGGTGCCGTGGATCCGGCCGCAGAACAAGGACGTCATGCCCCTGCTCCGTCGTCTCCGTCTCCGCGACCACTCGCAGCAGTGCTGACCGGTCATCGCGCCGGCGGCAGCCCACACACGTGCGAAACGAGTGGTGAATGGGGCGACGCCGCGTCGAACGCAGCCGATCGGTCTCCACCAGTCTAACGCCTACTGCCGTCGACCGCTGCCAGCGGTGCCCCCGCCGCCGGCCGGGCCGCCGCGCGAGCCCCGGGAGACCCCGCCCCTGGACACGTCTCCTCGGGCTGCCCCGCGCGGGCGGTCCGCCGACGAGGTGCCACCGCGCGAGCCCGGTGCCGGAGCCGACGACGGGTCGCCCTCGCCCTCCGGGACCGCGGTGTCGGACCGGATGTCGATGCGCCACCCGGTCAGCTTGGCTGCGAGGCGGGCGTTCTGGCCCTCCTTGCCGATGGCCAGGGAGAGCTGGTAGTCGGGCACGATGACCCGCGCCGCCCGCATCACCGGGTCGACGACCTCGACGGAGTTCACCCGCGAGGGCGACAGCGCCGAGGCGACGAAGCGGGCCGGGTCCTCGGAGTAGTCGACGATGTCGATCTTCTCCCCGTGCAGCTCGGTCATCACCGCGCGCACGCGCTGGCCCATCGGGCCGATGCAGGCGCCCTTGGCGTTGACGCCGGGCACGGTGGAGTGCACGGCGATCTTGGTGCGGTGGCCGGCCTCGCGGGCCAGGGCGGCGATGACGACCGTGCCGTCGGCGATCTCGGGGACCTCGAGGGCGAACAGCTTGCGCACGAGGTTGGGATGCGTGCGCGACAGGCTGATCTGGGGACCCCGCTGGCCGCGCTTGACGCTCACCACGAAGCAGCGCAGCCGCTCGCCGTGGACGTACTTCTCCCCCGGCACCTGCTCGGCCAGCGGCAGGACGCCCTCGATCGTGCCGAAGTCCACCAGCACGTTGCGGGGGTCGCTGCTCTGCTGGATGACGCCGGCGATGACGTCACCCTCGCGACCGCGGAAGTCGCCCATGATCTGGTCGTCCTCGAGGTCACGCAGCCGCTGGACGATGACCTGGCGGGCCGTGGAGGCAGCGATCCGGCCGAACCCCGCCGGCGTGTCGTCGAACTCGGGCCCGGGCTCCGCCGCGCTCGCCCTCCGGGGAGAGGTCGCCCTCCTCGCGCGCCCAGACGATGACGTGTCCGGTCTTGCGCTCGAGCTCGACGCGCGCCAGCCGGTGGGCGCCCTCGGTGCGGTGGTAGGCCACCAGCATCGCCTGCTCGATCGCGGGGATGATCACCTCGAGGGAGATGTCGCGTTCGCGCTCCAGCGCGCGCAGCGCCGCCAGGTCGATGTCCATCAGGAGTCCTCCTCGTCGGTCCCGCGGGCGAACTCGACCTGCACCTGGGCGCGGTCGATCTCGGCGTACGGGATCTGTGCTTCCTGCTCCGGCTGGCCCTTGGTGGCCTCGGTGAGCACGGTGACGCCCTCGGCGCCCGCCGCCAGCAGCCGGCCCCGGACGGGTCCGCCAGCAGGCCGCTCGACCTGCACCAGACGGCCGACGTTGCGGCGGAAGTGGCGCGGGGCGGTCAGCGGCCGGTCGACGCCCGGGGAGCTGACCTCCAGGACGTACGGCGACGCACCCATGACGTCACCCTCGTCCAGGGCGGCGCTGACGGCACGCGTGGCGTCGGCCACCTCGTCGAGGGTGAGCGGCGGCACCGTGCTGGAGTCGTCGGCGAGCCCGAGGCGGGAGAGGTCCTGGTCGACCGCGATGCGCACGAGGCGCCGCTTGCCCGCCGGGGTCACGGCGACGTCCTCGACGACGAGGCCGAGGTCGGCGAGCGCCTCCTGGGCCAGGTCGTGGATGCGGCGACCGTTCTCCTTGCTGCTCAACTGCCGCCTGCCTTCCCTGCTCTTCTCGAATATGGCGCGCTGCGGACCAGAGCCCGCGACGGCCGTGCCGCACCACTGTATCGGCGCGCGGCGCCGGTCGCATGCACCGGCGACCTGCGTGCCATGATCGGCCACATGCGCGGGAGCAACGGTGGTCCGGCAGCCGCCGTACCGCAGTGGGGACGCCGGTCGCTGCTCGCCGCCGTCGGGGTGGGAGCCGTCGGCCTGCTCACCGGGTGCCGGGTCCGGCTCGAGGACGACGCACCCCGCGTGCCCCTCCTGCCGACCCGGGAGCCGGCGCCCGACGAGGCGCTGCTGCTGCAGACCCTGGCCGCGTGCCGTTCGCTGCAGGCTGCCGCCACCTCCCTCGGCGGCGCCCGCACCGCGCCCGCCGCCCGCCTGGCCGTGCTGCACGGGCGCCAGGTCGCGGTGCTCGAGCAGGTGCTGCGCGACGCGCGGGTGCCGGCGGCCTCCTACGCGGTGCCCCCGGCGAGCCCCTCCCCCGGGCCGTCCGCGGCCGGGACCCCGGGCAGCGGGACGGCGACGCGCACGCCCCCGGCCCCCGCGCCCCCGGCCCGCACCCGCGCGGCCCTGGCCACCCAGGAGGGTCGGGCCGTGCAGCCCGGGGCCCTCACCGGCACTGGCCGGCGCCTCCGCGGCGCACCTGCCGCTGTTGTCCGCCCTCGCCGTGCAACGGGCCGTCGCGGTGGGCCTGCTCGGCGGCTCGGTGCGCTGGCCCGCCTCCCCGGTCGCCCCCGACGCGGCCGCGGCAGCGCTGCTGCCGTCGGCGCGGGCCGCCGTCTACGGCTTCGAGGTGGTGGCCGCCCAGAGCCAGGGGCCGGCGCGCGCCCGGGCCATGGGGGTGCTGGCCACGCTGCGCGGACGCACGGAGCAGCTGCAGGCCCTCGGCGGGAGCGACGTGCCGCCACCGCTCGGCTACGACCTTCCGTTCTCCGTGACGACCCCGGCCGCCGCGGCGAGGCTGGCCCGGATCCTGCTCCCGCAGCTGCTGCTGTCACTCGGGAGCGCCTTCGCCACCGGCGCCGGCGACCGCCCCGGCCTGACCGGGCTCCTGCGCTGGGCCGCGCAGACGCAGTCCCAGGCGCTGGCGTGGGGCGCGGCCCCGACCGCCTTCCCGGGGCTCGCGACCCGGTGAGCGACCTCGTCCCCGCGTCGTTGGCGGCGCTCCTGCGGGGCCGCCCGGCCGAGGGCTTCCTGAGCGGCGACGACTGGCTGGCCCGGTTGCCGGGGCTGGTGCGGGACTCGCTGCACCGCTGGGACCTGACGCCGGACGGCGAGGCGCTGCACGGCGTGTGCGCGCTGGTGCTGCCGGTACGCCGCGCGACCGGCGAGGCGGCGGTCCTCAAGGTCGGGTGGCCGCACTCGCGAGGCCCGGCACGAGCACCTCGCCCTCCAGCTGTGGGGCGGCCGCGGCGCGGTGCGGCTGCTCGCGGCCGACCCGGCCAGCTGGGCGATGCTGCTGGAACGGCTCGACGCCGCCAGGGACCTGCACGCCCTGCCGGTGGACGAGGCCTGCGCGGTGATCGGTCAGCTGCTGCGGCAGCTGGACCGCCCGGCCACGCCTCAGCTGGCCCCGCTCAGCGGCGAGGTCGCCCGGCTGGTGCGCGCCCTGGCGAGCCCTCCTGCCGGCCTCCCGCGACGGTTCGTCGAGCAGGCGCTGAGCCTGGCACCCGACCTGGTCCGGGACGAGGGCGCCGACGCCCGGCTGGTGCACACCGACCTGCACTACGCCAACGTCCTGGCCGGCGCAGCGGCAGCCGTGGCTGGCCATCGACCCCAAGCCGCTCGCCGCCGAGCCGGCCTACGCCGTCGCCCCCGCCCTGTGGAACCGCTGGGACGAGGCGGTGGCGAGCTCCGACGTGCGCGGTGCCCTGCGCCGGCGGCTGTCGGTCGTCTGCGAGCACGGCGGCATCGACGAGGACCGGGCCCGGGCCTGGACGATCGTCCGCGAGGTGCAGAACGCGCTGTGAGGCCGGGTCCGGGCGGGAGGCGGCGGCCCGGGTCACCGTGGCCGTGACGATCCTCAAGGCGATGAACGACTGACGCCCGCTCAGCTGCTCCAGCGGTACTCGACCTCGGGGCGGCCCTGCCCGGCGTAGCGGGACCGCCGCAGCGCCAGCCCGGTCTCGGCGAGGTGCTCGAGGTAGCGGCGCGCGGTCACGCGGGCCACGCCGAGGCCGGCGGCGACCTCGGAGGCCGACAGCCCGTCCGTCGGCGGCGCTGAGCAGCCGGGAGACGGCGGCGAACAGCTCCTCGCTCATCCCCTTGGGCAGGTGCGTCGTGCCGGCGGCGCGCAGGCCGCTGAGGGCCAGGTCGAGGTCCGGCCTGGCTGGCCACGGCCGCCGTGCCGTCGACCTGGCGGCGGTAGTCGCGGTAGCGCTCGAGCCGGTCGCGCAGCGAGGCGAAGACGAACGGCTTGAGCAGGTACTGCACGATGCCGAGCGAGACCGCCGCCCGGACGACCTGCAGGTCCCGCGCCGACGTGACGGCGATGACGTCGGCGGTGTGCCCGGCGGCGCGCATGGCCCGGACGATCTCCAGGCCGTGCCGGTCGGGCAGGTTCATGTCCAGCAGGACGAGGTCGACCCGCCGCTCGCCGAGCGCCTGCAGCGCCGCCTGCCCGGTGTGGACCGTCGCCGCCACCTCGAACCCCTCGACCCGCCCGACGTACGCCGTGTGCGCCTCGGCGGCGACCGGCTCGTCCTCCACGACGAGCACCCGCAGCGGGCCGGTCACGGCTGCCCACCCGGCACCGGCAGGCGGACGGTGAACCGGGCCCCCGGCGGCCCGGCGACCTCGATCGAGCCGCCGAGCCGCTCGACCGACTGCGCCACGAGCGCCAGGCCGAGGCCGCGGCCGCCGCGCGCGCCGCCCCGTCGCCCTTGGTGGACCAGCCGCGCCGGAACGCCTGCACCGCGATCCGGCCGCGGCACCCCCGGACCGGTGTCGGTGACGGTCAGCACGGCGTACCCGTCGTGCACCCCGGCGTCGAAGCGCACCACCTTCTCGCCGCCGACCGTGGCGACCGCGTCGAAGGCGTTGTCGATCGAGGTTGCCGACGATCGTGACCAGGTCGCGCGACGGGGCGATGCCGTCGGGCACGACCGCGTCGTCGCCCACGACGAAGTCGATGCCGCGCTCGCTGGCCTGGGCCGACTTGCCGAGCAGCAGCGCGGCGAGGGCCGGCTCGTCGACGGCGCCGACGACCTGGTCGGTGAGCCGCTGCGCCATCGACAGCTCCTCGGTGGCGAACTCGCAGCGCCTCCGGCGCCCGGTCGAGCTCGATCAGGGAGACGACCGTGTGCAGCCGGTTGGCCGACTCGTGCGCCTGCGAGCGCAGCGCCTCGGTGAGCCCGCGGGCGGTGTCGAGCTCGCCGGTCAGGGCCTGCAGGTCGGTGCGGTCGCGGATGGTCGACCACCGTGCCGAGGTCGCGCCCCTTCCAGCGGGCCCGGGCCTGGTTGAGCACCAGCACCCGGGCCGAGGTGACGTGCAGCTCGTCCAGTCGCGGGGTGCCCTCGACCAGGGTCCGCTCCAGCGTGGGGGTCAGCCCCAGCTCGGCCACGGGGCGCCCGACGACGTCCCCGGGCAGGTCGAGCAGCCGCCGGCACTCGTCGTTGACCAGCCGCACCCGGCCCGCGCCGTCGACCAGGAGCAGCCCCTCCCTGACCGCGTGCAGCACCGCGTCGTAGTAGTCGTACATGTCCTGCAGCTGCGCGGCGCCGAGCCCGTGGGTCTGCCGCCGGACGCGACGGGCGACCAGCCAGGTGCCGAGGCCCGAGAGCGCGGCGGCGAGCGCACCGGCGAGGCCCAGGGCGGGCAGCTGCGCGCCCACGGCCTGCGTCACCGCCGTCCGACGGATGCCGACCGCGACGAGGGCGACGACCCGGCGCCCCTGCTCGACCGGTACGACGGCCCGCACCGACGGCCCCAGGGTGCCCCGGTAGCTCTCGGTCACCTCCCCGCCCCGCTGGGCCGCCCGGATGTGGCCGATGAACTGCTGGCCGATCTGGCGGGGGTCGGGGTGGGTGTAGCGCCTGCCGCCCGGGCTCATGACGACGACGAAGTCGGTGCCGGTCTCGGCCCGCACCCGCTCGGCGACCGGCTGCAGCGTGGCCGTGGGGTCGGGACGCCCCACCGCCGCGGACCACCTCCGGTGAGGCGGCGACCGTGTGGGCGACCGCGAGCACCCGGGCCGTCGCCTGCTGCTCGCTGCTGCGGCGGGCCTGGACGTACGCCGCGCCGAGGCCGGCGCCGACGACGAGGACGGCCACCAGCACCTGCAGAGCGAAGATCTGCCCCGCCAGGCTCCACCGGCGGGGGTCCACGCGCGCCATACCGGTCACTGTGTCACCGGCGTGGCGAGGGGGAACTCAATGAACACAACCGTGACCCTAGTTCGGCCCGGGTGCAGCCTCGACGAAGCACTCCCCCGAGGCGCTCCCGCGTCCCACCCCCGACGGAGGAACCATGTCCGAGACCATCGACACCGCAGCGTCACCGACGGTGCGCAAGGACCGCACCCACTGGCTCTACATCGCGGTGGTCGTCGCCGTCGTCCTCGGCGTCCTCGTCGGGTGGCTGGCCCCCGACCTCGGCAAGGAGCTGAAGGTCCTCGGCACCAGCTTCGTCAACCTGATCAAGATGATGATCTCCCCGGTCATCTTCTGCACGATCGTCCTGGGCATCGGGTCGGTGCGCAAGGCCGCCAGCGTCGGCCGCGTCGGCGGCGCTCGCCCTCGGCTACTTCATCGTCATGTCGACCTTCGCCCTCGCGATCGGCCTGGTCGTCGGCAACCTCATCCACCCGGGGCAGGGCCTGGACATCCACACGACGTACAAGGCGCCGGCCGGCGGTGAGGGCGAGGGCGGCCTGACCGGCTTCGTCACGAGCATCATCCCGACGACGCTGGTCTCGCCGCTGGTCGGTGAGTCGGTGCTGTCCACGCTGTTCGTCGCGCTGCTGATCGGCTTCGCGGTGCAGGCGCTCGGCGCGACCGGGGAGGCAGCCCTGCGGGGCATCGCGGTCTTCCAGAAGGTCGTGTTCAAGGTGCTCGCCATGATCATGTGGGTCGCCCCGATCGGCGCGTTCGGCGCCATGGCCGGCGTCGTCGCCGAGACCGGCCTGGACGCGCTGAAGAACCTCGCGATGCTGATGGTCGCCTTCTACCTCACCTGCGCGATCTTCGTCTTCGTCGTCCTCGGCGCGCTGCTGCGGGTCGTCACCGGCCTCAACGTGTTCACGTTCCTGCGCTACCTCGGCCGCGAGTTCCTGCTGATCGTCTCGACGTCCTCGTCCGAGACCGCGCTGCCTCGCCTCATCGCCAAGATGGAGCACCTCGGCGTCGACCGCTCCGTCGTCGGCGTGGTCGTGCCGACCGGCTACTCGTTCAACCTCGACGGCACCGCGATCTACCTGACGATGGCCTCGCTGTTCATCGCCGAGGCCACCGGCCACCCCGCTGTCGCTCGGCGAGCAGATCTCGCTGCTGGTCTTCATGATCATCGCCTCCAAGGGCGCGGCCGGCGTCACCGGCGCCGGGCTCGCCACGCTCGCCGGAGGCCTGCAGTCGCACCGTCCCGAGCTGGTCGACGGCGTGGGCATCATCGTCGGCATCGACCGGTTCATGTCCGAGGCCCGTGCCGTCACCAACTTCGCCGGCAACGCCATCGCCACCGTCCTGATCGGCACCTGGGTCAAGGAGATCGACCGCGACCGGTGCGACCGGGTGCTCGCGGGCACGCTGCCCTTCGACGAGCGCACCATGATCGACGACGACGAGGCCATGGCGCCGCGGCAGCTGGAGACGGCCGGCCACCCCTGACCCTGCCTCTCCCGCTTTCCCCCTTCCCGCCTCGGCCCTCGAGGCGCACCCACCGGGCCCGGTGGTACCACGCGGCGCACGTCGTGCGGCACCACCGGGTCCGCTGCGTGCCCGGGCTGCTGTTCGGCGCTCGGGCGCTCGCCACGGGGCGTAGCGTCTGGGGCACGAGCGGTGCCGGCCGGGGACACCGCGGCCTTGAGGGGAGCCTCGCAGCCATGACCACGGGAGCCGCGCACGGCGGCGGGGAGGCGCTCCACCCGGATCTTGCCGGTGGTGTCGCGATCGTGACCGGGGGCGGCCGTGGCCTGGGCCGCTCCATGGCGGCCGCGCTGGGGCGGCAGGGCATGCACGTCGCCCTGCTGGACGTCCTCGACGGGGTCGCGGACGAGGCATCGCGGCTGGCGCAGGAGTGCGGCGGCGCCACCGCCGGCCTCCACGCCGACGTCACGGACGAGGCCTCCCTGGCGGCGGCCTTCGCGGCGGTGGCCGAGGCGCTGGGCCGGCCCACCGTGCTGGTCAACGCCGCCGGCGTGACCCAGTGGGCCGACAGCGAGCACCTCTCGGCGGGCGACTGGCGGCGCGTCGTCGACATCAACCTCACCGGCACGTTCCTGGCATGCCAGGCCTTCGCCCGGCAGACGCTCGACCACGGCGGCGGCAGCACCATCGTCAACGTCGCCTCCATGTCGGGGCAGATCGTGAACGTGCCCCAGCACCAGGCCGCCTACAACGCCTCCAAGGCCGGCGTCGCCCACCTGACCGCCTCGCTGGCGGTGGAGTGGGCCGACCGCGGGATGCGCGTCAACGCCATCGCCCCCGGGTACTTCCTCTCCGAGATGACCCGGCAGTTCACCGAGGCCAACCCCGAGCTGCGGGACCGATGGGTCGCGGCGATCCCCGCCGGCCGGATGGGGCGGCCGGAGGACCTCGACGGCCTCGTGGCCTTCCTCGCCTCCAGCTCCTCGAGCTACCTCACCGGACAGTCCATCGTCATCGACGGCGGCTACACCCT